>JACRJO010000031.1 GCA_016219985.1 Sphingobacteriales bacterium | reverse complement strand
TTAAAGATTGACACTGGTTGAAAATTGAATAGCCCTTGGGATTTGCATAACCAGGAGACGAGGATTATTTATTGCTAATGACTGATTATTTCGTGCTGCTGGCAATTACTTTAAAGATTGACACTGGTTGAAAATTGAGTAGCCCTTAGGATATACATGATGGCGGTATCGAAATCCGTCTCGTCCTCTTTAGTGAATCAGCAAAATAATAAAGACTCGTTCCGCTTTCCAATAATTTACCTGCCGGCAGGCAGGCAAGTAATAAATAATTAATAATCAATCGATTAATGATTGGTTTTCAAAATAAACCTCTTCTTCTCCAAATACTCTACCTTTAAGAACAATCCCCCCGTTTCAATCCTCCCCCGATCCCTCCTGGCCTGATTTATAACAAAAACCAACAATAATGAAAAAGATCCTCTTCTCTTTCGTCCTGCTTTCGTTTTTGTCCTGTAACAACAAGGAAAAAGAAGTCCCGGCCGAGACGCCAAAAGCCGGCAATGCCGATACGCCTGAAGGCCTGCCTTACACGGCTTCTTATACCAGCAACTGGAGCAGCAATGTTTCCGATGCCGATCTGAAAACGGTTTTACAGTCTTACAAGGACTGGGCCGATGGCAATCTGAAAGGCCTTGCTGCCGCCATGGGCGATACGGTGGATGTGGATATGTCTAATGGGGTATCCCTGCATGTTACCCGCGACAGCCTGATGAAAATGTGGACTACCTACCGCGACAGCCTCAGTTCCGTAAGCATCGACATGGCCACCTGGCATAAAATGTACGCGGTGGACAAAAAAGATGCAGCGGTTGTAACCTGGTACAAGGAGATTGACACCTATAAGACCGGCAAAGTGGACTCGGCTGTCTACCATGATATCAATATGATGAAGAACGGGAAGATTATCTGGTACAGTCAGTATAAACGCCCCTTATTACCCAAAAAGAAATAAGCAGGAAAGGCCCCCGGGAACGGGGGTTTTTTTATTTTTATAAATAACAACTGGGAAAAAAACCTTACCGGATCAGCAGCACCGTTCCTTTCCCCATCTTCTCTTTCTCCCCATCCAGCTGGTAACGGCATGTCCAGGCAAACACATTGCCGTCCATCAGCTGCCCTTTGTACACACCATTCCAGCCGGCATCAGGGTCGTTGGTATAGAATACGGTTTCTCCCCAGCGGTTGAATACCCGGAATTCATACTTTTTTACATTACCAAACAGAAAGGGCTTCAGCAGGTCATTCTTTCCATCAGCATTGGGGGTAAAGCCTGAAGGAACATAAAGGCCTTTCAGGCATTCTTTCGGACTTACAATAATGGAATCCCTGCCGGTGCAGTTGTTCTGGTCAGTGACATCGAGCCAGTAGGTACCCGGCTGGCTGATCCTGATCTGTGCGCCGGTATTACCTGTACTCCATTGATAGGCATTATAAGCAGAGACCGGGTTCAGCAGGAAACTGCTATAGGAACAAAGCCCCGTATCTGCAGGTAAAAATGCGGCAGGAAGGGGGTGATACCAGGTGATATAAGTGGTATCCGCTCCTTTACATCCGTGCTGGTCTGTAACGGTTACCGCATACATGCCTGTACTATTTATGGTAATCGTCCGGGTAATCGCTCCCGTGTTCCAGTTATAACTGCTAAAACCGCCTGCATCCAGCTGGCGGCTTGTTCCTGTACATAACCCGGTTTGCTTATCAAGACTGACCACCGGATCGGGATACACGGTCATACTTACCGGGGTACTGACGGCTGTATTGCTGCCCAGGCAGGCTGCATTGGAAAGTATTTCACAGGTAACCTGATCTCCGTTGACCAGGTTGTTGTCTGTATAGACCGGGTTGCCGGTTCCGGCTGGCTGGTTATTTTTCTTCCAGGTGTACACCGGGTTATTGCCCCCGTTAACAACAGTGGCGGTGAACTGCACAGTGGCATCGCGGCAGACAGCCGATGCTCCTGCGGTTACAGTAACCGATGGGGTGACCAGGGGGTTCACGGAGGCCGTTAAGGGATTGCTCACTACCTGGTCAAAGTTCACACAGGTCAGTGAGGTTCGCATCACACAGATGACCAGGTCCCCATTATTCAGCGTATTATCTGTATATACCGGGCTGTCCCAAAACAGGTTGGTGGAATTTTTAAACCAGGTATAATGCGGGTTTGCGCCCGGGTGCGTGACAGCCGCAGTAAAGGTAACCGGGGTACCGTAGCAGATGGTTCCGGCAGAAGATGTGATCGTAACCGCGGGTGTTACCGGGGTGGTAACATTCATGCTGATGTTATTACTGCTCGCACTGCTGCTGGTAATACAACTGGCATTTGATACCAGGTCACAACGGATGATATCCCCGTTCACCAATGCATTATCTGAATAAGTATTGTTGTTGGCGCCCACCGGCAGACCGTTTTTGCGCCATTGGTAAACGGGTGCGGTGCCCCCGTTAAGCACCGAGGCTATAAACAATACGGATGTGCCGGCGCAGATATTGTTGACATTGGCAGTGATATTTACTGAAGGCAGGGCCGGTGTATTCACCAGCAGAATAGCAGTGCTGGTATAAACCGGGCCGCAGCTGTTACTTACCATACAGCGGTAGAGATAGTTATTCATGGCTGTGGTAATCCCGGTAACGGTCAGGTTGTTTGTCAGGGCACCGGCATACATGGCATTATCGGTGATATTTGTCCAGCCCGGTCCGCTGTTCATTTGCCATTGGTAACTCAGGGCATTGCCGGCCGTAACGGAGAAACTGGCATTTCCCGATACACAGATATTTACATTGGCTGGTTGCTGGCTGATCGTTACCGAGAGGCAGTTGGTTATTTTTCGTACCACCCCGTCATCAGCACTATGGGGAAGGTAGAGATTCCCTGCAGGATCGCAGCAGATACCCGCCAGCATGTGGAGTTGTGCATTCAGGGCAGGTCCGCCATCCCCGCTATAGCCGGAAACACCAGTACCGGCATATAAATCAATAATACCGGCTGCGGTGATTCTCCGGATCTGGTCACTAATTGGTTCCACCAAAAAGATATTACCCATGGCATCCAGGGCTAAACTCCAGGGAAAGTTCAGGGAGGCCTGCAGGGCCGGGCCTCCATTCCCTGTATTTCCCCCCAGACCGTTACCGGCGATCGTGCTGATGATCCCCGCCGGGTTTACCATACGTATCCGGTGATTAGAAACATCGGGGATCAGCACCGAACCATCCGGTCTTATTAGCACTTTATACGGAAAATAGAGTCGGGCAGAGGTAGCGGGACCGCCGTCACCGGCAAAACCCAATAATTGGGGAGTACCCGCAAACGTAGTTATGATCCCGGCCGTATTTACTTTACGGATAATATGGTTCCCGAAATCGGAGATATAGAGATTACCGGCGGCATCGGACTGCACACCGGAAATACTTTGGAATTGTGCCAGGGCCAGCGGCCCCCCATCTCCCGAATAGCCGGTGGGTAGGTTACCCGTGATCGTGCTGATGATCCCCGCCGGGTTGATTTTCCGGATTACGTGATTATCCTGGTCCGTGAAAAAAAGGTTACCTGCCGGATCCAGGCACATATAGATCGGATTAAAGAGGTTGGCATTCAGGGCAGGTCCTCCGTCACCGCTATAGCCCAGGGTGCCCGTACCCGCATAAGTCGTAATCACTCCAGCGCTGTTTATTTTCCGGATCCGGTTATTCATCCTGTCAGAGATATAAAGGTTCCCCATATTATCAGCTACCACATCAAAGGGGTCATAGAGCTGCGCCGCCGTGGCCGGCCCCCCATCCCCGGAATACCCGTTGATGCCCGTACCCGCATAAGTACTGATGATTTGCGACATGGAAACATGCCATAGGCAGCAGAGGAGGAGTATAAGGATAGGTTTGCGGTACATAGAGAATGACAAAAGTAGAAAAGAAAGGACGGAAATGGAAGAGGGATTTTTACCTGCTGAAAAAAGGCAAGATCGCTTGTACGGTTAGTCTAAGCGCCCCCTGTTACCCAAAAAGAAATGAGCTGGAGTGGCCCCCGCTCCCGGGGGTTTTTTTATTCTTATAAATAACAACTGCGGGGAAAAATCTTACCGGATCAGCAGCACCGTTCCTTTCTCCATTTTCTCTTCCCCACCCTCCAGCTGGTAACGGCAGATCCAGGCATAAACATTACCATCCTGCAACAATCCGTTACAGGTTCCGTTCCAACCTGTGGAGAGATCCTTTGTCTGAAATTCAATTTCACCCCAACGGTTGAAAACACGGAAATCATATTTCTTCACATTACCGAATAGGAATGGTCTCAGTACATCATTTTTCCCGTCATTATTGGGTGTAAAGGCCGTTGGCACATAAAGTCCCTTCATACATTCCTTCAGGCTTACAATAACGGAATCACGGCCGGTACAGTTGTTTTTATCCGTGGCATCCAGCCAGTAAATACCCGGCTGACTGATACTCACAAATGCGGCCCTGCTGCCAGTGCTCCAGTGGTAGGCTGTGAAAGAGGGTACCGCGATCAGTTGCAGGCTGCCATAGGAACAGATAGCAGTATCTGTAAAGAGGAAACCGGACGGCAGGGGCAGGATGCCGCTGATCCGCGTGGTATCCCTGCCATTGCACCCATTATTATCTGTTACCAGCACGGCATAAAGTCCTGTGCCGGTAACAGTAAGGGTCTGTGCAGTACTGCCGTTATTCCAGGTATACCGGGCATAGCCTGAACCCGCGTCAAGCATCCGGCTGCTGCCGGTACAAAGGGTGGTATCGGGATCAAGGCTTACGATTGGTAAAGCATATACATTGATGAGCCGGAACGTGTCCGCAGAGCGGCAACCCTGCACGGTAATACCGGTTACATCAAACTGGCCTGCTGTTTGTATCTTAACCACTTGTGTCTGCGCCCCTGTGTTCCAATTGTACTGGCTGAAGCCGGGACCTGCGTCCAGCAGCAGGCTGTCGCCGCTGCAGATGCTTTTATCGGCTCCCAGGCTGATGGGCGGTGAAGTATGCACAGTGATACGGACCGTATCATAAGCAAAACACCCGGGTGTTTTCTCCGCTTTAATATAATAGGAAGTATCCACAGAGGGATTTACGGCCACCTGCTGTGCGGTAACGGAACTGATATTATAGGCCGGCGACCAGGCATAATTGAGGAAACCGGGAGGTGCATTCAGCCGGAGGGTATCTGAATTGCACTTGCTGCGGTCGGGGCCAATACTGATGGGCAGTACCGCGGCAGGCATCACATTGATGGTATCTGTCATCAGGTTGCCACAGGAATCGGTGATATCCACCCAGTATTTTCCGGGGCTGGAAACAGAAATAAGGGAATCGGTACTGCCGGTATTCCACTGGTAACTCAGGTACCGGTGACCCGCGTGCAGTTGTATGGTATTATCGGGACAAATGCTGGTATCCGGTCCCAGTTCCAGCAGCGGTGATATGGATGCGGCAATAACAGGGAGGCTGTCTTTTACCGGGAAACAACTAAAGTTCAGAGCGCCGGCTATGGAATAATTGCCAAAATCAGGAAACCGGACGATAACAGAAGTATCCGTCTGGTTCAGTATTGTAACGCCCGCGCTGATCTGCCATTCCACGGGCTGTCCGCAGGCCCTGTTACGGTGCACCTTATATGTGTAGGCATTGCTGATATTACAGACCGAGGCAGGTCCCGTTACCTTAATAAAGCTGCAGGAGTCCACATAGTCGGGACACTTATACCGCATTTCGGGATAATAGGTCCGGCCGGCGAGGTATAAATCGGTAAACGGATAAGCAGGTGTGGATGGTGCAAGACCTGTCACCGGCTCCTGCAGCAACCCCGTGAAGTTTTCGCGGGTCATTGACTGATTACCAAGCAGGCAATTAGTCAGGGCTTCTGTACCCGAGGAATCCAGTTTACGCACCACGATTTTGGGGGAGAAGGAATGATAGTATTCCAAAACATTCCCGTTTTCATTACCGGCCATAACCAGCGATTCATCGCTGTCGGGTTCCATATAGGTGTATTGTCCCAGCTGTATGGCCGCGTGGTGTTTGGACCAGACCACATTAAAGTTGGAATCAAGTTTGGCCAGTTTGGTCTGATGAGAGATATACGGTTGCAGATCCAGGGGCTGAAAACCTGCAGAAAGCAGGTAATAGTGTTTCCCTGAAACCCGCCTGAGCACGGGTTTCATCGCATAGTACTTCAAGCTACCGTTAACCGATGTCACCGAACGGATGGCGCCGGTCGTATCAAGCCGCAGAATGGATCCTGTAGTATAGGTTCCTGCCTGCACGGGACTGCAGATGGTGGCAATCAGGATGGTGCTGTCTTCGGCAATCATATTACCCATGGTAATATCCCCGCCTGTTTCACGGTAACGATTCATCCATATTACCTGCCCGTCGTTATAATCCAGTTTCATAACGAGGCTCATATAAGTATAATCGACGCCATAGCGATAGCTCATAAACCCATTGATGTAAATGGCCCCGTCTTTCACCAGCATATTCTGCATTCCGCCAAGATACATTTCATCCCCGGCATTGAGTTCCCGTTGCCAGAGGGGGGCACCATTTGCCCCGAGCCGGCAAAGAAAGAGGTTTTTATAAAACGTATTCCCCAGCAGCAGGACGCCCCCATCCGGCATCGCTTCAATCGAATGAATCTGGAAGACGGCTGGCAAATTATTTAACGGTGGCACCTGCATTTTCTTTACCCAGCTGATGCTGCCGTTAGTGGTGAATTTCGCAATAAAATGGGTGTTTGACTCAGTAGATCCGGCGGCGTAATAACCGCCACCACCGGGTATAACCGCGATTTTATCAAGGGTGCTTATGAAGTTCATCCGGTTGGTGGAGTCCACAATAAAAGACCATTCCACACAGCCCGTGGCCCTGGTTTTAAACAGGTAACCACGCTGTGGCTGATTCATGTAGCCGCTTTGTTCCCGGGTGGCCGCATAAAGAAAGCCCCCGTTTTCGGTACGGGCGAAACCCCGGATATACTCAGTGGATTGCGGTTTGCCATAATACATTTTCAGGTTATTCGTATCCGGCGGAAACTCACCCGGCTGGAAATAATAACAGATCGCAGTGTCCGTGCAGTCCCCGTTATAAGCCACCAGTTTGATTTCGGTCAACCCCGGGTTAAATGAAAAATTCAGGGGTGTATTCATTTGTATGGAAAAATGATCCACCCAGAACTGATAATCGGTGGCATTGCTGCTGGTATTGACGAAGGTGAACAGGTCGTATTGCTGAGCTAGTGTCAGTACAGAATCATTTCCGGGAGAAAAAGAAGCTGTTACCCCGCAAAAATTATTCGGCCGCCCAGTATGCCCTCCCTGCTGCGCAGAAAGAGAGCTGTATCCCAGTACGAATAAAAAAAGTATCAGAAAATGACGTGGAGCCACGGAATTAGGATTCGGTTATCTACTAACGGTAAATGTAGTAAAAACGGAAAGAGTTTTAATACCAGATTATTGATTATTAAGATCATCTAAAGCAGAAAAGATGCCTAATTCCGGGTTACGCTTATTAGAAGTACTTAATAATTAATAGTTTACTTTAGCAAACTAACTTCTATGAACGACCGTAATATCCAATAATTCAAATCGGGTAAATCAACTTTTTTAAACGACCGGCTCTCCCAATCCCAGCCGAAACGTAACTGCAGGCTCCGGCCACACCGCCACAATACGGTTGATTTTACCGGGTATTTACGGAAAAGTGAATCGTTGAAAAAAAATTACAGGATGGAAAAAGCAACGGCAGATCCCGTTTCCTGATGCTGTTATCCTGGTATAAATAGGCTGAAGAACGGCGTACAGTCAGTATATAGGCCCCCTATTACCCCAAAGAATGAGAAAAAAAGAGCAACCGGGGAGGGGGGTAATAAGGAGCCGGGGGCTCCCTGGCGGGGATCTTTACTTTGCTGAGGCAATGCCAGGGTATGCGATGTCCAGGACAGGACTGCCCGGAGGATGCGATAAAGCGGACCAGGAGTGCGCCTTGTTTATTGCCTGAATTGCTACATTTGCGCATATACTTCATGTAATAAACCCATTTTATGAAACAATTCACCCTGTTATTGCTATTCGCCTTTGCAGGTGCTGCCGGCTATGGCCAGCATTTTAAGGTCAGCTCCTCCGCAGAATTCAAGATCACCGAACGGCTTAATAAAAACCATGTGATCTCCAATTCGATGTCCTTCCGGGGATCCCTGTACAGTATTTATATGAACAAGAGTACGGGGGCCAGCAAATGGCTCTTCACCAAGGTTTTTGATATCAAAAACGCGTTTGAAATTGCGAAGTATGATATAAATATGAACCTCGTCAAAGAAAGCAAGGTGGAAAACGGGGAAAAGAATTTTGCCAATATTAATCCCGAGCTTATTCATTTTAATGACCAGCTGCTGGTCGGTTATTTTAAACATTATAAAAAGGAATCGTTTGACTATTATATTGCAGCAGTGGATACGGTCAGCCTGGCTTTATCCGAACCGGTAAAATTATTCAGTGTCCCGGTAAAGAATGTCGGGATTATGAATGTCAGCGAATTTGTTACTGAAATACCGGTACAATATGCCGTATCACCGGATAACAGCCACATCCTGTTTACCGTTGTAAGTTCCGGGAAGACCGTGAATGTACAGGTACTGACCCGGGAACTGAAAACAGAAAAAAAATATGAAGTGCCGGTCAGCGGGGCCGGTGAATACAGCACCGCAA
Source organism: Sphingobacteriales bacterium (assembly GCA_016219985.1). GTDB lineage: Bacteria > Bacteroidota > Bacteroidia > Chitinophagales > Chitinophagaceae > JJ008. Next base: position 83,086 of record JACRJO010000031.1, on the reverse strand, counting down.
AGGGGATTATCACCAATGACGGTTTTGTCTTAGTCCCTTTAAATAGTAAGGAGGGGGACCGAAAACTGCTGACGATCGACCAGGCAGGCAAGAAGGATCAGCTGAGTGTAAATAACCTGGTACCCGGAAAATACCCCTACCCGCTGGACTGCCAGTTATCCCGGGACAAGCAATCTGTTTACCTCTATTCTGCACTGAACAACAACAAAGGAGATGATTTGTACTGCCACGGGGTCTTTGTAACGAGTTATGATCTCCGCGAAAACAAACTGCAAAAACCCCTGATCTATCCCTTTTCCGCGGAATTCATGACCGCGCTGATCGGGAAGGGCAGTGTAAAGTCGGCCAATATCCTCTATGTTTTTACTTTCAGGCCCCAGCTTACAGAATTAGACAATGGCGACCTCGTGCTCACCGGGGCGCCGGAGATCCTCCGGTCTGAAACCACACAGTATGGCAACCAGCGGCCCAAAAGCTGGGGTATCTTTGAAGCCGGCTCGGTCATCTCTGTTTTTATCAATAAGGAAACAGGTGCCGCCACACCCGCCTTCCTGCCCCGGCGCATTTTCCTGTCCTTGCCGGGTGCCCTGTCCAGTCCTTTTTCCCGGGTTCATATTCTCGGCAAAGCCGGTTCCATTGCCATGGTGTACCTCGATTACGAAAAAAACATAAATCAGCCGATCGACAAGCCAGTATATACTTTTAATTCTCCGGACGGCCTGGTGTTAGCGGAAGCCGAGATCGGGAAGGACGGAACTATCATCAGCCGGAAACAACTCGGTTTAAACCAGAAAGGTAACTACAGTTATTATATGAACTATGCACTCACCGAACCCGGCCAGGATTTTCTGCTCATTCCAATCGGCAAGCAGGGTTTGAATTTCAATGAGTATAAAGAATTCTTTACCTACTGGTACAAACTGGAGCCGGCGGGGAAGTAGGAAAAGCGGTTAGCGCGAACAGGCTTGCGCTGCCGAAAAGCAGCACAAATAAAAACCCCTTTACCGGGGTTTTTTATTTAGGAGTACCTTTAAGGGATGGCGGATGTGCATGATAAGGCAAGCAAATTTCATAAACAGGTCCGAAACTCTCAACAAGATTCCACCATAGAATAAGCCTGGTATCATTTTTAATAGTGACTTAAACGCAAATGTGCATTAGGCGGCATTAAGTACTCTTGCTAATGGAGAAAGGAGAAAATCCAATGTATTTTAGACCCCTAGAAATGTTTCTAATGAATGAACAACCATTTACTTGCCCACATTGCGGTTCAAGGTGCGAAGAGATAGCATCTTTCTATCATACAAATGCGAAAACACTCATTCAAGAATGTCGAAATGCTGAGTGCAAGTTTATTGGCATTGAAAATGAGGAAAAATATTTTCTTAAATTGTGGGAAGTAATATAACTAACTATGAAGGAGGGTCAACGACTTTGGACGAGAGATGAATTTATTCTGGCGCTCAATCTTTATTTAAAACTACCTTTTGGTAAGCTTGATGCAAAAACACCAGAAATTATTCATTTAGCGAAAATTATTGGAAGAAGCCCGGGGTCCATCTCTATGCGGCTCAATAATTTTGCAAGTGTTGACCCCTATCACCAACAGAGGGGTATATCTGGTTTAGAAGGCGGGAGTAAACAGGTAAAGCCTTATTGGGACGAGTTTATAAATAATAAAGAGGAGTTGTTATTTGAAAGCGAGCGAATACTTGCTGACAAAGAACACATACTTCTTGAAACTAAATTTGCTGATGATCTTAAAGGAATGGAGCACCTAAAAGGAGAGTTCAAAATAAGAGAAGTAAAAACAAGAGTTAACCAGAGTGCTTTTCGTAAAATAGTCTTGGCCAATTATGATAATAAATGCGCAGTAACCGGTATAGATATATCAGATTTTTTAGTAGCAAGTCACATTATACCTTGGTCTAAGAATGAGCAGGAGCGGTTAAACCCTGAAAACGGGATTTGCCTTTCGCCTTTTTACGACAGAGCTTATGACAAGGGATACATAAGTATCAATGAGAAATTTGAAATTCTTTTGTGTACCGAAATAAAGAAAAAAAATAAGCAAAATTATTATTTAAGCCATTTTGCCCCACTAGTGGGAACAAAAATAACCTTGCCAAGAAAATACTTGCCGAAAAAAGAATTCTTGGACTACCACATGGATGTAATATTCCGAAAATAAGGGTGCTCCCTCGAAACATAAGCGAGTGGTTGGCATAAAGGAAGTTGGATGAATATCAAATTATCATACCTCTATAGAGATGGGAGTAATTACAAGAACTATAATGAAATCATCTTCACTAATAAAAAGGGGTTAGATATTAATGAGATTCGAGGCATTATTGTTTCAAAACTGATTGATGAAACTTGGTTTTATGCAAACCAATGGGACCTGCCTGACTTACATTTTACCGAGTACAAATACGATCCAAGTATTGATGTTGATTGGCATGAATTTGAAAATATTGAGCTGACAGAAGATCCCGCAACAGATAAAAGGGGTATCGAAGAATTAATTGATCTCATAAGTAGAGCTTGGGAAGTTTCGTAACTTTAGCATATCATCCACCTTGAAAAAGCCACTGCTCGCCCTTTTCTCCCTTATCCTTTTCATACCCCCGCCACCGTCCTTCCCGCCATCGCTTCAGATACCAGCTAGGCTATAAATTTGGTAAAGGGTTCAACATTCCGTTCCGTGCCGGCCTGTTCAGGTGCCTGCCTGTATTCATTCCTTTTTTGTAGGGGAGCTACCCGTATTCCACTCATTGCATGCTATATAACGAATTCAGAACTCCTTCCCGGATTAGCCTGAATTTCCCCAACCTTAAAGCGCACCATGCGCTTTAACTCCGAACAAGTCCGGGCCCGGTTACGGCAAACTCCCTGCTGAGAATTCTTTACCTTTAAAAAAATTCCCCCTGAAACCCCTCTTCCTGATAATCGCATTGAGCAACTCTGCCTGCTGTCTCCTTGCTCAACCCTTTGCAGGTTCCTCCGGCTTCGCTACACCTGTGCTTTCCGAAACGCCTCAGTTCCCGCCGGTCCGGCCGGCTGGAAGTCAGGTTTTCTCTGATGAGGGTTGTGCCGGAATGAATAATAATTACACAAGTGGCTGAATTTCAGTTACTTTCCGGGCTTTGAAAATTTAGTATATTTATCCCGTCAAATCCTCTGGAATAAATCTAATCGCTGATGAAAAGAAAAAAACTGGAAGAGTCGGGTTTATTCGCTATCCGATTAATGAGAAAAACCAAACTGGAGAGCGGGCATCCATTCATGATTAATGTATCCAGCCTTCCTGCTGATCAATGTTATCTTGAATTTCCGGATGGCAATATTCAGCTTGTAACCATTAACAGATCTAAAAAGGATTTCGAAAAAGTAAGAGAACTTACAAAAGCAGAAAAAAATGCTGTCCGGAAAAAGCTTCAGTTTGTTTAATTGCAAATGCCCGGTTTATTCATAATCACAGGCTCCAACGGTGCCGGAAAATCAACCACAGGCCGGTATTACTTACCTGAAAACATCAGGGATAACTACGAACCATTTGATGGTGATAAACTGTTTATGCAAAAACGTAAACAGGTTTATAAAAAAGTAACCCCCTCTTTAAAAGAAGCTGAACGTATCGCTTTAGCATGGTTGAATGAAGAATTTGAAAATCGTGTTACCGGGGCAATTAGCAATAATGATCATTTTGTTTATGAAGGCCACTTTCCCGAAGATGAGAATTGGTCGACCCCCCGGCGTTTTAAATCTGCAGGGTATACAATTCATATGATTTTTTTAGGATTATCAAATCCGTCTGTCTCTGAATTACGGGTATTAGAACGGGCCAAAATGGGTGGGCATAATGTACCTCCCTATGAAATCCAAAGGAATTTTTACGGTAATCTTATTCAGCTTAATAATAATTTCCGGCTTTTGGACGAACTACAGATAATAGATACTTCAGAGATTATTCCTAAAGCTTTAGCCATTTTATCAAACGGCCATGTAACTGACGCTGTACCCGTAAAATTATTACATGGATGGTTCGAAGATGAGCTTCCTTCCATATTTGATCTTGTTTATATTTTCAAAAATCCTAAAGGATTTACGAAAGAATCATAACATTAAATATGAAAAAATCACTTTCAACCAGCACCACACTGATTCTTTTCACTGTTAGCATTCATGCCCAACCTTTCGTGGACCCCCTCCAACTGCGTTACACCCATGCTTTCCGCAACAATAACGCCGCCGCCACCCCGCATTCCCATCTCTGGGCCGGCAGCGACCTGCCCGTTAAACTCAAAGCAAAAACTTACCTGCTGCTGAGTCCCTTTTATGAGCAATGGCAGATTGATTCGGCCGGTAAAAAGAATATCGTTCCCACGGTTCAAAGCCTGGCCCTGCCGCTGGGACTGATCTTTCCGCTGAATACTAAATGGAGCCTGGCGCTGGCGGGCATTGTGCGGACAAACGGGGAAACCCTGTTTGGGAAAAAAACCTTTCAACCGGGTGGCACCGGCTTTGCCAGCTTTGCCGTCCGGCCGGACCAGAAGTTCCGCTTCGGGGTTTATATGAACGCCGAATGCTTCGGCCTCTTCGTCATGCCCCTGCTGGGGGCCGACTGGCGGATTGATAAAAAAAATTATCTCTTCGGCCTCCTGCCCGGCCGGCTGAGCTTCGAACACCAATGGAATAGGCAACTCTATGGCGGCTTTACATTCCGCGCTGTCAGCAACTCCTACCGGTTGGACAATGGCCTGTACATGCGGCTGGAAGATAACCAGCTCTCTGCCTGGCTCGACTTTTACCCGGTCAAAAACTGGGTGCTGTCCCTCGAACCGGGTTTTGGACTGTTCCGGAAAATCCGGACCGGCCTGAACGACAAAAACTACCTCACGGTCCGCAACTGGGGCGACGGATTTTTTATCAGGCTGAGCAGTTCCTACCGGGTACGATTATAAACGAAAGTCATCCTGAGTAGCCGGCCCATAAGGCCGGCGTATCGAAGGATGACAGGAACGAAATTTTCAATTGAGAAAAATCATATCCCCCGGCCTCTGAAATACTTGGGCTGCCCCCCGGTGCTGTTCTACCTTTAGCCAAATACCTTAATATGAAACGCCTGTTCTCCCTGCTGGCCCTTACCCTGGCGCCGGCATTGGTTGTACTCTATATTAGCAGCGCCTTCCGCCCGGCAAGTCCCGCCATTGGCATCCTGGTTAAAACACTCCAGGTGGTAAACATCAAGACTACTTCGGCCGAATGCCTTTTCTCCGTGGAAGATCCGCAGCATTTACCCAAAACCCTGGGCGTCTGTGTGGGGAAGGGAGTTAATCCCACGACCGCCAACACTAAATTCGGATTGTCCAAGGCTAACCAGGGACCGGTGAACTACCGGTCTGCTATAACCGGGTTAACTCCAGGCACCACCCTGCATGTGCGGGCCTACGCAATTGTATCCGGCAACACGATCTATGGAAACGATATCAGCTTCACCACCCTGAAACCGGTGAAGTAATGATGCATTAATTCCCTGTTATGAAACGAATACTTCTTCTCAGCGGGCTGTTTGTTCTCAGCTTGTCCGGCAGCCCCCTTTCCGGGCTGGCACAAACCGGAAAAGCCTTTCAGTATATCAAGGTTGATACCACAAAAGGGAGCAGCTCCGCCGAACTGGTGAAAATGGCGGATAAAACCGTCCGGCAATTCTATGCACAGATCTATGATGCAAAGGAAAAAGCCCTGGTGGATGGCGAACTCCGCAAACTGGAGAATGCAAAAGAAGATAAACTCCGTCTCGCTGGTAACATGAGCTCTGCTTCGGCCCTGGTTAAAGGACTGGGCTATTCAATGAATACCGCCGCCATCTTCGCCGCCAAACCCGCGGCCCTGTTTCCCAACGATACCCTGATCGTAAACAACTACGGTTCCCTGCTCCGCGACCTCGATTCGAATAAAGCCGCGCTGAAAGTGCTGCTCTATGCAAAGAAACTCTGTCCCAATGCCCCGGTGATCCTGACCAACCTGGGCAATACCCTCTTTGAACTAAAGGATGACCGAAGTGCTGAAGTTTGCTATAAACAAGCCCTGCTGGCAAACCCGGATTTCGCACCGGCGCAGCAAAGCCTCGTATCCGTTTACCTGAAGCGCCGTGACCTGAAATCCGCCATGAAACAACTATTCGCCGGGATACGATCCGCTTACTGCGAATCCATGGGCAGCCTGCACGAACGGCTGCAGTACCGGGAAGAATACAAACCGGATCAGTCATACGGTAATCCCCCTCCCGGAAGCAGCGGCTCCGAAGCCCCCAATCCCGGTATGCCGGTGGACCAGCTCCGGCTCCCGGATTTCCCGAACTGGCCCGATGCAGTAACCCTGATCAATGATAATTCAGTAGACAAGGTGATTAAGAAACTGGGACAGATCAGTAAATCATCCGGTAAGGAATTTGACCAGGCCATGCAAATGCTGAAAGCCAGCCCGCAGGCACAACAGGCCTGGTATGAAAAAGAGAGCCGCAGCGGCCGGGTGCTGTATAAAAAATATATACTGGAAATGGACCTCCTGCAGGAGTATTATGAACAGGAACTGGACAAAGTCTTCTACGATGCCCTGCGCGAAGACAGCCTTGCTATTAAAAAAATGGACGGGGCGATCCAGAACCTGACCGCCGGCGATGAAGCCAGGGTGGCCGCGATGAATGCCAACCCCGATGCCTGGAAAAAATTTATGATCCAGCGCTGCAAGGATATGAAACAGATCCGCGAAATGTACTACCGCGACTGGCGCCAGGTTGCAGGTGAGCGTCACCGTAAGTACACCGACCTGCTGATGACGTATTGGATCTATTGTGAACCGTACCTGAACCGCTGCTATGACATGAATGAGTTTGAAAAACTGAACGACCGGCGCAAGAGTTTTGTGACCAGCCAGCTGTCCCTGCTCTATACCGATTACCAGGTGCGGCAACTGGGTTTTGCCTTCCAGAATATCGGTTCATTTGCCACCGTGCAGGGCGACTGCCCGCAGATGCCGCCGGATAAGCTGGAAAATTCCAATTCAGATGATGCGGTAACGGTACCGGATAAATTTAAACCGGATTGCCCCTTTGAGGGCAAGACCTTCAAGATCGGCAGTGAACCCTGCAGTATGGGGGTTGACTGTGAGAGCCTCGAACTGGAATGTACTGAAGGACTGGCCGGCGCGGTAAAATGGAATTTCAAAAAAAAGGAGATCAGCATTTTTGGAGGGGTGGGGGTGAGCGCCGAAGGGCCACCGCTGGGTTTCCGGAAAACCGGGCTGGAAGCCAAGACGGGTTTTGAGATCACTTTCAATACAAAGGGACAGGTGACCGACCTGGCCTATCTCACCGAAGTCAGTGCCAGCGGTACCGTGGGTGGAGAGAGCACGGCAGGACAGAAACTCTCCTTCCGCATCGGCGCCATGACGGGGCTGAACGTGGAAAACACGATGGAGCTTTCGGTTGGTCTTTAAGCGACCGGGGGATCTTCATTTTTGAATGATTGATTACTGCAGCCTGATAGTCTGGAACACAGGATCATAGAAAATCTGCAAAAATGATGGCTCCTTCCGTTCATCCTATTTTACGGGTAATTAGCGAGGCAGGTGCTATTTTGCCCTTATGAAACGTCTCTCCTTTTTTTACCTCTGCCTTTCCCTCGCGGCCTGCAGCAACAGCCGGCAGCTTTTAACGGCGTACAAACCCGTGGATGCGGCCTTGTATCATACGATCGCTGCACAGGACAGTATTTTCTTTGCTGCCTATAATACCTGCGACCTGGAAACACAGGCCCGGTATTATGCAGATACCATCGAGTTTTATCATGATAAAGGCGGACTGATGACCGACAAAAATGAAATTCTCGCCAGTACAAAGAAATATGTCTGCGGGCGCACCAGCCGTGAGCTTCTCAAAGGAAGTATTGAAGTTTATCCCATCCAGGATTTCGGCGCCGTGGAAATGGGGCAGCATATCTTCCGCAACAGCGAGGAACCCAATGCTTCCGTGCATGCCAGCAAATTCATCATCTTCTGGCGGCATCGGGATGGCGCCTGGCAGATGACCAAGGTAGTAAGCCTGCACTAACTATTTAACGGGAAAGCCTTTACTGCACGGCATTCATCAGCCCCGGGATGTTTTTTGTATCCCGCAAAGATTAAAAGACCCCCGGGTCCCCTTCGGGAGACCCGGAGGGGAAGCGACTCTGCGTTCTCCCCGCCCCTGCGGTTATAATAAAAATTCACCTGCAATCACTGCTATTTGCCTGTCTGAACACTCCCTGTTTTATAAATTAAGCGACTACCGGTTTTTTGACCTTGTTCCACCGTTTAAGCATCGGCAGGCTCTTCACCGCTTTCTTCACCAGGGCGGAATCGATGTTCATTTTTTCCATCTGCGTTTTCACCAGCGTTTTCATTTCTTCCAGCGTCATACCGGGACTGAGAAAAGCGCCATGCTGGTAACAATAAGTGCAATAGTCTTTGCTCCGGGTCCCGTCCTTTTCGGTACCCATCATTTCGGGTTTGTCGAGCGGCATGCTGCAGCTTTGACAAAAATGTTTGGTATCCATATTTCAGTTTTTTAAATTAAAATGATCCGATTCTTCGGAACGGCCGGCTTTCTCCCGGTGGCGGGCCTCGCCGATCCAACTGATTAGTTCTGCATTGATTTCCGCTGGGCCGGTAACATCTGTATAATATAAATAACGGTGGGCCGATATCTTTACAGAAGCTAAGAGCCGCGGGCTGCTGACTTTATACGGAAGAGTAAAGTCCACCCGGATCTTTTGCCGCAGGACCCTGACCGCGGCAAAAGTGCTGCGGTCCACCAGGTGGATACAGCATTTCACCGGGTCTGTCCTGAATGGCCCGGTCTTTTTTTTAATCGCCTGCACCAGTTTATAGTACAGGGTTTCTCCCTTTTCCTTTCCTTCAAAATGTTCCTTCAGTGAAACAACATGACAGGAATGCGTTTGCCCCTGCCGCTCAAACCGGCGGCCGCAACGGGGACATTTCCATAACTTTTTTGTATTCATAACCCGGCCCTGCTTTAGAGTTCAGGAATAGCCGGTCAGGCATTCTTTGGCGGATTTGCCGTAATACGGTTAGCACCGGTCTGCAATCCCCAGGCCGGTGTATGATTATTTATCCATCGGCAGGCGAACAATGAAATTACGATGACAGCAGGCCTGTTTCAAAAATTATAAAAGTGATTCTTATCAGGCAGGCTGTCCCTTTTCTGCAGGCATCCTGTCAGCAGCAGTCTTAATAGTCACTGATTTCCTGCCCTGATTACCGCCGGATTTTTATTATTTTACACACCAAAATTTTATCCAATGGAAGAGTATCAATCCGCGCAACCCGAAGAGCAACACTTGTTTGATGACTTCAAACGAACCCTCACCCAGGCCGGCTCAGGCAAACGTTTCGCCAATTATCTCATTGACCTGATCAGTTTCTATGTATTTATGTATTTCTTCAGTTACGTAATTGTCGCGGTCAGTATGGACCTCGCCATTATGATATACGGGGAAACTGAAGGCTTTAATTTCGTTGGCAATCTTATTGTCCTTCTTCTATACGGACTCTATATGGGATTGACCGAAGCCGTATTCAGGGGCCGTTCGCTGGGAAAATTGGTTACCGGTACGATCGCGGTTAATGCCGATGGCAGCCGTATCGGCGGAAGCACAGCCCTTCTCCGCGGGCTGAGCCGGGCTGTTCCTTTTAACGCCTTCAGCGCCCTGGGCTCCCCCTGCTATCCCTGGCACGACAGGTGGAATAATACCTATGTGGTGGAGTATAAGGATTTTGCACAGCCCCTTTAAAACCATTTTACCAGTTAGCCCGCCGGGACCCGGATATTGAAAGGCCGTCCGGCCCCTTAAAAAAAAATTTCAGCTTTTCTTTGTCCGCTGAACACTGTTCATTATTTTTGCCCCTGTAAACAATCTCGTCATGACCATCGCCAACCGGAAACAACGGGAAAAAGAAGAAATGCGGAGCCTGATCCTCGACGCAGCCCGTACGATCTTCCTTGAAAAAGGTTACGAGCAGGCCAGCATCCGGGCGATTGCCGAGAAAATTGAATACAGCCCGGGGACGATTTACCTCTATTTTAAAGACAAAGATGAGATCTTTCACGCCCTGCACGAAGAGGGTTTCAGCCGTATGCTGAAAAAAATGCAGCCCCTTCAGCATGTACAGGATCCCTTTGAAAGATTGAAGGCAATGGGGGCTGTTTACCTCGATTTTGCGCAAAATAACCGCGATTTTTATGATTTAATGTTCATTTTGCAGGCCCCGATCAAACATGAGATCGATATGGAAGACTGGAAAATGGGCCACCAGACCCTCGATTACCTGAAGAATATTCTCCGCGAATGCCAGGAACAGGGACGCTTCCGGGGAAGGGATATCAACTACCTCTCCTTTACAATCTGGTCCATGGTACACGGGATGAGCGCCCTCTACTGCCGTGACCGTTGCAAAGCTTACCATGATGTGAACCTGGAACCCAAAGAACTGATGGAAAACGGGTACAAAATCTTTATATCCGCATTAGAAAAGTTTTAATTTTTTTTGCCTTATTAATGAACACTGTTTATAAAAAAAACAATGATTAATGATAGCTCAACTAAAACCCCTGTTACTTTTCCTGCTGCTCTCCGGGGTGTCCGCCCGGCTGCTCGCTCAGTCCCTGCCCCCGCAGTACCTCGAAGAAGCCCTCGCGAATAACCGGGTGCTGAAAGAAAAGAAGATCGCCCTTGACAAGAGCCTGCTGGCCCTGAAAGAAGCGAAAAGCCTTTTTCTCCCCAGCACTTCCTTTGAAGCGCAATACACCCTCGCCAAAGGTGGCCGTTCCATCAATATCCCGGTGGGCGACCTGGTGAACCCGGTCTATGCCACCTTGAATCAGCTGACGGGTTCCAACAATTTCAAACCCATCAGCAATGTATCGGAACAGCTGAACCCCGATAATTTTTATGACCTGCGGATCAAAACTACCCTGCCCCTTATTAATCCCGCCCTGCAGGCGAACCGCAATATCCAGGAACAACAGGCCGCCCTGCAGGCCAACGAAGCAGATACCTATAAACGGGAACTGGTGAAAGAAGTAAAGAACGCTTACTTCAACTACCTCGCCGCGGGAAAAGCAACCGCGATCTATGAAAGCGCCCTGGGCCTGGTACAGCAAAACCTCCGCGTCAACCAGTCCCTGCTCAGTAACGGCAAGGGCCTTCCGGCTTATGTATCCCGCGCGGAGAGCGAGGTAAAACTGGTGGAAAGCCAGCTACTCACCGCGCAGAATGACCAGCGCAATGCCGGCGCCTATTTCAATTTCCTGCTGAACAGGCCCCTGACCGATTCAGTGATCATCAGCCACCCTGATTTCAAAGAAGCCTTATTGCAACTGAACGCTTCGCTGACTGGTGATATCAGCAACCGGGAAGAACTGAAAGGACTCTCCATTGCCAAAACGATCAGCCGGCAGGCCCTGAAGCTGAACCAGGCCTACCGCATACCGCGGCTGAATGCCTTCCTGGACCTCGCAGCACAGGGCTTTGATTTCAGGATGAACAGGAAATCCTTTTTCTACCTCGGCGGTATCCAGTTACAGGTACCTCTTTTTTACGGCAAAAGAAATCTTTATAAGATCGGGCAATCACAGTTAGACCTAACCGCCCTGCAATTGCATACGGACCAGGTAAAAGAGCAATTACAACTTGCCGCCTTTGTCAGCCGGAATAATGTGCTGACCGCTTATGGCAATTACCAGTCGGCCGTCAAACAGGAAGAAGCCGCTCAAAAATATTTCAACCTGACCGACAAAGGCTATAAAGAAGGCATCAGTCCCTTTATCGAACTCCTCGATGCCCGCACCCAGCTGACCAATGCCCGGCTGCTGGTAAATATCAGTGAGTCGAGGGTATGGCAGGCCCTCGCCGATTACGAAAGACAAACAGCAACTTTTACCCTCCAATAAAATCATTTTATGCGTAACCTCTTATTCCTTGTAACCATCGCCCTCCTCTTACAGTCCTGCGGGGGCAAAACCAGCGAAAAAAATGTATGGACCGGTAAAGACACGATCCCGGTAAAACTGATTCCCATACGCAGTGATACATCGGTGAACCAGGTGGATGCTTCCGGCCTGCTTTCCACCGAGAACGAAGCCCGCCTTTCTTTCAAGACCGGCGGCGTGATTGAAAACGTATGGGTGAAAGAAGGGGATAAAGTCAGGGCCGGCCAGTTACTCGCCACCCTTAAATCCACCGAGATCGCAGCCCAGGTACAGCAGGTGGAATTAGGATTGGAAAAAGCGCAACGCGATTACCAGCGGGCTTATAATCTTTACCGCGACAGCGTGGCCACTCTCGAACAATTGCAAAATGCAAAAACCGGCGCGGATATCGCCCGGCAAAATTTACAACAGGCCCTGTTTAACCAGCAATATTCAAAGATCTATGCGCCGGCCGATGGCTTTATTGTAAAAAAACTCGGGAATACCGGCGAGTTAGCCAGTCCCGGTACGCCGGTCCTGGTCATGAACGCCGCTTCGGCTTCCAGCAAATGGATCCTCAAACTCGGGCTGGCGGATCATGACTGGGCCCTGGTTGAAAACGGGAATAAAGCCACGGTGAAGATCGATGCGTTCCCGGGCAAAATCTTTCCGGCCGTGGTAAGCAAAAAATCCCTCGCGGCTGACCCCGTAAGCGGTTCCTTCCAGGCAGAATTGCAGGTTGAACTCGGAAAAGAACAAGCCGCCATCGGGATGTTTGGTACAGCGACCATTACCGCTTCGGGCTCGACGCCCGGTTTCAGCATCCCCTATGATGCCCTGCTGGAAGCAAATGGAAAAAAAGGATTCGTCTTTGTCACCGATGACCGCAGGTCCGTGAAAAAAGTGGAAGTGACCATTGTGTCCATCAGCAATACCGCCGCCTATATCTCTTCCGGCCTGGAAGGACATGCATTCCTCGTCAGCTCCGGAAGCCCTTACCTGAATGAACAATCGGTAATCACTGCCCGCTAAACCATTTCCAACCATCAAATCATTTTTATGCGCCTGACCTCTTTTTTTGTAAAAAACTACCAGTTCACCCTGGTGGTCTTCCTGATGGTGGTGGTGGTCAGTATTACCACCCTCTTCACCATGCCCCGGGCCGAAGACCCGGAAATCCATCCCCCGCAATATCCCATCATCGTGGTTTATCCCGGCACCTCCCCCCGCGATATGGAAGAACTGGTGGTAAAACCCATTGAGAAAAAAGTAAGTGAACTGGAAAACCTGAAAAAGATCACCACCCGGATCGATGACGGGGTGGCGGTGATCAACGTGGAATACAAGTACAACAGCGATGTGGAAGCCAAGTACCAGGAATTGGTACGGGAAATCAATTCCATCCGCTCCGAACTGCCCCCCGATATTTACAAACTGGAAGTAAATAAGGTCTCCCCCACGGATGTAAGCGTGCTGCAAATCGCCCTCGTTTCAGAAAACGCTTCGGACGAACGGCTGAAATACTTCGCAGAAAACCTGAAAGAAGACCTGGAAAAAGTAAAAAGTCTTAAAAAAGTGGATTACTGGGGCCTGCCGGACCAGGTCATCCGGGTGGACCTCCGGTTAGATAAGATCGCACAACTGAAAATTCCGCTGAACTATGTGATCGGCAGCCTCCAGGGCGAAGCCGCCAATATACCCGGTGGCAGTGTAAGGGCCGGTACCCGGAGTTTTAATGTAAAAACCAGCGGCGATTATAAAAGCCTTGAAGAAATACAAAATACGGTGGTGTACAATGGCAATGGCCATATCGTGTACCTGAAAGAGGTCGCTGACGTGGGGTTCAATTACGAAGAACAAAAGCATATCACCCGGATCAATGGTCATCGCGCCGTACTCGTAACCGCTGCCCAGAAACCGGGGGAGAATATTTCAAAAACACAAAAGGACTACCTGCCGGTTATTGAAAATTTTGCCAAAACCCTGCCCACAAATATTGAACTCGTCCGTCATTTCGACCAGGCTGATAATGTGGGCCGCCGGCTCGGGGGACTGGGCACCGATTTCCTGATCGCGATCGGCCTGGTGCTTATTACCCTGCTGCCCCTCGGATTAAGGGCCTCCCTGGTGGTCATGATCGCCATCCCGCTTTCGCTGGGCATGGGAATCGTGATGATGAATGCTATGGGTTATTCGCTGAACCAGCTGAGTATCGTGGGATTGGTGGTGGCCCTTGGCCTGCTCGTGGACGACAGCATCGTGGTAGTGGAAAATATTGAACGCTGGTTAAGGGATGGTGTCGCCAAAAATACAGCGGTGATCAATGCCACCAAACAGATTGGCCTGGCCGTTCTTGGCTGTACCGCCACCCTGGTTATTGCCTTCTTACCCCTCGTCTTCTTACCCGAAGCCGCCGGCGAGTTTATCCGCAGTCTCCCTATGTCGGTGATCACTTCTGTACTGGCCTCCATGCTGGTATCGCTGACCATTGTGCCCTTCCTCGCCAGTAAAGTCTTAAAGACCTCACACAACCCCGATGGTAATCTTATTCTCCGTGGTTTGAAAAAACTGATCAGCGGTTCCTATGCCCGGCTGCTTGATATTTCGTTGAAAAGACCCGTCACAACCCTTCTTGTAGCGTTGGGATTATTCGCCGCCTCCCTGGTACTCTTCAAAATAATCGGCTTCCGTCTTTTCCCCACATCGGAGAAACCACAGTTCCTGGTGAACCTGAACATGCCGCTGCAAAGCAACCTCGAAGCCACGGATAAAATGGCCCGCTACGTGGAGAGTGAACTGAAAAAGGAAAAGAACGTGGAGTACTATATCACCAATGTGGGCAAAGGCAATCCCCGGATCTATTACAATGTGATCCCGGAAAATGAGAAATCGGATTTTGCCCAGTTTTTTGTACAGCTGTATAATGATATCAGTCCTTCCGAAAAACGCGAACTGATTGAACAGTTACGGGAGAAATTCATGAAAGTGGCCGGGGCGAAAATTGAAGTAAAGGATTTTGAACAGGGGCCGCCCATTGAAGCGCCTGTAGCCATCCGGATCAGCGGCGACAACCTGGATACCCTGCGGCAGTACGCCGCCAAAACAGAGGCCTTGCTGAAAACCATTCCCGGCGCGATCTATGTAAACAATGAAGTCGGGGTACTGAAGTCGGATATCAAGCTCCGGATCAATACAGATAAAGCCAGGACCCTCGGCATACTTACCGCCGATATCGATAAAACCGTGCGCCTCGCCATCGCGGGGGTTGACGCCGGAAAATATACCGATCCGGAAGGGGAGGACTATGCGATCAAAGTGAATGCGCCCAGGGATAAATTCGCCTCCCTGAATACTTTCCAGTCAATTTTTATCAATAATGCCGCGGGTACCCCCGTTCCCCTGAACCAGGTGGCCCAGCTGGAATTTGAAACAAGCCCGAGTACCATCAAGCACCTCGACAAAAAACGTTTTGTGGTGATCACTGCCTTTACCGCCAGGGGAATCCTTGCCCAGCAGGTGCTCAGTGAATTCATGGAAAAAGCCCCGCAGCTTCATTTACCTCCGGGCTACCAGTTGAAACTGGCGGGTGAAATTGAAAGCCGGGAAGATACTTTTGGCAGCGGTTTTATGACAGTGATTATCGCCACGATCTTTCTCTTTATTATTGTGCTGATCCTCGAGTTCCGCACTTTCAAGAGTACCCTGATCGTATTGTCGGTTATCCCGCTCGGGGTGATCGGCGGGGTGATCATGTTATGGCTTACCGGTAACCCCATGTCCTTCGTGGCCATTGTCGGGTTTATCGGCCTGGCAGGAATTGAAGTAAAGAACTCCATCCTGCTCGTGGATTTCACCAACCAGTTGCGGGCCGAAGGCAAGTCGCTGGATGAAGCTATCCGGGAAGCCGGTGAACTGCGCTTTCTGCCGATTGTGCTCACCAGCCTGACGGCCATTGGCGGTCTTACCCCCATTGCACTCAGCAGCAACCCGCTGATCTCCCCACTGGCATTGGTGCTGATCGGGGGACTGATCTCCTCCACGGTATTATCAAGGATTGTGACACCGGTGGTATATAAACTGATACCCCCGAAAGTGGATTTGTCCGATGCGGGTAAAGAAGCGATGCCCGTCAGCGGACAATCACTTCATCAATAAACAAATGGCCTGGTGAACCGGCGCTTTCATGCCAAGCCGGCAGGGTTCCGCCGCTGATCGCTTTGAACCGCAGGTACCGTGCATTTATACTGACCCGTGCACCCAGTTCCTGGTGCACGGGTCCTTTTATTTCTGTCCCGGTCTTATTCTTTACTTTGGTTAAATATTCGTACTTCTTCCCGTCGTTGCTTACTTCGACGATGAGTTCTTTGGGATAAAGGATCCAGGGACCAATGTCCTGCAACACATGCACCCCCACATACTGCACCGGCCGGACCGATTGCAGGTCAATAATGGCTTCAAAATCTTTGGCATAATAACTCTGCCAGTCGCCGGTCTTCCAGTTCTCCGTACCGGTAATATCATCGATCAGCGCCTCTTTCCCGCCGGCCGTGTACATAGGATGCACTTCACTGAGAACGGTGATGCTCCTGTCCGAAGGTACCTGGTAAAATTTCCGGAATACCACCGGGCTTTTGACTCCGTTTTTCCAGGCAAAAGCCTGTATCGTGTCTGTCCGGGAAAGCAGAAAGGGCCGGGTATAGCGGGCAAAGGAGTTTTTTTTCTGTACGCTGTCTCCCGTTATATGATAGTAAATCGTTGCCGCCGGATCAATATGTTTTAGTTTTACAAGAGCTGTTGATTTGAATTTATATTGCTCCATATCAAAAAAAGGCACGGCGGTGAAAAAACGATCCTCCACAGATGTATGCGGCATATCCTTTTCGGTTATACCTCTTCGTTTATTGGGCTGGTTGCTCATCTCAAAGATCAGTTCACCTCCCTTCCCCAGGTCCGTATGGCGTAAGAAGGTTGCCGGGTGAGGTCTCCCGTTCAGTTTCACCGCGTCCGTATAAAGATTCCCCGGCGCGTAGTTTTTGGCTTTAATAAGAAAAGAGTGCCCGTTTTCGAAGCTGATCTTTATCTCTTCAAACAGGGGAGTACCCAGTGCATAGTCGCCGCTGCCGGGAGTGACGGGGTAAAATCCCATGGCGCTGAAGACCAGCCAGGCGCTCATCTGCCCGCAGTCTTCATTGCCAATGAGCCCGTCGGGCTGGTTGGGATAGAATTCCGTGCAGACCTGGTGCACGATCTCCTGGGTGCGCCAGGGTTTGCCTGCATAATTAAAAAGATAAGCCAGGTGGTGACTGGGTTCATTCCCATGTGCATACTGGCCGATCAGCCCGGTCACATCCGCCTGCTCCCGGCCGCTGAGCCTGTTTTGCGTGGTAAAGAGTTCTTCCAGTTTTTGCGCCAGGCCTGCACTTCCTCCATATAATTTTTTAAGCCCGTCTATATCCTGCTGCGCCGTGAAGGAGTAATGCCAGCTATTACCCTCGGTAAAAAAGTTGTTGACCTCCGTGGCATCATAGGGCGAATACCAAAAGCCCTGTACTTTTCCCCGGATCTGTTTTACCCGCGGATCAAAAAGGTTGCGGTAATGCAGGGCCCGCTTGTTGTATCGCTTGTACACTTCTTTATTCCCGGTCATGCCGGCAAACTGCGCAATGCACCAGTCATCGTATGCATACTCCACCGTTTTGGAAGCGCTTTCAGGATCATCTTCATTGCTGATAAAACCACGCTGTATATAAGCGGGTAACCCGTACCGGTTGCTTTCAGCATAATCCGTCATAGCCCGCAGGGCCAGTTTTGCATCGAAACCGCGGATTCCCTTCTGCCAGGCATCTGTAATCACCGGGACGGCATGATAACCGATCATGCAAAAGGTTTCATTGCCGCTAAGCTCCCATACCGGGAGCATCCCGCCGTTTTTATACTGTGCCAGGAAGGTATTGATCCAGTCGTTGGTCCGCTGCCGGTTGATGATCGTATGCAGGGGGTGCAGGGCCCGGTGGGTATCCCATAGCGAAAACACGGAATAATTGGTAAATCCTTCCGCCTGATGCACCTGCCCGTCCGTACCCCGGTACTGGCCGTTCACATCGGTATATACATTTGGGGCCAGCATCGTATGATAAAGCGCAGTATAAAAAGCCATTTGCTGGTCCGGGCTGCCACCCCTCACTTCGATCCTTCCGAGCTCCCTGTTCCAGGCGGCCTCCGCTTCTTTTCGCAGTGTGCCGAAATCCCAGCCGGGAATTTCGGCTTCCAGGTTGCGTTGTGCATTTTCCATACTTACCCCTGAGATGCCGATCCGGATCTTTACCTGTTTGTCAGCCCCGAGCGGGAAAGAGAAACAGGCTTTAATGTTTTTCCCGCTGGCGGAAAGCAGGCCGGGTGCTGAAACATCATCCCGGGCAATAACGGGTTCCCGGAAGGGCCGGTCAAACTGCAGGTAGAAATAAATGACCTGGTCTTTCGCCCATGACCGGCTCCGGCGCATGCCCCTTACCGTTGTTTCATTCACCATTTCCAGGGAGGAGGCCAGCACTTCATCCCGGTGCTGCAGGTCGAGCAATACCTTCCCTTCGGTGGCGCTGGCATCATAGGTGTATTGGTGCATCCCCGAGCGGACCGAAGTGGTCAGCCCGGCCCGGATATTGAATTTATCCAGCAGGACCCCGTAATACCCGGGGCGGGCTTCTTCGTTTTTATGGGAAAAGGGGGACGCATAGTCCTTATTCTTCCATTGTACCTCACCGGTAAACGGCATCAGCAGGATATCGCAGTAATCAGCAATCCCGGTTCCACTGAGATGGGTATGCGAAAATCCATAGACCAGGGAATCCGAATAATGATACCCGCTGCAGCCATCCCAGCCTTCCAGCCGGGTGTCCGGGCTCAGTTGCATCATCCCGAAAGGGCGGCTGGCCCCCGGAAAGGTATGACCGTGGCCACCGGTACCAATAAACGGGTTGACCAGGGATGTAAAATTCGTTTGAGCCTGCAGGTAAGCGGGTAAAAGCAGCAGGAGGAAAAAAAAGCGGGGTCGGGGCATGCGATCGTATTTTGCTGGTACGAAGTAACTGAATAATATCCTGCTGATTTCCCGTTACCGGTCTATTATTTCACTATTAAGTATCTGTTATCTTCCCCGGCTATTAACACATGTGGATAATCCCTTTGCCGAATAAATTGAATAATCAAAATTTTATATACATCTTAGATGCTGCTAATCTTAAACCAAAATCAACAACATGAGAAAAAAATTCTCTTCCCTGCTGATGGCAGGAGCGGGACTGCTTTTTGCTTTTTCCGTTTCTGCACAGGTCAGTATCACTTCTACCAGTACTCCCTACACACAAAACTTTAACACCCTGAAGGCGACTTCGGGCACATCGACCACTTTGCCCACGGGCTGGAAGCTCCTGGAAAC
Source organism: Sphingobacteriales bacterium (assembly GCA_016219985.1). Classification (GTDB taxonomy): domain Bacteria; phylum Bacteroidota; class Bacteroidia; order Chitinophagales; family Chitinophagaceae; genus JJ008. The sequence continues at coordinate 63,620 of JACRJO010000031.1, read as the reverse complement.
CGGCACCGGGGCCAATACCAGTTATGCTTCTGACGCTGGTGGTACCGCTACCGGTAATACCTATAGTTATGGGACAGGCACGAATACGGAAAGGGCATTCGGCGCCCTTCGTTCCGGTTCTGTAGCCCCCACTCTTGGCGTACAGATCCGCAACAGTACAGGCAGCACCATCACTTCCCTGAGCATCACTTATACCGGTGAGCAGTGGAGATGCGGTGCCGCAGCCCGTCCCGACCAGCTGGATTTTCAATACAGTCTCAATGCGACCTCCTTATCCACCGGGACATGGGTGGATAATAACACCCTGGACTTCGCTTCCCCCAGTACTGCCACAACCGGGGCCAAGGACGGGAATGCAGCTGCCAACCGCACTGTGAAAACAGCCACCATCACCGGGCTGAGCATTGCCAATAATGCTATTTTCTGGCTGCGCTGGAATGATTTTGATGCGTCCGGTGCAGATGACGGCCTGGCCATTGATGATTTTTCAATCCTGCTGAGTGGCAGCGACCTGACTCCGCCCACGGCCAGTAGCTTCAGCCCGGCAAACGGATCTGCCAATATCGCCCTCAGCGGCAACCTGGCGATCACCTTCAGTGAAAACATCCAGAAAGGAACTACGGGTACTATCAGTATAAAAAGAAGCAGTGACAATGTTGCGGTTCAAACCACCGCGGTTACCGATGTTGCAGTTACTGTAAGCGGGGCCACGGCTACCATTCCTTTCAGCGGACTTTCTTTCAGCACCGGCTATTATGTTACGATCGATGCGGGTTCCTTTAAAGATATTGCCGGGAATAATTTTGCCGGTATCAGCGCCGCAACTACCTGGGCCTTTACCACGGGGGCAGCTCCTTCTGCTTCCATTACGGTAAATCCCGCGGCGCTTAGTTTTGGATTTACAGCCGCCGGCAGCAGTTCCGCAGTGCAGAGTTTTGCTTTTACCAGCAGTTCCCTCACCGACCTGCTGACCCTTACTGCCCCTGCTTCCTTTGAAATATCCCGGGATGGCAGCCTGTTCAGCGCTGGTATCACCTACACCCTGGCCGAAGCGCAGGCGGGTCAAACCGTATTTGCCCGCTTTGTACCTGCTGCTCCCAATACGGCCTACAGCGGTACGGTGAATTTCAGCAGCACCGGGCTGAATTCAAACCAGGAATCCCTGAGTGGCAACAGCATTGTCAGTTCAGGTGTCCTGAATCATTATTTCGGCAACCTGCATGCGCACAGCAGTTATTCAGACGGGAATGCCGACAATACCACTAAAACACCGGCTGACGATTACGCCTATGCGAAAACAGCCCTTTGCATGGACTTTCTCGGTATCAGCGAACACAACCACGCCACAGCGGGGATGAGCATCAGCAACTGGCAGCCGGGCCGCAGTATGGCCGCAGCCGCCACTACCTCCGGCTTTATTGGGATGTACGGCATGGAGTGGGGTACGATCAGCGGGGGCGGTCACGTGGTCCTTTATGGTATCGACTCCCTGGTCGGTTGGGAAGCCGGCAACTACGACATCTTTGTTCAGAAAGGCGTGTACACCGGGGCCGGCGGTCTCTTTGATATCGTCAACCGCCATGGCAACAATGCCATTGCTTACCTGGCGCACCCCAACAGCACGGATTACAATAACCTGCTGAATGGCACCTACGATGCTGCAGCCGACGATGCGGTCGTGGGTTCGGCCGTGGAAAGCGGACCCGCTTTCTCCACCAATACTACCTACACCAATCCGGCTACTTCCATGTCCTACCTTACCTATTACCGCAGTATGCTTTCCAAAGGTTATCATATCGGCCCCACGATCGATCATGATAATCACAATATGACCTTCGGGCATACTGCCAAAACAAGACTGGTGGTGATGGCTCCTTCGCTCAGCGAGACCAGCCTGCTGGACGGTATGCGTAAAATGCGCTTTTATGCTTCAGAAGATTGCAGCGCTAAACTGAACTTCACGGTAAACACTGAACCCATCGGCAGTATCATTACCCGTCCCGGGGCGCCGCTTATTGAGCTGAGCAGCACGGCCAGCACAGCCGCGATCACGTCAGTGGCCATTATGACCGGCGTGCCCGGCAGCGGTACAGCCGCCACCCAGCTAACCAGCTTTACCTCTGTTCCCTTCTCTTATACGGACAATGCCCTGCTGAACGGAAGCCAGCGTTATTATTACCTCGATATTACCGAAGCCGATGGGACAAGGATCATCACCGCTCCTGTCTGGTACACCCGGAACGATGCGGCCCGCCTGGCACCGGCGCCGGTAACATCCTTCTTTACCATGAATGAAACAGAAAAAGTGATACTGAAATGGACCACCGAAAACGAAGAAGCCGGCCAGTGGTTTGAAATTCTCCGTTCTGTGGATGCAGGCAAGACCTTTGTTTCCGTTGGCACTGTACCGGGGAAAGGATTTTCCTTCTATTCCCAGACCTATACGCTGAATGATCTTCAGCCCGTTGATGGAATGTCCACCTACCGGCTGGTTCAGCGGAACCGGAACGGCGATATCCGTTTTACTGATATGAAGATCGTTGACCGCGGCATTACACCGGCCTCTTACTTCACCGTATATCCCAACCCCGTCCAGGGAATGTTGCAGGTACGGGTTGCGGCCCGGAAAAGCGAAACCACCGCGGTGGAATTGTATGATATGAACGGCAGGAGGATCCTCAGCCGCACGGTACAACTGAATGCCGGGGTACAGACCCTCAGCATGGACCTGGGCCGCCTGGGCAATGGTACCTATATCCTTAAAATGAACCTGGAAGGTAAACCCGGATCACAATTAGTCAGCAAGTTCTGATAACATACTGAAACAAATACCAACAGCAATGGAGCCCGCCCGTAAAACGGCGGGCTTTTTTTAACCTGTTCAACCCCGTTGGGGTTGCCTCCCTGTGGTTCATTCAACCACCGATGGCTATCCTGGTTAAAGCCCTCCGGGCTTCCCGTCTTCCGGACTTCCCGCCTTTCCGTCTTCCGGACCTCCCGTCTCACTTCAACAGCACTTGCATCAATGGCGCCAGTCTTTGTGCCCATTTCCTGTATTCCAGTGCAGAAGGGTGCAGGCCATCCGCTGCGATCAGGCTCCGGTCATAGCGCCCCTCGCGGGTGGAGGGCGTAATATCGAGATACACGCATTGATAAGCGTCCGTTACATTTTTGTTGATTGCGTTGAACCAGTCAATTTCCTCGCGGATCCGGGCCGTATCGGAATATGCCGCATAGGGAGTAACGCTGTAATCGGGAATGGATAACACAAATACATTTTCCTTTTTTCCCTTTGCCAGCAGTACGGATTTTTCAAGGAGAGTGGTAAAACGCTGGCGGTAACCCGTTGTATCATGGGCCTGGTACTCGTCATTCACCCCGATAAGCAGGCTCACCACATCGTAGGTTCCGGGGTTTTGTGCCTCCACCTGTGAAAGAAGCACCCCGCTGGTCCAGCCCGTGGCCGCAATGTAAGCGGGGTTGCCGATATTGATACCTGCCTGCTTCAGCAAACTAACTGTTTGGGCGGGGAAGCGATCGGCGGGATCCACCGATTGCCCGATGGTATAAGAATCACCGAGGGCCAGCCAGGTTTTGGCGTTTGTCAGAACCGGCGGGTTATTCATTACCGGTACAGCCGCTGGCTTTTTACAGGACAGGGCCAGCAGGAACAGGCAGGTAAGGGGGAAGCGCATGATTGAATATACGAACGAGGGGCCAGTTTGGTTTAAAGGGACCTGTTTTCCCCCCGTATTGGTCCGTCCTTTACCTTTGTACAAAGTGTTTCTTTATGACGATTGCTGTACTCGGTGCCGGTATGGTGGGAAGGGCGATTGCCCTGGACCTGGCCCGTGATTATTCCGTTACCTGCTTTGACCTGAACCCGGTCAGGCTGCAGGAGCTGCGGAAAAAAAATACAGCGGTACAAACGGTTATCGTCAACCTGTCCCAATATGAGCAATACCCAAACTGGTTTGCCCGCTTTGACCTCGTGGTAACAGCTGTGCCCGGTTATATCGGCTACAAAACACTGGAGGCGGTGATCAGGGCGGGAAAAAACGTAGTGGATATTTCCTTCTTTAACGAAGAGGCCCTGCAACTCGACGCCCTGGCCAAAGAAAAAAAAGTAACCGTGATCACGGATTGCGGGGTGGCTCCGGGGATGAGCAACCTGATCCTGGGCCGCTGCAATGCGGAGATGAAAATAAATTCCTTTGAATGTTATGTGGGAGGGCTGCCCAAAAAAAAGAAACCGCCCTTTCAATACAAGGCTCCCTTCTCCCCGGTGGATGTGATCCAGGAATATATCCGCCCCGCCCGGCTGGTGGAAAAGGGGAAATTAGTTACCAAACCGGCCCTGAGCGAACGGGAATTATTGTTTTTTGATAAAGCAGGCGAACTGGAAGCGTTTAACACCGATGGATTGCGCTCGCTTGTGCACACCATGGCCCATATTCCCGAAATGAAGGAAAAAACCCTTCGCTACCCGGGGCATATTGACCTCATCATTGCGCTGCAGCAGGCCGGATTTTTTGATACGACCCCCATCCGTTTTAACCAGACCGAAATCTCACCGCTCGATTTTACATCGCGGCTCCTGCTGAATGAATGGAAGCTGGAACCGGAGGAAGAGGAATTTACCGTTATGAAAGTGATCATTACCGGGGAAAAGAAAACGATCACCTGGGAGCTCTATGATCAGTACGACCCGGTCAGCAAAACCAGCTCCATGGCCCGCACTACGGGTTATACCTGCACCGCCGCCGTCCATTTAATCACGGAAAAATTATTTACCCAAAAAGGGGTCTTCCCCCCGGAACTGATCGGGGACAAAAAAGAATGTTTTGATTTTGTGCTCAATTACCTGCGCCAGCGAAAAGTGAACTGGGTAAAAAAGGAGTCCTGACCGAACAGGGAAATGGCAATATTCAATACTTCAATGCTCATTAGAAGGCCTTGTCAACCAGTTAACCTATCAACCAGTCAACCATTTAGTCAATTAGCCGATTAGCCAATTAATTTCCAATATTCAATTCTCAATACTCAATTAACAGGCACGAACCCTATTCATCCGTGTCGTTCAGGAGCATAAATCCATCTGCATCTTTCAGGAAAGGCAGTTTTTGCCGGACGGTTTCGAGATGGGTTTTATCGAGGGTGACCGTATGCACATCCTCCTCGTCCTTCTTCGTATATAAAACTTCTCCTGACGGGTCAACCACCATGCTGTCCCCGCTGTGGTAAATACCATTCCCGTCGTTTCCCACCCGGTTTACCCCCACCACATAACACTGGTTTTCGATGGCCCGGGCCTGTAACAAGGTTTTCCAGGCATGACTTCTTCTTTCAGGCCAGTTGGCTACATAGATCAGTACATCGTATTCCGCTTCCTGCCCGTTCTCCTTCAGCAGGGCGGGGGATTGCCTCGCCCAGACAGGAAAGCGCAGGTCATAACAGACCTGGAGGTTGATCTTCCAGCCCTTTACCGAAGCGATGAGGCGTTTATTCCCGGCCGTATAATGTTGATCCTCCCCGGCAAAGGCGAAGAGGTGCCGTTTATCGTAAACTCCGAACTGCCCGTTAGGCAGCATCCAGACGAGGCGGTTAAATGCGCTGCTAAGGATCTGGCCGCTAAGGATCTGGCCGCTTTGAGCGGCCTGATCCTTAGCGGCAAAGCTGCCGGTCAGCACGACCTTTCTCTCCGCGGCCATGCGCTTCATCCAGGCCAGGGTTTCTCCCTCCATCGGCTCAGCAAATTTTTCCGGCTGCATACTGAAGCCGGTATTGAACATTTCAGGAAGCACCACGATCTCCGTCTTTTCCTTTATACCCCGGATCTTCTCTTCGAGCATGCGGAGATTGGCTGCTTTGTCCTCCCAGTGGAGAGCGGTTTGGATGGTGCTGATGCGGAGCGTTGACATTTTATGGATCGTTATTGCCGTAAAATTAACGCTTTGGCGGGGCCTTTTCACAAAACAACTCCGTGTCTTTTAGTATTTTCAGGTGGTCTTTAAGAAGAGTAAGCTGCTCCAAAAGCCTGGAAGCAACCTATTTAAAAAGTAAACTGATATTCCCGGGCACTTCAGGCAACCGGTTGTTCAACATATCTGAAACGCTATAAGTAAATACTTTTTTTGCATCACAAAATTTAAACGCCACTTCGGTTGATGAAACCCACTTTAACATTTCAACCTGAAAGACCCCAAATTTGTCTCTGTATATCAAATGCCGGGCTATCTCTTTTTTCTCCTCGTTAAACAACACGATATATGCTTCAAAAGCCTCTACCGAAAACAAATTATGCACGCCCAAATAATAACTGCCGCCTGGTGATTTCAATAATTTGTCCTTAAAATACCAACTGTTCGCATTTTCAGCCCGGATGCAATCATTATAGCTGTCAATTATAAGATCAGCTGGCCAATGAAAAAGGTCCGCAATCTTTAAAAGCGATGAGTAAATAGCCCCCACCCAAAATTTGACCAGTTCCTTGTCCTCTGTTATGGAACTGAAATAGCTGTAATCGGGAAAATAATCAACAGGGATAACCCCATCAAACATAGCTGATACCTGCAAATGTTCCTGGGCGTTATCGGCTATAAAAATACGAATGCTATATTTCCTATCTGCAAATGGCCTTCTGTTTAAGTTTCTAAGAAATAGACTGGCCGCCACATTTCGGGCATTCTTTTTCCACTCATATAATTTTTGAGCATCGTGAAATTCTATTTCCTGGATAGCAAATTTTCTCATAACTGGCTATTGGGGAGGTTTTCCTGCAGGCCGGCCTATATGAGAGGTTATGCTGAGTTGCAAACTCAGCATAACCTTTCAACATTTTTTATTTTTTTTCTCTTTCGTTTTCATTTTAGCGTGCTTGTCCTCTTGCGGAACACTACCAACAGCAGAAATGCCAAAAGCTGTAAGGTTTACGCCACCTAAAACAAAAAAACTGATTGCTTAACGGTTTTAAAGTAAATCACCAATTAGTGGGGCCCAAAGAATAAGTATGCACTTGCCCTTCCTTATCTATATAAACATAGTAATCTATCGTCCCTTTTAACCCCGTAATTACATACCATGTATTTAATTCTAAAAGCCCGATCGTTTCTCTCTCATCATATAAATTACCACATCTTCTCCATCGTAAATTTTTATTATGCTGATTAAAAAAAGATTTTGAGTTGTACTTCCCATCACCTGTAAAATGATGGAAGCAAAAATTTGAATCAATGCTATATTTATCCAAATTGAAGTGATTGAAATTTTTATCGTAAACAGAAAGAGTACTATCAAGTAACTTTATTTTTGCAATTTCAAAACCCTGATACTCGCCTGCTGCCCAACTAGTACTATAAATATACTCTCGGGTTATTATTATTTTATGTCCGCATGAATAGAGACAAAAAGTACTAACAAAAATAACAGCATAGCGGACTGAGCTTTTAAGTTTCATCATTATTGATGTATATGCAGTGTGGGACCGCATTTCATTAAACAAATGAATAATTACCACGAGCCAGATGCCCCACTCCCTTTTTTCTTTTTATCCTCACTTTCGCTTGTTTGAGACTTAGCAGCCAGTAGAATAGCTAATTTTGCAAGGCTTCCCTGTTTAGATCTGACAAAGGCATATTTAACCTTCCAGCTATCTAATGAAACCTTTTTATTGTCCTCTTTACTATTAGGATCTAGCCCTTGCCGACGCATGTACTTCTGCTTCCATTCTTTATAATCTGCCAATATTCCAATAAACGCATTTTGGCTTTTTGCAGCAACAATAGTTTCGCCGGCAACCCGCTCACCAAAAATTACTCTTCTAGGAATAGTATTCAAAAAATGAGCGGTTTCCTCTACCATTTGTTTATCTGCAGATAAAGTGCGACTGTCTTCAACAACATCATAGGCACCCACACTTGAATAGTTCATATCGTGACGTTTAGCAATGGCATCCGCCTGATCAATAGGCTTCCACGAAAAGTCATAATCCTTTTTACTTGTATAAGTAATACAGCCATCGCCTGAATAAAGGCCGTGTGTTGCATATGAACCTTTCAAATTCCAAACTGGATCAGACGCCTGCCTTCCATTTTCAAAATAATATTCATGCTTAATTCCCTTTCCTTCCGGTCCATATCCTGCAGAATTATATAACCCTTTGGTCGTACCTCCATGGGCTCTTAAAGTTTCATCATCCATTTGATAATAGATAATATCCTTTGTTGCAATAACCTGCCCTTGGGCATTTACTGTGTGAATTCGTTTAACATATTCGAGACCATCCAAATCGACTCCATCTATCGGACGGTTAGAAGCAAATTGATAAGGAGTAAGTTCAGGATATTGATGCTCTATAGGATCCACACTCAAAAACCTCCCCAACCTGGGGTCATAAATTCTCATTCCATAATCCTGCTGGTTACCCTCACCTTTTACTTCGTTGTCATTTTCCTTGCCGTTGAATCCATACCGGTACTTATCGCTACTATACTTCCTCCCAGGCATTTCCATACCGCCCGGATAGTAATCCGTTGCAGTCAATATTTCGGCGCTATGGTAAAGAACTGTTCCCGAGGTTCCATTTTGAAACTGGACCTTCTTGTCGCTGATCGTCACCAGTACATTGCCCAGGTGATTACTCAGCTCATACGCTACTTTGCCCAAATCCACCCCGTCCAGCAGGCTGGCGCCGTCGGCCGGCACCGGGGCGCTGGCCGGAACGGGTATATTCGGGCTAAATATCCCCAGCCGGCTGCTTCCATACAGGTGCTGCTCAGCCCATTGCACAGCCGCCGCATCGGTACGGGTATAGATGGCGATGGTATTACCACCGGCATCCCGGATATAGAACGTTTGCTTTACCGTACCTGCCAGGCTGTTATTGGAAACCTTCTTATAGATCCGGTTGCCGGCAGCATCGTATTCGTATTCAATCGTGGTGCCGTTGACGTCATTCTTTGTAATTTTACTGATTTTCCCGTAAACGGTCCATTCTATTTTCGCTATTTTTTCCTTGCTGTCTTTAACCAGGTTACCGGTCTTATCATAGGCATAGTTATCGGATGCCTGTTCGGGCAGTCTTTCGGCCTGTACCTGGAGAAGGGAAAGAGTAGTCTGGTTATCAACATCTTCCGCATAATTGCTAACAGGCACCGGGTCAAATATATAGCGGAGGCGATTATTCAGGATCCTGCCACCGGCATCCTTAGGATACTGGTAAGTCAGGTCATCCATCGCTGGTTGGGAGGCCGTTCCATTACGTAAATAAGTCAGTATATTACCGTTGGCATCATAACTCACATTTTCCTGGTATTCCGTACCTGCCGCAGCGATATCCAAATATGGATCTGCAGCGCCGCGGGGAATATAGCTCGTTTCATGCTTGCGCATTTTCACCAGCCGGTTCAACTGGTCATAACTGTAACTGTAGGTTTTTGCCCCTCCTAACTGCGCGATCTGCACCGTAGTGGCCCGTATATTCCCGTTAAAGAGTTCCTTGCCCGTGCCCTGGGTGCCGGGAATAACCTCATTCCAGGGAAGGGGGCTGGCAGCAAAGACCGGTTTGTACTCCCCGTTGAAATAGCTGATGCCATAGCCCAACGCATCCCGGCCAACGGATTTGTAGATATTATTGGCCAGGGTGGGATCCCCGTCCCGGCTGATATCCACTGTCTCATTGATCACCGGGGCATTAATATATTTCATCCAGCCCTGCAGGGTATAGGCATAATCCGTACCCTGCACTTTCAGGCGGCCCAGTTCAGTCCGGGCCAGCGGTCCGTGCAGGTAATATTTATACGCCGCATCTTCCTGCCATACCAACCCATCCCGGCTGGTCCGGGCTGCCGTCACCCGGTTTTCCATATCATACTTATATTCATAAATAAACTGGTCCCCTTTGTTTTTCTGGTACCAGACCCTGTTCACTTTCCCGGCCACCAGGTCAAATTCATAATCCATCCGTTTAATCCCCTGTGTGGAGGCGTCCGCCTCTTTCAGCCGGCTGTTCTCCTGCCATACTGTTTTCGCATTTCCCAGGATATCATAACTGTAATGGGTAGCCGCATCATACTGGGCAGCGCCGGCATACCGGGTTTTTCTGAAAATAGCCGTCACCACCCGCTTGCGGCTGGTATAAAACTGCTGCTCCCCGGTAATTGCCGTATTCGTAACCTGTGTAAGATCTGCCTGATCATAAATGGTGCTGGTTATCTGTGCATCGGTACCACTGGCCAGCCAGCTTTGCAAATGTGCATCGTTCCGGGTGTCAATAGTGGTAATAGCAGCCGCCCCTGATTTCTCGCCTACTTCGGTGATACGGCCAAGCACCGGCTCATACTTTGTATAACTGTACCGGTTGGTATTGCCACCATTCACCGGTGTCTTTTGCTCTTCGTTTTGTGAGACGGTTAGTCTTCCCAGGCGGTCATACCAGAATTCCGAGGTGCCTCCGTCCGGGCTGTATTGCTTTACCACCTGGTTAAAGCTGTTATACTGGTAGGTCGAGGCCAGGGTATGGGCCGGAACGATAAACTGGTTACGGTCTGTCCAAAGTGTATTGATCTGCGCATCCGTCAGGAAGGCCACGCCCTGCGGCGGCACGGTTTTCACCAGGTTATCGCTCTGGTCATAATAATACAGGGTGTAATGGTATTCATAAAGCCTGGCCTCAGCTTCTAACCGGGGTTTGGCAGAAAGGCATTTCGCGGTATAATTATTCCGGTAAACCCGCTTGATTTCTTCAATATAGCGTGTATAGATCACCGTGGCATTGGAAAGGGCATTATAGAATTTCTCATCCATGCACTGGTTCAGGGTATTCACATCCGCTTCCATGGACAGGGGTGTTTCGCAAACCTTTCCAAACTGCCTGAAATTGTTCAGGTTGGCGGCACATTTGAGCTCAAAATCATAGTAGCTGGCATAGGCGTGGCTGAACCCGGTCTGGTGGTTCATGTAATTCCGGAACAGCACTTCATAATTATCATGTGCGGGGGTGATACCCGGGTATTTGGCCAGGAACTGGGCTTTTTTCTGTTCATATACCGTACAGGGCAGGCAGTCCTTCGCATCGCCGTTCATAAACGGCGGCAGTTCCACCGGAAGTTTCATGATCCCGTTGCAGCCATTGCAGGCATCAAAAAGCTGCTGTAATTCATCATCTTCCAGGTCATAATAAGGGCTGTAATAATCCTTCAGGTACTGGTGTACGCCTGCCAGGGTATTCGCATAACCCTTGCTCTGTGCCTCCGTTCTCAATTGCTGCAGCCGGTTACAGACCTGGGTACTGGCTTCCGCAGCAAAGGTTTTCTCCATCGCCGGTACCTTACCCCAGGGATAAGGATCGCTGATCAGGTCATACGCACAATTGGGGGTGAGGCTGCCAAATTCAGCTATAATAACGGATTCAAAACTGGGGCTCGGGTTCTGATCTGCAAACGGATGGATCGTCGTACTTCCTTGTTGCGCAGCACAACTGTTTTTACAGATAGTAATCAACTGGCGGCGTATCCTTTCCAGTTGTTGCAGGTTGCTGCTGCAATTTTTCAATTGCGCCATCCAGGCGTCCGCCATGGCTTCACACTCATTCTTACAGGTAGCCAGGGGATAGGCGGTGTTGTTGGACGGGTTGTTCAGGGTGCTGTTCTGAATGGCGGTAAAATCAGGCGCGAGGTAATCCTGGAAGCGCTTCACTTTTCCCTTATACAGGCTATAGCGCGGATCGTCACAGCAATCTCCCGTAGGGCAGGGGGTTTCGCAAGGCTGGTCTGTGCAGGTGATCTTATATGAAATACTCCAGGGGACATCACAAGCAAAGGCCGAAGAAGGTATTGAGTAGGTAAAACAGTTTTGCGACGCGCAGAACTGGGCAACAAAATTAACAGTGGGAATAGACGGGGAGCAAGCCGGGTTGGTGGCTGTCACATTCATGGTTACCCTTTTTCCCGCCGGGATGGCCGGACCGGTATAGCATACCCTGATATCCCAGCTGCTGTTTACTACATTCTGCCCCTGCGTGATATTGTAATTAAAATCCCCAACCGGGCAGGGCCATGTGCCGCCGGGACAAGGCCCGGTAAAAGAAGGCTGTGAAGCAATGATTGGCCCGCAGGAAGATCGCCAGTCAGGAAAAATCATGCAATTACCCTGGCCGGGATTGGCCATGCTATAGGTCAGCGTACCACAGTATGTAATAAACTTCACGGAAATATCAGTCCAGCTGTCGCTTAATGAACAAACCTCTCCTGTCAGGTAGTCTATCGTGTAATCTGTTCCCTCCGTAAAGCATGTTTGTGAACAGGTTCCTGTTCCACATGTAACCGTATATAACTCGACCTGTATGTACCCCGGCATGGGCACCCAGTAACTATCCACAAAAGGTATTGCAATTTGGCAAGGAGATAATTCGGAACAAAAGTCAACCGTAAAGTCAAAAAAATGCGACCAATTAAACATGATCCTGCCGGTTAAGGAAACTACCTGGCCCGCAGGAATAGCTGGGCCGGTATAGCATATATCAATTCTGTCTCCCTGAGACCCCGGTGCAAAAGTCCAGGTGAAATCCTTCAGATCGGGGCACAATACCAACCCGTTGACAGCCGTTGTATTTTCAGCAGCCGGTTTTCCGGTTGTGATCATGCCATTATTAATCCGCCCGGTAAGTTGCGTACAGGTTACCCCTGTAATGGCAAACAGGTTAAAGCCGCCCTGCACCTGCATCTCCTGCGTACCAAAGCCCGGAACAAAGACAATATCCTGGGTAAGCATGATCCCGGTGCTGGTATTTGTCATTTGCACGGCAACTGTAACAGGCCAGCTGATGACTGCATTCCCGTCTTTATATTTTATCAAAATCCGTTTCAATCCATCGGCAGCACTATTGGGTACGTCGGCTATCGAAAACTCATTGACCGGAGGTGCAATACAATTGGTCCAGCCCCCGGGGTCCGTATTTCCGGAGGAAGGAATGAAGCAGTTTTTACACGCAGGCATTTGCTGCTGCATCGCCAGCGTATAATACTTTTGTTTTAATTCCAGGTACCACTCCTTATAGAGTACCCATTCTTTATAGTCGCTGCGGCAGGGATCTGCTACGGCCTTATTACAAAAATCCCAGCTGATAGCAGGCACCTGGTTACCACAGTATAAGAGGTAATCAATGGTCTGAAAAATATTTTTAGGGGTTTGGCCGGCCAGGTTCATCACATTGACTGAATACGTGTTCAGGTCAGCCTGCATCTGGGTCGTATAGCTGTAGCCATAACCACCTAACTGGAAGAAGGGGTCTGCCTGCAATAATTTAAGCGGATTGGTACGGTCAAAATACGCGGTCGTAACAGCATCCGTCGGGTCATTCATCTCTTCGAGGGTCTGATCAAATTGCCGGCTGCCCGGGTTCATGGTACACCAGGTATAATAACAGTATTCGGGATGATAGGGTGCAAGCGAAACAGCCCAGGAATCTTCAAATTTTAAAATAAAGTCCTTTAAACTAAGTTGTGCCACGGGTACTACATTGCCATTCCCGTCTTCGACAGTAGCGGGTGAATAGGGGGTAACCGGGTTTTGATAATGGGCGAGCACATTGATCTGCGGGTCCTTCAGGTTATAATTCTCATCATATTCCGCATACTGGCCCCCGGGTGTTACATCCGCTTTGATCACATCCAGGATCTCGTCACAGGGGCTTTGCACACATTGTTGCCCGATTGTAACACAATTTTGCTTGATGGTATTATACAGGTTGGTGGCAAATGCGGATTCCGCCGCCCCAAAAGTTATTCCCTCCTTAGTATAATACGCCTGTACCTTTGCAACAAATTCTGCGGCCGTGGCGGGCAGGGTTTTACAGGCTTCGCAGTCGCTATAGCACTCAGACAGGTTTTCTTCCACTAATTGCTCCAACAGGAAATAATTCAGCTTCCTGATATCCGTATTATTGGCCAGGTAATGTTCCGTATAGGCATCAAGCGTTTCCCTGTTTACCTTTAGTTCAAAATAAGCGGTGTATTCACCTATCTGCTGAATAGTGGCATTAAAGAAATTACTGAGTTCCGCCGGATTGGCACAGGAGGTATTAAACGGCGTGATATTTTTCAGTTCCGTTCTGTTCAGTTCGGCCCCGCATTCATCCCGCAGGGTGATGAGCAGGTCATAGCTGCAGGTGTAACACAGCGTGCCACCGGAATAGGCTTCTGTATATTTCTCCGGGACAAACTTATACGTAAACTTGTAATTCCCTGTACTGGATACCAGGAAGGTATTGGTGGCTTCAAGGCTGCTATTTGCCACATTCACCTGGAAAGAAGAAGGGGTGATAAGGATGTCTTTAACCAGGGTTGTGGGTTCGGCGGCCGAGGCCAGGGCCTCCGTTTGGGTCGGAGGAAGTCCCGCCAGTGCGGTGGCAATGGTTTTCCCCTCACTGTTTTGATAAGATACACTCACCTGCCCGTTGGCATCTTTTACCATATTTTTCAGGTAATGGGTATGATCGCCCGCTTCAGCTCCGAAAAGCCGGTCGAGTTCGTATTGTGAGGGCTTGCCATAATAAAATTTTGTTTCATGGCCGGTGCCCAGCTGGAATGCAGCGCCCACGCCGCTTTGGGCCCTGATCCGGCCCGTATTATCCGGGGTGTATTGGGTTACGGTATAGGGGAAACCTTCGGATTTGGGAATCGCCTTATTCCAGGGTTTCGCCGGATCATTTATGAAGGGGTTGTTTTCAGAATAATATTTCTCCACGCCTGAGCTGCTGCTCAGAGCGGATGAGATAATACCGCAATTTGCCGAAGGAATATCTTTATAACTGACTGGTCTCAGGCTGTTATTGACATTAAACGAACGGAAATATTTTAACAAATTATCCGAAACGGGGGCTGGCAGGATACTCATCGAAGGCCGGCCCAGGGCATCATATACCGGCTCTGCCACTACGGATACATTATCCTGGTTATTGATTGTTACGGTTTGCCGGGAGCGCAGGGCCCCGTCAAAATAACTGATAACCTCTTTTCTCTTTCCGTCCTCCGCATACACCGCATTGTATTGCCAGTTAAGTTCTTTTTCATGCCAATCCACATCCACAATACCCTGGTCAAAGAATGTGTACAGGGATCCGGTTATCGCATCCGCTGTATAATTCCAATTTCCCTCAAGCCGGAGCCCGTCGCTGTTCCGGAACTGCACTCCCCGCATCCGGAACAGGATAAATCCCTTATTATAGTTCAGGTTGAATTTATATTCCGCCGGACCGGGCGGTAGGTTCACGCGGCTGCTGTTGTTCCGGAAAAAAGATTCCAATGTCGCCTGGCTAATGGTGGTTTGTCCCAGGGTCCTGGCCTGGTTAATGATAACACCGGCATCAGAGGTTTCGTCCACATAGGTCCATTCAAGGTCAAAAGATTCAGCACCCGGGTAAGCCGTGGGGGTCCAGTTTACAGTCAGCTTTTGCCCGTCCGTTGTATATTTTAACAGATCAGTGCTGTTGTCATTAAAATTGTACTGGCGGTCAACGATAAGTTTATTGGTCAGTGAAAATATGGGGTAACTGGTAACAGGAGACAAACCTGTGGCCGTGATCCCTTTAAATACGACGTCCACTTTGTAGGCCCCATTGAATTTATATTCGGCAATCCCTTTATAAATGGCTCCGGCCGCCGGGTTAAAGTTGACCTGGAGGGCGATACCGGGATAGGTTTGGGTAATTGTAGTGGGGCTGGAAGGATTTCCATAGCACCTGATATCCACGGTACAGGTGGCCGTAAAAGTGAGATTTTGAAAATATTTATTGGCCTCGTTGTTGAAATCGATTTCAAAAAGTATAATATTCTTCACGCCATTGGCCGTTTGACCGTTCCAGTTTGCCGATCCGAAAACCGGATCCGCATTAGTGATCACTGTATTCAACGGCAGGTTCACCAGTTCGGAACCCTTTTTGGTTATTTCCCGGGGTTCTTCTACCGCCGCCGCATGTATAACAAAAGCGGTAAGCATAACAATAACTGCAAGGACCCGTGTAAGGTTTCTCTTGTATCCATTATACTTTCTCATAAACTGCCGTATTAATATTTATCGGATAAGGTTCTGATTACATACTTGTTTTCTTATAACCAGCAAGCCTGCCGGTAAAAATCACATCTCCTTCCGGGCTGACCCGGTAAAATGAATTTTGCAAAAAATCAAGACCACATTTTTTTTGGCTGCTCTGAATCTCAAACTCCAGCACATATTCCGTTACATTCATTTCCATGTCCTCCTCCTCCTCTGTTCTGGCCGGATCTTCCGGTGTTTTTTCCGGCTGACCGCCGGTCTCCCGGTAATCCTGGTAAGGAGTGTTGGTATAATAAATCCGGAATTTTTTTATCTCATACGTGCTGCTGTCATAAATTATATCATACCGGTTTACCGCGTCCATCATTCCGGGGTTAATGCTGAGTATTTTATGACCGTCCCCGGTGGAAAGCTCCGCTGTGGTCCCGTCTTTGATCAGGATTTTCTTCATTTTTTCAGGGTCCATCATTTGAAGAGCCTTTACCATTGAATCTGCGGCGCCCGGCATTTGTATGGTTATCTCCTTTTCGGGATGATCCACTAAAAAATAAGTGCCTGCAAGCTGGATCCGGTCAAAAGAATCCAAATGAAACCACTGGTTTTCCCCCGCCTGTTCCAGGGTGAATGCCTGCTGCTCCTGTATCCCCTCTTCAAACAGGTTATCATACAGCCTGATCCTTCCGGACATGCTGATGGAATCACTGTTGTTATGAGCTGCCAGTTTTTGCATTTCCGCCCAGATATCCTTCAGGCTGTCATTTGCCTCCTCCTGTTGTTTCGGGTCCGCCTCCCCGGAAGGAAAGGCCGCAATGATCTGTTCCAGGACCGTTTTATCATCACTGACGGGTACCCCTGCAATAAAAGCGAGAGCAAGTACAGGAAGCAGGATCAGCAACAGTCTTTTATAGTTGAATGGTGTTCTCATATACGTGGTTTACGTTTTTTACAGAGGTATTTTTCTTTTTACAGAACTCCTGGTTTCTTTGATGGTACTGATACCTTTCTCGGTTTCTTTCTTCACCCGGATCAGGGTACCCTCGTCATCATACTCATAGAAAGTGGCAAAATTGTTTTCATCCATTTCTGCCATTAAGCGCAATGAGGTTGCATCGTATGCATAAGATTTCAGCTGTGCATCATAGGGGTGTACCCGGATATCATCCACATTCAGATTGCTGCCCCCCAATGCAAGGGTGAAATTGCCGCCGGCCGGCATGGTAAACACAACTTCAAACCGTTTCCATCCCTCCACCACATGGATCTTACTATATACGGAAGGGTTCGCCGCATTATCGTTGACGTTATATCCCGTACCATTGATAGTCAGCGAAAGCCCGTTGATGGCGGCTGATTTGGGCTGACCGTCATTAACCCAGCCGCTGATAATATACTTCCTGGACGGAACCGGCTGGAAGCCGAACCGCAGGTAACCGTTCGTGACAATATACTGGTTATGCACATCTATCCCGTAAATAGCATCGGGCTCATTAAGTAATAACGGTTTTTGTATGATAGCCGTTCCGGTGAGCTTTAAGGAATATTTTCCACTATGCGATTTGGTATTATCCAATAAAGCCACGGTTCCCAGTGATTTCCGGAAGTTGAAATGCTCCTGTATGCCGCAGCTGTCTGATATGAATGGCAGGCCCAGGTTGAAATTATAATCTTCGAAACCATCAAAAGCAATCTCCCGGTACATGGCATTGCCGGCCACAGCTACGGGAAGGGATTCCAGGTAACCATGTTGTGCGGAACTGAAACGGTTGAGCGCATCCATGTTTTCAATTTCCTGTCCCTTCCGGTTAAACTTGGTAACCTGGGATGTCCATTGCCAACGGGGGTTGCCTGCATTTTCCACCCAGTTGGTTCCCGTCCAGCTCCAGTAATTGCTGTAATCCGCAAAGTACCCGGAATTGCGCAACTGTGTACCGGTGGGGTCATTCACATCTCCCTTGTTGTTGACCCGCTTCGTATCATAGAGTAATTGTTTTTTTACCCGCCAGTTTCCCAGTATACCGGTCCGGTAGGGGTTAAAATAGTTGTTAACCCCGGCGCCTCCGGCAGGTGCCACGGAATTGATCTGGTTTGCGGTAAACAGCCCGCCTGGCGTTTTAAATACATAATACCCGGCAGGCGCCGCATAACCGATCCCATCACCCACCTCAATATTCTGCCCGATCACGTTCCGGGTAGAGTAAACTATATTCAGGCTGTTGTCGGCTGTGGCAGCCTGGAGCTGGGCCAGTGTATTGTCATATACTTCCGCTCCAAAAGCGCCCTCACCCACCAGATCATTTCTGTTATACCCCAAAAACTCCAGGGTGTATTTGCCCGGGTTTAAACAAACCGGGTAAATATGCCAATACTGAAAATCAGTCTCAACATCCGTGCTCCTGATCAATACCGGGGTTCCGTTAATTTTAAACTGAAAACGGTTATCCGATGCTATTCCGACATAAATAGTCCTGGGCGTACTTGTAGAATAATTAAATGTATAGCCCAGCCATCTGCCAAAGGTCCCGGTTCTTGGTATACAATTAGGAACCGCATTTGCCCCTGGTACATTCATTCCGGGTACACTGTCTTTCCCGGATGTCGCTTTTGCTGCACCCAACGGAGCTGCTAAATTTGTGTTGACCCAAAATGCACAGCGGTTCATAGGCCCGGCCAGGCAGGTATTATCCCCTTTCCAGTATGGTGTCGTCAGGGTCTGGTAAACACCGTCACCGGAAGCATTGTAGCCCGGGTTATAAATTTTGGTCCCATAGAAGGAATAAAGGCTGCTGGTCGCCTTTAATGCGGGAGTAACAAAATTCAGGACAGGCGTGGCCGTGTTTGAATTCTGATTCAGACTCCAGCAAGCCGAATCGACGGCACATCTTTCTTGCAGGGGTACTTTCCAGTCATCTGCATAATTCACCGCACCTGCTTGCAATACATTACTGGCCTGCGTAAAATTGAGTGAGGCTCCATTGATCGGGTTATTCATAGTCACCACGGATCCGACTGAAGCCATGGCAAGGTTTCTTCTGCCCGACCGGCTGATTTTCACATTTGCGGAAAGGCCGGGTTTATAGGCCCCATCCTTATCTACCAGGTACAATTGGCCATTTTTATGCGGATCGGTTACCCAATATTGGTTATTACTGCCAAGGTCAATGAGTTCATCACCGGGGACCAGCAATCCATTATATGTGGTCACTATATTCCCGGTAGAACTGGTTGTAAATCCGGCCAGGTACACCCCTTCGTTCCGGAAAGCAGCACCCATTCTGTCATATACCCAGTGAGCCGGGTAATTGAACGTATAGGTGTTATCATTAAATTCATTGTTGACCTTTGACAGCAGCACCTCACCCGTTTCAGCGTCCCATAACAGGTTTTCAGCAACACTCGTACTCCCGTTAACGGTCTTTACCGACTTTTCCAGTATGGCATACCGGTTTACCAGTTTAATGGTGCTGGACCCCCGGTATAACCTTTTCTCGTAATTGGGTTTGGGTAAAGGAAGTTTTATCGAAAACTTGGGTATGATCCCATAAATTGTAACACCGAATGAAGGGTCAACAGCTACTCCCATATTCTCCATCAGGCTTTCATTCATTTCGGTAAACATGTCGATATCCATTCCCACGATAGCATTCGGGGTGATCGTCCCCCCTCTGTCGATAACGGAAACATTATTATTCAACTCCTGTTTTTCTGCGCCGGGGTTGGATACCTTATAATAATATTTTGCCGAGGATATTTCATTACCATTCTTTCCATATACAGCTTCGCCCTTTGGTTTGCCATTCATATCATTATTTTCCACCAGGTAGCCCTGAGATACTGTTACAGCTGCTGTAATTTTTGCACCAAATAATCTGGGGAGGAATGAAATTTTGGGTTGCTTCCTTTCCATTGGCAGGTCGTCCACTTTTACCGGGAAATCCTTCGAAGTATAAAATTCATTAACGGTAACCCCGTTAGCTCCAACAGAACCATCTGCTCCCAGGTTTTTAATAGTCACTTTGCTATATCCTACAGAAGCTGAAGGAAAATAAGATTCTCCCATCGGCCTTTCGAGATAGAAGTATTTTGGGAGGCCGAATAAATGCTTGTCAGAATAATTGATGGGTTCCCGGAAAGGGTTTTCATCACTACCGGTGGCAGGTTCATAAGAGGCAACTCCGGAAGAAATTATTTCAGTTACTCCCCCGGGGCCGGATACTTCAGTTGTATATTCATATCGCTGGCCGTAAACCCCGGTTTCAGCTGTGGCCACTCCGCTCATCAGGGCCCACTGGTCGTTTATTTTTACTTCTCTGACCCGGTGCCCCCCGCCCAGTTTACCCTTAACCGAACCATTAATTCCCGCCGGGGTACAGAGCCTTACCCAGGATTTACTTAAATTTATATGATTCCCAAACCCCTTTCTTTTTGCCCGCTGATCAAAATTTTCCACCAGGTCTTTGAACCGGCTAAATGTGGCGCCCAGCGCTTTAATCGCTTTTACAAACCCCATTTCATCTGCATTCAGGTTATCGTATTCCGCATATGCATAACGGGGCAGATCCATCTTCAGTTTCTGCCAGGCTGCTTTGGCGATCGGGTTATAATTATTAATCTTACCCACGGTTATTTCAACGATATCACTTCCGGTAGCAGGATTGGCAATAGTATAACCGGAGATATCCGCAAAACCCGATACATATTCAGAATGACCCTTCCCATCCAGGTCAATAAACGCTTTATACGCAAGTGATTTCAGCCCTTCAAAATATCGTTTCTTTAGATCTGCATTACTGGTAGCCACCGGCAGTTTTACGTATATTTTATCAGCATTGGCAAATCCTGTGGTGCCACCATTGCTGCCAATACCGGTAATAAAACACATTTGTGCCGCCCGGCGGTCCTGGACATACGCATAATCATCACTTTCATACTGGACCTGTATAATACCACCAGAGGGAAGTTCAATTTCGTTCAGCTGCCAGTAGGAAGCAAAATCATCTGCGTCCGTCCTGTTTTGTGTGGCATAAGGAAATTCCAGGTTGGTCAGCCCGTTCGGATTAGCTGATTTGGGGCGGTAGGATCCCCAGCGGTCGCTTTGCATATCCTGGTAAACCTGGTTCAAGGGTATTTTATATTTGAAATTGTAACTGTTGTATTGCCCTTTAGTGTTTTTTCCGTAGCTGAACCAGATGCGCTTCAGGGTCAGTTTGCCGTATCCAAGATGGGAAAACTCATTGTTGGGCAGCTGGCTGACAAGCGGATAGGTTTCGTCATATTCAAAATGCACCGTTTTAACCGGCACGGCATTGTTTCCATTCAGGTAGAGGTCAGATTTGGAATAAAGCCGGATTTCTTTCAGCCGCTTTAGCCTGATGGACGGATCTTTGCCACCGTTCTCATCCAACACCCCTAATCCATCTTTCCTGTCTTCTGTGTAAAACTGGGCCACCATAGTTTTGGATTCAATTGAATGCACATACCAGAGCTCCTTTTTACCCCAGGTATAATTTGCTTTATCATCATCTGTAATACTCCTGTATCCTTCGCTGTAATTCGCCGTATTATTATTACCGTATTCATTTGAATAGGGGGTACGCCATTTATAATACAACGGGTTGCCATTTACATCACTTAACTGGGAGTAGTTAAATTTTACAGCGGTACCCAGGTCATCATCCGTAACCCCGTTGTTTGTCAGATCCACATAGTCAGGAGAAAGAATCGCGGAAAGCAGGTGACCGGTAGTATAAGCCGGTGTGCTGTATTTATGATAATAATTATCCTTTCCATTCATATTGTTCTGACTGTTGTCAGTACCTGGATTATAGCTGGTTATCCCCTTTTCCAGCGCCGTGGCGTTGTACCGAATGGCAAAACTGACTTCCTCCTGGGCCGTATTATATACAGGTATGCCATATACCATTCTTTGCCCGTCATCCTGTGTAATCGTGTACTGGGAAATATGATGTGCCTTCCTGTAATCTGCGGTACGGGTTACCAGGTTCTTCACATCGCCCGCCGTTGTAAGAAGGGTATTTTCCCGGTAGTTGGGAATTTGTTTATCCAACGCGTAGTTAGCCGCCTCCGCTGCCGTCAGGTAGGAGATGGAATGATTTGCTTTATCGCGTACGGTTCTTCCCTGCTGGATACCGCTTATATCCCCCGCATTTTTAACCCGGATCGCGTTATTCGCCTGCCCCTTACCAAAGGCCCAGGCAGAAAAACCATTATCGAGCCTGACAGCAACCGGGGAGGTGTTTCCGATTGCGCCAAAATAAGCATCATCCTGCCGGTTTTTCTCACCGACCCGCTTGAAATAAAAGGCCTGGTTATCCGGAGTTGAACCCGTTGATTTAAAATCCCCGATACTCAGGTAATTATTTTTTGCAGTCCATTTTCCTGAAATATTATTTGTTTTTTGCAGCTGCAGGGGAACCCCCAGATGGAAAATATTACCAAATCCCGCCTCAAGCCCGATATCGGTACTTTTGTCTTCATCAAGTTTATGCGGCTGGAAATAAATGCCCGTCCCCCTCAGGTAAGGCCGGAACTGCATTGATCCGGCATTGCTTGTCACATTGAACAAATCAGGTGTAAAAACGGTCACCCCCAGGTTGGGAAGCCTTTTGAAATAGGGGCTTTCTTTTTCCATATTATAATCGAGAATTGCCTCATCCTTCGATTTAGCAATATGCCCATTCATAAAACCATAAGCAGGTGCGGTGTTTATCTTTTGTTTCAATTCCTGCCTGGAATAGGTGCCCTCAATACCAGGAACAACAGCGACTCCAAACAAAGTGACACCTATTCCCAGTGATGCTGTAAAATTTTTTGATACCATCGGGGTCTGTACCAATGCAGGGGGCTGGAACGTACCAAAATTGATGGAGGAAGACCCTCCAAGCATACTGCTGACATCATTCGCCCTGTTTAATATCCGTTCCATTTTTGCAACCTTTGAAGCACTCTCCTTTAAATCATAGATCGAGCTATGAAAAATTGCATTGATCAATGTCTTGCTGAGATTTTCTTGCTGGGAAATTGTCAGGTTTCTTGCAGCTTCACGTTCTTTTTTTGTGGTCACTTTATAATTAACCTCAAAATTGGCATACGGATTCACACCGGATTGATTGTCCACACTCAACCCTAGGCTTGTACTGGGATCAGCGGACACACTCAGGTTCTTTGTCATGGCATCTGAATTCTGATCCGAGGTGCTGAAACCGGTC
Organism: Sphingobacteriales bacterium; assembly: GCA_016219985.1. Classification (GTDB taxonomy): domain Bacteria; phylum Bacteroidota; class Bacteroidia; order Chitinophagales; family Chitinophagaceae; genus JJ008. The sequence continues at coordinate 40,344 of JACRJO010000031.1, read as the reverse complement.
CCGATACCTATAATTCCTTTATAGCCGGTATAATTGTTATGAAGGATGCCGATTTTTACCTTCATGTTCCCGTTCAGGTTTTTCTTCTTCTTACCAATCTTGATCTTCGGCGTCCTGTTTCCGAATAATTTAATGGATGCATTTACATTTCCCCCGACCGTTATATTCGGTTTCTTATTATCCTCCTGGGTAATCACATCCCCGTTGAAATCATCCGGCAGGCCACGAAGCTGCCGGTTAATGGCGCCGGGGTTCAGGCTCCAGCCCAGGCCCACCCAGCTGGCTTCTTCTTCGGGACCCGCACCCGAGTGATAAGCCAGGTTAACGGGATAACCGCCCACATCCAGCAAGGGGATATTGTACGAGAAATCACCGGAAAACAAATCCACCATATTAGCTGTGGATGCCGGCTCAAAGGCACTCATTTCTGGTGTGGTGGGTCCGGATGTCAGGGCATAAGCCCGGACCGGGTAAAATGTCTGTACTGAAAATACCAATAACAGGATCCAGGCTGCAGCCTTTTGCTTTCTCATTGATTTACTCATAACCATACAGGGTTTTAGTAGCGTTCTTGATATCAGTTAATGCATATCGGAAGAGGAGCTTCTCCTCAAATAATTTATTTCCTGTAAACAGCAGCGTCAGCGAATCCGGTGATTTTGTAATACCCGCCCGGTCAAACAATACGGTAAACTGGTGCAGGTCCCGCCGCCCGTTCGCCATCCGCTCACTTAATACAGGCTGCAATGTGTCAGTACCTGCGAGCAGCCTGAAAAAGTCCGCGGAGTGGTAATTGAAATCATACAGGATGCTGTCCGTTGTTATGTTTGGCCGGCTCTGCACCGTTACGAGAAAACGATAGGCATTGCTGCCGTTCCCCATATCCTGCTTATCCGGTACAAACTGGCTCACCACCGCATTGCCCGCTGCTTCCGTTTTCCAGGTCAGGCCATTGCCGGGCTTTGTTATATAGGCTGCCCTTTTTTCCTGCGCTGTTTTCCCTTTACAGGCAACTATCAGCAACCCAGCAAACACCATACACCAGTATATCTTATTCTTCATCTTCGCTGTATTTGAACCTGACTGAAACTTTCTTACCATCAGGCAGTACCACCTGAAGGAGGTATTCGTTTCCATCCTCCATACCCGGTACCTTTTTCAGGTCAACGGATATATTGTTATTTCCCTTTTGCAGTTCTGCTACCGGCAGGTAACTGAATTTTTTTTCAGGATTGGTAAGGTCCTTAATAGAATAGGTTAGTTTCCCGGCCGTGAACGAATTGAAGACCGCAAAACGAAGCACTGGGCCTGTTGTTAAATAACCTCCGTCATCAGATTCCTTTAATTCCCTGTAACTTTTAGCAGCGGGTTCTGTTTTCTCACACTGTATGGTAAATTCCCATACTTCCGAAGTCTTTTGTATCCCCTTGTTATCCGCTGTTACCTGCCATACATAAGTGGCGCCTTCCTGCAGGTCGGGCGTTGCCGCCGGGAATGGAAATACAGACCCCTTAATATGGGCCTGCAACACGACCGGGAGATTGATCAGCAGGGCTTCTGCCTGAGTCTGTCCATTTTGTTTTTTCGCCAGCTTGAGTGTATAATCTGTTCCCGGCGCCAGCGGCAATGAAGGCTGCCAGCTGAACCGGGGCCGTTTCTGGCAAAATTCATCCCCATTATCCGGGAGTATCAGTTCAAGCGGGGTGGACAGGATAGCAGTGCCTGTAAAGCAATTGTCAAAAATTTCGTTCGTGTTATCCTTGGAAGTAACTGTATATTTAAAACAGTATTCAAGTTCCCCTTCAGGCATCATGCCGGTCTGGCGGACATAATCCCCTTCTTTACCAGGCGCATAAAACACAGCTGCACTGCCGAATTTTCCGGCAGGAATTATATTGCTACCGGGTAATAACTGTACCCCCGTAACAACTATTTTAACCACCTGCAGGCTCCTCTCCAGGTTCCTGATTTCAATGTCCAGGTTACCGGTATAACTGTCCCGGCCGGTATTGATCAGCTGCACCGCTGATAGACCTCTCATATCCCTGCCCAGCGCCGCCGTATTGAACACGAAGCTGACCTGGCTCCTTACGATAAAGGCGCTGCAGAGGAGCACCAGAAAAAAAATTCCTTGCCTGAAAAATAAGCGGTTCATAGACTTTTTTATTTAATGCTGTATTTAATTCCGCATCCGAGGTTCATAAACTGACGGAACAGCGGGTTTGATAAGGTTATATTCTTTCGTATGTCCATGCTGATATCCAGCTGAATTCTTTTCCAGATCATCCCGGAAAACGAAGCCCTGATCCCGGTGTTGGAATATGCTTCTTTCAGGAAACCGTACACCAGCGACAGGCCGGCTGTGCAGTTTTGCGTGAGCCGGAAGGACCCTCCGAGGTCCGCATCAAAGCGGGTATTATAAAGCAGGGCATCCATATCCTGCGACACTTTTGTATAACTAAGGTTGGCCAGCAGCAGGTGTTCTTTGTATAGAAAAGCCTGGTTCAGCAGTATCGTATAGGATGTAGAAACCAATTGCTCCTTGCCTGGTACGCCGGAAAGCGGGAAATAATCCTTCTGCACACCGGCAGAAATAAAGGAAGTATTGAAGAGTCCAAACAGCCGCTTATTAACCAAACTGATGTCCGCATTTACGCCCCTGTTTTGCTGGCGGATATGACGGATCACATCTGCCAGAACATATTTTTTGTATCCATCGTGCCAGCTGGAACTGAGCTGTACATACTGGCCTTTTTTTAATTTATAACCAACCCGGGCCTTCCAATTCGCCGAAGACCATTTTGAGTCCGTGAAACCGGGGACCTTATATTGACGGTAATTCCCCTTCAGGTAGCTGCTGAACCGGGATGCTTTTTTCTTAAGCCGTACAGCTAAGCCGGTTTCAAATCCATCCGAAGCAGTATAGTTACTTACCAGTCCTGCATAAGTCCCGATGACCTTATTGAAATAAGCGGTATGTGTTAAACCAGTCCGCTCCGATTGCCCTTCCACTTTCAGTTTTAGTGAAACATTACTTAAATCAAAATAATTTTTCTCCTCGCCCGTTGTCCTGCCGCTGTTATCTAAGGTATATTGCTGCGGACTTACGCTTACCGACTTGGATAACTCGGCATTGAGCCAATGATTTCCCCCGATTCTTTCTCTTGAATACAAACTGATCAGGAGCTGCGATTTTTTTATAAGATTGGGCGATTGAACCGGGTTGGCCGGGCTGCCTGTATTTTTAATACTGGTCAGTTTTATTCCCCTGTGATTTTCAGACAGTAATCCCTTCCGGTAATTCAGGTACCAGTATGAAGGTTTGGGACCCGGCTGTTGAACCGGAAGACTGTCCATGATGTTCAGTTGAAGATTACTCATCACCGGCAGCAGCCGCCCCGTGGAAAAACCGATAAATTTATCCTTGATATTTATTTCAAAACTGATCCCTTTTGATAAAAAGGGGCTAATATAGTCATCCGTAAACGGAAGCTGCTGACCGCCCAGTTTCAGCTGGGATAATAGCGTAAATAATTTTTCCAATCCCCCCAGGTTATAACGGGATGACATGCGCTTTACCAGTTCTGCAGGGTTATTCAGCAGTTCCCTGTATTCTTCCGTGGCCTTCCCGTATAATACCGCCATCTCTGCCGCAATTCCGGTGGAATCGGTGGCTTTAATCAATTTATTTATCTCCCCCAAACAAATTTCCTTTTGCTCAAGCTCATGAACCCGGGACCTCGCCTCCCTGAGCAGGGAATCCTTTTCCTGCTGCCGTAAGGATACATTTTCCAATTCCGCCAGTTTTTCTTTCGCCAATAATAAAAGAGCCGGAATATCCTGACCATACAAGAGCGAGCTTATTTCCCTCGGGTTCTTCCCGGCAAAATCAAGCGGATTTATAGTAGCCGAAAAGCTATCCGCCATCTGGCCGGCAAAACCCCTCAACCGGCGGGAGATCCGCTCCTTCAGGTTATTCCTGAAAGCTGTGCTGAGTTCCGTGAATTTCTTTCCGCTCGGCGTAATACTTTCAGGTGAAAGCATTTCAGCCATTTTCTTCCACTGTTCGCGGTACTGTTGCACATCAAAAGAAATTTTATACCAGTTCGCCGGCAAATGGCCGGTATAAGAAGGGGAGGATCCGCGCCATGTATATTCGGCGACCACGGGGATTCCGGCGATACTGATACCGGCAAACTGTGTAACATTAAACTGTCTCAGAGAACTGGTTGTGATTGAATCGCTGGTAAACAAACCGTTTGTTAAAAAGTAGCCCGCCTCCGTTCCGATCCTGTTTAACTTAATTCCCGGAGTAAAAAAATGGCGCAAGGAGGGTCCGTGAACAGCAGGAATGATGCTCTTACTTAAATTACTAACTGATGATGAAGTGCCGGCGGGTAAAGGAATCTGGGACCTGAGGGGAGAATAATTTACCACCAGTAAAAAAAACGCCCACGCAGCTGGCTTTTTTAAACTGGAACAGAATTTTACAGGAAAGGTTTCCACAGAAATTTGCATCCGATTGTTTACTTGAAAAACCGTTGTTGTTCTGTCAACCGGAAATGAATATAGATTTTATTTTTAATTTATATCAAAAAATCAAAATAATTTTTTTTTAACAGTGATGAATAGGGTACGCAAAGGGTCTTTTTTTTGGAAAAAAAATTCCAACTATCTGTGATCTGCAACTATTTATAAAAAAAAAGCAGCGACCCCAAACCAGGGCCGCTGCGACCATTAACCAAATGCTCCTAACCTGCTTAAAAATGTTATAGCGGAGCAATACTTCGTGGGCATTGGATCCGTTGTCAAAAACGCTCACGGGATTTTTATAAATATCAAAAGAGTATCCAATGGTGAACTTTTTATTCAGGTTCACCCCGGCTGAAAGAATAAAACCCTGCTTGGCGCACAGGGCCAGTTCCCACCAGAATACTTCACTGTGCTCCACCCGGATACCGCCCTGGAATTCCGGCGGGGCATTGGGCAGGTAGACAAACAGGAAATTCGGGGTGCTACGGGTCTGGCCATTCCATTATTACCGGTGGCAGCCATTGCCCATGGCAGCACTGGTGTAAAAACTGTGTGCGGCTTGATGCCTTGTTGCCGGGCCTCCCGGGCACCTCCCTTTTTTTGCACCTGGTGCTGATCCGGTTTTTTGAAGCATAACGTTCCTCTGCCCGGTCACAAGCCCCTTTTATTTAACCATCCTGAAAAATTATAGGTGTTGAAATGAAATATTATTTGATAACGGATGAGCGGCAGGGGGCGGGATAGCTATGAGGAAATCGCAAATGCGATCAGGCAAATTGAGTTTTCGTATATTCGATAGTGCAACTGTTGCCCGTAATGACGGGCCGATCTTTCCTAATTATGACAAAAGCCAAAATTAAAAATCTTTTAGACTTCGTTCCGCTCATTATCCTCACAATTTCTGCAATCGTTTTGCTGTGGGCGGTTATCACAAAGGATGTTGGCCTCCTGAGGAAACACATTGTCGGACTATGCGTTTTACCAATAATTTTATTGGCCTTTGTCTGGCGACATAAGGCTGGAGTGCTTGTGTTGGGGCTGATTTTACTATCAGGGCTATTGAGTTTACTTTCTTATAGCCCCTCTGTAACAACTTCTGCTTTAACAATTGGCAGGGGTGCGGACGATCAGATTCCTGTCTTTTATGGACAACCCCTTTTTTTACTCTGGTTACTTATTCATTTTATTTTTTCCGCCAGGCATTATGTTGCTATAGCAACAAAAAAATATTGGCGGGACTTATTGAAGAAACCATTGGTTGACTGAATGCCATTACGGGTAACATGCGTTGTGCTTGTTTACACTATCAGGATAAATACTTGATATAAAGATAGCAGCGCATTACTGGTAAAAACGAATATTCGTATATTCGGCTATACATCAGTTCCCTGCTATATGAACAGATTCGTCCTCCTGCTTTCCCTTTTATTCGCGGCTCCAATTTGGGGGCAGCAATTCCCGTTTCCGAAAATCGAATCAAGGGGGAAGGCTCTTAATGATTTCCTGGTACCAAATTGGTTTATTAAAGATAGCACAAGGGGTGATTTGAATGGAGATTACCTTGATGACATCGCTTTTGTACTTGAATATAAAGATACAATACTTGAAAGACGACCTGATGGGGGTGACAATAATGGAAGCCCGAGGATATTGGTCGTTTTGATACAAAACGATAAGTCAGGGCTATACCGGTTATTGGTTCAAAACAATACATTTATTTCAAGATATGGAGAGGGCGGAATGGATCCAGAAGCATATAGGGCAATTAAAATAGATAATGGTGCACTTGATGTAGAATTTGCCTTTCTAAACGGCGGGGCTTCCTATAAATTCCGCTATCAAAAACAAAAGGGGGACATATTTTTGATCGGGGCTACTACTGTCTGGGTATCCAATGGAATAATTTACGCGTTTGATGTGAACTTTAATACCAAAAAAGCCAAAATTGAAAATGGCAGTATATCAGATGAAAAAAAGAAAATCAAATGGATCAACCTTCAAAATATTCACCCAAGAAAGCTTAGAAATATGACACAGGTTTTTTCATGGGAGGTTGTGAAAGATCAATACATCTGAATATACAGCACACAACAACATTTGGATGACCCGACACAAAATATTTCCACATCGCCGGATTCTGGCCTTATATGCAGCAAAGTAGCCGGAACGATGCCAATAATTCAGCAATGGACTTAGTAAATACTAAAGGAAAATTTATCTCATTTGCTGAGTCCGAATGCAAAGGAAATTCTGAGCTCTATTACAAGTTAAGTAAGCAAGTTTCAGGTGACGACACGCTATTAAAAATTGCTGCTACTGCAAAAGCCGGGCAACCCGTCCCGAACATATTTCTCGCGGCTGTTCATTATTTACTGTTGAAAAATCCCGGCAACGGACTGGCCGCTTATTATCCTTCCATCGGAAAAAAACAGGTGCCGGAAATCCCATTCCCCCTGTTCAGATCCTTTTGCCTGGACAACGAAGCTGTAATACGGGAAATAATTTTGACCCGGATCGTACAAACCAATGTAATTAACCGCTGTGCCTATTTATTGCCCGTTTTCAGCAAAATTATAACGGAAGAAAACAGGCCCGCTACAATCATTGACATTGGGACCAGCGCTGGACTGACATTGAATTTCGACAAGTATGAGTATTGGTATAATAACCAAAAAGTATATGGCGACAGTAAAGTAATAATTAAAAGTAAAATTACCGGGTCAACCATACCGGCCCTTTTTCCTATAACGCAGCCCATTCAAAAAATCGGCATTGACCAGAACATAATCGACCCGGCTGATACAGATCAAATAATATGGCTGAAGGCGTTGATCTGGCCCGACCAGGCAGAACGGTTCATAGCAATGGAAGAAGCGCTGAAAACGGAGGAATTAAAGAAAATTGAATTTTTCCGGGCCGAAACGATCCCTGATTTTGAAGCAGTAATTTTAAATGCAGACAAAGCCCACACCCTTATCATTTACGCAACGCATGTTCTTTATCAATTCCCTCAAACGCAAAAAGAAGCGTTTGATGCTATGCTTGAGCGGGTCGGGCAAAGCAGGGACTTTTATTTTTTGTCGGTCGAGGGAACCGAATCTCTTTTGCAGCGGTACCAGACAAGAGAAATCGTTATTGAATTAACCCAGTTCAGGGACAAGAAAAAATCCCAAACCCTTTTAGCTGAAACAAACGGGCACGGGAACTGGATAAAATGGGTATAGTCAACCCATACTGCCGGATTGTTGCGCCCGGGGAACTCAGAACTAAATCATTTTTTCATTTCCTTCTCCACCACCTGCCTCACCAGTTCTGTTTCGAAGCCCCTTGCCATCAAATGATCCATTGTTTTCTTCTTCCGGACCAGGTACTGGTCTGATTTTAATGAGGCATAGCGCTCTTCCGCCAATTTCCTTAATACGGTTAGATATTCTTCTTCCTCAATCTGCTTCAGGGCTTTTTTGATGCAATAGTCACTGACCTGTTTCTGTTTGAGCTCATATTTAATTTTCACCCTGCCCCAGTGCTTTACCCGCCACTTGCCCCCGGCAAAAGCCAGGGCAAAACGCTCCTCGTTCAGGTAATTCTCTTCGATCAGGGTGGAAATAATTTCGTCCTGGTCCTTTTTCCACACCCCCAGGCTGTACAATTTCTCCTTCACCTCGCTGTGACAACGTTCCTGGTAAGCACAATAGTGCTTCAGTTTTTGCAGCGCCTGCTCCTTGCTGAGTTGCTTTTTGTACATCGGCACAAAAATAATGCAATAAAAAAGGTCCGTATAAACAGACCTTTAATAAATATATTCAGTTTAAACTCTTACTCGCCTTGTTTTGCGCAGCGTGAGCACCCGCAGTCAGCTGGTTGAAAACAGTACGCTTCTGCGAACTATTGCCCTAAGAATATCAACGTTCTTGTCACTCAGAGTAGCCTGCCCGCCGTAGTAAAGCCGGGGCGGGAGCAGCCCGCATAAGCAGGTTCGTCAAAGCATTACCAAATGAATACAGACGCTGTTGTCATGCTGCCTGCCCGCCGTAGCAACGCGGAGGCGGGAGCAGCACATAGTCAGCTGGTTGAAAACAGTTCGCCTCTGCGAACTATTGCCCTAAGAATATCAACGTTCTTGTCACTCAGAGTAGCCTGCCCGGGGCAGGCGTATCGAAGAGTGACTACACCTGCGTCTTCAACGTATCCTTCAGCCCGCTCGTGGCTTTTTCCACTACCTTGTATACCGTTTTCACCGGGACTTCTTTCCCGTTAATGATCGCGGTGCCATAACCGCTGTACACGGTCTGGGTTATCGGCTGTACCCCGCTGCGGTTTTTGATATTGCTGCGGGAAGTATGGATCCCGGTTTTTTGCTGTGGTTCGCTGATACCCCCGTTGGCATCTATCCGCAATTCATCATTTACTTTACCGGTAACATCGGTTTCAAAAACCCCGTCCCCGTCCAGGTCGGCCTGTACGGAAATACTGCGCAGGGACTGCGTATTTTGTGAGGCGGTGACTTTTACATCCCCGCTGCGAAGCGACTGGCTGTTTTGGGAAGCCGTGATTTTTACAATGCCTTTCCGTTCTGCCTGTCCATCCTGCCCTTCATTACCCGCCATCGTACTGGCTGATTTATTGGACCGGGAGGAATTGTGATCCTGTACCTTATTGCCGCCGCTTCCATCCGGGTCCGGTGCAATACCACTTGACGATTTGTTGGACCGGGAAGAATTATGATCCTGCACCCGGCTTCCGCCCACTGGGACAAATGTTTCATCTTCGATATAGAGCCGCTGTTCTACGGTAAACAGGTACTGGCCTGCATCCAGGTTGGTAAATTCAAACTCCCCGTTTTCATTGGTCGTTCTTGATTGAACATTTCCCCCGGGGTTCTTTCCTCCCTTGATCGTCAACCCGCCAATGGGGTTACCCGGACTCAGCATCGCCGAAATCACGGCTCCGCCGGGCAGGGCCCCGCCGAGCAGGCGTTGTTGACCCTCGGGTATATCGCCATCCTGAAATTTCTGTTTCAGTTTTTCTCTTTCTGCGGCTGCAACGGCTATGTTTCCACCTACCAGGTCCGGGGCGCCATCCCCGTCCAGGTCGGCCACGCCTACCGGGATCATTTTAATATTTGAACGCGGGCTCCAGATTCCTTCCTCTTCCGAAGGAGCGGCCACCCGGTCATTCGACTGGTTTGATTTGGTTTTTGTTTTTACGATCGCATCACCAAAACCATCCGCATCGGTATCATCAATGGTAAAAGTATACTGGCGCAGGCCCGCATGGGCTGTATTGACAACCACCGATTCTGTTACATCACGGGTACTGCCATCCGAAAATGTTCCGGTTGCCCGGATTTTTCCACCGGCACCGGAAATTGAAACGTTTACCAGCCGGTTGGCATTGGGATCACCCTGTTTGTTTGATTTCAAAACCTCCACCCGGTGTCTTTCGGTTCCTCTTTCATCAATGGTAAGTCCGGCACTGCCGCCCGCATTGGAAATGCCGGTGCGTTTCGCCGAGGAACTGATATCTCCGGATCTTCCATCGCTATAGGTTGCGATGGCCCGTAAAGATTCATACTCCCCGTCGCCATCGGTATCCGCTTCGATCACTGTAATATTCCGGCAGCGGATATTGGAACGGGAAGTGCTGATCCCGGCTTTTTGTTCGGGCGCCGGTTCATCATTATTTTCCGAATTGATCAGTATTTGCAGGGAAGACGGTCCTGTTTTCAGCGCGCCAAGCAAATCGGAAGCTGATCCCAGGTTCAGTTCATAGTCTTTCCGGTTCAGGTATTCCCCACTGACCTTTACCACATAGCCCCCGTCGGGCACATTGGCAAAGAAGAAATCGCCACAGGCTCCTGTGCTGGTTTTGGCTAAGACGGCGCCGCTATGCGGATCCATCAGCATCACGTTAATCCCGGCAACGCCATCACAATCATCATCCGGACCACCCGCCGTCCGTCCCTTGTATAAGGGGTTCTGGACCTCGCGGCCATTATCATTATAAAGCGGGTTATTTTTTACACTGGATAATTTGACGCTTGCCGGGCAGTTTTCACAATTAGTTCCGGTCTCCTCCATAAATATAGGCTCGTATTGGCGGCGACCCGTTGCCAGCCCGCTGCCTTTTTCTCTTTTCCCGGAAGCTTGTCCGCTGCCCGCTTCTCTTACAGAGAACGTGGCCTGGGTTCCGCCCGGGTTATTCACGACCAACCCCGTTGCGGCATAAGAAGCGGCTGCAGCGCCACCTCCACCGCCGCCTCCCATCGTTTTATTCGTGATTATCCCGGTACTGCTTTCAGTAACCCAGCTGACCCTTCCGGAAAGAATATTCCGGGCGGCCAGGTCACGGTGAACAATCCCTTCCCGGCTTGCTCCCTGGGCTAATGCGCCTCCCGCAGCATGCAGGCCCGCATTAACTTTTTCTCCGAATGTGGTCCCCTGTGTTTGTTTGGGTACAGTAACGTTGGTGGATATGCGATTGGGCATCGTTCCATTCAGTGCGGCCTGGTAAGCTGCCGCATCATCCGGGCAGGCAAAAGTCAATTCTTCAGTGCTTCCATCCGGGTTAGTGATCCGCTGGGTAACAGGCCCGCAATTGGTCCCCGCCATCCGGTGTACACCGCTTTCGTCAATAGCAATCTCCTCCCTGATTACTTCCATTCTTCTGCCTGTAGCCTGACCGGTCGCAACATCTCTTGGTGCAACCGTTCTTTTCCCGGAGGCTTGTCCGCTCGCCACATCCCGCGGGGAAACAATCCCTCTTTTTCCGGATGCCTGGCCGCTGGCAGCATCCCGGGGCGACTTAATCGTATAACGTACACTGATACCCGCAAGCAGGTCGGAAACCGTCTTCGATAATTTTAATCCTTCCGCAGCGCCTCCCCGGCGGACATCGTAATTCTGCATCTGTGTTTTCGTATTCATGTAATCGGCCCCGAAACCAAAGGACCAGGTATTGGATCTGTCGCTGTATTGTAGGCCGATACCGGTTTGAAAACCGGGGTAAATGCTCTTAGTACTTGCTTCATTCCTGTACAAAGACCGCACCGCCCCTTTCTGCTGGATATTCACCATGCCCCCGTTATTGACAAATAGTCCTCCTTTAGCATGGGCATATAGCTGTACCGTTTTCCCCCAGCGGACCGTGGGACCGAGGAGCAGGTACATATTCTGCTGGGCGGATTTGGTAATAATCAGCTGGTCCGGCGGAAAGCCGCTCCTTTTCAAAAAATCATTGATCAGGGCGTCGTCGGCCATGGATGAGGAAAAACCGGAAACCACTCCCAGCCCGATATTATTGAAGAAATAATCGCCCCCGAATTTCACACCGGCCCCGCTGCCCCGGAAAAGCAGGGAGTCCTCCGTTTTACCCAGGGGTGAGCTGTACACCGGGGAAAAGTAAATACTGAGGCCCCTGGTATGATTGCTCCGCGAAGAATTCTGATTAAAGGTTCTTGTTTCCTGGGCCTGTATGGCGGCAGGCAAAAGAAAACTGCTGGCCACAAGGGCCATGATAGAGGTGATGGTTTTCATTGTATCAAGATTTACAAAGAGTAATATACAAATTACTTTCCCGATATGCAAGTAGCGGGGTCCGCTGGCGACAGGTGGCCTTAAACAGCGGGTCCTTGTAAATAATGATGGGATGGGGGTCTCAGGCTTCTTCCAGCCTTTCAGTGCAACCGAATTCCTGTTTTAAATAATCATCATACCGGTCGGCCTGCTGAAACAGGGAACGAAAAGCGGCGGCCCCGTTTTCCTTGGTCATATCCAGGTCGTAAATGATCCGGCTGAGTACGATGTTTTGCTTTACACAACTCAGCACTAATCCCCGGGTCCGGTAGTTTTCCTGCAGCAGGTATTCATACAGCGGTTTGATCTTCGCCGGGTCAGCAGGCATCTGGCAGAGATAGGCATCCCCCGCAATGAAAAAGTTCTCGGCATTATACGTGATCCGGATCTTGGCCGACCCCTCTCTCACACACCAGTTATTCACCCCTTCCCGCGCCAGCCGCACATCCTTGCCTAACTCTTTTAAGATATCTTCAATGGTCTTGGCCGCACCCACCGGCTCCGCTTCTTTTTCCGGTATCTCGGGCAGCTTGACCTCGGTGCCGCAACTGGGACAGTATTTGGTGGAATCAATATTGCCGGTGGTGACCAGGTAATCACAACTGAAACAACGGGTCGAAGCCTGACCCCTGTTGGGCTGGTAAAGCTGCAGGGCTTCCCGCAGATATACGACCGGCAGGGCAAAACCCAGGTTATCCCCCCCGCGGATAATAAAGGAGTTCACCCCGATGATCTCCCCGCTCATATTCACCAGCGGGCCACCGCTGTTGCCGGGGTTGATGGCCGCATCGATCTGGATATACTTTAATCCTTCCCGGATCCGGTCCACTTTGGAAATAACTCCCTGCGTGGCAGTATAATTAAGTCCGAACGGGTGTCCAATAGCCACTACCGCATCCCCGTCCTTCATTTGTTCATATTTCCCCAGTTGTATCTCCGGCAGCTCAATATTTTTCGGCGCTTCCAGGAAAGCCAGGTCATGTTTCCGGTCGGTGTACCAGACCCTCGACAGGGCCTTGTCAAATGTTTTACCGGCAATGGTTACTTCGGAATTGTCGGCCACCACATGATCATTGGTCACGATCAGGTCGAACTCTTTTACATAAAAGCCGGTACCCGTACCGGACGAAGTGGCAATCTGGATAATAGCGTTCTGGTATTTCTCGATGATCAGTTGCGGGTCCATACAATTGATTAATCCTTTATTTGGGTTCCATGTTTAAAAATTCCATCTCGTTGGTAAACGTGAGGTTGAAATTGACCAGGTTGTCAAAGCGCAGGTTCTGAATTTTGAAATCCATCAGCGGGTATTTCTCCTTCCATTGCTGCTGGATCTCCAGGATCCTGCCTGTGATCGCCTGCTGGAGAAACTGTTTGCGTTCCGGGTCATAATAAACATCCTTATAGCCCAGCGCCCTGAAATAATCCGGGTAATTGACCATCATGTACAGCTGGAACAGTTCGGTAATGGCGCGGGGCAGACTGTAGGAGTACTGGCAGTAGGCAAACCCGTATTCCGTGATCTGGCTGGCGATCCCGGGGTAATTATTATCGCGGTACCAGACCATATTCTGGTTGGCCGCATGGATGGATTCGCTGACGGCCTTATACCCCTGCGGGGCCACGATCGCAAATGTATATTTTGACCGGAACAGGTAACTAAATACCTCTTCCTTAGGAAGGGCCATCATTTTCCGGTATTCCTCCGCCATATCCCGGTTCTTTTCCGTGACCGGCCGCTCGTCCTTTTTAAAATAGATCCCGATGATCTTTTCCAGCTGGTTGAGCATTTTTCCTTCCGGGGCAATCATATAGTCGATCCGGCTGGCAAGACATAAAAGCAGGTAGGCAATGGCCCCGGAAAACTTATCGGCATCCAGTGTACCAATGGTATCCAGTGTTTCGCCGATCCATTTTTGGAGGTAAGTGAACTTTACTTCTTTCTCCGGCTGGTCGAGGGGGATAACATGTTCGCTGTCGGTGGTCACCAGGGCGGAAAAATCCTGCACCAGGAGGTCGTCCTGTTTATCGGCCTTGGTGGCCAGCTCTTTCAGCCCGTAGTACAGTTTACTGGGACTGGCCGTGGCCGCATCACTGTCAAACTGCATACAAAGCCGGTCCTCCTCCATGGCAAAACGGCTGTAATAAAGGCTGAAATTCATTTCGAGGAGACGGCGCATCACCGGAACGGAGGGTTGTGGCATCCGGGCCAGGGTAACTTCCGCCCTTAAGGCGTTCCCGTCAAAACTACCCCGGACGATCTTGGATCCCTGGTACAGCTCAAAGCGGCCGGCGGCCCCGTTTCGCTCGTACACGACATTCCCGGTCTTATCATCCCGCAGGTACTCAAAAAAAGCATCCAGGCTTTCGGGGTATTTCTTTTCCTTGAAGAGGTTATCCGCGTCCGTCCAGCGGTTTACCTTGCCCAATGGCTTATTATTATCGGAATAACGGCCGAAAATAACCCCCGGTTCCGGCCTTTCTTCTGATTTTTTCTTTCCCCGGCCAAACAATTTGTCGAACATCTGGTAAATTTTGGAATAGGCAATATACAACCAAGCAACCAAGATAGGGTTTGCCGGGCAAAATGTCAATGATATATGAGGCTGAAAACAAGTATTCCACAGCCCCCCGGATTTGCTGACCGTAAACTAAAAATCAGTAGTTTCGCCACATTCAATTATTATTATGAAGTTCATAGCCTCTTCTTCATCCCTGCTGAAACAACTGCAGCATATTTCCGGTGTGATCAACGCCAATACGGTTTTGCCGATTCTCGAAGATTTCCTGTTTGAAGTGGAAAAAAACAAGCTGACCGTGGTCGCCACCGACCTCGAGACCGTCATGCGGGTGCAACTGGATATTGAAGCCAAAGACAGCGGGAAAGTCTGTATCCCGGCCAAGATCCTGATGGATTCCTTAAAAAACATCCCGGATCAGCCCCTGACTTTCAATATCGACAAGAATTTCGCGATCGAAATCACCAGCGATAACGGGAAATACAAAGTGATGGGCGAAAACCCCGACAATTTCCCCAAGGAACCGGCCGCCGATGATACCACTTCCTTTACCATGATGGCCTCGGCCCTGGTGACCGCTATCAACAAGACCCTGTTTGCCACCAGCAACGATGATCTTCGTCCCGCCATGACCGGCGTATTTTTCGAGCTGGATAAAAAAGGGCTGCAATGCGTGGCCACCGATGCCCACCGCCTGGTACGCTATAAAAGGACCGATGTAAAATGTCCCAAAACGGATTCTTTCATCGCCCCCCGCAAACCGCTAAACCTGTTAAAAGCTGCGATCCCTTCCACGGATGAAGAGATCACCGTAAGTTATAACAGCAACCACCTGTTTGTAAAGCACGGCACCACCCAGATGAGCTGCCGCCTGATCGATGCCCGTTTCCCGGATTACAAAGTGGTGATCCCCGCCGATAATCCCTACCGCCTTACCGTAAGCAAAAGCGATTTCCAGAGCGCCCTGCGCCGGGTAAGCGTCTTCAGTAACAAGAGCACCAACCAGGTGGCCCTGAATATCAGTGGCAGCGAACTGCAACTGGCCGCCCAGGATGTGGACTTCAGCTTTGAAGGAAACGAAAGAATGAAATGCCAGTACAACGGCGAAGACCTGATGATCGCGTTTAACGCGAAGTTCCTGATCGAAATGCTCAATGCGACCGAAAGCGAGGAAGTGAATATGGAATTGTCCACCCCCACCAAGGCCGGCCTGATCAAGCCCGCCGACCAGGACGAAAACGAAGACCTGCTGATGCTGGTGATGCCGCTGATGCTGAATCAATAAAAATTATACCCTGATTAACGGAAGCCCGCGTATACGTGGGCTTTTTAATTTAATTTATGCCCATGGAATACATTTTGATCAATTCCTACCCCAATTATGTGGAGGCCCATATCGCCAGGGGCGTACTGGAAGAGGAGGGCATCCATTGCTGGCTCAGGGATGAGAACACGGTTACCATTGACCCGATCCTGACCAATGCGGTAGGGGGGATCAAACTGATGGTTGAAAAATCGCAGGCGCAGCGGGCTGCAAACCTGCTCGCGGATCTGCGGAAAGAACACAAAGCATCGGTGGCCTGTCCCCAATGCGGTTCCCATAATATTGAACAGGTCAGCACCCCGCGCAAAGCCATCAACTGGCTCAGTTCCCTGCTCACGTTTTTCCTCGGAGATTATGCCATGGCCATCGACAAGGTGAATCATTGTTTTGATTGCGGCCACGAATTTCCGGGAGAGAAGGAGCCGGGGGATTAAGGTTTATAATTCCACCCCTTCGGGGTTTGGTCAGGGTTTACCCTGTCTGTTATAATAATGTCAGCCCTTCGGGCTTTGTTCGTTTGCTAATTCTGCTTACTATAATTGTTCCGTCCCGCCTGACCGTTGCCCCAGGTTACCTTGTTAGTTCTGTCACCCCTTCGGGGCTCTGTTCATTTACCAATTTCATTTTACTATAATTGTTCCGCCCTTTCAGGGCTTTTCTTCGTGGAATAACGAGAACATGCCCCTGGAATTCACCAGGCCCGAAGGGCCGGCATAATTATAGAAAGGATCGTGGTTTTGATCTGAAGCCCCGAAGGGGTGACACTTTACAACTTGACCTCCGGAAAATCAACATCCCGTTGCCCCCTTAAATTTTTGCAGCGCAGTTCCTTAATTCTATACTGGCTTTCGGTACTTATACCTGCGGAATTATTGTACCCCGGCATTGAATCAATTCTGTGTCACCCCTTCGGGGCTCTGTCCATCTACAGACTCCTTTTACTATAATTGTTCCGCCCTTTCAGGGCTTTTCTTCGTGGAATAACCAGGATATGCACCTCCCCGGAGTTCATCAGGCCCGAAGGGCCGGCACAATTATAGAACGGAATGCGGATTCGTTGCAAAGCCCCGAAGGGGTGACATAATAGGGTGAATCATTGTTTTGATTGCGTGTTTGAATTTCCGGAGAAGAAAGATCCGGTGGATTAGGTTTATAATATCAGCCCTTCGGGCTTTTTCAATTATCCCGGGCATATGATGGTTGCTGGTTCATTGTGTGTTGACGCCAACCCCGTAGGGGTGTCACTATTATAGAAATTCCGGGATAGAAGAATCCAAACCCCGGAGGGGTGACATTATAAGGCGAATCATCAACTCAGGAGGGAGAATCTTCGATATTCAGCGCTTATTAAAACCATCCACGCCGCTTGAATATATACAGCATGACCAACGGAATAAAGAACATCAGGCTGACGGCGAAATAAAAGCCGAGGTTGTGGTGCGCATAGGGGATCACGTCGAAGTTCATTCCGAACACCCCCCCGATCACCGTGGCGGGAGCCAGGAGGCAGGTAACAATCGTCATCACTTTCATCACCTCGTTCAGCTTGAGGTTCACGTTGCTGATATAGAGGTCCTGCACACTCATCATCACATCCCGGTAGTTTTCACTCAGATCGTAGGCCTGGATAATGTGATCGTACACATCCTTAAAATATTTGGTGGTCCGGTCCTCCAGTAATTCATTCTCGCTCCGGATAATACCGGCCACGAGGTCGCGGACCGGGGCAATATTTCTTTTCAGCACAATCAGCTCCTTTCGCAGCTGGTTGATCCGGGCCAGGGAACGCTTATTGCTTTTCCGCACCACTTCTTCTTCGAGGGCCTCGATCTGGTCACCGAGACGTTCCATAACGAGAAAATAGCTATCCACCACCAGGTCGATCATGCCATACAGCAGGTAATCAGCAGTACGCTGGCGCAGCTGGCTTTTGGGCATTTTCAGCCGGTGCCGGATGGGATCAAATACATCCCGGGCCGGATCTTCCTGGAAACTGATGACAAAGTTGCTGCCCAGTACAATACTGATCTGCTCGGTTTCCACGGTCTTCTTTTCTTCGTTGAAGTAGAGCATATTCAGCAGGCAGGAAAGCACCCCCTCCACTTCATCCATCTTGGGACGCTGGTCCACACTCAGGATATCTTCAATGATCAGCGGGTGGATGGAATACTTATTGCAAATGGCCTCGACGTCTGATTTGCGGATCCCGTCAATATTGATCCAGCTGATGGAGTCCCTGTCTTTATAGTGATAGACGGAGTCCACTTTTTCCGATTTCTTTTCTTCCAGGGTTTCCGGGGTAAAATCATAGACAGAAACCACCACTTTTTCAGCGTCCGCTCTTTGCGAGACGACCGTAGGGTTTACCGAGAGGATTTCCCGGGTCCTTTTCGTGGCAAAGAGATTAGGCAGGTAGAGGTATTTGAGGTATTTCTCCGGTTTCAGCTTGACGTTCATAGGGGGAAAGTAAAAATTAAAAAGTAAAAGGCCAAAACGGAATACAGTCCATGGACCAGGGCCGGGGACCTTCAGGGGGCGAATAGTCATCCCGGATCAAAACCCCGGGATTCTATTTCGCCCCGGTAACCGGTTCCGCGATACCGGGCCGGTCAAAATATTATTTTAACCGCTCCAGCCGCCCCTTTCTTTTTACCAGGTTTTTATAGTCCCATTGGATGGTTTTTGATTTTTCAAGCCAGCGTTCCAGGTCGGTTTTATTTATTTCACCCGTGGAATTGTAGGTAACCGAAGCGTCTTTAAACTTACCTGTTCCGGGATTAAAGGCATCTTCATCAAAACCGGCACCGCTCCAGAACAACAGACGGACCCCGCTTTTCAGTTTGCTATAACCCACGATGGGGTTTTCATCGATAAACCATACGGGATGAGCGTGCCAGACTTTGTTTTCGGCGCCCGGCAGCTGTTTGCTGATGACCTTATAAAGCACCTCGCAAATCGCTTTGTCGCTTTCTGACTGGCGGTTATGGTATAATGAAACGTCTTTTTGCATACAGGATAATAAAATAGTATTGGTTAAGGCGCCGGGTTATTGTCTTATCTAAGATATTACATTTGTAAAAAACTGGCAGGCTCTTTTTTGATCTTCCCGGTTGCTCGTGGATGCTGTCCTGCTTACTATTTCTCGCATATCGCATTTCTTTCGAAAGCAGGTATCTGCGGGTCCCTCCGGAGACCCGGCTGGGAAAACGGTGACGAGTCACTGTGAGGACACGGCCGGGAAGAGAAAATTTACAGGGAGAAGATTTGTTTCATAACCAGTCCGACCATCCGGTCACAGCGGCTAAGGTGAAAATGCAGGAGTTCTTCATTTTTGTAATACCCGCTCAGGGAGTTTCTGAGCAGGATTTTTGCCCGGTTCAGCCGCACTTTTACATTTGCTTCCGTAATAGCAAGGCAGTCTTTTGTTTCTGCCACGTTCATATTTTCAATTTCCCGCATAATAAAGACGGTTCTGTATTTTTCGGGAAGATTGAGTATGGCTTTTTCAAGGATAACCTTTAGCTCAGCGTTGAGTATTTTCATATAAGGAGTTTGTGTCTCCATGCCGCGGGGATGATCAACGTCAGTCTCCGTTGTTTCAGCACGGACCCGTATTGATTTTTTTCTTTGCTTCAGGCGGAGCAGGCATTCGTTGATCAGTATTTTTGTAAGCCAGGTTGAAAAGGCGGATTTGAAGGCAAATGTTCTGAGATTCTCATAGGCCTTAATATAGGAGACCTGCATTGCGTCTTCTGTTTCGGCATCATCATTCAGAATGGACATACCGATTTTATACAGGCGCTGATTATACCTGCGCACGATCACGGCATAAAGATCCTTCTCGCCTCCCAGGATCCTGTCAATAATTTCAGCGTCAGAAACAATATCTGCAGCCGGGGTATTCCCGTTTTTCATTTTATTCATGAATCTGCTTATTAGAGTACCGGGCAGCCAGTGGGTTACAAAAATACAGGGATATTTTTTTGTAACCTTTTTACCGGTTTATACTCCAATAGACAGTCGCTTTTAATCATTAAAAAAACAAACACATGGAAACCACGATTCAACACACCGAAAAAGTGTACCAGTTATTAAAATATACCTATGGACTTGTCCCGATAGTGGCGGGGGCGGATAAGTTCGCCAACCTGCTTACCAACTGGAAGGAATACATAAATACCTCATTGGCCGGCCTGTTGCCCTTTGACGCCGCTACATTTATGGCCATTGTGGGTATTATAGAAATCGCTGCGGGAGTATTGGTCCTGCTGCGGCCCCGTATCGGCGCCTGGGTGGTAATGAGCTGGCTGCTTGTGATTGCGTTAAGTTTGATTTCAGGCGGCCATTACTTTGATGTTGCCGTTAGAGATGTGGTGATGGCGGTGGGCGCTTTTGCCTTAGCGAAACTTTCGGCTGTAACAGATAAACCCCAACCAGCCTATTAAGGAATAAGCCGGTACCTGCTGAAATCCGGGTATGCAGCCCTGCGCAAAACGGTATCCGGCAGAGCCGGGAGGATGCGATTCTTTCAGGGGGAGGGGCTTATCCCCGGGTAGATATTATCAATTTGCTTATCACGGCAGCCAGTTGTTTTTTCAGATCAGCCGTATCCGGATAAATAACCTGAAAATCACTGATCCCGGAGAGGGTGGTTGAATGTTCCCGGTCTTTTTGCCGCAGGTAGATTACAGTTTTGCCCTTCGCCTTTGCATAACCGGCTTCTATGCCGATCCCGATCCCCTTGTCAGAGGTTTCTGCAATTAAGAGGTCGCAATCATCTATTTCCGACATGGCCTGTTTCATCATTTCCCGTTCCCCGGCCAGATCAAATTTGTACAGGTCCACAAAAACGAGGTAGGAGATTTCATACTCCGTTAAAGTGTCCGTGATGGCCCTGATTTCCGGGTCCAGTAATTTTCTTTTATCAAAACTTACTGAGATATATGCTTTCATGATGTGAAAAATAGTATAGTAGGGGTCTGTACTAATTTTGGTAGCAACCTATAACTATGTCCGGCCGGACTACAATTGATAAGCGAATGGGGCGATCATAAATATTCGTCAGCCAGCATAGAGAAAATCCAATGTTGTACGCAGCTTTTAGTACTTATTTGATAATACAGTCTGAAATTCGGCTTGAATATCCATTTTAGTGGTTGACCCATTCTCCGCTGCTGATTGAAAAACCAATATTGAAAATAAGAACTAAAGTTGAAAGTTGTTTGTCCAGCCCGAACCACAGCCTGGATTTGCAGAAAGCTGATATTACAATGTCAAATCCAACTTACATAAAACCCAATGTTGCCAGTAGTGCCAGTTAATTATGGTTTTTCCAATTATTTTTAAATGAGCCAAATTCATTCGCCAAATTTTTTGATGCTTCATCTGCACTAATTGTCCAAAGTCCTGAAAATGTTGCGTTGCCATTTTGGTCTAAATAATCCAGCCAGACTGTCGTTGAGTTGTCTATTGTTGTCCATATAATTTTAAAGGGCTTCTCTTCGACAGAAAAGGATTCTCCTTCTGTTGTTTCAAATCTCTTTATGTTCGATGTCTTGTTGAATTCAATAGCATCTTTGTCAACATTTATAGATTTTGAATGAGTTTTTGATGTTTTAAAAACTTCTAAAAAGGAAAAGAATTTTTCAAAGGCATTCTCGTCATTATTTGGATTTCTATTGGTTATTTGCCAATACCAACCTCCACTTAAACCAAAATGTGCTTGTAAGTGTCCCAATAACCAAGTGCTAAAATAGCTGAAGTTGGGATAGTCATTCAATTGCAATTGTTCGTCTGAAGCTGCCATTGTAAATCCACCGATGAAATTGTCAAGCGACTTAAAGTTATAGTCGTTGCCTAAATACATTGCCTTTCTCACCCTTAGATGGTCTAACAGTTGATATATATTCGTTTGGTTTGTTTGCATATGAAGGCTGCTGATCTGCATTACTGGCAAAACTTAAATATACGTAATCGAAACACCAATTTCAAGATTTGATACGTGATTATCAGTGGCTTATAGTAGTACAATTTGCAGGTTTGTTCGCCAATTCACGAAAGGTAACTGTAATTATTCGGTTCTGATAATTATACTGAGACGGAAAATTGTACGGCCTATCAGAGCTGTTTTGTCGTTACGTAAAAGGTTGCAAGCCCAAAATGCAGGGATCCTTGCACAGGACCCCGTAGGTGACCAGGCCAGGAAGTGTACGGCGAGTCCCTGCGGAGCCCGCCCGGGAAGAGGAGCTATTTTCACTCTGTATGCAATTCTGGAGCAAGTTCGCCAAACCAATAAGCAGCCGTTACTCCTCCGTCCATTAAAAAGTCGCTGCCGGTGATAAAGGCACCGTCCTGTCCCATTAGTAAAGCCGCAACGTTGGCGACTTCATCGGGGGTTCCCGCCCGCCCGGCTGCCGAGGCTTTGATCATATTACGGTACCCCTCACCCCGGGGCCCACCCGCCTCGCAATGGCGGTGCCGATGAACCGGTGCCAACGAGAACGATTATATTTTTGGTTGTCATTTTACTTTGAAGTTACAGAAGGTTTAGGTTTTGCGGGGCGTTAATGGCCTGACGTTAACGTCCAGGGCTTGGCGCTGGCCGGTTTAATTTAATAAATTTCTCCGGCGAGCCAGCGGAGGCCAGGCTTGCGCCATCCCATGCTATGTGCAGCTATTCTTTTTCAGGGACATAAACAGTTTTATATGTTTCCTCCTAAGTGGTACCGCATGATGGAGGGGACTTGCAGGATTTTCATAAAACAGTAACTTTACAGGAAAGCATCACAGATAATGCGCCAACGCTTCCTATATGCACGCCGGGTAAGAGATCTTATCATGATGATTTGCCTGACCGGTGGTTTACTGGCATGCTCCAAAAACGCCCCCGGGGGCGGATCGGGTGACGGCGGTACAGCGTCAAATAAGGAGATCACATCTTTTAATCTTACCAGGGCCGATGGTACCCCGCTCGAACCGGCAGAGTACTCCGTAAATATCACCGCGGACTCTGTCCACATCATAATTCCTCCCCTGGTTTACCAGAATGGATTAAAAGCCACGCTGACCACTACAGGAATCAGCGTAACGCCGGCAAGCGGAACCGTACTGGATTTTACCAACCCGGTGAGCTATACGGTAACAGCGACTAATGGGAGCACTAAAACGTATAGGGCTGATGTGGATTATGCCAGGCCGAAGAATGTGCTGTTCATTGGCGCCGGAAATAGTTTTTATGCCCTCGATGCCGCCACGGGTGCTTTAAGATGGAAGTATGCCGGAACCGGCTCCTTTGCATATAGCAGCGCTACCTATCAGAAGAATGTTATCTATGTTGGCAGCATCGACAGTTATGTTTATGCATTCAATGCATCAAATGGCAGGTTGTTATGGCGCTTCCAGGCAGGAACCACGGGAGTGGAATCCGATGCCGTAATCGCCGACAGCACGGTATATGTTGGCTGCAACGACGATATCCTCTATGCCCTCAATGCCGTCACCGGACAACCGAGGTGGAGTTTTACTACCGGCGCTAATATCAGTTCCAGCCCGAAGGTGGCCAACGGTATTGTCTATTTCGGAAGTTCCGACAGTAAATTCTATGCATTGAATGCTGCTACCGGACAACTGATCTGGCAATACCAGGCCGGAGCTATGATCAATCAATCCGGCGCCAGCCTGGCCGATGGAGTGTTGTACTTCGGCAGCCGCGACGGTTATATGCATTCACTAAATGCCAGTAACGGCAGTTTACGATGGAAGTTTGGTACCGGCATCATTTCTTTTGAGCAATCTTCTCCTACGGTTGACAACGGAGTGGTGTATATTGGCGGATGGTATAATATTGGAAACTTCAATATCCGGGGTAGCTTTTATGCAGTGGATGCTGCTACCGGAAATCTTGTGTGGGAAAAACTGAATAATACTGGGTTCTCCAGCAGTCCTTTTGTGAGTAACGGCCGGGTAATGATCACCGGGGATGACCTGAAGATAAGTGTGCTGGAGACGGGTACCGGCAATATACTCTGGCAAAAAACGATCCTCCCCAATTCATCAAGTCCTGTTGAAGCAAACGGAATCATATATGTCGGGGGCGGGGGCAGCGGTTTTATCTACGCACTTAATCCATCAAATGGTGCTGAAATATGGAAATTTCCCATAGGCGGCTCACTCATGACCTCCAGCCCGTTGGTCATTGATCTTTCAGGAGTAGTGGAGTACCCGGGAGATTCGGGTGTGAGGAACTAATTCCGGGAAGCAAATAGGGAAATGTTTATTCAACAATGATCCCGGATCCTGTACGGGTCATTAACCTGTGATATACCATGACATTGATGAGCCTCTCTGCTGATTGGCCATAACGGCCAGGGCTTTATATTAGGCAGGGTATTTGGAAAACATCCAGCGCGGAACCGCAGCCGATGTAAGTTACAAAAGATGAGAATATATTCTGCTGCTGGGGGCGCGGAGCAGGGTTGCTGCTAACGTCCGGGACCTTTTCGGTAAATTTTATTTAAGATCGCCTCTTGAATGTATCAAATGGTAACAAATCAGGTCGGGATTTGTTTTATCAGGCTCATCTGAATTCCTAAAAGAGAATTGCTCCAACAACTTTATAGAACGTTGATTGTCTCTATGCAGGAAGGCTTCAATTTTTTTAACTTTGATCGTATTGAACGCATAGCCAATGACTCTTCCTGCCGCTTCCTGCATTATTCCTTGCTTTTGGAAGTTTGTTAAAAGTTCATAGCCGATCTCACATTTGTGATTTTCATCTGAAAAGCCAAAAAGACAAATCGCCCCAACCAGGGTGTTTTTGTCACTCAAAGTTATTGCCCAATATAAAGAGTCGTTTTTATTAATATTCTCATTAACCTTATTTATAAAACTCCTTGCATCATCAATAGTGTTGCTTAGTTGTCTGTCAAGATATTTATTTATTTCGTGGTCGGAACGCAAGGTGAAAATTTCCTGTTCGTCACTACTTACAAGTTGCCTGAGGGTAAGCCTTTCTGTTGTCAAAATTGGAAAAGGCGTGAAACTTCTACTTAACATGCTATCATATTTGGCTTGTTAGAATCTACGGTCATCATTGCCTGACCGCTAACACTTAAATATACACAACCCAAACCTCATTTTAAAAAAGCTCGGGTTTTTCGATGGGTTTAAATTCTGCAATTTCTATTGTTTATGCGTCCCTAAAAAAATAGTATGTACCGGCGACCGCACTCCATGAAGACGGGTCCGGAAAAGAGCGGCGGGTCCCTGCGGAGACCCGCCTGGAAGGGAATGTGTATTAAGGCGTGGACCTTATTCCCCTTTCCACCAATCGGCAGGTTTCCGTTCCTGTAATTCGATAGCAGAAAACAGCACGCTGCATTCTTTGCCGATCGGGGATTGCGCACTGAACCCAACCCGGATATTGTCGAATTTATCAAGCTTAAAGGATCTTACGAGGTACCATTTTTCACCGTCGGCGGAATAGTAAAAACTGAAGGAATTTTTTCCGGCGGACCCGATGATGCGGTAATACACGTCCTTCTTGTCTACCGCCATCGAGTTGCAATCGTCTCCTGTTTCATTACATACAACGGAAACCACCCTTGGCTGACCGGTATAGTCGTTTTCAAAGCAGAATTTCGCATAATGCTTTGGGTCATTATAAACGAGGAGAACACCGGCATCCCAGTTGGGCGCTTTGAAGTCGGTTTGTATCCGGGAGGTAAAAATAAAATCGGTTCCGGGGCTGAACAATAACCTGGGAGCTGTATTTTGTTCAAAACCGCCATCCGGCGAAATAAATAAATTGGTATTCCCTGCTGCGGTAATGGTCAGTTCATTTTCTCCCCGGATCTGGAAATCTCTTGGTTTAAGATCAAAATACAGAGGGTACGGGATTGCCTTGATTTGTATTTCCTGTGCAAATACCCGGGGGCCGGGGATGCCCGCCAGGAGTAAATAAAATAAAACCCTTTTCATTATACGGTATCTTTTAGATGATCTTTTTACGCGGCCAGGGCCGCAGCGGGTTTCCGGTCAGTTCTTATTTACAGCTTCCCGTAAAGCGCCCTTAGCTTTTCCCTCGTCATGATCTTCTCCCAGTCCTTGCCCAGCGCATTTTCCCAGAGCGGCTTCATCCCCATGCTCACACCGATCATTTTATCAAAGTCATCCTCGCTTAAATTTTTACAGATACCCACGGGGATATCGATCTTGTTTTTCTCCACCATGTATTTGAACTCTTTCACCCCGGCCGGGTAATATTCTTCCAGCTGATTCATCACGATACAGTTGCCGATCCCGTGTTTGGTGCCGAGTAAATAACTGAGGCCATAACTTACGGCATGCGCCACCCCTACCTGGGAATACGCGATACTCATGCCGCCGGCATAGGAAGCCATCATTAGTTTGTCATCACAGTCATCATCCCACTGCTCCTTGTTCACAAATACATCCCGGCAGAGCTGCAGGGCTTTTTCGCCATAGCTTTTGCTGAATTCGTTGAGGTAAGTGCCTTCGAGGCTTTCTATACAATGGATATAGCAGTCCATACCGGTATAGAAACGCTGGTTCACCGGGGCGTCTTTGGTCAGTTCGGGATCGAGCACGATCTGGTCGAAGGGGGTGAAGTCGGAGTTCATGCCCAGCTTCTTCGTGGGCCCCGTCAATACCGTGGTCCGGGACACTTCGGCGCCTGTGCCGCTGAGGGTGGGGATGCCTGCTTTATATACACCGGGATTTTGTACAAGATCCCAGCCCTGATAATCGGCGGAGGAGCCGGGGTTGTTCATCATCAGGGAAACGGCCTTGGCCAGGTCCATGGTGGAACCGCCGCCGATACCAATCACACCACAGATGCTGCCGAATTCATCTTTTAACTGTTGGGCCAGTTTATCCACATAACTGGTCTTGGGTTCGTAGGTCACGTCGGCAAAAATGATCTTGTCCCTGCCGCGAAGAGGAATACGGCTGACAAGGGGCTTGCCATCAAAGAAGTGGTCCACTAAAAAGATCATGGGTTTTCCTTCCTGGCGCCGGGGAGCGAGGATTTCATCGAGCTGGTTGAAAGAGCCGCGGCCGTAGACGACATAGCCGATCATTTTGAAATTGCGGAATGACATAGACAAAATTTGGGGGCAAAATTAAGATAAAGTGGGCCACGGATTACACGCCTGCCTGCCGGCAAAGGCAGGGATTGACACGGATTAGGCCACGAATTCACACGAAAACACACGAATGGGAAGGGTTCGCCTGCGGCGAAAAGTTGCCACGGATTACACTGATGAACACGGATTGGCCACGAAATTTCACTAAAGCACACGAATGAGGTGGATTCGCCTGCGGCGAAAGGATGTCTGGTTTTTTGCCACTGATTACACGGATTAGGCCACGAATTCACACGAAAACACACGAATGGGAGGGTTCTCCTGCGGCGAAAAGCTACCACGGATTACACTGATGAACACGGATTGGCCACGAAATTTCACGAAAACACACGAATGTATGCGAATAGGGTTCGTTTTGTGGTGAAGCGGGTTTTTGTTGTTTGCACTATAAAACTAAAACAGCTTGACTGCGAGATAAAGTAGTAACTATTACAAATAAGGAAACTCCGGAAACGGGTTTTCGTGTCAATTCGTGTGCTTTCGTGGCCAAAAAAATCATCGTAATCCGTGGCAATTCGTGTAATCCGTGGCAAAACTACCGCAAGCGGGCGTGGCTAATCGCGTTGCTTGCGTCTCTATAATAATTTACCAGCCCGCTCCAGGTCTTCGGGCGTATCGATCTCCACCCCCATATAATCCACCACGATCATCCGCATCGGCACCCCGTTTTCGAGGTAGCGTAAGCACTCCACTTTTTCTGCCGCTTCAAGCGGGCTTACCGGCCATTGGGTAAAATGCATCAGGGCCTCTTTGCGGAAGGCATAAACGCCGATATGTTCATAATAAGTAGTCGGGAAGTTTTTATCCCGCGGGTAAGGGATCACGCTGCGGCTGAAGAATAAGGCATTCCGGTTCTTATCCACCGCCACTTTCACAAAATTGGGATCTTCGATCTCTTCCTGCTTCGTCAGCACCTGCATCATCGACGCCACCTGCACGGAAGGATCATCAAATTGCTTCAGCAACTGCTCCAGGGGTTCTTTTTTTACAAAGGGCGTATCGCCCTGCACATTCACGATAATATCCAGTTCCAGACCGGCCGCCGCTTCCGCGATCCGGTCGCTCCCGCTTTCGTGTTCATGAATACTCATCACGGCCCGGCCGCCGGCCGCCGTGATTTCTGTAAAAATGATTTCGCTGTCCGTCACCACCAACACTTCGTCAAATAAGCCGGTGGCCAATGTGGCTTCGTACGTATGACGGATAACGGTCTTCCCCCCCAGCAACTGCATCAGCTTACCGGGAAACCGGGTGGCAGCATACCGGGCGGGTATCATGGCGACTTTCTTCATGCCACAAATTTACCGGGAAGTTTGGGAAAACCGGAAGGAAACAAGGTTAAACACCCGATCCAAAAAAAATGATTAACTGGTTGTCGACCTGGTACATCTCAAAATTGTAAATGGCCCCGTCTTCATATTCAATACTGATCTTTTTGATCCAGGGATCATTCCCGATCTGCTCTTTGTCAACTGTAATGCTGTATTCCCGCTCCCCATTCTTTAAGATTTTGCTTTCCGTTGGAAAAATGGCTGCATCCCCGAACAGTTCCTTGAATTCCGGGATCAGACGGAGCAGTAAAAATCCCTGCTGCAGGGTAAAATCAGGGAGGAACCAGGTAGTTGATCCGTATTCATAACCGAGGAACTGGTGCCATTCAGCCCCGTTCTTATAGAGTTGCTTTTGTATTTCATACCCTCCTTCTTCTATGTTATTCCGCTCCCCATCCCTTACCAGCAGTTTATTGCCAAACGGAATATAAACCTGCCTGAAATAATCCTTCATTTCCTTCACTACCGCAAGTTTGGGGGGCGGAACCGGCAGCAGGTAAGACCCCACAATATAACCGGTCTTGTTATTGTAGCTAACCTTTTCCCAATAACCCGTCATGCCTTCCGTAGCTACTGTGACCAGTTCTTCCCCCGTGTTTTGCAGGGTTATTTTTGTACCGTAGGGAATTTTATCCAGCACTTTCGCGCTGACGGAAGGGTTTTCACGGATGCTAAGACCGGATTTGGCGGCCACATACGAAAAGCGGGTCTGTGCAGCTGAAAGGATTGGAATTAAAAGAGCGGCAAAAAAAAGGATGTTTTTCATACAGTTTGTTTAGTATTCTGAAGAGAGTACCGAAATCGAAGAATTCCGTGAAAGCAGCACTTTCGCTGCCCGGGTATGAGTTTGTTCGAATACCGGCTGCCACCTGGGCATCCCGATGAACGCGGAATACAGCTCCCTTTTTTCCTCCTCGGATAAGCGGTTCAGCGATTCGGGGAATTCCACATCGGTTACCAATCCCGCATCACTGACCGAAACCAGGATATGGACCGGTTTGTTGAAAGTGTACCTGATGCTGTTGAATGCAGCGCTTATATAATCCCGGATTTTTTTTTGCCCGAAATAATAGACGGGCGGAATCTGCTTCTTCCGGTATTTTTTTATTTTTTCTATGACCGCATCCGTCAGGGCTTTGTCGGGCTCTATTTCTATTTCATAGCTGCTGTCTGACTTAATGATATAATCTCCATAGAAGATTTTATCCTGTTCATAGACAATAAAGGTTTCCCGGTCCCCTTTAACCGGAAACCGGATAAAAGCGGTGTCGGTATTTTCATACCAGGTAACGGGCCCGGAAATGTAGTTGTTTTCAAACAGGCAGCTCAGCAGGATATTTCCGTCTGCATCAAAGAAGACCCAATCTCCCTGTTTTCTTTTCTGTTTATCAATCCGGTTCAGCTTTACTTTATTAACTGTAATTGTTGACTGGGGATACAACGAAAGCGCCGGCAGAAGGAAGAAAACCAGCAGCCACAGCAGGGCGGCCTTGTTGTTTCTATGAATTTTCATCCGGGCAAAAATAAAACTTAATCCTTCTTTTTTTGAAAAGGATGCGCCAGCAATGTTACTATATCCTCATCTTTTTCTTCGGGGAAATACTGGTCAAGCCCGTACCGCAGTTCCCTGGTATCAAGAAAAGAAAAAGTGCCCAGCAGGCGGTCCCAGATGGAAAATACCGCGCCGTAATTACTGTCGGTATAGGGTCGTTTCCAGTGATGGTGCACTTTGTGCATATTGGGGGAGATAAGGAAAAAGCTGAGAGCTTTATCCAGTCCCTTGGGGAGGCTGATATTCGCATGGGTAAAAGCGGTGGCCAGCACCACGAGGGTTTGGTAGATCATTACCGCATACATGGGGGCGCCGGAGACCAGGATCAGGAGCATGAAGAAGATCCCCCGGAGCAGGCTGTCGCCGGGGTGGTGACGGAGACCTGTGGTTACGTCCACATTGGTATCGCTGTGGTGGATGAGGTGGAAGCGCCAGAGAAATTTATTCTTATGCATGATAATGTGAACCAGCCAGCTGCTGAAATCAAGGGCCAGCACGCCGGTGAGTATGGTGACAAGGGTGCCGGTATGGAACCAGTATACCAGGCCGAATTGCTGCTGCAGGCACCAGTCGGACAGCCGGATAATCAGAAAGGCCAGCCCGGTATGCAGGACCAGATGCAGTATGGTGAGCACAAAATTGACCCCGGCATGCCGGATTTTGTTTTTCTTATAGTGCAGGGGAATGAGGGGGATAGCGCCTTCCAGTATCCAGAAGATCAGCAGGCCGCCGACAAGGATGGCCATCCGTTCCAGGGGCCGTTGTTCCAGGTGTTGAAAATATTGGAGGAGATTATTCCACATTGCAGGCAATTTCCGGGAAAAGATACGAGGAAAATGGTTTTTTTCCCGCGGTTCAGACGCAGGCCGGGCGTTATTTTGTTCTGCATCAAATCGGTCAATTATGGCAGGGACATTTTCGCAGGTGTATATTCAGGCGGTATTTGCAGTTAAAGGAAGAGAAAATATGATCAGTCCGCAATGGAGCGGTCGTTTGCATAGTTTTATGGCAGGGATCATTAATGCCAAAAAGCAAAAGGCGATAATTGTGAATGGTATGGCCGATCATATTCATATTTTTTTCGGATTACGGCCGGTAATGTCAATTGCGGAAGTGGTGAGGGATGTGAAAAGTTGTTCGGCCAATTTTATAAACAGGAATAATTGGGTCAGGGGAAGGTTTTCGTGGCAGGAGGGCTACGGGACATTTTCCTATACCCAATCACATGTTAACGATGTTTATCATTATATATTAAACCAGCAGGAGCATCACCGGAAAAAAACATTCAAGGAGGAATACACCGCGTTGTTGGAGTATTTTGAGGTTGAGTTCAATGAGAAGTACCTGTTCGAATACTATGAATGACGGGAGTCAGCCCTTTTTTCTTCGTATTGCTATGGCGGATATACCGGGGCTTTGAAACGAATCCGCATTCCGTTCTATAATTGTGCCGACCCTTCGGGACTGGTGGAACTCCGGGGATGGGTATATTCTCGTTATTCCTCGAAGAAAAGCCCTGAAAGGGCGGAACAATTATAGTAAAAGGAGTCTGTAGATGGACAGAGCCCCGAAGGGGTGACACAGAATTGATTCAATCCAGCGATATAATAATTTCGCAGGTGTGAACACAAACCATAGAGAGTTGAGTAATAATATTACAAAAAAAACAACCATCTCCATTAGGTATACGGGATGTTGATTTTCCGGGGATTCAATTTGAAATGTGTCACCCCTTCGGGGCTTCAAACCAAAACCACGATCCTTTCTATAATTGTGCCAGCCCTTCGGGCCTGATGAACTCCGGGGAGGAGCATATCCTGGTTATTCCACGAAAAAGAGCCCTGAAAGGGCGGAACAATTATAGCAAAAGGAGCTTGCAAATGAACAGAGCCCCGGAGGGGTGACACAATTATAGCAAAGGGAGCTTGCAAATGAACAGAGTCCCGAAGGGGTGACAGAACTAACAAGGTAACCTGGGGCAACGGTCAGGCGGGACGGAACAATTATAGTAAGCAGAATTAACAAACGAACAAAGCCCGAAGGGCTGACATTATTATAGCAGATGAGGCAAATAGAATAAAATAAACCCCAAAGGGGTGAAATTATAAACCAATCCCCGGCACCTTCGTCCGGGAATTCATACACGCAATCAAAACAAATAAATATTCATTAGAAGACCCCGTCAACCTGTTAACCAATCAACCGGCCCAAAGACTCGATTCTCAGTTTTCAACGCTCAATACTCATTAGAAGTCCCCGTCAACCGGCCGCTCTTTTAAACACCGGCACCGTACTGCAGGGCTCACCGTACATAATGCTTTTTACCACGGGACGCAGAAGTTTAGTGATCTCCATATAGACATAATCCGCTACCGGTGTTTCCCCGCAGCCTTTTATTACCACCCGCTTATCGGCGTATTCATTAATATCAATGCCCGCTAAATTTTTCAGGAAAAGGGTCCTGTGTAATTCCTTTTCATCACCCATCACGATCTCTTTCGCATAGGGCTGCAGGTATGCTGCCGCCAGCATATAGGCCCATACAGGTATGATGGCATCCGCGCTGCAGGTAACCGCCACATTCTTATCCTGGTAAACAGTCCAGTCCGTGGCTTTAAGCGCTTCCCGAAAATCCTTTTCCTTTAAGATCATCCCCATGAACAAATAGTCCTTCAGGTCAAACACGGCGCTTTCCCCCCTAGGGGCCCATTTTTCAAGGTCCAGGGTGATCAGCCCGCTTTCGGCCACTTTATTCACAAAGGGTTCACTCATTTTTCAGGAATCAGTATGTAAAAATAACAATTAATCCGGGCTGCTGGTTGCGACTTCTGGAAAACAACACGCCCCGTAGCGACAGGTGGCTGTCTGCTACGGGGCGGTTTCGCGTTATGCTCTTATTAATACCTGTTGTACCGTTTATCCTTGATGGTCGCTGCATTACGCAGGATGCTCAGCGGGTTATTCTGGCTGTACTGGTTGCTCAGGTTTTGTTTGGCCTGCTGGTAACGGGAGGCGCGCTCTGCGTTCACATCCCCATTGGTTACCGGCGTGGTGGCCTGGTAATCCACCCGTACCACGTACACTCCCTGCTGTCCGCCAATTACTTCCGGTACCAGTTTTCCTTTATTGGCAGGGTTGAAAGCCGCACCGGTTACTTTGGGTTCATAACCCAGGCCGGCGCTCAGGGCAGAATTGATACGGATACTGTCGGCCGTTTCAATGATCTTATTCCCCCCTAATTTGGCGATCGCATCTTCCAGGGTGGTCACTGTACCAATTTTCTTCTTCAGGATCTCTTCTTTCTTTTTATTACGAAGGGGAGCAATATCCCCTGCCAGGCGGGCGCGGGCCGGGCTCATGGTTCCTTCTTCAAATACATCCGTAACAACGGCTACCACATAATTATCATCAATCCGCTCGGGTTTCAGCACTTCTCCTTTTTTCGCATCATAAATGGCCCGAACAAAAGAACGGGTGGCCCCGTTCAGCCCATTGATATAAGAGGAAGAACGGCCAATATCCGAGGCTACCGCTTTCTGGATTCCCTTCGGCTTCAGCGTTTTTTCATAATTCGCTTCAAAGGATTTGAGATCGCGGTTATCGCCGGCAAACAGGTTGGCTTCGTTCAGCGCGGCATTGTCTGTTTCCTGGCTGGCAATGATCTCTTTCGGCAGGTAGGCGATCTTATAATGTGCCGAGGGCTGGATAGCAGCCATGATCTCGATATAATGGTAACCAAAGGAGGTTTTCACCACTTTTCTCTCGCCCACTTTTCCATCAAACAAAATAAACTGGGCAAACTCTTTGGCAAATCCGGGATCCTGGATCTGGGTGGAAGAGAAAGTCATTTCTCCCTTGTTCTGGCGGCTTCCGTCGCTCGCCGGGTTGTATTGCTGCACCATAGCATCCCAGCTGGCGCCGGCATTGATCGCATTTTTAATACTGTCGATTTTCCGGGAAGCGGTGCTGTCATCAAAACCACCCTGCTGCACATCGGTTCCCACCAGTACGTGCCGGCATTTCACAGAATCCGGCAATACTTTTGTTCCCATCATCCGGGCCAGCACATAACTGTTGCCGTCAAGATAGGGACCATAAATACCACCCACCGGTAATTTTAATAAAGAATCCTTTACAGGTATTTTAATGGCATTTCCGGAGACATACCCGTCAAAATACTGGGCGCCTTCCCCGGCGAGGTACTGGGCTACACTGTCCGCGGTCATGAAACGCTCCCTGGAATTCTCCAGGCTCCTGAGGGTCTCTGCGCTGTCTTTGGCAGAAGCCGCTGCCCGGAAACTTACATAACTGATACTGCGGCTTTCGGCCTGCTTGAACAGGCTTTTATTTTTACTGATATAGTCCGCAATTTCACTGTCGTCGATTTTAATGCTGCTGTCGGGAATACTGCTGTAAACCTCTCTTACCAGGGAAATTTTTGCCAGCTGGCTGTTATCTGCATTTTGTTTTTCAACCATCCAGCGGGGATAATTGATCGTGTTGGCAAGCAGGGAATAATATTTGTCCGCCATCCGCAGGTTGACCAGCTGGTTGATATAGGCATTGATATTCGCTTTTTGTTCCGGCTGCCCTTTTTTCAGCACCTCGTCAATATTCTGCTTGGCTAACACCGCGTTAAACTGCCCGGTTTTCTCATCGGTAAACTGTTGCTTGATATCCTGCGGGGGATTGGCGCCGTATAAGATATCGCCCAGTTCTTTTTTACCCACTTCAATCCCCAGTTTTTCAAATTCGTCAGCAAGCAATACCTGGCTGATCTCCTGGTTCCAGGCCTGTTCCAGGGCCTGCTGGCTGGCATAGGCGGCAGGGGTTCCCTGGGCCTTCATGCTTTCCTCGGCCTGGGCTACTTTCTTATTGAACTCATCAAAGCTGATTTTTTTACCATTCACCACACCAATCGTGTTGGAGGGGCCGCCAATCATTCCTCTTGATTTACCAGAAAAATAGTCGGTCAAAATAAAACCCACCAGGGCTAAGGCAATCAGCACTACGGTAAGCTTTGCGTACTTATCTCGGATATCCTGGATAATAGACATAATAGATTATTACTGATTTTTTTAAGGATGGCAAAAATAGGGGAAAAACTGTGGAAAATCTATTAAAAATGCCCCCTTCCGGAGGCATTTTAGTTCGCTAAAAGCAAGGCGGCCGGCCCTTTCGGGTATTTTTACTTTTTCCCGGGATGCACCAGTTTCATTTCCTGGACCAGGTGGCCGGCACTGGCATATTTGTCGATGATAAATAACACATAACGAATATCTACCATAATATTCCGGCAAATGGAGGGGTCGTAGTTAATATCGCTCATGGTTCCTTCCCAGACCCGGTCGAAATTGAGCCCGACCAGGTTCCCGTAAGCATCCAGGGCCGGGCTGCCTGAATTTCCCCCCGTTGTATGGTTCATGGCGATAAAACAAACGGGCATCTTCCCGTTTTTGCCATAGGGCCCGAAATCCTTGTTTTTATACAGATCCCTCAATTTTTGGGGTACATCAAACTCATAATCCCCGGGTTTGTATTTATCCATCACCCCGTCGAGATAGGTGTAAAAATCATATTTCACCGCATCCCGGGGCTGGTAGCCTTTTACGTTTCCATACGTGACCCGGAGGGTGCTGTTGGCGTCCGGATAAAATTTCTTTTCCTTCATCACCTCCATCTGCGCCTTCATATAGGTCCGCTGTAACTGGTTGATCCGCGCCTGGATGCTGTTCAGTTTTTTGGTTACCGTATTATAATAGTAATTATTCAGCTGGATATACAACTGGTTGGTCTTACTCTGTTTATTGGCCGCCAATACCGTATCAGGATTTGCTTCCAGGCTGGCGAGCACTTTGGACGGATTATTCAGCAGGTCCGCATTGTTATAAAATTCATCCGCAATGCTCGCGAAATTATAGTCGCTGTTTTTAGCCAGGGTTACCAGCTCCGGTGCAAGGAATTCCGCGGGTTGATCGCGGGTGAATTTTTCCATCAATACCTCAAATAGTTTCTTGTCCACTTCCGGACTGTATTCCTTATATATTTCTCCCAGCGCTATGGCAGTTTTAGGTACTGCTTCCCGGTACCCTTTATCCCCGTTCTTTTCTTTTGCCATGGCCAGGTTATTCAGTCTTGCCCCAATGGTGAATGCTTCTATCCGGCCCAGGGTTTCGTTGAAATAATCACGGGCCAGCCCGTATTTATTGAGTTCCTGGTAAGCTGCATCAAGATCCGCCAATAAAGCTCCATACTGCTCTTTCAGCTGCGGATTCGCGTCAACCTTTTTTTGAAATGCCGCTTCATAAAGCTTTTTCTTCTCTACGGCATTGGTGCTGGTCAATCCCAACACCTCTCCCTGCCATTTTTTCCAGGCATTGCTGATACCGGCGTATTTGGCTGCATACTGGATCTTCACCTGCTCGTCCCGACGCATAAAACCATCGATCACCGAAAGGGCTTTATCGCGGATCGCAATCTTCGCGGGGTCATTCACTTTTACGATCTGTTCCACCGCGGTGGAATGCAGGTACTGGGTGGTGCGCCCGGGAAATCCAAATACCATGGTAAAATCGCCTTCCTTCATCCCGTCCAATGAAATGGATAAAGAACGCTTGGGTGTATAAGGTACATTCTCTATTGAATAATCCGCCGGTTTATTATCCTTGCCGGCATAAATGCGGAACATGGAAAAATCACCAGTATGACGGGGCCACATCCAGTTATCCGTATCCTTTCCGAAGTTTCCGATGGAAGAAGGAGGAGCCCCCACCAGCCTTACATCTTTATAGGTTTCGGTGACAAAAAGAAAATACTGGTTTCCTTCAAAAAAAGAGCGGACAAACAGGTCCTGGTAGATCTCCTTTTTCACGGTGGTCCTCAGCCCGGCGATATTTTTATCGATCAGGGATTGCCGTTCCTGCTCGGTCATTGAAGGGCTAACCCCCGCCAGGGCAGCTTTTGTTACTTCCTCGATCCGCACAATAAACGTGACAAATAATCCCGGGTTCGGAATTTCCTCCGCCTTATTCCTGGCCCAGAAACCATCCCGTATATAATTATGATCGAGGGTGGAGTGATTCTGAACGGCGTCAAACCCGCAGTGATGGTTGGTCAGCACCAGGCCTTTATCGGAAATCACTTCCCCGGTACAAAAACCGCCAAAACTCACGATAGCGTCTTTCAGGCTGCCTTTATTAATATTATAGATATCCGCCGCAGTGATCTTCATTCCCATACTCCTCATCTGTTTTTCA
The DNA here is from genome assembly GCA_016219985.1 of Sphingobacteriales bacterium. Classification (GTDB taxonomy): domain Bacteria; phylum Bacteroidota; class Bacteroidia; order Chitinophagales; family Chitinophagaceae; genus JJ008. The sequence goes on along the minus strand of JACRJO010000031.1, from coordinate 3,090 downwards.
TTCAGCTGCTGCAGGAAAAGAGGAAGCCACATACCCTCGTCCGCCCGGGCGGCGATAACGACAAACAGGAAAAATGCGGCCAGTAATCGTTTTATGAATTTCATATACTAAATTTTGTATGGTAAAATTAGGTCATTCGCCTGTACAGGTATTTCCGCTCATCTATTTAGTTAAACGGCCATTTTTATAAACAAAAGGAAAATAATTCATCGGTTCAGTGTAGCCGAAACAATCCGGGCCCCGGCTTTTTCTCCCCACCCTCATGTGCACAGGCAAAAAAATATGTGCATAACCCGCTGTGAAACGTGAATATGAAACAGGACGATTGGGATTTAACTCTGCGGGAAGAACTGGTTTTTGGAAACCCGGTAGATAAACACAGGTTTATCCGATCACTATGCACAGGGGGAGGCTGCCGATATACCGGGAAAGATCTTCGCATGAGGCTATGCACATAATTGTGGATATCCGGGCAAAAAGCCCGCTGTACCTGCATTCAGCTATGTGCATTTCCGCTTAAAAAATGTGAATATCTGCGAATTTGTAATTTTACACCCGGGACAGGAAAAGAGTTTTCCACTAATCCACAGCTGTAATAATAATATACTCTTATTTATAAAAATATATTAATACTATTATTGTATTAATACAGGCTTTCAAAAATTTTGATTTGAAAAGTTGGACGGGTTGGTGGAATATTGCTCACTGGATAACCGAAAATCAAAGAACTGATCATGAACACTGAAGCACTGGATACCGCGATCGCCCATGTTGAGAAAACAGGATTCCTGGATATCGAAATCGATCCTTCCCTGGACCTGTTTGCCGAGATCGAAAAACTAAAAAAGGAGAAAAATGCCGTCCTCCTGGCACACTACTACCAGGAGCCGGATATCCAGGACGTGGCTGATTATATCGGGGATAGCCTGGGATTAGCCCAGCAGGCGGAAAAGACCAATGCGGATATGATCGTTTTTGCCGGGGTGCATTTTATGGCGGAAACGGCCAAGATCCTGAATCCCGGGAAAAAAGTAGTGATCCCGGATTTGAAAGCCGGCTGTTCCCTCAGCGACAGCTGCCCTCCCCCTTTGTTTAAAAAATTCAAGGAGCAGCACCCGGACCATGTGGTGGTGAGTTATATCAACTGCAGTGCCGGTATCAAGGCTCTGAGTGATGTGATCGTAACGAGCAGTAATGCCCGGATCATCGTGGAAAGCTTTCCGAAAGACCAGCCCATCATTTTTGCGCCGGATAAAAACCTGGGAGCCTATATCAACAAGGTTACCGGCCGGAATATGCTGCTCTGGAACGGCGCCTGCATGGTACACGAGATCTTCAGCCTGGAAAAGATCACGAAACTGAAGACCCGGCACCCAAAAGCTAAATTTATCGCACACCCCGAGTGCGAGGAACCGGTACTACGCCTGGCGGATTATATTGGCTCCACCACGGGCTTATTGAAATATACGCAGACAGACAGTGCCCGGGAATATATTGTGGCCACGGAAACGGGCATCCTGCACCAGATGATGAAAACCTCGCCGGGAAAAACCTTTATCCCCGCGCCACCGGAAAATAATTGTGCCTGCAATGATTGCCCGCACATGAAACTGAACACCCTTGAAAAATTATACCTCTGTATGAAATACGGCGTACCGGAGATTACGATGGCAGAGGATCTGCGGGTAGCCGCCTTAAAACCCATCAAACGGATGCTGGAGATCAGCAGTAAGGCAGGCATCTGATTGAGATTATAAAACCTTATCATGAAAAAATTTATTCTACCGGTAATTTTATTTTTCGGAACAATTCTCCCGGCACAGCCGGTGAAGGACCTGGTGACAAAGGGACAAAGCCTGCTGGCAGATGAGAAGTTTACAGAGGCCCTTGATATATTTACAAAAGCCTGGGAGGCTGATTCTTTAAACTATAATGTATACACCGGCCGGGGAACCGCTTATTACAACCTGAAAGAATTTGAAAAAGCCTTTTTGGATTTTTCAAAAGCGATAAAAATACAGCCCGATTCCGCACTCGCTTACCACTACCGGGCCAACCTGATGTATGCACTTCTGTATACGGATGAAGCGATTGTTGATAATACCCGGGCCATTGAAAGGTCTGTGAATGATACATTCCTGAGGGGTTGCTTTTTAAACAGGGGGGCTGCCCGTATCCAGAAAAGGGACTTCCAGGGGGCCTATGAGGATTTTTCCAGGGCCTATAGTTATGACAGCACGGATATCGCGATTATCAATAATCTGGGAACGGTACTGGATGAGCTGGGAAGACGGGAAGAAGCCGTCGAAGTACTGAAAAAGGCGATCCGGCTGGACAGTAGCTTTGTGGGGCCTTATGTAAATATTGGTTTCCAGTATACGCTGATGGGTAAATACAGGGAGTCGCTCGAATATTTTGATAAAGCCCTTCAACTCGAAAAGGACGAACCCCTTACCCTGAACAACCGGGGTTTTGCGCGGTACAACCTGAAGGATTACAGCGGTGCGCTTGAGGATATCAATAAATCAATCGAATTATATCCGGCGAATGCCTACGCGTATAAAAACAGGGCCCTTGTTTATTTGGCCCTCCAAAAAAAGGAAGAGGCCTGTAAGGATTTAAATAAGGCGGTTGATCTTCAGTTCGAAAAGCAATACGGACCGGAAGTGAATGAATTATTGAAGAAGAATTGTAAGTAATTCAGGGAAGGGTCTCTGAAAGGATCATTTCCGAACACTGGCCCTCGGTTGATGGATTGATGAATTTGATATCCAGAATTGATTGCAGATTTGTTTCAAAGCTCCGAAGGGGTGACACTACGCAATCATTTATGCCCAAAAAGAGTTTTTCCCCTCTGGCTGCTCCCTCCCAGGGTACCATGTTAATTCTGTCACCCCTTCGGGGCTCTGTTCGTTTACCAATTCCATTTTTCTATAATTATTTCGCCCTTTCAGGGCTTTTCTTCGTGGAATAACGAGAATATGCCCCCGGAGTTCACCAGGCCCGAAGGGCCGGCACAATTATAGAACAGAATGCGGTTTCGTTTCAAAACCCCGTAGGGGTGTCACTATTATAGAAATTCCGGGTTAG
>JACRJO010000030.1 GCA_016219985.1 Sphingobacteriales bacterium | reverse complement strand
TTCGTGTTTCTTCGTGTAAATTCGTGGCCCAGCCTTTGCCTGCGGCAAAAAGAGGATAGCCACGAAAACACATGAAAAATACAGGAAGAAACCTTTCGTGTTTATTCGTGAAAATTCGTGGCCAGCCTTTGCCTGCGGCAAAAAGAGGATAGCCACGAAAACACACGAAAAATACAGGAAGAGACCTTTCGTGTTCATTCGTGAAAATTTGTGGCCAGCCTTTGCCTGAGGCAAAAAGAGGGTAGCCACGAAAACACATGAAAAATACAGGAAGAGACCTTTCGTGTTCATTCGTGAAAATTCGTGGCCCAGCTTTTTGCCAAGAACTATCACAGGTTTCCCGATAGAATCGCGAAGCATGTTATGATACAACCTCTCGAAGAAGGGACTACAAACTACAAACTACGAACTACAAACTCTTAATTAACTTTGATCCATGTCATCCCGCAACCCCATCGGCGTCTTCGATTCCGGATACGGAGGCCTGACCGTATTGAAGGAGATCGTTCGCCAGCTGCCGCAATACGATTACCTCTACCTGGGCGACAGTGCCCGTTCTCCCTATGGAAACCGGTCATTTGATACCGTGTATCATTACACGCTTCAATGTGTGAAATGGTTTTTTGACCAGGGCTGTTCCCTCGTGATCCTCGCCTGCAATACGGCGTCTGCCAAGGCCCTGCGGACCATCCAGCAAAATGACCTGCCCAGACTGGCGCCGGGGAACCGGGTATTAGGGGTGATTCGGCCCACCGCCGAGATCATCGGGACTTTTTCTGAAACAGGTAAAGTAGGGGTATTGGCCACCAACGGAACCGTGGCATCTGAATCTTACCCGATGGAGATCGCTAAATTTTTTCCGGACCTGCAGGTGGTCCAGGAAGCCTGTCCCATGTGGGTGCCCCTGGTGGAGAACAATGAACAACACGGCAAGGGGGCGGATTATTTTGTAAAGAAAAACCTGGAAAATATTTTCGAAAAAGGGGAAGATATTGATGTGATCCTGCTGGCCTGTACGCATTATCCCCTGCTCAAAGAAAAAATTGAAGAATACCTGCCCGTAGGCGTTAAACTGCTTTCCCAGGGTGAGATCGTAGCCGCCAGCCTGGCGGATTACCTGCAGCGGCACCCAGAAATAGAAAGCCGCTGCAGTAAGGAGGGACGCCGCAGTTTCTATACCACCGACTCCACCGGGGATTTTGATAACCATGCGACTGTTTTCTTCGGGGAAAAAATCCAGTCGAAGCATGTCGACCTCGATGCTACAGTAAAATGATAGTCAGCTACTTGTGTCCTTGTTTCGTTTGTTTCATAGCCCGGGTTTAAGCGCCTTTCAGGCTATCCTGAAATTAATCACGGCCGGCTTTCTTCTTATGCCCTCCAACCCTTACCTTTGCGGTCCTTTCACGAACAGTGGGTGTGGTGACCTGCTGTCAGCCTGAAACCAGGGCCGTTCTCCCGGTCCGTATTTCAAAGTTCTCCGGAGCTAAGCGAAGGAGAAAAAAAGTGAAAAAGCGAAATAATTATGAAACGTACATTCCAACCTCATCGTAAGCGCCGTAAGACCGTGCATGGTTTCCGTAAACGTATGGAAACAGCCAATGGCCGTAAAGTATTAGCCAGCCGTCGTGCCAAGGGCCGTAAAAAGCTGACTGTTTCTGATGAGCGCAAACTGAAGTAAAAAGGTTCCCCGTTGATTCAACGGAGGTTTTAATATTTTTACAGGGTTGTATCGTTTTAAGATACAGCCCTTTTTTATTTGTGGCAAAACAGTTTACACTTGGAAAGCGGGAGCGGCTGAAAAGCCGGAAAGCCATTGATCTGCTGTTCAGGGAAGGGCAGCGCTTTAGCCAGGCGCCCATCCGTGTTTTTTACCGGGAAACCGGGACCCCCGGTCTTCAGTTTGGCGTGGCGGTCAGTGCGAAAATCTTTAAAAAAGCAGTTGACCGTAACCGGGTGAAACGGCTGCTGAGAGAAGCCTGGCGCTTGCAGAAAAATGAACTGGCGCAGCAGCCCCGCATAAAAGACAAGGGCCTCCACCTTTTTTTTATTTATACGGACCGGGAACTGCCTGATTTTGATACCCTGTATAAAATCACCGCCCTGATCTTACAAAAACTTAATGAAAGGCTGAATGGGTAAACAAATGTTACGGGTGATAGGTCAGCTGCTGAGCCTGCCCTTTATTGCCCTTATTAAACTGTACCAGTGGATCATTTCCCCCTGGCTGGGGCCCAAATGCCGTTTCACCCCCACCTGCTCCCATTATGCGGCCGAAGCGTTAAAGAAACATGGATTATTCAGGGGCTTCTGGCTTTCGCTTAAAAGGATCAGCCGCTGCCATCCCTGGGGTGGAAGCGGGTATGATCCGGTGCCCTGATTTTGAAGCCTTAACGGTTCATTATATAATGAACTTTAATAATTCAGTATCTTGCCATGAAAGTGAGTGATTTGATTACCGTTTCGATTATAGAAGATGATAAGAATTACCGGGAAGGGCTCGAGGATTTTATCAACGCATCCGATGATTTCAGGGTCCTGAACAGTTATGATTCCGCGGAAGCCGCCCTGCCTCATATATTGTCAAATCCTCCGGCGATTGCGGTAGTTGATATCAAACTGCCGGGAATCAGCGGGGTTGACCTGATCTACAAGATAAAAAAAATACGCCCGGAAGTTCAGTGCATGGTTTGTTCCTTTTATGACGACAATGAATATGTATTCAATGCACTCCGCAACGGGGCCAGCGGCTATCTCCTGAAAGACTCGCTGGCGCATGAGATCATCAGTTCCCTGAACGAATTGTATGGCGGGGGCGCCCCGATGAGCCGGTATATTGCCAAGAAAGTGATCTCGGTTTTCCAGGAAAAACAACCGCTGCCCAAATTATCCGAATTATCGGACCGGGAAAATGAAATCCTGCACATGCTTTCTGCCGGGCTGGCGGTAAAGGAAGTGGCTGCCCGGATCAACCTGAGCGCCCATACCGTTACCAAACACCTTAAAAATATTTATATCAAACTGCATGTCAACAACCGCATTGGGGCTGTAAATAAACTGAACAGCCTGCGGTAAGTAACGGGTAAAAAAAAGCACCCGGATGCCAGGTGCTTTTCTATTCCAGGGAGAAAGGTTGGATTAAGCTGCAGCAAAACGTTCTCCGATCTTATTCCAGTTGACGACATTCCAGAAGGCAGCGAGATAATCCGCCCGCCGGTTCTGGTACTTCAGATAATACGCATGTTCCCATACATCCACACCGAGGATGGGCGTTCCTTTTACTTCCGCGATATCCATCAGGGGGTTATCCTGGTTGGGGGTGGAACTGATCTCCAGTTTGCCCTCTTTTACGATCAGCCAGGCCCAGCCGCTGCCGAAACGGGTCAAACCAGCCGTGGCAAATTTTTCTTTAAAAGCATCAAAGGAGCCGAATGCGGCGTTGATCGCATCAGCCAGTTTACCGGCAGGACTGCCGCCGGCCCCGGGAGCCAGGCTTTCCCAGAAGAAACCATGGTTCCAGTGCCCGCCGCCGTTATTCCGGACAGCCGGGGAAATGGAACCGGCTGCTGCCACGAGTTCTGCTAAGGATTTACTTTCGTTGGGCGTACCCGCCACGGCTTTGTTCAGGTTATCTACATAAGCCTGGTGGTGTTTGCCATGGTGGATCTGCATGGTCAGTGTGTCAATATGGGGTTCCAGTGCATCGTGTGCATAAGGAAGAGGTGCTAAGGTAAATGCCATAATCTTGATTTTTGATGGTTGAATGGATAATACAGTACGTACTGATAAGGCAACAAAATTAAGCCCTGAAAGTTTAAGTTGCCGCCCGGGCTGTAATTGTTTCTGATTTCGCAACTCAGGCTTTCTTCAGCCGGTTTAATTTCTTTCCTTTTTCTGTAAAAGTCTCCACCAGCCCCCTTGTTTCCAGGTCGAGCCGGACCGAGATCGTGTACCAGGGGATGGATTTTTTAAAGGCCGGCCATTTTTTCCTGATGATTTTGGCGACCTGTTCTGTCAGCTCCGTGAATGTTTTTCCCCTGCTGTTTTTCAGGCTTTGCAGGATCGCCGTTTTGAAGGGTTCATAAATGGCTTCTTCGATCCCGAGCCGGCTCCTGGTGCGGGGATGCATGGTGATCGCTTTCGGAGGTTTAACGGTTTTTGCCATTTTTTATCGTTTGTTTTTAAAGAATTGCTTCATCAGGGAGGCACATTCTTCTTTCATCACGCCCCGGATCAGTTCGGTTTTGGGATGAAAGGGCCAGTTGGTTCCGGCTGTTTTTTTGTACCCGTTCTTTTCATCTTCTGCGCCATATACAAGCCGGCCGATCTTGCTCCAGTAAACGGCGCCGGCGCACATGAAACAGGGCTCCACGGTTACATAGAGTGTGGCTTCAGGCAGGTATTTGCTGCCCATGGCGTTAAAGGCCGCGGTCAGGGCGATCATTTCGGCATGGGCGGTGGGATCGTTCAGCCGCTCTGTCATATTATGCCCCCGGGCAATGATCTTCTTGTTCAGCACCACCACGGCGCCAATGGGTATCTCGTCTTCATCAAAAGCGATCCGGGCCTCTTTCAGGGCCTGCATCATAAAATATTCATCAGTCATGGCGAAACAGTAAGGTATCCCTAATTGGTATATCTTGGTATAAAATTAAAGCGAATGGCAGATATTTCCCGTTTACAGCAGATGCGCCGGTATTTTGACAGCGGCGCTACCCGGGATTATGCATTCCGGAAACAGCAGTTGCTGGCTTTTAAACAGGTGCTGGTAAAATACGAACAGGAGATCTATGCGGCGCTTTATGCCGATCTTAAAAAAGTTCCGGAGGAATGCTGGTTTACCGAGAACGGCCTCCTGGCGCAGGAACTGAATTATACGCTCCGGCATTTGAAGCGGTGGATGAGACCGGAAAGAGCAGGTACCAATTTGCTGAACCTTCCTTCATCCAGTTACCTGCAGCCCTCCCCCCTGGGTATGGTATTGATCATCGGTCCCTGGAATTTTCCCCTGCAATTATTGCTGATCCCGGTTGTGGGGGCCATCGCGGCAGGGAATACCGTGGTAATCAAACCCAGTGAATATGCGCCCGCAACGGCTGCTATCGTGGAGAAGATGATCCGGGAAGCTTTCCCCGAAGAACTGGCGCTGGTTGTACAGGGAGATGGCGCTGCAGTGGTGCCGGACCTGATGAAGGCCATGCGTTTTGATCATGTGTTTTATACGGGCAGTATTCCCGTGGGAAAGGCGATCTACCAGCTCGCTGCTGCTGACCTGGTGCCGGTAACACTGGAACTGGGGGGCAAGGACCCCTGCGTAGTGGAAGCGGACGCCAACCTGGGCGTGGCGGCGAGAAGAATTGTATTGGGCAAATATTCCAATGCGGGCCAGATGTGTGTATCGCCGGATTACCTGCTGGTACATGCTTCGGTAAAAGACAGGCTGCTGGAGCTGATGAAACAATATATCGTCAAATTCTATGGTGAGAAACCGTCAGAAACCTACGGATACAATAAGATCATCAATGAAAAAAACTTTGACCGGCTGACCCGTTATTTATCACAGGGAAAAATAGTGTACGGCGGGCACTATGACCGGTCGGCCCTGTTTATGGAACCCACGATACTGGAGGATGTGGACCCGGAAGCGCCGGTGATGAAGGAAGAGATCTTCGGCCCGGTATTACCCCTGTTTACTTTTACGGAAAAAGAAGAAGCGCTGGCCCTGATCCGCCGTAACCCCAACCCGCTTTCTTTTTATGTGTTTACAGGCAGTAAAAAGAAAGAGGAAGACTGGATCAGGCAACTCCAGTTCGGTACCGGTTGCGTCAATAACACGGCCATGCAGTTTACCAATCATCACCTTCCTTTTGGCGGGGTGGGACAGAGCGGGACCGGGGCCTACCACGGGCGGCATACGTTTGATGTGTTCACCCATTACAAAGCCATCATGAAAACCCCCGCCTGGTTTGACCCGGCGCTGAAATACCCGCCATTGAAAGGGAAACTGAAATTGCTGAAATTTTTTATCAGGTAAGGAAACAATGAAAAAACTAAAACGAATCCTGTTTGTTTGCCTCCTGTTCACCCTTGCTTTTGCAGTGTATGTGGAAATAATAAATCGAAATGCCGTGCACATGACCTATCGCCAAAAAGTATTAAAGGCCGTCTATCCCGCCTGGATGTGGTTCACCCGGCTGACAGGGAAGAATTCAGGAAAACTGGCCAATAAAGACAAACTGCCCCCGGTATCCTTTTATTCGCTGAAAGCCGTCCTCAATAACGGGGATACGCTGGACTTTGAATCATTGAAAGGAAAAAAAGTCCTGCTGGTGAATACCGCCAGTGATTGCGGCTATACCCAGCAATACGAAGACCTGCAGCAATTGTACATTGAACAGGGGAATACATTGCTCGTGATTGCTTTTCCCGCGAATGATTTTAAGGAGCAGGAGAAAGGTACGGATGCGGAGATCGCGGACTTTTGTAAAAAGAATTACGGGGTCAGCTTCCCGCTGGTGCAAAAATCCGTGGTGATCAGGTCGGCAGGACAGCACCCGGTTTTTCAATGGCTGACCGATCCCGCTAAAAACGGGTGGAACAGCAAACAGCCCGCCTGGAATTTTTCAAAGTACCTGGTAAATGAAAAGGGAGTACTGACCCATTATTTTGATCCGTCCCTGTCACCAACAGGGGAAGCGGTGCAACAGGCCCTGCGGGAAAATAAAAAGTAAAAAAGTTAACCATGTTCAGCAAAACAGAAATTGAAAGTTATTTCAACGCGGAAAAGGCCGAAAGCCTGGTCTTCCTGTTTATCGGGATAGGGGGAATACTCACCGCCCTTGTTTTTTTCTTATGGCTGAAAGCCCGGTTTTATACGGGGGCGGCGATTCCTTTGCTGCTGCTGGGACTTTTGCTGGGGGTAGTGGGTTATACGGTGTATAAAAGAAGCGACAGTGACCGGGTCCGGAATGTGTATGCGTATGATATGAACCCCGCAGAACTGAAAGAAAAAGAAATACCCCGGATGAAAACAGTGATGCGGAATTTTGTGATCTATCGTTATACCGAGATTTTCCTGTTCCTGCTGGGAGCTGCTTTATACATTTATTTTATACGGAATTTCCTTCATGATTTCTGGCGGGGTTTTGGCCTCGCACTGGCCCTGATGGCCTTGCTGGCGCTGGCGGCCGACTTTTTCGCGGAGAAAAGAGGCAGGGAATATTTAAGGGGCCTGGAATCCTTTTATAAACACATAGGCACATAGGGCCACACATAGAGCAGCTGCGTAAATTTTTATTACTGGGCGTAAAAAATCCCCATCGCAACTACTCCGCAATACGATGTGGTTGTAACAAATAATAATTCTGTAGTCAGGAAACCCTTTAAAATATTACGGGATAACTATGTGTGCTTGTGTGGCCCTATGTGTTAAGCTTAGTGCCGTAGAGCCGACGCCTTAATTCACCGGGCAGTTCTGGTGATAATCGATCAGCTCGATCGGGGATTTTTCAAACCGGAAACCGGCGTAAACCCGCAGGATCTCATTCAGCACCTCATCAATTTCCTCCACGGTTTTCAGGGTCACCAGTTTCCCGCGGTATTCCTTGATATTCGGCAGGCCTTTCAGGTAATTCGCATAATGTCTTCTCATTTCATTGACCCCCACCACCGGGTTTTTCCATTCCACGGATTTGTACAGGTGCTTGCGGCAAACCTCCACCCGGGCTTCGATCGCAGGCGCCGGTAAATGCGTTCCCGTTTTTATAAAGTGTTTGATCTCATCAAAGATCCAGGGATAACCAATAGCCGCCCTTCCGATCATGATCCCATCCACCCCGTAGCGGTTCCTGTATTCCAGCGCTTTTTCGGGAGAATCAATATCCCCGTTACCAAAAATGGGAATCCGGATACGCGGGTTGTTCTTCACTTTCCCGATCAGGCTCCAGTCCGCTTCCCCCTTATACATCTGAGTCCTGGTTCTGCCGTGAATGGCCAGGGCTTTGATGCCCACATCCTGCAGGCGTTCAGCCACCTCCTCAATATTTTTTGTTTGCTCATCCCATCCCAGCCTTGTTTTAACTGTTACCGGGAGTGAAGTGGATTTTACCACGGAAGCAGTCAGGCGTACCATCAGGTCAATATCTTTCAGCACCCCGGCCCCGGCCCCTTTCAGGGCTACTTTTTTTACCGGGCAGCCGAAATTTATATCCAGCAAATCGGGGTTGGTCACTTCCACAATTTTAGCAGCTATGGACAGGCTTTCCTCATCCCCGCCAAAGATCTGGATACCCACCGGGCGTTCATAATCGAAGATGTCCAGTTTTTTCCGGCTTTTAATAGCGTCCCGGATCAGGCCTTCGGAAGAAATGAATTCGGTGTACATCAGGTCGGCCCCGTTGTCCTTACAAACGGCACGAAATGGCGGATCACTGACATCCTCCATGGGAGCCAGAAGCAGCGGGAATTCAGGAAGTTGTATGTTACCGATTTTGACCATTCCGTTAGTAATTACCTATTTTTGCCGATCTGTGCAAATTTACAATCTAAACGCCAGAGTAGTAGCATGAAGGGAGTATTAAAGACCAAGCCGGCTGGGAATCAATTGATTTTAATGGTTTGCATCGCCCTGGTCGGGCTGTTTATTATTGGCTCTGTTGCCGGGACTTTGATTTTAACAGCCATTACAGGAATCCATCCGAAGGAACTGATGGATTTCACCAAACTGGATTATAATAAACCCGGGGTCATTACCTATATCAGGGGCCTGCAGGTTTTCCAGTTTTTCGGGTTATTCCTCTTGCCCTCCCTTTTCTGCGCCTGGCTCTTCAGTACAAACAGCAAAAAATACCTGTGTCTCAACCGTCCGGTCATCAATTCGTACTGGATCATTGGCATTATGGTGATGATCCTCGCCATCCCGTTTGTGCAATGGCTGGGCGAACTGAACCGCGGTATCCGTTTCCCTTCCGCAATAGAACAATGGATGAAGGACAAAGAAACCGGGGCCAACAAGACGGTGATGGCGCTGCTGTCAAAAAGAACGCTGAAGGATTTGTTGTTGAATATTATCTGTATCGCCGGGCTGGCGGCCGTGGGGGAAGAGCTTTTGTTCCGGGGAGTGGCGCAGCGTTTGTTTATTAAATTGTTTAAAAACCCCTGGCCGGGTATCCTCGTTACAGCTTTCCTTTTTTCCGCCATGCATTTGCAGTTCTATGGCTTTTTCCCCCGCTTTGTATTAGGGATCCTGCTGGGAATTATATATTGGTACAGCGGCAGTTTATGGACAGCCATCCTGGCGCATTTTGTATATGACGCGCTGCTGATCACACTGGCATATTTCAACCCCTCGATGCTGAATGAAGGGAATACGGTGAAATTGTCTTCCGTCGCGCTGACCGCGGCCTTCAGTTTTATACTGGTGGGACTGGCCGTGAACTGGATGATCAAACATTCCCGGACCCGGTACAGTGATGTCTATGCAGACGATGCGGTTCCGGTAAAAGATCACCCTTTCTGATTTAACTTTAAGACATGGCATTCAACTGGCAGACATTTCAGACAAGAGCAGGGACAGCGGTGGTCTTTGTGGCCGTGATGCTGACGGGCCTGCTCTGGAATCACTGGAGTTTTTTCCTTTTATTTTCCATTATTCATTTCGGTTGCTGGTGGGAGTATTTCAAACTCACGGAAAAAGATTACCAGGCTTCCTTTCACCTGTACAGCAAACTGGGGTTCATGTTGCTGGGCTATGGGTTAATGCTGTGGTTCTGCGGGGATGCCTTTCAGCTGGGTAACTACCTGGTAAGAGATAATTTCTCCTTCCCGGTTTCCATGGCCGGGTTTATCCTGGTGATCATCGGGATATTCCGGCAGGGGCCGCTGCACCTGCATGCTTTCGGGAGGATCCTGCTGGGCATATTTTATATTTCGCTGAGCTGGGGAATGATGATGAGCCTCTATGTTACCACTGATATATACCTGCGGAATACTTATTTTGTATTGTCTCCCGGGACCCTGCCCGTCCTGGTGATTGCCAGTATCTGGATCAATGATACAATGGCCTATATAGTCGGTTCGCTGATCGGTAAAACACCCCTGTCAAAAGTATCACCTAAGAAAACCTGGGAGGGGACGGTTGGCGGGATCTTGTTAGCCGTTGTGGTTACCGGGTTGCTGGCTCCTCTCGTTATTACCGGCAGTATTAATAAAGCTTATTTTGTCTTCGCCGGCTCCATAGCTTTGCTGGCTGCCGTCACCGGTACTTTCGGCGACCTGCTCGAATCCAAACTCAAACGCATGGCGGGAGTAAAAGACAGCGGCTCGCTCATGCCGGGTCACGGCGGCTTCCTGGATCGTTTCGATTCCCTGTTGCTGGCCACCCCTTTTGTGTGGATCTATATTCAGTTATTCCTGGGTTAGGGTTCTCCCGGGGGCTTCGCGTAAATGAAAATGGAGCATCGAGCATTGAAAATTGAGAATTTTCTTTGAGAAATGTGGGCTTTGAGTCACAAGCCATGAGCTGCGAGCCCGGCTTCGCTATTGCTACGGCGAGGGGTGTTGCGGACTGTGGACTGTGTCACCCCTCCCGCCTTCGTTAAAACTTCGGCCGGCAGGTCGGGGCTTCGCGTAAATGAAAATGGAGCATCGAGAATTGAACATTGGAAATTTTCTTTGAGAAATGTGGGCTTTGAGTCACGAGCTATGAGCTGCGAGCCTGCCTTCGCTATTGCTACAACGAGGGATGTTGTAGACCGTGGACCGTAAACTGTGCCACCCCTTCAGGGCTCCATGATTCTTTCCCCCTTCTTTTCTATAATTGTGCCGTTCCTCCCGCCTTCGTTAAAACTCCGGCCGGCAGGTCGGGGCTTCCCGCGAATAAAAATTAAGCACCTGCCGGCAGGTGCTTAATTTCCAATGGGCAATAACCGGCCCCGAATGGGGCCGAACTTCAATAGTCCCGGGTGAAACCCGGGACTATTGAAGGGCTGGGGTATCTATGAACCCCGGAGGGGTTCAACTATTGAGAATTGAACATTGAGCATTCTTTGGAGCAAATAGAAAGTAGGCAGTAGCTGTCCTGGCAGATCAATTATTGCCTCCTCCGTTTTCCCTTCACTTCCTATCTTTGCCCTACAATCAATGTTCTAATGACAATCCACAAAGAAGGCTATCCTACTATCGCGATTGCCACCAGTATTTTCGCGCTGATCAACCTGGTTTCTTTTTATTTTATCAGTGCCGGCGCACCACTGGTTTCCCTGCTGATTTTTATCCTGACTTTTGGATTGCTGATCTTCTTCATTTCTTTTTTCCGCATCCCCAAACGCGAACTGACCATCCGGGACAATGCCATCGTGGCGCCTGCCGACGGGAAAGTAGTGGTGATCGAGGAAGTGCAGGCAGATGAATATTTTTCGGACCGCCGTATCCAGGTTTCCATTTTTATGAGCCCGCTGAATGTGCATGTGAACCGGAACCCGGTAAGCGGGGACGTGATGTACAGCCAGTATCATAAAGGCAAATACCTCGTGGCCTGGCACCCCAAATCCTCCACGGAAAATGAAAGGCATTCGGTGGTGTACCGCAGCAACGGGAAAGAAATCCTGGTAAAACAGATCGCGGGGGCCCTGGCCAAACGCATTGTCAACTACCTGCAGGCCGGTCAGACCGTAAAACAAACCGATGAAATGGGGTTTATAAAACTCGGCTCCCGGGTGGATCTTTTATTGCCGCTGGATGCAAAGATCCAGGTGAAACTGGGGGATAAACCCAAGGGCGGGGTAACCGTAATAGCCACCTGGTAACCCGGTCAGAAAATAGTTTCCAATTCTTTCAGCGAAAAAACGGTATAGGTCGGGTACTTGTTTTCATTTACCGGCACTTTCTCCCGGGTCAGGTGATTGACATGCACCTGGTCGATCCCGGCATTCACCGCCCCGAGTATATCCACTTCAATGGTATCGCCGATCATGATACTCTCCGCCGGGCGGGCCCCGGTTTTCAGAAAGGCGTAATCAAAGATCTCTTTATGCGGCTTCAGGCTGTTGCTGCCTTCCGATGTAATGACATGAATGAAATATTTATCCAGGCCCGAGTATTGCAGTTTGCTGTGCTGTGTTTTTTCAAACCCGTTTGTGATCAGGTGCAACCGGTAATTCTTCCCGGCCAGGTAGTCGAGAATTTCGGTTGTATGGGGGAACAATAATTTCCGGGTGGGCAGCAGGTCCAGGAAGAGAAGACCCATCTGCCGGGCCAGCGGTTCATCCGCAATTTTAAAATCCAGCAGGGTCAGCCACATCCGTTTCCAGCGCAGTTCATCCACTTTGATATACCCGTTCCGGTAGCGTTCCCAGAGTTTATCATTGTGCACGAGATAGCTCTTATGGAAGAGCCCGAAATCATGTACGCCCCTTTTTCCCAGTTCCAGGGTATCAAATAATTCCTGCAGGGTTTGCCGGCTGTTTGCTTCAAAATCCCAAAGCGTATGGTCCAGGTCGAAGAAAAGATGTTTATACCGGGATCCGGAAGGGGATTTAATTTCTTTATTCATAGATAAGTTTGCAATTTACACAACAAAACAGATTGGTATGGCAACAAATAACCCGGTTTCAAAAGAGCGGAACGTCGTGATCACCGGGGCGTCCAAAGGAATTGGGAAGGCCCTGGCCGAAGTCTTTGCGGCGAATGGCTGCAACCTGTTCCTTTGTTCCCGGGGCGCAGCGGCCTTGTATAAGACCCTGGAAGAACTGCAGGCAAAGTTTCCTGCTGTAACAATCAAAGCCCGGCCTGCCGATCTCAGTATAAAGGAGGAAGCCGTGGCATTTGGCAACTGGTGCCTGTCGCAGGCTCCGGCGGATATCCTGGTAAATAATGCCGGTTTGTTTCAGCCGGGCAGCGTACACAATGAACCGGAGGGGCTGCTTGAAAGCCAGTTGGCCGTTAATTTACTCAGCGCTTATCACCTGACCCGGACCCTGCTGCCTCCGATGATGCAGCGGCGCAGCGGCCATATCTTCAATATCTGTTCCATTGCCTCCCTGCATGCGTATGCGAACGGGGGCGCGTACAGCATCAGCAAATTTGCCATGTATGGGTTCAGCAAAAACCTGCGGGAGGAAATGAAACCGCATGGGATCAAAGTCACCGCTGTTCACCCGGGCGCGGTGCTGACCAGCTCCTGGGGTGATTTTGATAATTCCGGCAAACGGATCATGGAAGCGGAGGATATTGCCGGTATGGTATGGGCGGCTTCCCAACTTTCCGTACAGGCCTGCGTGGAGGACATCATCCTGCGCCCGCAGTTAGGGGACCTGTGAACCGGAACCGGCCGTTTAACCTTTTTTAAGCTTTTATTCAGATCGCAGGTTCTATTTTTAAGCGCTTCAATGAAAAAAACCGCTGCGATATTTTCCCTGTTGTTATTGACGGTGACAGCCTGCGCACAAACCCTGTTCAGGACCCTTGTGCCTGCTGAGCCGGTACCCGCGGGGGAATCATTCCGGGTGCAATACTTGTTGCAGGGAGAAGCGGCAAAGGACTTTACTCCCCCTGATTTTTATCCCTTCCGCCTGGTAGCAGGCCCCGATATTTACCCGGGTGCCGGAGATGCGCCGGGCAGTCCTTCCCGGAATTATGTTTTCACGCTGCTGGCTCCGCAACCGGGACATTATTTCATTCCCGGGGCTTCCATTACGGTTAATGGCAGGATGATCCGGAGTGCAGCCGCGGCCATCCGGGTTATTTCAGGCGATAAAGAAGCCCCGGGCAGCCCTGAATCAGCGGGGGCCTCCGAATATTATTTGCGTCCCGGTGAAAATGTGCAGGAAAAAATACGGGAAAACCTGTTCCTGAAACTAACAGTGGACAAACGATCCTGCTATGCGGGAGAGCCGGTGCTGGCCACATTTAAATTGTATTCCCGGCTTGAGTCAAGATCAGATATCATAAAAAATCCCGGGTTTTACGGATTTACCGTACATGATATACTGGGACTGGCTGATAACCGGCTGGGCACTGAAAGGGTGAATGGAAAGGAGTTTGATGTGCATACGATCCGGGAGGTACAGTTATATCCCCTGCAACCCGGCCGCTTTACTATTGACCCGATGGAGATCAGGAACAAAGTGGAGTTTTCTAGAATAGTGCAGGGCCGGAAGACTAAACAAAAAATTGCGGAGGGTCTTTTCAACGGGGCGGCTGATGATATACCTGCTTCCGGTACGGAAACCGTGGAATCGGATATGCGGACGGAGCCATTGACCATTGATGTCAGGGCCCTGCCGGAAAAAAATATACCGGTTGATTTTAGCGGGGCGGTTGGGAAATTTTCGCTCAGCGCCCGGCTGGAAAGGGATTCGCTGGCAAAAAACGAAGAAGGTTTCCTGGTCGTGACCATAACAGGGAAAGGGAATTTTATCCAGTTAGGCGCCCCGCAGGTTGACTGGCCGCCCGGGCTGGAAGGCTTTGCTGCCATCGTGAAGGACTCGCTCGATAAATTTAAAATACCCCTGCAGGGGGAACGGCAGTTCAGGTATGGGTTTGTTAGTACCAGGCCCGGAACAGCCTGGCTGCCGGCTATCCGGTTTTCTTTTTTTGATACGGACAGCAACCGGTACCGGACACTGACGGCTTCTCCGCTTACGCTTACTGTTAGTGAAGAAGAAAAAAGAGAAAGGCCGGCCGAGGGGCAACAAATATCCATTACGGCGCTGAGTGAAAAGAAAAGTCGTATCGCCATCCTCATCGTATTCCTGCTGGTCGTCCTGATCCTCGTTTACTGGGGCCTGAAGAAAAAACCAGCTGCTCCTGCACCGGCTCCCGCCAATCCGGAAAAGCAACCGGTGGAAGAACTGTTCCGGGGAGCAGGGATCCTGCTTCCGGGAGAGGATGGTGATTTTTACCAGGAACTGTACCGTGCTGCCTGGTCGTATTTTGAATCTGCGTTCACGCTTTCGGGCAGTAAAAAAAACAAGGATCACCTGTTTACATTGCTAAAGGGAAAAGGAGTGGAAGATCAATCCCTGGAGGAGCTGGCGGCTTTGTTTTCAGCCTGTGAGGCAGGTATGTACACAAGGGCCAGTCTTTCGGCAGATAAGCAACAGCTGCTGGAGCAGGCAAAAATCCTTTTCGGAAAAATGGATGAAAAACTATTCTGAGTATTTATAGCCTACTCCCCGTACAGAATGGAAATACCGGGGATTGCGGCTGTCTTCTTCAAAATACTTGCGGAAATTCAGGATGAAATTATCAATGGTCCGCGTAGTGGGGTACACATTATAACCCCAGACCGATTGCAGGATTTTTTCGCGGGGCACCACTTCATTTTTATTTTCGATCAGCAGTTTGAGCAGCATGGTCTCTTTTTTACTCAGCTGAATTTTTTCCCCGCTGAAACTAATGGCTTCCTGTGCCCTGAAGTCAATGCTGTTTTTGCCAAACTCATACAGGTCCCCGAGCGTGGATTTATCCTGTAATTTTTTGTTCTTATTGATCAGCTTGTAAACACGCAGTAAAAGCTCTTCAAGGTTAAAAGGCTTGGTGAGATAATCATCGGCCCCTTTTTTTAACCCCAGTACCCGGTCGGCGCTGCTGTTCCTGGCGCTGAGGATCAGCACCGGTACTTCGTTATTGCTGAGCCGGATGGTTTCTGTTACACTGATACCATCCATTTCGGGAAGCATTACATCCAGGATGATCAGGTCAAAGTATTCATTACTGACAGCTTTCAGCGCGGCGGCCCCGTCAAAGGCAGAAGTTACTTCATATCCTTCCAACTCCAGGTTGAGCTTAAGGGCTTCGTGAAGATTCTCCTCATCTTCCACCAACAGTATGGATGTTTTGTTATCTCCGTTCATATTTTAAAAATAACGGTAAAGTTACTGCCCGTGGGTTCATTGTCCGATACCGAGATTTCGCCATTGTGGTCAAGGGCGATCTTGCTGCAAAGGTACAGTCCCAGCCCGGTACCCTGCGCTTTCCGGGTGGATTCATTTCCAATGCGGTAAAATTTGGAAAAGATCCGGGGTTTCTCCTCATCCGGGATGCCCGGGCCCTCATCGGCAACCTGCAGGCGGATGAATGCCGGTGTCTTCTGGAGCGACGCTTTTATCCTGCCTTCCCGGGGGGAATACTTGATGGCATTTTCCAGCAGGTTATTGATCAGCATCTGCAGGAGCAGGGAATCCCCTTTAATATCCGCCTCTTCTTCCACTACATCTTCAAAGACCCGGTCGGGAAACCGCTTCCGGAAATCCTGCACACAATCTTTCAGCAGGGTAGACAGGTCCAGCTCTTCCTTAGTGGAGTTATAACGGTCGGCCTCCAGCTGGGCGGAAACCAGGATATTATTGGTCAGTAAATTCAGCCGGGTGGTTTCATCGAGGGTGTTCCGGATCAGTTTCTTTTGTTTTTCGGGTTCGAGGCTGTATTTCAGGAGTGTTTCGAGATTGAGCCGGGCGACGGCAATAGGTGTTTTCAGTTCATGGGTCACAGCCATCATAAAATTCTGCTGCTGCAGCTGCAGTTTGAACTGCTTCCGGATGGAGCGGTAAACGAAGATGGCCCCGATCAGGATCAGGATCAGGAACGTGATCCCTTCCGCAATATATTTGGCCGTATTCCGCTTTTCCAGTTTTATGATCGCCTGCATTTTTTCGGCCAGCACCAGGGTGGGCAGCGCTTCGGACTGGGCCGAGAGACTGGCATATTGCTGCCGGGCGATCTCTTTGTTTTGTTTTTCCAGGGAAAGAAACCACCATACCAGTGCGGCGACCACATAGGTCAGCAGGGTGCAGTAAATAAACGTGGTGCGTCGCTGTCTTTTTCGGTTTACTTCCGGCATAGGGCTGGGTTGTTATTTCTTCTCAATCCGTAAACCAGTATTGAGTACATGGTTCAACGGGTCTTCCCGCATGATCTGCCCGATGGTAAACCTGTACTCCCCCGGTTTTTTAAAAAAGAATTCCTGCCCCGCAGGCGTCAGTAAAATGCGGTGTTCATAAATATCATCCATGCCGCTGGCCAGCCAGCCTTTTTCATTAGTGGCCAGGCGTATGTCATACCGGACCGTTTGCGCGGAATCCTCCCCCGGCGCTTTGGCCTGCAGGTTGATGTAGATGTTGTTGAAACTGTAGCGGTCGTTGTGCCGGATAATGAAATAGAGACGATAGGGGCTGGACGTGTCTTTAATAGTAAAAGTAAAAGTGGGTTTAAAACTGCTGTTCCAGCTATGCCCCGGGATCACGACTGTTTTTTCATACAGGTCAATGGAGTGGCAGGACATAACGGATTGCTGCAAGGCAACGAAAAGCAGGATCCAGCCGGTATTCTGTATACGCTTCAAGTGAATGGTTTTAACAAATGTAATCAGAACCTTTATGTTAGAGTACATTCAGCACCTGTTCTTTTGCCTTTTCCAGTTCATCCTTCATCAGTACCACGCATTTCTGGATGGTGGAATCATAGGCTTTCGAACCGGTAGTGTTAATTTCCCGCCCGATCTCCTGGAGAATAAAGGACAGTTTCTTTCCCTTGGATTCTTCGGATTCCGCGAGCAGGGTTTTAAAATAATCACAATGGTTCTTTAACCGGACCTGTTCTTCGCTGATATCGATCTTCTCAATATAGTAGATCAGCTCCTGTTCCAGCCGGTTCCCGTCATAGTTTTCCTTTCCTACATTTTCCTCGAGGAGGCGGGTAATACCTTCCCTTATTTTTTGCTGGCGAAGCGGTTCCAGGCGGATCACTTCTTCCTGCAGTTTCAGGATATTATTAATGCGGACCAGCAGGTCTTCTTCCAGGGATTTTCCTTCATCCAGCCGGTGTGTATTCAGGTTGCCGATCGCGGTTTCCAGGATTTGCTGGAATTCCTGCCATTCGCTGTCGGTCAGGGTATCGCTGCTGGGGGTGATCACCTCGGGCAGTTTGACCAGCGTACTCAGGATATGCGATGCGTCCAGGTTCAGGGCCGCCGATAATTCGGCCAGGGGTTTGTAATAGGATTTGGCAAGATCAGTATTGATGGTAACCGGTTTGGCGCTGCCGGTATCTTTCAGGCTGATCATGCAATCCACGCTGCCACGGGTCAGTTTTTCTGACAGGAGGCGGCGGATGTCGAATTCAAACGGTTTCAAAAAGGCGGGCAGCTTCAGCTGCAGCTCAAATTGTTTGCCATTGAGTGATTTGATATCCACCAGGAATGTTTTATCACCTGCGTTCTTCTCGGCTCTTCCAAAACCGGTCATTGATTTAAGCATGTACGGGAGTTGTGTTTCTTGTAAAGGTATTTTTTATTATTGATTAAACCGTTGCCGGGTATTTCCCGGTTCCGGCTATCTTTTACCCGTGCAGGGACTCATAAAAAGGTACAACCAACAATGGAATCAACGGGCAGGAACCAAAAAAAATCCCTCCGTAGTAAGCGGAGGGATAATATATGGATGGGTTAGTAAGTACAGGGAATGTAACTTCCCTCTGCAATATTAAAAATAATTTTACTGAACAAAAAAATATTTGGCAACTATTTTATTAACATTTTAAAATCTCTTGTGGATAAACCGGCATGTTTGAACGGGTTGATAAGTGAATTGTATTAGTTCATTCACCGGGTATAACGATAAGCAAAACGATGGCTGTTACAACAGCAGCTGCTGAAAGAAGGATGAATAAAGGGTTTCAGTTATTGCAATAAAGTAGCAGTATAGAAAAAATACGTACAGGCAATTGGCATTCTTTTATCAGTGGATTGTTTAATAAAAAAAAGAACCAACCGGTCAGGGCACCTGGTGAACCGCATTTGTTTAAAAACCTTTCCGGCACCACTCAATCCCTTATTACCTTTGGCAAAACGAATACTATGCGGTTTGAAAATCCGGTTCCGGTAACAACCATTGCAGCACTGATTGGCGCGGAGATCGCAGGCAACAGGGAAGGCCTTGCCACCGGGATCAATGAGATCCACAAGGTGGAGAAAGGGGACCTGGTCTTTGTGGATCATCCCAAGTACTATGAAACCTGTATTCAGTCGGCGGCCAGTTTTATCATTATCAACACCCATACGGAAGTCCCGGAGGGAAAGGCCCTGCTGGTGGTAAGCGATCCGTTTGAAGCCTACCTGAAGATTGTAAACTTTTACCGCCCTTTTACCCCATCGGGTAAAGCAATCAGTGATTCAGCCCGGATCGGGGAGGGCACGGTGCTCATGCCCGGCGCCTTTATCGGCAACCAGGTGCTGATCGGGAAGAATTGTATCATCTATCCGAATGTAACCATCCTGGATCATTGTGTACTGGGTGACGAGGTGGTCGTCCAGGCCGGCTCCGTAATTGGCAGTGATGCATTTTATTACAATAAGAAAACCAACCTGGATATTCATTACAAAAGAATGGTTAGTTGCGGCCGGGTGCTGATTGAAAAGGGAGTGGAGATCGGGGCCGGTTGCACCATCGACCGGGGCGTGACGCATGATACCGTGATCGGTGCCGGCACGAAGCTGGACAATATGGTGCATATCGGGCACGATACCGTGGTGGGAAAGAACTGCCTCTTTGCCGCCCAGGTCGCAATCGCCGGCGCTGTTACCATTGAGGATAATGTTATCCTTTGGGGACAGGTGGGGGTCAGCAAAACACTCACCATCGGCAAAGACGCCATCGTGCTGGCACAAAGCGGGGTACCTTCCAGTATCGAAGGAGGGAAAACCTATTTTGGCACCCCGGTGGAAGATGCCCGCGATAAAAGAAGAGAACTGGTCTGGGTCAAACGTATACCGCAGATCTGGGAAAAAGTAATGGGGAACAAAGACAAGGCCTGATTCATACGGGTTAAAAAGTAAACCGTTTAATCCGGTACATAATCATAAGGCAGGAGATCCGCCAGGTTTTTCCAGCTCCAGTATCCCTGGTTGATCCAGTCTTTCTGGTCATAATAATACCCGTTCTCCTCAATGGCAATCGTTTCCCGGATATCAATATAGGAGATGGAGTAAGGAACGCTTTTGGGGAGGTTCATCTTCTTCAGGTATTCCGGTTCGGGACTTTTCTTTGTATAAGTTACGCTTATTTTCCTTGGATACCAGATCTCAATTTGCCCGGTACTGTCAGGCCCCCCGTAATACAGGGAATCATAGGGATTATCTATTTTGTCGAACTTCTTTTCATTCACGGTGTCCAGCAGGGCAATGATCCATCCGTCTTCCTGTAAGGTACTGTCGTAATAGCTGTGCATGAAATGCAATTTGGAACCCTGGTAAGCATCAGCCCTTGCCCGGTTCCATTGCTGCTGAAGACTGTCGCTGCCTTCCATTTGCATAAACAGGCAATAGCCGCGGTAAGAATTGATACTGGTATTGTAGTAATAAACGAAGGAATCCAGCTGGTAACGCAACTGGTAGCCCAGGGCGGGATTGCTGATCAGCAGGGCATCTGTGGCCATTACTTTCAGCCGGTTGGTCTTTTTGTAGAAAAAGAATTTCAGTACTTCCGGGTTGCTGAGCGTACATTTTCCTGCATTGGGAGTACTGCCAATAAAATTCCGGAGAAAGAAATCCCCGTATTTCTCCCAGCCATCCGCCACTTCAAAACTGCTTTTCAGCACCACTTCTTCCATGCTGTTGTCTTTCTTCAGCATCAAAACTTCCAGTTTGTTTTGTTCGTTAACACGGATCGTCTGCGTCTGGTACCCCGCATAACTGAAGACCAGGTCATAGCCCCCCGACTTCAGGCTGAGGGAAAATTCACCGTCTTTATTGGTCAGGGTACCGAGGGTGGTGTTCTGGCAGAATACAGACGCTTTTGGCAGGGGTTCCCGGGTGGCCGAGTCCAGCACCACGCCGCTGATGGCAAACTGTGCCTGCAGGTATAATGTACTAAAACAAAGAAAAAGCGCCAGTAAGATTCGGGGTTTTTGCATGAAAATGAATTGTCGCCTAAAGATAGTTTTCCTTATGTCAGGGTTGCACGGCAGGAATAGTGCCAAGGTAGTTTTCGCAGGCTTTTTTTATTGTTTGCTCCAGCGGGGTAAAGGAAAAACCCGGCAGGGCCTTCAGGATTTTATCGTTATCAAACCAGGTCTGGCTGATCGCGACTCTTGCACTTTCCCGGGTCAGTAAGGGCCTCCTGCCGGTGAACAGGGATTTCAGTTTTTCAATCCGCCAGGCTGATTGCAACAGGAAAGGAGTGGCTTCCCGGTACGGCGCTTTTTTCCCAAAACCGGCTGCCATGGCATCCTGCAATTTTTTAAACGGCCAGTTGTCCCCGTTTACAATAAACCGTTCTTCGCTGATACTGCTTTCCATCAGCAATACAGTGGCCCGGGCCACATCTTCCACATCCACAAATCCATTGATGCCAGGAGTGTACCAGGGGAAGCCTTTATAGATCTGTTTGAAAATAGCACAACTGCCCTGGCTCCAGTCCCCGTAACCGAGGATCGTACCGGGGTTCAGGATCACTGCATCCAGCCCTTCACTGATCCCTCTCCATACATGCAATTCGGCTTTGAATTTACTTTTGGCATAATGGGTGTTTACCTTGCTGTCCTCCCATTTTTTTTCTTCGTTCACATGCCCCCCGCCGGTAGTCCGCCCCAAGGCCGCCACCGAACTGATATGCACCAGCCGCCTTACGTTTTTCTCCAAAGCCATATTCACCACGTTGGCGGTTCCTTCCACATTGACCTGGTATAAACGGTTTCGTTCTTTCCTGGAAAAGGAAACCACTGCGGCGGCATGGATCACGGTGTCCACCCCTTCCATTGCATCCTGCAGGGCCACTACATCCAGGATATCGCCTTCCACCCATTCCACTTTACCGGTTATGTCTCCCGGTATCCAGAATGGAGTTTTATTCCCGCGGCGGATCGCCCTCACCGGGTAATTCTTCTTCACCAGTTCTTTAATGATATAAGAACCCAGGAAACCTGTACCGCCCGTGACCAGAATTTTTGCAGACAAATTATTCGATTGACAGGATGAAAAGAAGTTGCGAAGATAATCCAAGTTGGATTCCCGGGATCAACTGTAATTATAGTAGCCCTCCCCGGATTTTTTCCCAAGCCGCCCGGTTCTTACTTTTTCTTCCTGGAGGGCGGAGGGTTTCAGGCGCTCCGGCCGGTTCAGTTGTTCCCATACGGAAGAGCTGACTGCGTAATTAATATCATTCCCGATCAGGTCCATCAGTTTGAAAGGACCCATTTTGAATCCGGCTGCTTCGAGTAAACGGTCCAGCCGGGCAAAATCCGTATATCCTTCTTCCACCAGTCTCAGGGCTTCCAGGTAATAGGGCCGGGCCACCCGGTTCACAATAAATCCCGGGGAATCTTTGCAGGATACCGGTACTTTATTCAGTTGCCGGGCCAGTTCCGTCACCAGGGCGGTTGTATGTGCATTCGTAAAATCTGTATTCACCACTTCCACCAGTTTCATGACCGGCGCCGGGTTAAAGAAATGCATACCAATGACCCGTTCGGGGTGCTGAACATTTTGGGCAATTGCTGTAAGGGAAAGGGATGAAGTATTGCTTGCGAAGACGGCATCGTTGCGGTTCAGCCCCGCCAATTGATTAAAGAGGGCGGCTTTTACTTCAGGTTTCTCCACGATCGCTTCAATAAAAATGTCCGCCTGGCAACTCCGGATATCACCGGTATAGCGGATCAGTTGTGCGGCCTTTTGCTGTTGTTCTCCTGTTATTTTTCCTTTATCTTTTAACTGTTGAAGGGTTCGTTCTATACCGCTCCGGGCTTTCTCCAGGACGGCCGGGTTCAGTTCATATAAAATAGTGGCAAAGCCCGCCTGGGCAGTGGCCTGTGCAATACCGCTTCCCATGGTTCCCGCCCCGCATACACAAATACTGTGAATCTCCATATACCTGTTTGTCCGGTAAAGATACAGCCGGGAAGCGATGGCCCGCCCCGGAACTGTGAATCCTTTGCCTTATCTTGAAGAAATTTAATACCCACTTGTATGAGGTCATTGCTGATCATCCTGCTTTCTTTGATTTCAGTGCTGGCAAAAAGCCAGACCCGTGAACGCTGGGAACAGGTGGTCAACTGGGATGGGATTAGCCACTGGTCGCGGTACCTGATCACACTCCCCGGTTACCAGGGTCCGAATTCCCTGCCGGTGCCGCAACTCGGCAACGGGAGGATCGACAGCAGCAGCTATCTTGGTATATCAGGCGCTTTTCATTTTTCCAAAGGGGATCATACGCAGAATATTGTACTCACCGGGCATATTGGCCTGGTGAAGGATGTGGTGGATGTGGAAGTAACCTGGGTTCCCTATGAGCATTTCAGCATGAGTACGGCCATCAAGGAGAAGCGGCATGTATACTATGATTATTTCAAAGAGAACAGCGCATCGGGTGATATTTACATGAATACCAATTTCCGGATTTTTAAGAAATGGTCACCGGTCATCGACCTGTTGCTGCAGGTCGGGTACCGGTTCCCTTCCGGTACGGATTACGGGGCGGCCCGTTATTCCGACGGACCCGGTTATCACTTTGCGTTCAATGCCGGCAAGACGCTGAATGCAGGAAAAACGCTCCGGCTGACAGCTATGGCCGGCTTTCATGTCTGGCAGATTGAGTCGGATGTATTCAAACAGGATGATTCCTTTTTATTCGGGGCCGGGCTGGACTGGAATACAAGCAGCTTCCGGCTCCAATCCAATATAGCCGGTTATATCGGGTACCTTGAAAAGCAGGGAGATAAACCCATCGTCTTCCGTACCAGGCTGGAAAAGAAGAAAAAGAAAATGAGCTGGGTGCTGGGTTTCCAGCAGGGGTTGAAGGATTTTGAATACAGCAGTGTTGATTTCGGGGCGAGGTTTTTGTTTCAGAAACACTGATTTCCCCCGGGGCGGAAATTACAGGCAGCGGGTGAATAATACCCTCACATCAACACTATATCGCTGACGTAAATTGTTTTAAAAACCGCACATCATTCTCGCTGAACAGCCGCAGGTCGTTCACTCCATACTTTAACATAGCCGGGCGTTCGATTCCCATACCGAAGGCGAAGCCGGTATATTTGTTGGGGTCGATACCGCAGTTGGACAATACATTGGGGTGCACCATGCCGCAGCCGAGGATCTCGACCCAGCCGGTTTTTTTGCAGATATTACAACCGCTCCCGCCGCAGATAAAACAGGTCACATCCATTTCGGCGCTGGGTTCGGTAAAAGGGAAATAAGAAGGACGGAACCGGACCTTTACATCCTTGCCATACATTTCTTTTACGAAGAAATACAAAGTCTGTTTCAGGTCGGCGAAGGAGACATTTTCATCGATATACAAACCCTCCACCTGGTGAAAGAAGCAATGGCTGCGGGCGCTTACCGTTTCATTGCGGTACACGCGGCCGGGCATCAGCATCCGGATCGGCAGTTTGCCTTTTTCCATCTCCCGGATCTGCACACTGCTGGTATGGGTACGCAATACCCAATCGGGGTTTTGCTGGATATAAAAAGTGTCCTGCATGTCACGGGCGGGGTGATGGGGCGGCAGGTTCAGGGCGCCGAAATTATGCCAGTCATCCTCGATCTCCGGTCCTTCGGCTACGGCAAATCCCAGACGCTGGAAGATGGAAACGATCCGGTTCCGCATCAGGGTTACCGGGTGACGGGAACCGAGGGGCTGCGGGTCACCAGGGAGGCTGATATCGAGGGAAAAACCCGTTTCCATGACGCCGGAAGCGGCCGCTTTCAGTTCCTCGAAACGCAGTTCCGCGAATTGCTTGAACTCATTCAGCAACTGGCCGGCTTCTTTCTTCCTGTCGGGAGCCACATTTTTCATCTCTCCCATGACCGACTTCACGATACCCCTGGTGCCAAGCCATTTAATACGAAATTCCTCCACCTGCTTCTCATCGGCAGCCGCGAAGGCACTCATCTCTTTTTTGTACTCAGCGATCTGATTCAGCAATTGTTCCATAGGGTGCAAAGATAAGAAATGGAGGGAGGGGGAGGGTAGAAAATAGTAAATGGGAAAGGGGGTGGGAAATGGGGAATGGAGAATGGAAAATAGGGTGTGGAAAATGGAAATGGAAATGGAAAATGGAAAATGGGGTGTGGGAAAGGGAGGAAATTTTGTTTTTAAGGGAGACAGGCTAACAATTATTTGTATAAAAACCATAGTTTTCGACAAACTTTATACTATGTTACAACTTGCACACAAAGACCTGGCTGTTTATGCGATTGCCAAGGGCCTGGTAAAGGAGATTTATTTAAAAACGAAACACTTTCCAAAAGAAGAGCAGTATGTGTTGGTCAGCCAGATCCGGAGAGCCGTGATATCGGTCTGTAGTAACCTGGCGGAGGGATCTTCCAGGTTTTCAGGAAAGGAGAAAAAACGTTTTTATGAGATCGCCCGGAGTTCACTGGTTGAAATGGATACCCAGATCGAAATTTCCTTTCTGTTAGGGTATTTAAACAAAGATGAAATTGAGAATCTTGAAAAGCCCCTGCAATCTGTTTTTAAAATGCTCAGTAAAATGATTTCAAATCTTACTTAACAGGTACCCCCCCATTCTCCATACCCTATTTTCCATTCTCTGTTTACTATTTGCTATTTTCTATTTTCCACTAACTTGCACCTATGTCTGACCACCTCAATATTTCCGATTTCCTGGCGCCTGTCAACCTGCACGAAATATCCAACGATGAAGGCTATAAAGACGGCCAGTTGGGTAAGGTTATTTCGGTGTATTCGGAGGAATTCCCCGACCTCGACGAGGCCCAGCTGGTCATCGTGGGTTGTGGTGAACAAAGGGGGAGCGGGCTGATCCACGGGCAGAGTCCGGCCCCGGATATCGTCCGCCGGCACTTTTATAGTTTATATTACTGGCACCAGGATATTAAGATCGCCGATGTCGGCAATGTAAGAACCGGGTCACTCTTCACCGATTCTTATGCAGCGCTGAAAACCGTGGTGCAGGAACTGATCATGGATGGTAAAACGGTCATCATCCTGGGCGGGTCGCATGACCTCACCCTTTCCCAGTATTATGCCTACGCCGAAACCAAAAGAACGATTGAGGCCAGCAGCGTGGATGCCCTGATCGACCTGAATATTGACTCTCCCTTCCGGCACGAGAACTTCCTGATGGAAATGCTGACGGGTGAACCGAATTTCCTGCGGCACTATAACCATATCGGCTTCCAGAGCTATTTTGTACATCCGAGAATGCTGGAAACCCTCGACAAGCTTCGTTTCGACTGTTACCGCGTGGGCAGTGTAAAAGAAAACATTGATGAAATGGAACCGGTAATCCGGAACAGCAATATGTTCAGTTTTGATATTTCCGCCATTGCCAGCGCCTATGCCCCGGCCAATTCCGTTTCCCCCAACGGGCTGAACGGTGAAGAGGCCTGTGTGCTGCTTCGTTATGCAGGCATGAGTCCCAATGTGAATACGATCGGTATTTATGGCTACAACCCGCAGCACGATAAAGACGAACTGACCGCCAAACAGATCAGTCATATGCTCTGGTATGTACTGGATGGCCGCAGCCGGGGGCGCAAAGAAGCCGCCCTGGATGAGAAGGATTCCTTCAATGAATACCATATGGCTTTCGCGGAAGTGGAAACGGTTTTCCTTCAAAGCAAGAAAACCGGCCGCTGGTGGATGCAATTACCGGATAAAAAATTCATCGCCTGCAGCTATAAGGATTATTTGTTAGCGAGCAGTAATGAGATACCGGAACGGTGGCTGAGGGCGCAGGAGAGAAGTTAGTAGTCGGTAGTTAGTAGCCTGCCTGCCGGCAAGGGCAGGTCAGTACTAAGAACATTTTCTTCAGGGTTTGGACAATAGCGAAAATTCAGATAATCCATACTTTTCAATATTTAGGTATGAATGGGAGTATAATTCGTGCAGGTATCTGTTCTTATGGCATGTCCGGCAAACTCTTCCACGCGCCGTTCCTCCACGCTCATCCGGGTTTTGAATTGTCAGCGATCGTGGAGCGGCATAACCATGATTCGAAAGAGAGGTACCCGGGGGCGAAACTGTACCGCAGTGTGGAAGAGCTCTGCTCTGACCCGGAACCGGATCTCATTGTGGTGAATACGCCCACTCATTTGCATTACGAACAGGCCCGGCTGGTTTTGCAATCCGGGAAACACCTGGTAATAGAGAAACCCTTTACGGTTACGGCGCGGGAGGCCGAAGAGATCACCCGGCTGGCGGAGGAGAAAAACCGGTTCGTCAGTATTTACCAGAACCGCCGCTATGATGGTGATTACCGGGCGGTGAGAGAAGTTGTGCAACGGGGCTGGCTCGGGGAGCTCCGGGAAGCCGAGTTTCGTTACGACCGTTTCCGGCCTGCTGCCGGCGGCAAACAGCATAAAGAGGGCGATATGCCCGGCGCTGGTATACTCTTTGATCTTTCTCCTCACCTGGCCGACCAGGCCATCCGGCTTTTTGGTTTTCCGAAGGCGGTCTTTGCAGATTGCTGGCGGATGCGGCCGGATGTGATTGCCAACGATTATTTTGAAATCCTTTTTTATTACGATACCCTGCGGGTGCGTCTCAAAGCCACCTGTATTGCCCGGGAAGGGACCTGGGCCTATACCCTGCACGGGATGAAGGGCAGTTTTCTGCAGCGTCGTTCCGATATGCAGGAACAACAGTTGCTGGCAGGTGTAAAACCTTCGCTGGAAAACTGGTGTGCTGCACCGGCAGGACCTGATGGCTTGTTGCATACGGAGATCAATGGCGAACTTGTACGCGAGGAAACCACCTCCTCCCTGGGTAACTACATGGGCTATTATGATGATGTGTACAAAGCCCTGACCGGGGCCGGACCGAATCCCGTACCTGCTGCGGATGGAATACGGAATATGAAGATCATTGAGGCAGCATTGGTAAGTGTGAGGGAAGGGAGGGTTGTGGAGGTTGAGGATTTCAAAAGTCAAAATTAAAAAGTAAAAATGCCAGTCATTCAGGCGGGAAAATCTTTATTTTTTTGAAGTTTAAAATTTGCAGGCAAGAGAATTTACTGGCGATATCATAACAACTTCCAATCATAAAGCCTTTTCAATCTTTCAGGGTGCTATTTTGACTTTTTACTTTTGAATTTTGATTTCTCCCGTATTTTCACAAATTAAACAGCGATTCCCAATCATGAAAACATTTCAAACCTTCGGAGTGCTATTTTTAATTTTGACGTTAGAATTTTTACTTCTCTCCGCTTGCTCCATAAACAAACAAATCTCCCGGTCGGCGAAGGAAAATGTCATACGGGCAACCCCGCTCCGGACGGCGCATATTGGTATCAGCATTTATGACCCCGCTGCCGGCAAATACCTCTACAATTACCAGGGCGATAAATATTTCGTGCCCGCCAGCAATACCAAGATCCCGACCTGTTATGCGGCGATGAAGTATTTGGGGGATAGCCTGGTGGGGTTGCGGTATGGTGTGCCAGAAGAGAAAGGGTATAAAGATCAGGTGATAGGTATTAAGCCGGCAGGTGACCCGACTTTTCTGGAACACTCTTTTGCTTCTCAACCGGTGTTTGAATTTTTATATAATAAAGTAAGAAATCAAGGTTTAAAACTGGCATTGTTCTACGATAGTACAAGAAGTTCGGATGGTTTGGGGAATGGATGGTCCTGGAATGATTATGAAGAAACTTATATGGCAGAGCATAATCGCTTTCCTGT
This sequence comes from Sphingobacteriales bacterium, assembly GCA_016219985.1. Lineage (GTDB taxonomy): Bacteria > Bacteroidota > Bacteroidia > Chitinophagales > Chitinophagaceae > JJ008. The sequence continues at coordinate 61,346 of JACRJO010000030.1, read as the reverse complement.
CTTTGGTAATGTGATTACCGCCAGCCTGGTTCCGCCAGATGAAAGAGTTAAAATTGACTCTGCACATAATTCGATACCTGTTTATTCATTGTTTAAAACAGGAAGCAGCTATTTTGATAAGTTGTTAAATCAAAAGCAAACCTGGATCAACCGGTTTCATAAATACCCTTCTCCTGCTGTAAGGATCGGCCGTTCTTTTTCAACCAATGATTTTTACATCAGGGAGGCAAAGACAGTGTTTACAACTCAGCAGATTCCTTTTGTGACCAACGGAATGACAACCGTGTCTGAGTTTCTAGGTGATACGTTGAAGAGAAAAACAGAAATGATTGAACATTCAGGGAAACAGAATCTGTATGCATATTATTGTGAAAATTGTGATATTGCTTTTTTTACTGTAAAAAGGTGGGTGCCAGTCTATAGTCGGCCCACCGACTCCCTCCTCAAACCCATGATGCACCGTTCGGATAATTTCTTTGCTGAACAATCCTTGCTGATGGTGAGTAATGAAATGCTGGGGTACATGAATGATGAGAAAATCATTGATACGATCCTTAAAACCGATTTCAAAGACCTGCCCCAGAAGCCCCGCTGGGCGGATGGTTCCGGGCTCAGCCGCTATAATCTCTTTACGCCACAGGACTTTGTGGCCATCCTGAATAAAATGAAACAGGAGTTCGGGATGGAACGGATCAAAACCATTTTTGCCACCGGTGGTGAGGGCACCATCAGTTCTTATTTTAAGGCCGACAGCGGTTATATCTACGCCAAAACCGGCACGCTCTCCGGGGTGGTGGCTTTGAGTGGTTTCTTATATACGAAGAAAGGGAAGCTCCTGATCTTTTCCACCCTGGTCAATAATCACCAGGCCTCCGCAACGGAAGTGAGGAGGGCGGTGGAGAAATTCATACAGGGGATAAGGGAGAAGAATTGAAGTACAGCCCCCTAAACCTGCCTACCGCAGGCAGGTTTAGGGGGCTCCCTACCTCCCAAACATCCGCTCCAACTGCTCCTGCTTAAACTCTAAATAAGTCGGATTGCCATCCGGCGTTACATTCGGGGTGGTACAGGCAAAGAGATCATTCACCAGTTGCCGCATTTCCCGTTCTGTCAGTCTTGTGCCGGCTTTAATGGATTGTTGCCGGGCTAAGGAACGCACCAGTTTTTCCCGCTTGGAGAATTTTACTTCGGGACTGAAATGTTTGTATTGTTCGAGGAGGATATCAATGATATGCTTGTCATTGCCCGCTTCCACATCGGCCGGTGTACCCTGGATTACGTAGGTATTCTTGCCAAAGGGCCCGATCGTATAACCGAGGTAGCGCAGGTCTTCCATGATCTCTTCCATTACTGCAGCATCCGAAGGGGTCAGTTCCAGGGTTGAGGGGAACATACTCTGCTGTGTGGCCACGGGTTTATCCTTGCCTGCCGCACTCAATTGCTCATACAATACCCGCTCATGCGCCGATTGCTGGTGGAGCAAGAGGAAACCATTGTTTGATGGGATAGTGATATAGGTATTCAGTAACTGGGTTATTTCGGTTTCGGCTGCGAGTGTCGCACTGCGGGTGGCGGGCTGTATCCCGGGAACGGGGCCTTGCTCGTAACCTGCCTGACCGGCAGGCAGGCCTGTAGCCCCGGTCTCGCTGCTTTCATAAAAATCCTTCCAGTGTTTCAACTCCCCGCTTCCGCTTTTCTCAATAAAATGCGCCTGGTTTTTTTGTGTAAAGCCTTTAAATATGGAACCGGCCGCAGCCGCAGATCTTTTTTCATCGGTAAAAGGCTGCTGGATCGAGGGCAATTGCTGGATCGAAGCATCCAGGTCGAAGTCGAGGGTAGGGGTGACGCTGAACTGCGCCAGGGCATGTTTCACCGCCGCCTGTACAAAGGCATAAACGATCTTCTCGTCTTCAAATTTGATCTCCTGCTTGGTAGGGTGCACATTCACATCCACCACAGTGGGGTCCAGGTCGATGAACAATACATACATCGGGAAACTGTCCGAAGGGATCATTTCCTGGTAGGCATTCATCACCGCATGGTTCAGGTATGCGCTTTTAATAAAACGGTTATTGACGAAAAAATACTGGTCGCCCCGGGTCTTCTTGGCGGTTTCGGGTTTGCCCGCAAAACCGTAGATATTCATGTAATCGGTCTCTTCTTTTACCGTTACGAGCCTGGCATTGTAATTACTTCCCAGCAACTGAACGATCCGTTGCTTTAAACTGCCCGCTTCCAGGTGGAATAATTGCTGGTTATTCGCCGTCAGGGTGAACAGGATTTCAGGGAAGGACATGGCCACACGGGTAAACTCGTCTACAATATGCCGCATTTCGGCCGCATTGCTTTTCAGGAAATTCCGGCGGGCTGGTACATTGAAGAATAAGTTCTTCATCGCAATACTGCTCCCATTAGGAGATGCTACCGGCTCCTGTTTTTTTACCTGGCTGTTCTCCACTTCAATATAGGTTCCGGTTTCGTCTTCGGCCCTTTTGGTTTTCAGCTCCACCTGGGCTACCGCGGCAATAGAGGCCAGGGCCTCACCCCGGAAACCCATGGTCCGGATATGGAACAGGTCTTCTATGCTCCTGATCTTGGAAGTGGCGTGCCGCTCAAAACACATCCTGGCGTCGGTCTCGCTCATCCCGCTCCCGTTATCGGTCACCTGCAACAGGGCCTTGCCCGCGTCATTGATGATCAGTTTGATTTCAGTGGCCCCGGCATCCACGGCATTTTCCAGTAATTCCTTAACCGCACTGGCCGGGCGTTGAATCACTTCCCCCGCAGCGATCTGGTTGGCAATATTATCAGGTAACAGCGTAATCTTATCAGGCACAAAATCCGGTTTAGCCGTCAAAAATAACCATTTCATTTTTAAGCGAAGGCTGACACCCGCTTTGCCTCAAAACCGCTAATTTTATTTACTCTTTTACCCTCATATTAATAAATCTAACCATGCGGATTTTCAAGCCGTTCTTTCCTGCATTACTGCTGCTCCCGCTGATGGCAACGGCCCAGTACAAAAGCGGTCTTAACAAGGCACAATGGGTGGACAGTGTGTTCAACTCCCTGACGGATGATCAGCGCATCGCGCAGCTGATGGTCATCCGGGCCCACTCCAACCTGGGGGCGGATCATGTGGCGAAAGTGACCGAGGACATTCGGCAATACAATGTCGGCGCCCTCTGCTTTTTCCAGGGTGGTCCCGTTCGCCAGGCCAACCTGACCAACTTTTATCAAAGTATTGCGCAAACACCGCTGATGGTAACGATCGACGGGGAATGGGGACTGGGGATGCGGTTAGACAGTGTGGCCAAATTCCCTTACCAGCTGACCATCGGTGCAGTTAAAGACCAGAACCTGGTGTACCGGATGGGACTGGCCGTGGGCGAACAATGCAAACGGATCGGGGTACATGTGAACTATGCCCCGGTGGTGGATATCAACAACAACCCCAATAACCCGGTGATCGGTTTTCGTTCTTTTGGGGAAGACAAGGATAAGGTCGCTGCTTTTGGAGTCGCCTATATGAAGGGGATGCAGGATGCGGGCATCATGGCCTGCGCCAAACATTTTCCCGGTCATGGGGACGTGGATGTGGACTCACACCTCGACCTGCCCGTGATCAATAAAAGCATGGGGCAACTGGATTCACTGGAGCTGGTGCCGTTCAAAGCGCTGTTCGAGGAGGGCGTGGGAAGCGTGATGATCGCCCACCTCTATATCCCGGCCATTGATAGTACGGCGAATAAAGCCACTTCCATTTCCAGGAATAATGTGACCGACCTGCTGCGCAACAGTCTCCACTACAACGGGCTCACGTTTACCGATGCCCTGGAGATGAAAGGGGTGGCCAAATATTTTCCGGGAGGGACCATTTCCGTGGAAGCCCTTGTAGCCGGGAATGATATGCTCTGCCTGCCGGCCAGTGTCCCGGAATCCATTGAAGCCATTAAAAAAGCCATTGGGGAAAACAGGCTCACCTGGCAGGATATTTACAATAAAGTGAGAAAAGTGCTGGGGGCCAAATACCAGCTGGGACTGAACAAGTCTGCCCGGATCGATACGAATAACCTGCTGGCGGATCTTAATGCAAAAACCGATGCCATCCGCCGGGAAGTAGCGGAACAGGGGATCACGTTATTGACACAGGCAGGCACAAACGCTTCCCGAACTGATTATGCACAGGTGCCATTGACCGCCTCACAAAAAAAGATTGCCTATATCGGGATCGGTGCCAAAGAGCTGCCCCCCTTCGGGAAAAGACTGCAGGCTGACCTGGGGGCGGATGTATTTCTGTTCTCTTACAAGGACAGCCCGGAAAAAGCTGATTCAATTCTAAACGCCATTCCCAGGGACGGCAGTTATGATGCCATTGTGATAGGAGTCCATAATTATTCAAACAGGCCCATGGATAATTTTGGACTGAGCGCCCCCGCTTTAAAATTGTACAACAGCCTGAACTTTATCAAAACCATCACGGTTAGTTTTGGCAATGTACTGGCGAATAAAAATTTCTGCGATGCCTATACCCTGCTGGCCTGTTACCAGGATGATGAGATCACCCAGCAGGTGGCGGCGGATATACTGGAGGGAAAGATCCAGGCCCGGGGCAAACTGCCCGTTTCCGTTTGCCGTTTCAGGTACGGGGAGGGTATTGTACAGTATAAAAAACCGCTAACACCCGGGGAGACCCGCAGCGCCCTGCAGGCAGTGGATTCCATTGCCCTGGACGGGATCGCCCAGCAGGCTTTTCCGGGTTGTGTGGTACTCGCCGCGCACAAGGGCGAGATCATTTATCACAAAGCCTTTGGTCATTACGAATATGATCCGGCTTCTCCCGCCATGAGCCCGGAGAGTATCTTCGACCTGGCATCCGTGACCAAGGTATCGGCCACCACGGTTTCCATCATGAAACTTTATGAAGAAGGAAAGATCAGCCTGGACGGAACGCTGAAGGATTATTTGCCCTGGGTTAAAGGCAGCGATAAAGAAAACCTGGTGATCCGGGATATTTTATTACACCAGGCCGGGCTGGTGCCCTTTATCGCTTTTTATAAGGAAACGATGAATGGAAACGGGTTGCCCAAACCCGGCTTTTATGAAACAAAACCACAAAAAGGATACGGAGTAAGGGTGGCGGAGAATTTTTACCTGCGGGATGACTGGGAAGACACGATCCTGCAGCGGATATTAAAAAGCCCCCTTACCGCACCCGGCAAATATGTGTACAGTGACAACGATTTTATTTTCCTGGGAAAAATAGTGGAGCAGCTCAGCGGAATGACGCTCGACCAGTATACCCGGAAAACATTCTATGATAAAATGGGAATGTATTCCACCGGTTTTAGTCCCCGTAACCGCTTCCAGCCGGAATGCATGGTCCCTACGGAAACGGATCATTATTTCCGGCAACAAGGTCTGCAGGGGGATGTGCATGATGAAGGTGCATCCATGTTCGGGGGCGTGGCCGGGCATGCCGGTTTATTTTCCAATGCCTACGACCTGTCCTTATTGTACCAGATGCTGCTGAATAAAGGTGTGCTCAACGGGCAGCGTTACCTGAAGCCGGAGACAATCAGGTTGTTTACGGTATATAACAGCAAGGTCAGCCGCCGCGGGCTGGGTTTTGACAAACCCGAAAAGGATAACCAGTTGCGCAAAGATCCCTATCCTTCCCTGCTTGCTTCTCCTTCCACATTCGGGCATACCGGTTTTACCGGCACCTGCGTATGGGTGGATCCCCAATACGATCTCGTCTATATCTTTCTCTCCAACCGGGTATATCCTTCCCGCGACCACAATAAAATCTCCCAGCTGCTGATACGTGGCAAGATCCAGGACGCCCTGTACAGGGCGCTGGGCGTGGAGTGAAATAATTGTTCAGAAATAAAATGAAGTAAAGAGTAAGCTAAGATTCCTGCTTACCTGTTCCGGCATTCGGGTTATTCGGCCGTTGCTGGTTACCCTGGCCCTGTTGCCGGTTGCCCGGGTTCCTGTTAGGATTATTCGGACGCTGCTGGTTTCGGCTGCCCTGGCCTTGTTGTTGCTGTCCACCACCTTGTTGCCTGCGTTGTTGTCCCTGCTGTCCACCGCCTTGTTGTCCCCTTTGCTGCTGGCCGCCTTGTTGCTGTCCACCACCTTGTTGCCTGCGTTGTTGTCCCTGCTGCCCGCCACTTTGTTGTTGGCCGCCCTGCCGTTGCGGGGGACGTTGCTGGCGTTGTTGTTGCTGCTGCTGTTTCTTCTTTTTTTCGGCTTTTTCCAGGGTGCGAAGACTGATTTGTCCCACCAGCTCCACGGTTTCGGGTTCCGCTTCTTTTTGTTTGCCGGTCACATCCACCGGTTCCAGTTCATCCGGGGTGATGCCCTGGCGGTTCAGGGATTTGATCTTTTGCACCCGTTCAATCGTCAGCGGGTATTGCTTATTGCTGTCGGGCAGCGTATACCACATCAGGTTCTTGAAAATATCTTTCTTGATCAGGAACGCATTGCCCTTGGCCACCTGGATCACATCACAATTATCCGGGAAGTGCTGTAAGGCGTCGAGATAGGTATCGAGCTCATAGTTCAGGCAGCATTTCAAACGGCCGCACTGACCACTGAGTTTGGTCTGGTTGATGGAAAGGTTCTGGTAACGGGCGGCGGCTGTATTCACCGATTTAAAATCAGTAAGCCAGGTACTGCAGCAGAGTTCACGGCCGCAGCTGCCAATGCCGCCTACCTTGCCGGCTTCCTGCCGGGCGCCGATCTGGCGCATTTCCACTTTTACCTTGAACTCAGAAGCATATACTTTGATCAGCTCGCGGAAATCCACCCGGCCGTCGGCGATATAGAAGAAAGTGGCTTTTCGCCCATCAGCCTGCATTTCCACCTGGCTGATTTTCATATCCAGTTTGAGTTGCTTGGCAATGGCCCGGCTGCGGATCACCGCTTCCGGTTCACGGGCTTTGTTCTGTTTCCATATTTCAATATCACGGTCGGTTGCCCGGCGCAATACTTTTTTCATTTCGGGATTGTCTTCCTTGGCATTCCGTTTCTTCATCTGCAGGCGCACGATCTCCCCGGTCAGGGATACTTCCCCCAGGTCAAAACCGCTCACCCCTTCCACGGCGATCAGGTCTCCTTTTTCAAAAGGCTGTAAAGTGGGATTGCGGAAAAAATCCTTGCGGGTTCCCTGGCTGAAACTGACTTCAATGACTTTGCAGGCGCTGTCAAAATCGAGCATGGGCAGGTTGCGCAGCCAGTCGTGTGCGTTCATGCGGTTACAGCCGCCGGAACTGCATCCGCCATTGCTCTTACATCCGTTTGGCTTTCCACCGGAAGCCGTGCTGCAACCTGTACAACCCATATACTTAATGTTCCGGACTCATTCCGGTAGCAATTAAAAATTAAAGTTTAACAGGGAAAATCAGTTGCTGCGTTACAAGCGGGGCCTATAGTTTTGATGCAAAAAACTGCTTACCAGCTATTTATAAAACTATATTGTATGAAATAAGATGCTTAACCGACGTGTAACTCAGGGATTTAACCTCCTGTTCGTTATTTTCTATTCACCATTTTCTCAACCTCATTCCATCAAAAATACAATCTTATCCTGAATTATATGGTATAGTTTAATGGTCAGGGCATGGAAGAGCATTTTGCCATGGGCATTGCGTTCAATATAATAGCTGGCCCGGTCGAGTTCTTCAATAATGGCCTGTTGCTGCTCGATTCCGGCGATTTTATTGAGTCTTTCGGCAAAATCCCGCTCTTTTTCGCCAATATTCAGCTGGTCGCCCATGATCCGGTAATGGATAGCCTGTTCCAGCAGGTGGTTAAAATAGCGGAGAAACTGCTTTTGCTTTTCCCGGCCCAGGCGGCTGATCTCTTCCACCCATTTGGCCTGCGCCACGGGTCCGGTCTTGAGAATAGCATTCAGCCAGTCCCGCAGGAGCGTCTGCCAGTCCTCCTCGGCATGCTGTACCAGCATTAAAGCTTCCCGGTAATTGCCTTCACTGACACTGGCTACCTGCCGGGCAATGACCGGTTCGGTCTTGTTCCGGCTGACCAGGGCTTCTTCAATATCTTTATTCTCCAGCGCCGGAATTTTCACCAGCTGGCAGCGACTGAGGATCGTTGGCAATATCCCTTCCTCGTTTTCAGCTACCAGGATAAACAGCGTATTGGCCGGCGGCTCTTCAATTATTTTCAGCAGTTTGTTTCCTTCCTTATCCAGTTCTTCCGGCATCCACATCAGCAGGATCTTGTATTCGCTCTCAAAACTCTTTAAACTGAGTTTCCGGATAATCTCATCACATTCCCTTGCCGTGATCTTGCCCTGGCTGTTTTCCTTTTCCTTGATCATTTCAATCCAATCGAACAGGTTGCCATAAGGATTGAGCCGGATGAATTCCCTCCATTCTGTAATAAAATCCGTGGCAATGGGTTTCTCCCCGGCTTTCCGGGTTACGGTGGGATAGGAATAATGAATATCCGGGTGCACCAGTTGCTGGGCTTTGAGACAGGCGGGGCAAATCCCGCAGGAGTCCGTGATACTTTCCCGGCTGCCGGCTGCCGGCTCCTCGCTAACGGCTAATTCTTCTCCAAACAGGGAGGGGCCGGGCGCCACGGCTTTCTTTGGATTGGCTTTTTCACAAACCACATATTGCGCAAATGCCAGGGCCAGGGGTAAAGCGCCACTGCCTTCCTTGCCTAAAAACAGCAAGGCATGACTCAGCCGGTTATGCTGTACCAGTTCCACCAGTTGCTGTTTGACGGCCGTTTGTCCTATGATCTGCGAGAAAGGCATGGAAGGCGAAAATAAATCTTATTGGTTAATAAAATGAATTCATCGGAGATCAGCGGTGAAGTTATTCTGGAGCAACAATTAATTTCAAAGTTCAACCCCCTTCGGGCAATGTCTTTAGGTAAGGTGAGTGCGCAAGAAGTAACTAACAGCTTGTTCAGGAGATGTATTATTACGCCAGTAGAAATAAGGGAAGGCGCATTGTCCCACGCCCGGCGGGGGAAGTGGATCAGCTATAATGAACCTTACAATCAGGGGGTGGACAAGAGAAGCGATTCTTTTTCCACCCCCATTTGAAGATTCTTTAAAATAGTGCAGCCGGCCCCCGCCAGCGGGGGATCGCTCCCTTCGGTTTGCGTAATCTCCTGACTAATAACATTGCCCATTGGGGACTTCTGACCCCGATAGTTTACAGATGCTTTTTATCACCTACTTGTATTTGTGTCCCGCAAAGACCCTGATACTTTTCCTTTTATTGAAGCGTCTGCAACTTTCGGAACCTATTAAGCCTGTTAAACCTTTGAAACCTCTTAAACTTCCTATAACCCCTCTGCGCATCCTATGAATGCTGTTGCATCTATTCCTCCTGCGGCAGGCAGATGTGAAATAATACCGACGAGACATTAAAAATGCCTTTATTAGCTGGCGCCAATGTCTGTCGGTATTATACCGGGAGGAATCACTGTAAAACTAATGTTCAAAAGGTATAATTACCTGGCATTGCGCGGGCTTAAGGTGCAATTATTTCATTGACTAAAAAAAACCCGCACCATCACTGGTACAGGTCTTTCTTTCTAACCTATAATCCTCGTATAGCTTCTTAATTCAGGTATTTTAAAATGGCATCGCTCATGGGCAGTGTTTTCGGCGGGAAGGTGGCGATCAGTTCTCCCTTTTCATCTACAAGGAACTTCCCGAAATTCCAGGTCACGGGGTCGGCAAAACCTTTGGCCGCGGCCTGCTCTTTCAGATATTTGTAAAGGGCATGGGTGTCTTCTCCTTTCACCGATATTTTTTCAGCCATCGGGAATGTTACTCCATAATTCTTTTTACAGAATTCACCGATCTCTTCATTAGTGCCGGGCTCCTGGCCGGCAAAATTATTGGCCGGGAAACCCAGGATAACCAGTTTGCCCTGGTATTTTTTATAAAGCTGTTCCAGCCCTTCGTACTGGGGTGTGAGACCACATTGGGAAGCCGTATTCACGATCAGGATCTTTTTTCCTTTGAACGCGGAGAGATCAATTTCCTGGCCATCCAGCCCGGGTACTTTAAAATCATAAATGGAGCCGGCCGCCAGGAAAGCTGCCACCAATAATGTGAATGCAAAGATTTTCATGATTAACTGGTTTATTGAGGTGAATAACAAAAATAAGGCCGCCTGGTTCTCTGATCGGAATTATTGTGTGAAAGGTTTCCTCTACTGTTTCTCAAAACAGCCCAGGTCCGGGAGGCCGACGGGCCGGGGTTTCCCGTCTAAATCGCTGGTGACAGCGGTGGTTACCCCTTTATTGATTGCCGGAGAACCGGCTTTCAGGCGAAAATCATAGTAATTAACTGAGGTATTTATACTGTCAAACGCGGGAGGCTGGTTATTGATGATCTGTGTGCTGCTGATATTGGAGGGAACGGTTTGCACTTTCCAGAGCGTATGATCAAAGTTGACATTGAAAGGGCCCGTACCCGATTTCTGTACCGTCACCTCATCGGGGACAATGCCATGCTCGCCCCAGAATATACAGTTCCTGAAAACCGCATCGAGTGCATGGGTTGTATTGTTTGCGGTATTGGACAAGGTAAGCACCGGGTCTTTATGATCAATAAACCGGTTCGCATAAGTAACCACGGTACAATGGGTAAACTGGTAATTGCCGCCCTGTACGAGATAAAGATTCTTACCACAATTACTGATCAGGCAATTCTGCGCCCGGATATTGCTGTTCAGCGCAATGATTCCTGCATCATAGGCATTGTCGATCACCGTTTCATTGAGCGTGATCTTTGGATTGCTGTTGGAAGGCTGGCCCTGCACCCCAACGGCCTGGTAGGCATTTTTGATTACGGCATAATTGATCACATTGTCCCTTGAATTGCCCAGGAAAAAAAGACCCGGCCAGCCGGCCGGAAAATCTTTATACGGCTCATCCAGCCGGTCCCCCTGGAAATACACCCGGTCCGCGGTATCCTTCAAACCGTTTACCTGCAGACTGCCATCAATGATAACCGGGGCATCGGCATGTACAAAAATGCGGCAGCCCTTGTTGATGGTCAGGGATTGGTTAGCAGGCACAAGCAGGGAACCCAGTATCACGTAGGGGAGGTCATTGTTCCAGGTCTCATTGCCGCTGATCACCCGGTCCCGGAAAAAATGGGCATTCTGTCCCCAGGCTTCGAGCTGCATCCATTTGGTATTCCCGTTATAATTTATTTCAATGCTGTCCCGGATCACAAAGGGCAGGCTGGCCGCATCCGGATTTATAGTCACCTGTACAAATACATAGAGACTGTCATTGGCGGCAATCTCCAGGTTACTGAACCGGGTGCCGGGTGTTCCGTCCACATTCATTTTATATACAGAGGCTGTGCCACCCATCAGTTTCAGGGAAGAGAGACGGAGTTTCCGGTTATTATCATTAATGATGGTAAAGCTCCGGTACGTGGAACCGGCACTGACAAAAACGGTATCAAATTTTAAGCTGTCGCTGCTGAGGACCAGCCTTGCATCCGGGGAACTGATAAAAGAATCTTTCCGGCAGGAAAAAAAGAGGATCAATAAGGAAATGGTAAGTAATCCGGATGTTTTCATCGGGTTCAAAAATAACTGAACTATTTGACATTAACGAGCCGCGATGCAAAGGGTGACCACGCTTAAACGGGTGCCTGTTCCGCGCAGCAGTTCATGACCGCATGATTCCAGGGTGGCGCCGGTGGTAACCACATCATCCACGAGGAGAAGATGCTTATTGCTGATTGACCCGGGGTCTGCCAGTACAAATTTTCCCTCCATATTTTTCCAGCGCTCGATCCTTCCTTTTTTGGTTTGGGTCTCGGTGTGTTCAGGCCGGAGCACAGCCTTGTCCAGCACGGGGATATGCAGCACTTCCGCCATGCCTTCGCAAAGCACGGTAGCCTGGTTGTACCCCCTTCTTTTCTCTTTGGCGGGAAAAAGAGGCAGGGGGACCAGGGCATCGGCCTCAAATCGTCCTGACTTTTTTAATTGGTCGCCCATGATCCGGCCTAATTGCCGGCCCAGTTCCCGGTTTCTCTTGTATTTGAACTGGTGCATCAGGTGCTGGACCAATGATTCTTTGGTAAAATAAAACTGGGCGCTAGCGGCTTCCAGGGTCAGGCGTCCCCAAAACATTTTTTCCGCGGGGTTGGAGGGATGCCATTCAAAACAGGTTTCCGGTAACGCATTTATACAGCGCATACACAGCACGGAATCTTCGGGGAGAATATCACTGCCGCAACCGGAACAGGTATGCGGAAAGAGCAGGTGAAGGAGGGCCTCCTTCATTTCTTTCAGAACAGGCATAGCGGGATAAGGTTTATATACGGAGGTAAATCTAAGGAAAGACTCAGAATAAATACCGGTACACCTCTTCCACGCGTCCCATGGTGATTACCTCGATACCGGCCGGCCGGGCGGAGGGATTGAGTTTCTGCTTGCCCAGGTTGTATTTGGAAACAATGATCTTTTCAAATCCCAGTTTCTCTGCTTCAGCAATCCGTTGTTCAATCCGGTTCACCGCCCGGATCTCCCCGCTTAGTCCTACTTCTCCTGCAAAACAAATATGCTGGGGCAGGGTCACATCTTCATAGGAGGAAAGCAGGGCGCAAAGCACCGCCAGGTCGATCGAGGGGTCTTCTACTTTTATCCCGCCGGCAATATTGAGGAACACATCCTTCATCCCAAAATGAAAGCCGCCTCTTTTCTCGAGCACGGCCAGCAATAACTGTAAACGCCGCAGGTCAAAACCGCTCACGGTACGTTGCGGAGTACCGTATACCGACTGGGTAACCAGGGCCTGGACTTCTATTAATAAGGGGCGCAGGCCTTCAATGGTGGCCGCGATGGCGATCCCGCTGAGCTGGTCTTCTTTCTGGGTGATCAGGATCTCACTGGGATTCAGCACCCCTCTCATACCGGCATCCGTCATTTCATAAATACCCAGTTCAGCCGTACTGCCAAACCGGTTTTTCAGGGTACGCAGGATCCGGTACGCATAATGCCGGTCGCCTTCAAACTGCAATACGGTATCCACCATGTGCTCAAGGATCTTGGGACCGGCGATACTCCCATCCTTGGTAATATGCCCGATCAGGAAAACGGGTGTATTGGTTTCCTTGGCAAAACGCTGGAACTCTGCTGTGCATTCCCGGATCTGTGATACACTACCCGGGGAGGAATCGATATGGGCCGTTTGCAGGGTCTGGATAGAATCTACAATGACCAGTTGCGGTTTCAGTTTTTTGATCTCCTGGAAAATGGTTTGGGTGGATGTTTCCGTCAGCAGGTAAAAATGGTCATTCATTAATCCCAGGCGGTCAGCTCTCATTTTTAATTGCTGTTCACTTTCTTCACCACTGATATAAAGGACGATGATATCCTTCAGCCATAAACCATTCTGGAGAAAGAGCGTTGATTTGCCAATACCCGGTTCACCGGCTACCAGTACCAGGCTGCCCGGGACAATACCGCCACCCAATACCCGGTTCAGCTCGGTATCTGCAGTAGGCATTCTTTTTTCTTCACTGCTTTTTACTTCACTGAGTGAAATGGTTTTGCCGGTTCTTTGACCGGTCGTATAGTCATCCCATCCGGTATTGCTTTTGGAATTGTCTTTTTGCACCAGCTCTTCCACGAATGTGTTCCATTGTCCGCAGGAAGGACACTGACCCACCCATTTCACACTTTCCTGGCCGCATTGCTGGCAGAAAAAAGAGGTCTTTACTTTGCTCATGCGATAAAATTAATTGTTTTAACACTGCAACCGGAATTCAGGATAATGTAAAACCCGGGCAATGCGATGCAGGTGAAAAAAGGAAGCTGATGAGGTAGAAAAAACAAGCGGCGGGAAGAAAAAAAAACAGTAAAAAAAAGCGGGGTCTATAAAATGTAAAAAGGGCCAATCTGACGACTGACCCTCTTACTTACTAACCCATTAAATTCTATTGCTAAGTTACAATTATGCCCCACATTTCAAAATAAATTTTTGCTGCTGTGAATAACTTCAGGGGTCTGGCAGGGCCGATGAAATATCTTGGAAATCAGTGATTTTTATTTTATAATTTATTGATTATTAGCTATTTAATTAAGTTAGCCCGGAAAGGCTTCCGTTCAGGTCCCCGCCATAAATTAACCGTATATTAAGCGGGAAATGACAAAAAGACTGAAAAAAAGGGGCTGATCCAAATGGTCGCAAATTTGTTACAGATGGTAATCAAATAAATAATTTATAAGCCATGACAAGTGAGATTTTTATTGTATCGCTGCTCTTTTTGGGGATCAGTTTTCTGGTTTCAGCCATACTGAAAAGTAAGTTCACCCGGTACAGCAAAACAGGCCTGGCAAACGGGCTTTCAGGCCGGGAAATCGCAGAGAAAATGCTCAGGGAGAGCGGAATATATGATGTAAAAGTTATATCTGTTGACGGGTTCCTCGCCGATCATTACAACCCGGTGAACCGGACGGTGAACCTCAGCGCGGAGGTCTATAACGGGACCAGTGTATCCGCCGCCGCGGTAGCCGCCCACGAATGCGGGCATGCCGTGCAGCATGCCACCCATTATGGCCCATTGATGTTCCGCAGTAAAATGGTACCGGCGGTCCAGGTTAGCTCCATGCTGGTCAACTGGATCCTTCTGGCAGGGATGATAATCCTGGCCACCACGAGGAACCCGACGGTATTATTAATCGGTATTGTGATAATGGCGGTAACCGTACTTTTTACCCTGGTGACCCTGCCGGTGGAGTTTGATGCCAGTAAAAGGGCCCTGGCCTGGCTGAACCAGACCAATGTTACCAACGCAGAGGAATACCCGAAAGCCAAAGATGCCCTGAAATGGGCCGCCACCACCTATGTGGTGGCCGCGCTGGCCGCCGTGGTACAACTCATACAATATATAATGATCTATATGGGCAGCCGCGACAGGAGCTAACACTCGTTAGTTGATTTGAATCAAATGAAAAAAAAGCCATGCAGCGATCTGCATGGCTTTCTTGTTTTGTTAAAGTAAGGTTAACATATATTTTTCATTTTTCATATCACAAAAACCAACACACATGAGTAAAATCAGACTGCTCTTACTGGGATCAGTGTTATTTTTCGCCCAGTTTGTCTCCGCGCAGACAAGAGAAGTGACGGGAAAAGTCACTGATGCAAGCGGAGCTCCGCTGAACGGGGCTTCAATTAATGTCAAAAATTCGAGGATTGGGACCAGTGCAGGCGCTGATGGTACGTTTACCATCAGCATTGCACCCAATACTGTACTTGTAATAAGTGCGGTAGGATACGAACAAAAAGAAGTAAATGTGGGCTCTCTTACTTCAATTGGTGTAAAGCTGGATGCAGATGCCCGGGCTTTGAGTGAAGTGGTTGTAACAGGTACTGGTGCGGCCACCAGTAAAAAGCGTCTTTCTTTTGCAGTGGAGTCTATTTCCGCCGATAAATTACCGGCTGCTCCCACTGCGGATGTGGGCAGTGCCTTGGTTGGTAAGATTCCGGGTGCACAGATTTCCAGTATCAACGGAAGTCCCGGCTCACCTACAAATATCCTGTTGCGTGGAATTAATAGTGTTAGTATGGGTACTACACCCCTCATTTTATTGGATGGATTGGAAGTGAAAGCCACCAGCCTGGAAAGCCTGGATCTGAGTAATATTGACCGGATTGAAGTTGTTCAGGGACCCGCATCCTCCACCATCTATGGCGCCCAGGGTGCGAATGGCGTAATCCAGCTGTTTTCAAAAAAAGGGAAAGCAGGAAAAGTCAGCATTGATGTTTCTTCCAGTATTTCTGTTAACCAGTTGCTAAATGTTGGTAAAGTTCAGAAATCAAGATTTCACTCATTTAATGTGGATGCCAATGGTAATGTGGTGGACGGCAGCGGAACCCCGCTGGAGTATGATCCTGTTACCGGTTCTTACCTGACCAACCCCGTGTTTAACCTGATCTCCCCGACCAGTATTGCCAATCATGAATACAACAAAAATCTCCGGTTCTATGATCATTATAAAATGTTTTTTACGAAAGCAAAAACCATCAATAATGCCATTAACCTGAGCGGAGGAGGAGAAAGTTTTGATTATAATTTTGGTATTTCTGATAACTACCAGGAAACTGTATTTAAGAACAACGGTGATTTCCGCAGAACAAATCTCACCGCGAATCTCGGCATTACACTGGCTAAAGGTTTAAAATTCCGCTCCATTACACAACTGGTAAACACCAAGAATACACAACTGGATGTGGATGGCCGCAATATGTTTTATGCTATTAATAATTCACGTCCTTTTGCCAATTACGGGCAAAAAGATGAATTGGGATATCATTCTCCTTATTTTGGTGATGCGGTTGGGGTGAACGGGTATAATTTCAATTATATCATTGAAAACGCGAAGGCTGTTGACAAAACCATTGATGTCGTGCAAAGTTTCAACCTGAATTATAAATTCCCGAAATACCTGGAACTGGATGCCAAATATGGCCTGAACCGAAGTAATTTCAACAGCCGTTACCAGATCGCGGAGCAAAGCCATAGTGTTGGCGCCGATTTCTGGGAATACTGGGCAGAATGGTACTCGCCCCGGACCTCTTATGGCGTGCCTGCGTCTTCCGATGAAACAGGTGAAATAAACGAGCAGAATTACATCAATACCTTCCATAACTTCCTTGGAGCAGCTACCATTAAATTCGATTTCCAGAATGATTTTGGCCTGAAGCTTCCCATTTCTTCAACAACATATGCAGGTTGGGATTACAGGAAGAATATTACATCAACTTATATTACTTATGCAACCGATGCACCAGATTACAACCCATATACAGCTTCGGATATGGGGAACTACAAAGTGGTGCGTGATCAGCTAATTAAATTTACAACATACGGATACTTGGTGACTCAGCGTTTTGAGTATAAAGATTATGTGGGAATCGGGGGCGGACTCCGGAGTGATTATTCCTCTGCTTTTGGCTTTGGATCCAAACCGGCTTCCATGTATCGTGGGGATGCCTATGTGAGGATCAGCAGTTTTGATTTCTGGAAAAACAGCAAAGTTTATAATGTAATCAAAGAATGGAAATTACGGAGTTCTTACGGACAGGCAGGTATCCAGCCCGGTGCCTATGATCGTTTCCCGGTGCTTGCGCCGAGAGTACTTGGCTCGCAAAGCGCACTGGCAGACCCCGTTTCTTCTAGGAATGCTAATCTGAAACTGTCTATCATCTCAGAGCTTGAAATTGGTACGGATATCACAGCCAGTCTTTTAAAAGGGAATTGGCTAAAATCTGCCACACTCAGTTTCAGTTACTGGAGGCGTAAGACGAAAGACTCCTACCTTGAGGTAGATGTGGCTCCCAGTATTGGTTTGGGTAAACAGTTAACCAACGCCGTTGACCTGAGTTCAAACGGGATCCAGGCTTCATTGAACCTGCCAGTGTTTTCCTCCAAAAATTTGAACTGGAACTTTACCGTTAATTTCAGTAAGCAAAAATCAGTGATCGACAAAGTGTTGGGTGATGCACAAATCATTGTTCCGTCTGGTGCCGGCAGCTCACAATATGTACTTCGGGCAGGTGAAAAAATTGGTCAGGTCTATGGATACCTGTTCCTGCATGACGTAAACCAGCTGGACGCAAACAAGAATCCTTATATTCCGGCAGATCAGCAGATGAATTATGAAGTAGCCAGCAATGGATATGTGGTAAATAAAACAACCAAACAGCCTTTTGCCACTTCCGGCCGTTATTCACTGGGCGATCCAAATCCTGATTTCAATATGTCATTCATAAATGACATTAATTATAAGGGGTTCCTGACTTTTGGTTTCCAGTTTGACTGGATATATAAAAGCAACCTGTATAACCAGACCAAGGAGTGGATGTACCGTGATGGTATCCACAAGGACTATGCAGTACCTGTTACCATCGCCGGTCAGACCGAAGCCTGGACCGCTTTCTACCGAGGGGCCTATGCCGTCCGCCAGGCCAATGGTACCAAGAGTTATTTTATGGAAGATGCTTCTTTCCTGCGGTTGAGGAATGTGGCGCTGGGTATTGACCTGGCCCGTTTTATAAAACTGAAAGGGCTGAATAAATTGCAATTAGTGTTTACCGGCCGCAACCTGCTGACCTTTACTGATTATACCGGTATGGATCCTGAAGTTAGTTCAGGTACCCTTAATTCATCTTGGGACCGGGGAGTTGATCACAATACCATTCCTAACGTTAAATCCTACCAGGTTGGTCTGAAACTCGGTTTCTAACATATCAAACTAAACTATTATGAAGTCTAATAAATTATTTATCCTGATTGTAGCTGCCGGGTTTTTTGTATCCGGCTGTAAGAAGGAACTGGCCACAGCGAATCCTAACACACCCTCTCCTGCTTCGCTAAACAGTGAATCCGGAATTATCAGTTATGCTACCGGTGGCGTTTATATTAACGGCTTTAAAACTCTAAAGTATACGGATGGTGTATACGGGCCTTTCTGGAGCGGCGCAACCGGCTTTCATGAACTGATGGCCGATGTAATTGGGGCCGATGCGGCGAATGCCTTTATCAACCAGATGGGCTGCCCGGAGAAAGTGGTGCATGATGATGCATCCGTGGTATTAAACCCCAACTCGCCGAATAAACAGATCGCCCTGATCCGGCAGGCCAATACCAACCAGCAGGCAGGAAATAACTTCCTGTTTTACGAGTGGGCCTATATGTATAGCCTGATCAGCTCCTGCAACCTGATCCTGGAAAAAGTGGAATCCGTATCCCTGAGCGGCGATGCGGCTTCCAAAAAAGCAGCCATCAAGGCCTGGGCTTATTGGTGGAAGGGGTTTGCGTACAGCCGGATCGGCTCCATCTACTATGCCGGCCTGATCAACAATGACTACCTGCAAACCAATGGCAACTATGTTACCAAGGAAGCCATTATTACGGAAGCCAATTCGAATTTTGATAAGGCAGTCCAGGCAGCTAATGGCGCGCCAGATGCCGGTGAATTTGTGGCTACCTGGGAAAAAATCATTCCTGCTTTCTGCCAGGTGGGTAAAGGTGCTGCGCCCACTCCCGCTATGCTGGCCCGCAACGTCAGTACAATGAAAGCCCGTAACCTGCTGGTGAATAAAACGGTTACTGCGATGACCCCGGCCGACTGGAACAGTGTGCTGACATTAGCCAATGCAGGTATTGCCGAGGATGATAATATCTTCACGCTTCGTACAGATGCGCGGGGTGACCTGTTCACCGCCTCACAGCTGATCATGGGAAGAACCCAGTCCAATATTCCCGGTGGAGCCACGTACAAATTAAGTGAGCGCTGGGTACAGGAATTCAAAGCCGGTGACCAGCGTAAAGCCCAGAACTGCGTGCAGGGTACACCCTACCTGGGGCAGGCTGACCGCGGCAATGCCCATTTTACCCGTTGGGCACTGAAAGATGGCGGTACCGGTCTTTCCGGTGTGGCCATCTTTGCAAACACCTCTGTAGGTGAATATGAAATGCACCTGGCTGGTGATTATGAAGAAAATGAACTAATGAAGGCGGAAGCGCTGATTTATACCGGACAGATCGACCAGGGACTGGCTATTATCGATGCGATCCGTGATGCGCAGGGTGCAGAATTGGCTGCTGTTTCGGGTACCGGTCTCACATTGGCCCAGGCCAAGGAAGAACTGAGAAGGGAACGCCGTATTGTCTGCGCCTTCCGTGGTATTTCATTCTATGATGCCCGCCGCTGGAAAGTGATCGATGCGATTGCCCAGGGAGGCGGACGTACCGGTTGTGTGGCATTGAAGAATACCGGTGCAGTCAGCACCAACGCCACGATTGAATATAATTATCTTGATTACTGGGATGTACCCGGTAATGAACTGACCTACAACCCGCCTGCTGCGGGAAGTGCCGCCGTGGTAAATCCGAAACAGTAAACGGATTGGTCATATCAAAAAAATAATAAAAGCTGCCCCGTTTATACAGGGCAGCTTTTATGTAAGCGAAAGAATGCAGGAGACCGGCGATATGCGTATTAAGCTGCAGAAATGAAAAGAGCGCGGGTGAATTTTCTATGCGTTCCCTTTCTTAGTTCCCGGTGATTGATGATAAAAAAAAGGCTGTCACTCATCTGTAACAGCCTTTTCTTTTGTACTATTTTTTTACATCTTGATTTCCTCGTCGTGCTGGTCGAAGAATTTGTATTCGGTCAGGTGATAGTTGCTGTCCTGCCCGAGCCTTGTCTTCTGCCCGAACTTCCGGTTCCAGTTGGCCATCTTCGTTTTCCAGAACCAGCCCTTGGTCAGGTAGGAATAAAGGATCGGGTGCACCACCAGTTTCAGGTTGCCATTCTTATGGGTGATCAGGTAGCTTAAATTCTTTTCTATATCATCTTCCAGCAGGAGGGTGGAAGAGATCTTGCCGGTACCATTACAGCTCGGGCATACTTCCTGGGTATTGATATTCACTTCCGGCTTCATCCGCTGCCGGGTGATCTGCATCAGCCCGAATTTGGAAATCGGCAGCACCGCGTGTTTGGCCCGGTCGGTACTCATAAATTCTTCCATTTTCTCCACCAGCTTCCGCTTATTGTCCGGCAGCTTCATATCAATGAAGTCAACGACAATGATCCCTCCCAGGTCGCGCAGCCGTAACTGGCGGGCGATTTCTTCCGCTGCTTCCAGGTTGGTCTCCATGGCATTCTGCTCCTGGTTATTGCTGACACTTTTATAACCGCTGTTCACATCAATCACATGGAGGGCTTCCGTATGCTCAATGATCACGTAGGCGCCGCTGTTGAGATTCACCGTTTTCCCAAAGGAGGATTTTACCTGCTTGGTGATCCCGAAGGAATCAAAAATGGGGGAGCCGTTCTGGTAGAAGGAAATGATATCTGCCTTTTCGGGGGCAATCCGCTGGATATAGTTCTTGGTGTCCGCGAAGATATTTTTATCGTTTACCACGATCTTATTGAAATCTTCATTGAGAAGGTCGCGCAGGATACTCGTGGTCTTGGTTTGCTCGCTCAGAATTTTAGCCGGCGCCACCGCCCCCCTGAGGTTGGTCTGGATCGTCTTCCACATATCCACCAGGGCGGAGAGGTCCTCGTGCAGTTCCGCGGTGTTTTTGCCTTCCGCAGCCGTCCGTACGATCACCCCGAAATTTTTTGATTTGATCGCTTCCACGATCTTTTGCAGGCGCTTTCTCTCCTCGGAAGAATGGATCTTCCTCGATACGGCTACAATATCATTGAAGGGGGTGAGTACCACAAAGCGCCCGGGCAGGGAGATCTCGCAGCTCAGCCGGGGTCCTTTGGCCGCGATGGGCTCTTTCAGGATCTGCACCAGGATATGCGGCTTGCCGCCCAGCACTTCATTGATCTTCCCGGTTTTAACAATTTCCGGTTCGATGGTGAATTTGCCGAAATCCAGTCCATGCTCCGACTTATCGTTCATACACATGCTGGTGAACTTCAGCAGGGATTTGGCATAGGGGCTGAGGTCGGTATAGTGCAGGAAAGCGTCTTTTTCAAAACCCACATCCACAAATGCCGCATTCAGCCCGGGGATCAGCTTCTTGACCTTGCCCAGGTATAAGTCTCCCACGGCAAAACGGGCATCGCTTTTTTCGCTATGCAGTTCTACCAGCTTTTTATCCTCCAGCAGGGCAATTTCGACGCCCTGGGGAGCCGCATTAATAATTAGTTCTTTGTTCATTACAGCTTACATAAATGAAACACCTTAGTGCTGTAAACACCAGTTGCCAGGAATCCGTATGGAATGCGGGGTTGTACCTGTAGGATATTTGCGGGCTAATTCGGAGTGGTGCAAACGTATACGGCGAAACAACCGGTGAACTGAAAATAGTCGGTAGCCAGTAGTCATTAGTCTGTAGTCAAAACACCCAAGGGTACAACTATCGACTAATGACTATCGACTCATGACTTACTTGTTCCTCTTCTTATGACGGTTCTTTCTCAGTCTTTTTTTACGCTTATGCGTCGCAATTTTATGACGCTTCCTTTTTTTACCACAAGGCATAATCAAATAAATTTAAATTCTTGTTTATAATAAGTTTACTTATCCTCTTTTTTCAGGTCCTCAATCCGCTGGCTTACGGCGGCCCTGATCTCGGGTTGCTGAATCACCGGAAGGCTTCTCTGGTACCAGCTGACCGCGTTTTTGTATTCCTGTTTCCGCTCGTAGAGCTCAGCCATCAGCAGGTAGCCTTCCATATTTCCCGGCTGCAGCTGAATCACTTTCTCTAAACGGGTGATCGCTTTCTCAAATTGCCCGGAAAGCAGGGAACCCTTTGCCAGGGTCAGCTGCGCAAACACGTTGTTGCTGTCTTTCTGCACCACTTCCATGATCTTTTGGATCCCTTCCATCGGCGTGGAGGAGATATTTCCAAAAAGATAACAGGCGCCCAGCCCAACTTTGGCGGAATCATTTTCCGGGTTAATCTTCAAAGAACGCTCAAACAAATCTTTGGCCTGCAAAGCTTTCCACTGCCGCCGGCTCATCAAATCATCATTTTGCAGGGCATCCAAAAATAAGCGGGCTGCAAAGGTCAGGCTTTTTTCGGAATTTTCCAATCTGGAAGCTTCGGCCTCATACCAGGCATAGGGCTCAAAGATCCGGGCCGTATCTTTCCAGAAATGGGAAAGCTGGTGATAAACACTCAGTTGCTGAGCTTTTACATCCCCCCGGGTAATCGAGTTTTCCAGGGTATTTAACCAGGTCAATTGAGCCGGTTTTAACTCCTTTTTCGCCATCAGCAGGATGGTATCGATGGAAATAGGAGAAAGCCCGGGTCCGTTGGCAGGACCCTTGGTTTCATTATGTTGCTGGTTACCAGTAGCAATTGACGCTTTCTTTACCGGAACGGTCCTGACAAACAAAAAAATAAGGGCTGTCAGTAATACGGCAGCGGCGAGGGTGATCCATTGAGGTTTCTTCACAAATCAAAAATTTCTGGATGCAAAAGTACCTCAAACGCCCCGATATGAGGTTAAATGCGGAAGGATTATTTAAGCGGAATACTATTCTACTTCTTCCCCGGGACCAGCATCAGGCTTGGGTTCTTTGAGTTTTTTGACTTCAGCAACAAACTCCTTGGCCGGCTTAAAGGCAGGAATATAATGCTCCGGTATATGTACGGCAATATTCTTCTTGATATTACGGCCGATCTTTGCAGCTCTCTTCTTTGTAATAAAGCTGCCAAAGCCACGTATGTAAATATTTTCGCCACCGGCAAGAGTGTCTTTTACTTCTTTAAACATAGTCTCAAGAGTAACAAGCACATCTACCTTGGGTATGCCTGTTTTTTCAGAAATCTGATTTACCAGGTCGGCTTTTCTCATTTTTTGAAGGGTTTAGTGGTTTACAAGACCAATTTATGACAAAATTATATGATAGTCAACTAAATAGAAATATTTTTTTCAACCGGACCGGGGCAGTTTCCGGAAATCCCGGATATTTAGCCCAAATAACCGGCAAAAGCCCCCCTTTTCATGAATTCGAATCCCTCCTCCTCCTTAAAAAAAGCCTTTACAAAGGGACTCCTCGAATGGAACGCCGGGGAAAATAGCCGGGTGATGCCCTGGAAGGGGGAAAAGGATCCTTATCGCATCTGGATCAGCGAGATCATCCTTCAGCAAACCCGGGTGGAACAGGGGCTTGATTATTATAACCGCTTTATCAAAACATTTCCGAATATCCGTAAACTGGCTGCCGCGCCGGATGAGAAAGTGTTCAAATGCTGGGAAGGGCTGGGATATTATTCACGATGCAGAAACCTGCTGACCACTGCCCGGTATATCACGAAAGAAAAAGCAGGACATTTTCCCGATACCTATAAAGCGATCCTCAGCCTGAAAGGGATCGGTCCCTATACGGCTGCCGCCATTTCTTCCTTCGCCTTTCAATTGCCGCATGCCGTGGTGGATGGAAATGTGTACCGGGTGCTCAGCCGTTATTTCGGGATCGATACACCCACGGATTCCACAGCAGGAAAAAAGATGTTTAACCGGCTGGCAGAAGATTTACTGGATCCCGGGCAACCCGGGCTGTATAACCAGGCGATCATGGATTTCGGTGCAGTTGTTTGCAAGCCGGCGGCACCGCTTTGTGCTTCCTGTTTATTCAGGAAAAAATGTGTGGCTTTCCGGGGGGGACGGGTCAGTGAATTGCCGCTTAAGTCAAAAAAGATCCGTATCCGCGTGCGGTGGCTGAATTTTATTATCCCGGTGTACAATGACCGGCTGGCGCTTCGCCGCAGGAGCGGGAATGATATCTGGCAGGGTCTTTTTGAGTTCCCGATGATTGAAACAAATAAAAAAATCAGCCCGGAAAAACTATTGGAAGCCATTGCAGCAAAGAAATGGGTGGACAAAAAAAATAAAATCGCCTGCAGGGAACCCCGGTATTTCAGGCAACAACTTTCACACCAGCTGGTACAAGGGATGTTTGTTGAATTGCAGCTGTCGGAACAACCGGTGGGTGAGCCGGACTGGCAATGGGTTAAAAAGAAACAACTGGGGAAATTCAGTTTCCCGGGACTGATCCGCCAGTACCTGGCACATGAAAAAGCGCTGTCCCCCCGCCAGCGTTAAACCCGGCCCCTTTTTTGTTGTTCCGGCTGAAAAAAGGAATTAACTTTAAGACGGTTCCAGCCCTTAGACGATTTTCTAACCAAAAGAATAAATGTATGAGAGGCGTAAACAGAGTCATGCTGATTGGAAACCTGGGGAAAGACCCCGATGTACAGCACCTCGAAGGCAATATTGCGGTTGCCAAGTTCCCGCTGGCCACCACGGAAACATTCAAGGACCGTACCGGCAAGCTGGTTTCCCAGACCGAATGGCATACCGTGGTGCTATGGAGGGGGTTGGCAGAACTGGCACAGAAATACCTGCACAAAAGCAGCCTGGTCTATATTGAAGGAAGACTGCGCACCCGCAGTTGGGATGATAAGGACGGGAACCGGAAATTTGCCACCGAAGTGGTGGGGGACAACCTCATCATGCTGGACAAAAAAATGGATGCACCTCCCCCCGGTGAAACAGGAGGGCCGGAAGGAATGGGCGGGCATGACACCCCCCTGGGAGACCCTTCTGAGAGCCTTCCCTTTTAATCATAAACCGTAAATACAATACCTTTGCCGCTATTAACGGCAGGCACTGGTGGCTGCCGGTTTTTCTGCCTGCTGACCGTAGCGCAGATCCTAAACAAAACCCATTGCATTGGAAATTCATCCGGACATTATTTCAATAACTGATCGCCTCCATCTTTACCTGTTGTCGGTGAATATGCAGGGAACTACTTTTTTGGCGGTTGCCCTGCTCATCTTACTGCTCATTACATTCGCCATCTCCGGTTCGGAAGTGGCCTTGTTCTCCCTGAATAAGAAAGACCTGAACATGCTGAAGACCAAGCAGCATGCATCAGCAAGGCGGATTGTATCCCTGCTGGAAGAACCCAAGGAAGTGTACGCCTCCCTGCTCATTGCGGGTACTTTTGTGAACATCAGCATCATTGTACTCTCCAATTTTCTGCTTTCTGAACTGATTAATTTTGCCAGGCTGGGATCCTTACTGGAGTTACTGATCAAAGTGATGGTGATTGTGATCGTCCTGGTTTTTATCGGGCGGATACTTCCCAAGGTATGGGCCACGCAGAACAACCTGCGCTTTGCCTATGATGTGTCTTTCCTGGTGGAAGGCCTTCACCTGCTTTTACGGCGGTTGAGTAAATGGATCGTCAGGCTGGCAGACGGGATCGGCAAAAGGGTGGGGGCGGATAAAAGCGATATGCTGACCATGCAGGAACTGGATGAAGCCATTGATATCAAAAGCGATGAAGAAGCCTCTCCCGAGGAGAAGAGCATTATGAAGGGAGTGGTGAAATTCGGGAACATTTCGGTAAAGCAGATCATGCGGAACCGCTTGTATGTAAGTGGCATCAGTTACAATGCGGCATTTCCCGAACTGATCAGGCGGGTGGAGGAACTTCATTATTCAAGATTGCCCGTATATAAAGACAGTCTCGATGAAGTGGTGGGGATCCTGAATACCAAGGACCTGATCCCTTACCTGAACGAAGCCGGGAATTTTGACTGGCATTCCCTGATACGGCAACCGTATTTTGTACCCGAGCCCAAACTGATCGAAGACCTGCTGAAAGAATTTCAGCAAAAGCGGATCCATTTTGCCGTGGTAGTGGATGAGTTTGGAGGTACCAGCGGGATTGTAACCATGGAAGATATCCTGGAAGAAGTGATCGGGGATATCCGGGATGAATTTGATGAGGAGGAAAGCGACAGTTATAAACTGGATGACTACAATTATATTTTTGAGGGAAAGATCATGATCCATGATATGTGCCGGATCATGAAGATCCCGATGAATACCTTTGATGATATCAAGGGAGAGAGTGAATCCCTTGCCGGACTGGTGCTGGAACTGGCCGGGGAGCTGCCCACGGTGGACTGGGTGATCCCTTCCGGGGATTTTGAATTTGCCATCATGCAGGCGGATAATAACCGGATCCAGTTAGTAAAAGTGACCATCAAACCGAAACAACAGCCTGAATGAGCGCCCGCTTCACCTACTTTTTCCTGGCAACGGCCGGAATGATCTTTTTGCTTCTTTCCTGTAACAGTGATTATACTGCCGGGAAAAAGAAAGGGTATTTTAAAATTGATTTCCCTGAAAAAAAATACCAGCTCTTTGACCAGCCGGGCTACCCCTACACATTCGAGTACCCCGTTTATGCCTCCGTGATCAGGGATACCACTTTCTTTGAAGACAAGGCAGGCGACTGGTGGATCAATGTTGATATTCCCAGCCTCGGCGGCCGGATCCATATCAGTTACAAACCCATCAATGCGGAAAATATCTTTGATTCCCTCGTAAGGGATGGATTTAAGATGGCGTATAAACAGCATGTGGATGTATCCACCGGGATCAATGACAGCCTGGTGCAGACACCCAACGGCGTGGAAGGGATTTATTTTTCACTCGGGGGAAATACCGCCACGGCCAACCAGTTTTTCCTCACCGATTCGGTCCGGCATTTCCTGCGGGGAGCGCTTTATTTTAACGCCGCACCCAATGCCGATTCGCTGGGTATCGTAAATGATTTCCTGAAACAGGACCTGCAGCACCTGATCAATACGCTGAAGTGGAGATGACCTCCCCTGGCCCGGGAGGACGGGCCCGGTGCAGGGGTTATCACCTGCATAATACATACCTTTGCAAAAATTTTTTCTTTTGATAGTTATTGATAATATACTGATCAGTGAGGATGTGGTGGACAAGCACTTTGTATGCGACCTGAACAAATGCAAGGGTGGTTGCTGCGAGGAAGGAGATGCCGGCGCCCCTGTTGAGGAAGATGAAATGCAGGTGATCCGGGAAGTGTTTGACAAGGTAAAACACCTGCTTCCCCCGGAGGCCCTGGAAGAGATTGACCGGACCGGTCTCTTCGCCATGGACAATGAATTTGGCTGGGTGACCAATACCATTGGCAGCAACAAAGGTATTTGTGTGTTTGCTTTCCGGGATGAAAACCGGATCATCAAATGCGCGTTTGAGCAGGCGAACCGGGACGGGCTGATCAGCTGGAAGAAACCGATCAGTTGCCACTTATACCCCATCACTGCCAAAAAAGGAAAGAACGGGGATTATGAAAGAGTAAACTATGAGCCCCGGGAGCAGTTATGCAAACCCGGTTGTGCGATGGGGGAAGCATTAAAAGTGCCGGTTTACCAGTTTCTCAAAGAGCCGCTGATCCGGAAATACGGGGAAGATTTTTACAAGGCCCTTGATACGATCGCGAAGGGAGAATGGGAGGAAATTGATTTTAAAGAGTAATAACAGCTCACCGTGAAAGAAACCTATGCTGATTTTATTGCTAAAAGCACCATCCGGGCGGCGGACCGTGACCACCGGCGCAAGATCAATTTTAATATTGGCAGGTACAATGCCGTGGTGCCGCAGGGGAAACAGCAGTTCAGTGAGCCGGACCTGGCCCGGGAAAGGGCCAAGAATATAAAATGGAAAGCGATCGCTTCCCTCGATAAACAGCTGGAAGATTTTGAAACGGCGATCAGCAGGCGGGGCGCCAAAGTGATCTGGGCGGAGGATGCCGCACAGGCGCTGGAAGCCATCAAAAAGATCTGTGAGGAAAAGAACTGCCGCAGCCTCGTGAAGAGCAAGAGCATGGTGACAGAAGAAATTCACCTGAATGAATTCCTCGAGAAGAACGGGATAGAAAGTGTGGAAACAGATCTCGGCGAATATATCCAGCAATTAGATGGCGAGCCGCCCTACCATATCGTTACCCCGGCCATGCACAAGAGTAAGGAAGATGTGGCACGGCTTTTTTCCAATAAACTGGGTACCGACCCCAGGGCAACACCTGAGCAACTGACAGGTACCGCCCGGACTGTATTGCGTGAAAAATATGTGCAGGCGGAAGTCGGTGTAACCGGCGCCAATTTCATAATTGCCGATATCGGCGGGATTGCCCTGACCGAGAACGAAGGGAACGGCAGGCTGTGCTGCTCGATGCCAAAGACCCATATCGTGATCGCGGGGATTGAAAAAGTGATCCCTTCCCTGCAGGACCTGGCTCTGTTCTGGCCCCTGCTTTCCACTTTCGGGACCGGTCAGAAAATCACCGTGTACAATTCCATAATAACCGGTCCGCGCCAGCCCCGGGAAACAGACGGGCCGGATGACATGTACGTAATCTTACTCGATAATGGCCGGACCAATATCCTCGCAAATGAAAAAATGCGGGAGAGCCTGTACTGTATCCGTTGCGGGGCCTGCCTGAATGCCTGTCCTGTCTATAAAAATATCGGGGGGCATGCATACGGCGCTCCTTACAGCGGGCCGATCGGTTCCGTGATTACTCCCCACCTGCAGGGATTAGGGGAGTGGAAGCACCTGAGTTATGCCTCTTCCCTCTGTGGTAACTGTACCGCGGTATGCGCGGTGAAGATCAACCTGCACGAACTGCTGCTGGAAAACCGGCACGAAGCGGTTGTGGGCGGGCATAATACATTTACAGAGAAGATCGCCTGGAAAATGTGGAAGCAGGCCATGCTGCGCAGGTCCTGGATGAATATGGCCAATGGCCGTACCAAGAGCTGGGTGGTCAACAGCCTGCTCTCCGGGTGGAGGGAACACCGTGCCAGCCTGGATTTCCCCGATAAATCCTTCAACCAGTTGTGGAAAGAGAAATACGGCAAGCGATAGTTAACTTCGGCCTGTGATCCTTTTCGCTCATACCATTACTGCCCGCCTGGAATACGTGGCCGCATTTTTGGGCAATCATTTCAGCGGGATTCCCCTCAAACTTACCAGTGATAAGACTGAATTTTCTGCCTACCCCGGCGCCCGGATCAACTACAGTGATAAAAGAATAACAGCAGATGAATGCTGGCTGCCTCCTTTTACCCTCTTATTTGAGCAGGGGATCCGGCCGCAACCCATAACCTGTTTCGAAACAAACGGGTACAAAGCATTCTTTAAAACGGAAGGAGATTTTCCTTTTGATATCCTCGCCGCTGTCTTTTACCTGCTCAGCCGATACGAGGAGTACCTGCCGCACGAGAAAGACCTGTATGGCCGGTATGCCCATACAGCATCACTGGCGTTTAAAGAAGGATTTCTTACTATCCCGCTGATCCATTACTGGCTAAAGGATTTTTCAACGATACTTAGCCATAAATTCCCCTTGTTCAGTTCGGGGAATGATGTATTCCGGTTTCTTCCAACCTATGATATTGATGAAGCCTTTTCTTTTAAGCACAAGGGCTGGATGCGGAATACCGGGGCAGCCCTGAAAGATCTCCTGAAAGGAAACCGGGCCCGGCTACGGCTACGGCTCAAAGTCCGGGCGAACCAGGCACCCGATCCGTTCGATTCCTATGACTGGATGGATGATTTGCATGAACAGTATAAACTGGAACCGCGCTATTTCTTCCTGGTAGCAGGAAAAAACAGCGCTTATGACAGGAATATCCGGCCGCGCAAGCCCGTCATCAGCGAACTGATCAGGCGGCATGCAGGTAAATATGATATCGGTGTGCATCCCTCCTGGCAAAGCGGGGATGATCCGGCTTTGCTTAAAAACGAGAAAGAGATGATTGAACGGGCGGCCGGGATAACGGTCCGGTCATCCCGCCAGCATTTTATCCGTTTCCATTTACCGGGAACTTTTCGCCGGCTGATCGCAAACGGGATAAACGAGGATTTCTCGATGGGATATGGAAGTATTAACGGGTTCAGGGCCTCGGTATCCGTTCCTTTCTATTGGTACGACCTGGAGAACGAAAGCACTACATCACTCCTGCTTTACCCGTTTTGTTATATGGATGCCAACTCTTTTTATGAGCAGCAATATTCTCCCCAAAAAGCCCTGGAGGAAATGCACCATTATTATACTGAAGTGAAAAAGGCCAATGGCCTGCTCATTACGATCTGGCACAATACCTTCCTGGGAACAGAGGAAAGATTTAAAGGATGGAGAGAGGTTTACCAGGACTTTGTGAAACAACTCACCTGATCCTCTTCGCCTGCAGGCATCCCGGCATCATCAGATTCCTTCTGTTTCCGGTTGTTCCGGCGGCGGCACAGCAGCCCTGAAGGCTTTATTTACGAGGTACACACCGGCTAAAGTCACTATCCCTCCTAAGGTGATATAGACCGTGATCCGTTCACCGAATAATACCCACCCGAATAATACAGCCACGATCGGGTTGATATAGGCATAAATGGAAGCCTGTTCAGTCGGCAGGTTTTGCAATGCATAGAGGTAACAGACAAATGCCAGGATCGAGCCGAAGAGGACGAGGTAGGCAATTGCTATCCAGGATTGCCAGGGGATCTGGGCAAAGGGAACGAATTCTATAAAGGGCCGGGCGCCCTGCCCCGCATCTGCGATCATAAACTGGCTGCCTGTTTTTGTAAATACCAGCAGGAACAAACCGGAGATTACCATCTGCAATCCCAGGCTGAAATAAGGATTGAAACTGGCCGCCTGCTTCTTGGTATAGATCGTGGCAAAGGCCCAGGTCCAGGTGGCGATCAGCGAAAGGATAATACCGAAACGGAAATCAGCATCCAGGAAATCATGCAGGTGGTCGTAGAAGATGATGCATACACCGGCAAAGCCAAGCAGGAGGCCCAGGATTGCTTTCTGCGGAATTTTTTCTTTGGAAGCAAAGAGACCGATCACCACCAGCCAGAGCGGGAAGATGGCTCCCATGATGGCCCCCAGTCCCGCTGAGATATATTTTACGCCCCAGGTGCTCAGCCCGTTGCTCATAATAAAATTCAGGAAGCTCAATACGAGCACGGGGATCCATTCTTTTCCCTTCGGTAAGGGCGCGCCCCTGAACAGGAAAAAACTGACATAGATTACACCTGCGATCAGCTGGCGCATACCGGCTAATTGCAGGGCCGGCATGTGGCGGACGCCCTGCTTGGAAGCGATCCAGGTGGTGCCCCATAACACGCAAACGAGGGCGAGCGCAAATAAGGCCTTGGCCCGCGTGCCCTTTTTATGAATGGTAAGCGGGTTGAAGACCGCCAGTTTCTTTAAGGAATCAGCGGAGGACTGAACAATGGTTTTATGGAAGTCAAATAGGTTCATTCTGTGGTTTAATCAGACTGTGTCTTATTCAATACCAGTTTCGGATCGGGCTTAAAAAACGAATCCTCAAGCGGCTTCCATTCTACCCGGGTTGCAATAAAGGTCTGCCGGAAATAACCGGTCGTTTCTTCGGTAAATTTTGTCGCGATAAAAGGATGAGCCGCGATTACTTTGTTCCAGATAAAAATATCTTTATGCCATGTGGGGTTTACAGGAAGTTCCGGGCAGAAGTAATAGATCAAAACCGTATTCAAAGGGGCTTGATTTCCCGGCGGCGTGTATTGCTGCCGGATTAGTACAGGTACAGTGTTGCAATCCAGTATTTTTTCCCTGGCGAAAATACTGTCGGAAATGGAATACTTGTTGAAGGCGGAATCTGATGCATCTGAATAATACAGTGTATCCGGGCTGCTGATCAGGTACTGAAAGTAGAACTGGTTACTTTGGGTCAGGAACATCCCCTTTTGAATGGTATAACCGGCATCGTTTATATATTCCCGCAGGTAATTCCCTTTACTGAAATAAAACCTAAGTTTGGATCCGAATCGTAAAGAAATCTCATTATCAGAAACCCCTTGCATAAATGACTCGGACTTAATAGTGTATTCTATTACACCCTCAAAAAAATGGGGGGTCACATTTTGTGAAGAAGCACCGAGACAAAAAAAGGTCCAGCACAGCAGGAGATAAGGTTTGACCATCTTTAATGTTTAAAATGCCGCATGCCGGTCATGATCATGGACAGGTCATGGGTCTTGCAATATTCAACCGAATCGTTATCCCGGATGGAACCGCCGGGTTGTATAAAGGCAGTGATTCCCGCTTCATGCCCCAGCCGCACGCAGTCGTCAAAGGGGAAGAAGGCATCGCTGGCCATCACCGCCCCATGCAGGTCAAATTTAAACTGCCGGGCTTTTTCAAGCGCCTGCCGCAGGGAATCAACCCGGCTGGTCTGGCCACAGCCTTTGCCAACCAGCTGCTTATTTTTTACGAGGGCAATGGCATTTGATTTTAAATGTTTGCATACGAGGTTGGCAAAAAGAAGATCCTCTTTTTCCACCGCGGTCTCCTTTCTTTTCACGGTTTCGGTCCATTCCGCATAGTTACCTTCATCGTTATCCTGCACCAGTACCCCGTTCAGCATGGACTTATACTGTACTTTTCGCCCGGGCTGGGCTTTTAATTGTAACAGGATCCGGTTCTTTTTGGATTTCAGTACGGCCAGCGCCTCCGCATCATAGGCCGGGGCAATCAGCACTTCGAAAAAGATCTCATTGATGGCTTCCGCAGTGGCCTTATCGATCGTGCCGTTGCAGACCAATACCCCGCCAAAAGCGCTTTCCGGGTCGCCGGCCAGGGCCGCATCCCAGCTTTCTTTCACCGTGTCCCTCTGCGCCACGCCACATACATTGGTGTGTTTGATGATGGCAAAAGTCGTATCCGTGAATTCGCGGATCAGTTGCAGGGCGGCGTCGGTATCCACAATATTGTTATAGGATAATTCCTTTCCGTTGAGCTGGTCAAACAATTGTCCCAGGTCGCCATAAAACACCGCAGACTGGTGGGGGTTTTCGCCATAGCGCATGATCTTGGGACCCGGAACGGATTCCAGGAAATACCCGGTATCGCTGCTGC
Source organism: Sphingobacteriales bacterium (assembly GCA_016219985.1). Lineage (GTDB taxonomy): Bacteria > Bacteroidota > Bacteroidia > Chitinophagales > Chitinophagaceae > JJ008. Next base: position 28,046 of record JACRJO010000030.1, on the reverse strand, counting down.
TGAAATATTTTGCGATGGCCACTTCATAATGGGCCACTATTTCAAAAGCCTTGGCGGCAAAAGCCCGCCGTTGTTCAAGGCTGGTCTCGCCCTGCTGTTCTTTTAACAGGGTTTCCAGGGTGGCGTAGTCTTTTTTGGCGGCAATCACCACCACATCCCTGAAATTTTTGGCGGCCCCGCGGATCATGGACGGCCCGCCGATATCAATTTTCTCAATGATGGCTTTTTCATCCGTGGTGCTGGCCACGGTTTCCTCAAAGGGATACAGGTCCACGATCACCAGGTCAATCTCCGGGATCCTGTACTGTTTCATTTCCTGTAAATGGGTTTCGTCATCCCGTTTGCCCAGGATACCGCCAAATACGGAAGGATGCAGGGTCTTCACGCGTCCCCCGAGAATGGAGGGATAACTGGTGAGGTCTTCCACCGGCACCACTTTTACACCCAGTTTTTCAATAAAGCTTTGGGTGCCGCCGGTAGAGTAGATGGTCACACCCAGCCGGGAAAGTTCCTGCACGATGTTTTCGAGGCCGTCTTTGTAAAAAACAGAAATTAAGGCTGATTGAATTTTTTTGTTCATCATAAATGGGGGTTGAGGGCAGGCGATCGTAAGAGGGGGCAAATTTAACTTAATTCAGGATCATCACAAAAGCGCCGTTGACAGAGACATCGTGACAGGGAATCCGCAGGGAATCACCCTCTTTTTTCCAATACAGCGCTTTCCATGCCGGTACGGAACCATCCAGCACCACCTGCCTGATGTCCAGCGCGGCAGCCAGCCCGGGTAAATCAAGTTCAGGATGCCCGGATAAGATCAGCAGGTCAACGACCGGTTTCCTGTTTTCGGGGGGAGCTAAAAAGGAAACGGGTTCGTCAATCAATAAAATATTCCGGCCGCTGAAGCGGATATAATTTTCATAGCGGGTAAGTCCATCCAGCCGGCCTGTTTCGCTGACCCGGTTCAGAATACGGGCTGGTTTGAGGTGAAAATTCCGGGCAAAACCATCTTCCTGCAAATCGCTGTCGCCGGTAAATACAAAAGCTCTTCCCCGGATAAGATCCAGCCCTTTTTTTTGTGGCAGGTTGTACACGATGATCTTCTCCTGCCGGGAAGCCTGTATAAAAGAAACCGATCGTTCCATCGCAAAACACAGCAGGGCTGTTAATGCCGCAAAGAAGGCGGGCTTTGATTTTTCGAGCAGCCAGTAACTGGCGGTCACCAGCAGCAGCATCAGGCTGATGCCCTGGGTCATGCTAAGCTGCAGGTTTTCCCAAAGCAGGAAGGGGAGTTGCCCGGCCCGTTCCACCCAGGCATTCATAAACCAGATAAGAAAGGAAATGATCTTCCCGGAAAGAACGGCCAGCCAGGGGAAGAACGAAATCATGCACAGGAAGATCTCGGCCAGCAGGATGGCGCTGGAAAGCGGAACCGCCAGGAAATTGGTCAGGATAAAGGAAGCAGGAAATTGGTGAAAATGATAAATACTGAAGGGCAGGGTGAGTACCTGGGCGGATAAGGTAACCGCATTCAGTTTCCAAAATGCATCCAGTAATTTATTTTTTATATAAAACCAGTTGTACACAGGCTGCCTGAAAAGCAGGATGCTGAGTACGGCCGAATAGGACAACTGGAACCCCACATCCCAAAGCCAGAAAGGACTATAACAAAGCAGGAGGAAGGCGGAAACGGCCAGGGTGTTCAGCACGGAGGTTCTGCGGGAGAATGTTTCACCAATGACGATGCAGCTGAACATCAGGGCGGAGCGGAGCACGGAAGGTTGGGCGCCTGCGAGGAAACTGAATGCCCATAGCCCGGATATAACGAGGAGCGGGTGCAGCCATTTTGTTTTTTGCGAACGGAGAAGTGGTTTCAGCAGTAGTGTGAGCAGCCAGTATATCAACCCGAGGTGCAGGCCGGAAATAGCAATGATATGGACCACCCCGGTGTTTGTATAAGCCTGTACCAGCGCGGGATCCAGGTCGTCCTTATACCCGATCAGCAGGGCTTCTGCCAACCCTGCTTCTTTCTCACCAGGAATATAACGGCGCAGGATGCTCACGATATTTTTCCCGGATGCAATGACCTGCTTTTTCAGCCAGCTCCCTTTCTTGCCGGGCAATATTTCAAATTCATGCGGCTGCAGGTAAACCTGGTGGGTGATGCCCTGGAAGAAAGAATATTGTTTAAAGTCGAAGCCACCGGGGTTACCTGTGCTTTTGATTTCCTGTACCGGCTTCTTTAAAAGCAGGATGGATCCATATTCCAGTTGCTTTATGCAGCTGTCCTTTTTAAAGTAGAGGATCAGCCGGCCATCTGCCGCAACCCTTCCGCTATCGTTGACCCGGTAAAGAACACGGGCAATGGCTTTGAAGGATTTTGCTTTTTCCACGGGAGATTCATCGAGTGCCAGCACCCATGCGTCCCCGCTGCCGTGGTTATTTCCCAGCCAGCGGGGATGGTGGCGGATATCTTTCTGCCAGGTAAGCACTGCGCCGAGTGAAAATAAAACCAGGGTGGAAGCCAATCCCGACAGAAACGAGAACCGGAACCGGGTTAATAAAGGGATAAAGAAAAAAACAGCCAGGCTGGTTAGCCCGGACAGCAGCAGCAGCAGCCATAAACGAAGCGGCGGCTGAAGATACCAGGCCGTGATGATGCCTCCCATGAAGGGAAGCAACAACTTCAGAAAGGGAATTTTCTTCCAGTAATAGCTACCGTACAGGGCCATGCCTGAAATTAAAAATTCGCAGCAAGGCCCGCAATACTACTTTCCGGGTATGGTCAGCGGAGGAGTTTCTGCAGGTAAGCGATCTGGCCCAGGTGGTAAATATTATGTTCCATCAGCCCGTTCAGCAGGAACCTGAAATCGTAGGTGCGGTAATCTACTTTTTCGTCGAGGAAGCTGTCCTCTTTTTCCCGGAGACGCGACACTAATTGTGTATGCAGGGATTTCAGTTCAGCCACGCCTTTTTTCCAGGTATGGAAGCCGGGGTCAATGGGCCGCCAGTCCCTTTTTTCAAAAGCGGCCTGGTCGGTTTCTGTTTCTTTTTCCACCCTTTTCAGGGTGAATTCCGCCCAGGTGATCATATGCCAGAGCAGTTCGCAGAGGCTGTGTTCCGTGTCCCCGGGTTTCAGGAACACCTTGCTTTCGTCTGTTTCTTCGAGGAGGGGAAATACAGGGCGGCCAAACCAGGGTTCCCCGTAAAGAAGATTTTCCATGCGCCCGGCGAGGGCTGTTATTTCTTTATTCATATCAGATGGTTATTTCAGTCAGGGTTGTTCCCGATTTTACTTTTTTCTCCACGTACTGGCGGTAAGTGATCCGCTGTATCTTACTGTTCAGCCATCCCGGGAAATTAAAAATAGCGAATGTACGTTGCTGTGATACCTGTTCCTGGGTGGGGGCCAGCAGTTCCAGCGTTTTCCTGAATTCATCCCTGATCATCCGGTTGTCTTTCATATAATAAGCCCGGTGCAGGCATTGTACCAGGGCCTGTTCAAAGGGAGCTTTCTTTTTCTTCTTGTAAAAATACTGGTAGGTGGCCCGGTACTGGGCATCAAAAAGGCGGGGATTATTCAGATTATAGCGGATCAGGAGCAGTAATAACTGCGCCACGGACGCGTGTTCTTCCCGGGTGGCTTCCCGGAAATAAGTGGTGGCTCTTTTGATGAAATAAAGCGCATCATCATACTGTTCCAGTACAAAGCAACCGATGCCCAGTGAGAGGGTGACCGTACTGTTCAGCTCTTCATTTAAGACCGGTTCCCATAATTTGTATTTTGACTTCATAAAGACCAGCAGCTTTTGCACTTCATCGTAGGCGGCGGTCTTATTGTAAATTTTATTCAGGGCCAGGTATTTTATTGCTTCGAAATAAGCCCGCTGGGTCTTGTCCCGGATTTCATGGTTCAGTTCATCATTAAAGATGGCGGTGACAACGGCATAGGAGCCGTTCAGGATGCCTGCGTAATTGATCATGTACAGCAGTTCGATATAAAACTCCCCGTGCGTGGCGAGGAAACGCTTGTTTTTTTTCCAGTCAGCAAACAGCTCCTGCAGAATACCCAATGACCCGGCCATATCATTCTCCAGGTAGAGCAGGGTGGCCTTGCTCATAAAGTAATAATGCCTGTACCAGAAGGAATGACCGTGGTTGACCGTATCCGCCCGGTTGACTTTTTCCATCAGGCTGCTGATCCTTTCCCGGAGCAGGTCATCCTGCCCGAGATGGGTCTTTCGCTTCAGCAGCAGGGTTTCCGTATAGACATCCCGCAGGGTGATCAGTTCGGCATATTCCGAGTACGTGATCGCATTTTTTTTGAAAAGGGACAGCAGCTCATCGTACCCGGAATGGGTATGACTGAAAATGATCATTTTTTCAAATTCGGTCTTTAACAGGTTCAGCAGGGCAAAGGCTTCGGCTGTCCTTGCTTTTTCCACTGCTTTTTTCCAGAGCGCAAAAGCTTCCGCGTAGAGTCCTTTTTTCCGGTAGATCCTGATCAGCTGAATACTGGCATAAATATCATGACCGGGATTCTTCCTGCCATCGTACTGCACTAATGCCTCGCAGATCTGCCGGTGCAGGTAATGTTTCTGGTAGGCAATGTTCTTCTTGTTCAGGCCGGGCTGGAATTTTTTCAGGATAGCCGCTTCATCGTATTCCTTTTGCGCGGCAATGGCATCAAATAAACGGATGTACAATCGCTGGCCGGGGGATACGCAGGGGGCGAAATTCCGTTTAAAGAATAATTTCTCATTGCTGTCCAGCGAATGGATGAGCTGCCATATAAAACCGGATGCGGGCTTCACGATTTAAATCATTCAAGCAGTAAATAGCCAATGAAAATACAATAAGCCGGTTAATGCGCCAAATTAAATCAGGGAGTAATTGTTTGTAAACACCTGAAAAACATGGCAGTAGGATGATATAAGTAAAAGAAAGGATGTGTCACGGCACAAATAAACCCGGAATAAAAAAATGGGGAGGGCCCTGCCGCACAGTAGCTTTGGTAAGCATTGATTTTGCAAGCCATCGTTCTGATAAATAACGACAACCAAACCAACCACGGGGATTCCATCGGAGGCCGTTAACCATTAACACCTGTTATCCAGGTTTCAAAGCCGGATAACAGGTATTTTTTTTATTTACTAAGGTACATACTGCGGTCCTTGTACAACTGGCGGAAGTACGGATCACGCAGGTCTTTGATGAAGCGGATGGCTTCACCGGTCGATTTCATTTCGGGACCAAGTTCCCGGCTGACCCCGGGGAATTTATTGAAGCTGAACACGGGTTCTTTGATCGCGAAACCATCGAGGTGTTTCTCTTCCGGGATATCCGCGACCTTCATTTCTCCCAGCATCACTTTAGTGGCATAATTCAGGTAAGGCTTATTATAGGCCTTGGCAATAAAGGGCGTGGTGCGGGAAGCCCGGGGATTGGCTTCAATTACAAATACCTTTCCTTCTTTGATCGCGAACTGTATATTCATTAATCCTTTTACATTCAGCTTCAGGGCGATCTTCTTGGCATAATCCACCATATCCTGTATTTCCAGCGGGGTCAGGTTGAAAGCGGGCAATACCGCATTGCTGTCACCGCTGTGGATACCGGCGGGTTCGATATGTTCCATAATACCCATTACATGGAATTTTTCCCCGTCGCAGATCGCATCGATCTCGGCTTCCTGGCAACGGTCGAGAAAATGATCCACGAGGATCTTGTTACCAGGAATATGTTTCAGCAGGCTGACCACGGCTTTTTCCACTTCCTCATCATTGAGTACGATCCGCATGCGCTGTCCTCCCAATACATAGGAAGGACGTACCAGTACGGGGTAACCCACTTTGTTGGCCACTTCAATGGCTTCGTCCACGGACCAGGCCGTGCCATATTCCGGGTAGGGGATTTCCAGTTCTTTCAGCATATCACTGAAACGACCCCGGTCCTCGGCGATATCGAGGCTGTCATAGGAAGTGCCCACGATCCGGATTCCTTTTTGCGTGAGTTTTTCGGCCAGCTTCAGCGCGGTTTGCCCGCCTAACTGTACAATCACCCCATCGGGTTTTTCATGTTCAACGATCTCCCAGAGATGTTCCCAGTATACCGGCTCGAAATAGAGTTTGCCGGCCATGTCAAAATCGGTACTCACGGTTTCGGGGTTACAATTGACCATGATGGCCTCGTAGCCGCATTCCTTGAGCGCCATTAAACCGTGTACGCAACAATAGTCAAACTCAATACCCTGGCCGATCCGGTTGGGGCCGCTGCCCAGCACGATGATCTTCTTTTTATCAGACACTTTGCTCTCGTTGCTGTTGCCTCCTTCAAAGGTTGAGTAGAAATAGGGGGTTTGGGCTTCAAATTCCGCGGAGCAGGTATCCACCATTTTGTACACCCGGGTGATGCCGGCGGCTTTCCGCTTATTATACACATCTTCTTCATCCCCGTGTTCGAGGATGCGGCTAATCTGTTCATCACTGAACCCATTGACCTTGGCTTCCCGCAGCAGTTCGGTGGGGAGTGAATCGAGATCGTATTTCGCGATTTCCTTTTCCAGGTTGCAGATCTTCTGGATCTCATAGAGGAACCAGCGGTCTATCCCGTTGGTGGCTTTGGAGATCGTACCCACCGAAATGCCCGCCATCAGGGCGTCTTTGATCCGGAAGATCCGGTCCCATTTCGGGGTTTTAATATATTCCAGCAGGGCTTCTGCATGCATCATGCTCTTGCCGTAATAGCCCAGTCCCACGGCATTGTTCTCCAGGCTCTGGCAGGCTTTCTGGATCGCTTCGGTGAAACTCCGGCCGATGGCCATCACTTCTCCCACACTTTTCATCTGGAGACCGAGGGTATCATTGGCGCCTTTGAACTTGTCGAAATTCCAGCGCGGGATCTTCACGATCACGTAATCAAGGGCCGGTTCAAAATAGGCGGAGGTAGTTTTGGTGATCTGGTTCTCGAGTTCATCCAGGTTGTACCCGATGGCGAGTTTGGCTGCGATCTTGGCAATGGGGTAACCGGTGGCCTTACTGGCCAGGGCGGAGGAGCGGCTTACCCGGGGATTAATCTCAATGGCAATGATCTCTTCGGTATCGGGGCTCATGGCAAACTGCACATTGCAACCACCGGCAAAATTGCCGAGATCCCGCATCATTTTGATCGCGGTATTCCGCATCAGTTGCATACCCGTATCACTCAGGGTCATGGCCGGGGCCACGGTGATGGAATCGCCTGTATGCACGCCCATAGGATCGAAATTTTCAACGGTGCAGATGATGCAGACATTATCGGCCGAATCACGGAGCAGCTCTAATTCAAATTCCTTCCAGCCCAGTACCGCCTTTTCCACCAGCACTTCATGAATGGGGGAGGCCTGCAGGCCCCGGTTCAGGGCTTCGTCCAGTTCATCTTTATCGTGTACAAAACCACCGCCGGTTCCGCCGAGGGTAAAAGAGGGACGGATTACCAGGGGGAACCCGATCTCCTGGGCATATTCCTTGCCTTCGAGGAAGGAGTTGGCTGTTTTGGCAATGGCAACGGGAACGCCTAACCCGATCATCCACTGGCGGAATTTTTCCCGGTCTTCGGCCTTATCAATGGCTTTGATATCCACCCCGATCAGGCGGACATTGTATTGTTTCCAGATGCCCAGGTCCTCGGCTTCCTTGGCCAGGTTGAGCGCGGTTTGTCCGCCCATTGTAGGCAGCACCGCATCGACCTGGTTTTCCTGGAGAATTTTTTCGATGCTCTCCACGGTCAGTGGTAAAAGATAAACCCGGTCTGCCATCATGGGGTCCGTCATAATGGTGGCCGGGTTACTGTTGATCAGGATTACTTTCACGCCTTCTTCCCGCAAACTACGGGCAGCCTGGGTGCCGGAGTAGTCAAATTCACAGGCTTGTCCGATGATAATGGGGCCGGAGCCGATAATCAGCACCGATTGGATCGAATTGTCTTTTGGCATTTTTTGTTTTTAAGTGGGTTGCTGGCCAGAATCGTTATGAAAAAACAAATTGCGCAAAAGTAGGGGAATCGGAGGGTTTTGAAGGGGCAGGAGCCGGAAAAATTTCCCCCCAATTTTACCGGGACTGGAAAGAGACCGGTTTGGCTATTTTGCGGTAGGAAAGGGAGAAGAGATCATCAAAGATGTTATTCTTTTGACCCATATCAAGAACCAGTTGTTTGAGGTCTCCCGGGCGCTGAAAGAATTTGCGGGTCGTAAAGGTTTCGGTAAGGGTCCGGACATCGAGGGTATCATTCCGGCGACTGAAGGCAGCGAGATACCAGGTCCTTTTTGGGGTGCCGGGTTTATGAGCGGGTTGCTCCTGTTCTGTTCCGCTGATATTCATAAACTGCTGGTCCTGTACCCGGGATGTAAACCCGGTAAAAAAAGCGGTATCGGGTAAGATCATATCGCCTTTCACAACTTTCCCGTAACGGGTAATGGAATAAACCGAATCGGACTGCCGGCTGATCTCCAGGGCCTCGATGCCAAAAAAGTCACTGCCGTCTTTTACGATGCCGTACCAGTAGCCGTTGAGACTGGTATCCACCGGTTCCACGGGGGCGCTCTCCAGTGCTACATTGGATTCGTACGGGCAGGCGTACAGGAGGATGGAGACCGGTAAAAGCCAGGGAAGTTTTGACATAATGAACAGGCTAAAAAGATACAGATTTCAAATCTGTATCCATTACAAAATACGCTGAAACCCGGTACAGGCAATAATTTCAGGAAACTTAATTATTCAATATCGAAACAATGTGTAATAACCGGGCTCAGGGTCAGTACTAAAAAACTAATAATGAGATTTCTCATAGTATTACTAAAATATATTTTTCCCTCCCGGAGTCTGAGCAAATTTTGGATAGCAGAGAAACTGTGCGATCAAGGCATCCGGGTCGGAACGATTTGGAAAGGGGCGGCTTTTAAAGTAAGAGACCTGCAGAGAGAATAAATCTTTTATAGTAAATCAAGTTTAAGTAAAATTAGTATCAGTAACAGGGTCATTGCACATAAATAATAGGCCGCAATTGACCATTTGTCATTCGGAAATTTGAAAATCTTATGGGTCATGAACCTTGGCTCAAAGAGGATATAGATCAGTCTTAAAAATGTTAACAGCAATACAATTCCTGATAGCAGAACGACGAAATATTTCATGATAAATAGTTTATGCGACGTAGTTAGTAATAATAAAATTTAACTCTTCCGTAGTCTCCCGCCACACTTACCGAAACAGCCCCCACAACCGTTCCTGCGCGGATGGCGCCTGGTAGGGTGTTCCAAGATAAGAAATTATAATTCTGACCCCGGGCTTTCAAATCAATAATGTTAAACTGGAATAGTTCTTATCCAATTTGGGGGTAGATTTGTTGCGTATTTAATTCGTCAATAGTTAATTCCTTACATGCACATAAGGCTGATCCTTTTTTTTCTTTGCTGCTATGCTGTTCCGGCTCTTTCACAGGATGGACCGGCCTATCCCCAGGGTTATTTCCGCAATCCACTGGGGATCCCGATGGAGCTATCCGCTAATTTCGGGGAGCTGAGACCCAATCACTGGCATATGGGACTGGATATCCGGACCCAGGCTAAGGAAAACCTGCCGGTCTATGCCGCCGCCCAGGGCTATATTGCCAAAATAGGGATCCGGCCGCAGAGTTTTGGCCGCTTCATCATCATTAATCACCCGAACGGGCTTTCTACTTTATACGGGCATCTTAACGATTTTTATCCCGAGCTCGAAGCCTGGGTTACAGCGCAGCAATATGCGCAGGAATCCTGGGCGCTGGAACTGGATATTCCGAAAGATAAATTCCCGCTGAGTAAGGGCACCTTTATTGCCTACAGCGGGAATACCGGGGGCTCCCAGGGACCTCACCTGCACTTTGAAATTTTTGATACGAAAACCTCCCGGCGGCTGAACCCCCAGCTCTTTGGATTCCCGGTAACGGATCATATTCCCCCGGCCCTGGTGAAGCTGGCCTTGTATGACCGTAACCGTTCCGTGTATGACCAGTCACCCCTGTTTTACTCCCTGAAAAATACGGACAGTGGTTATACCCTTGCGAAAATCCCGGTTATCGAAACCGGCAGCTCAAGAACCAGTTTTGCCCTACAGGCCTATGACCGGGTTTCGGGTTCCACCAATCCGAATGGTATTTATTCGGCTACCCTTTACCTCGATAGCCTGCCGCAGCTGTCTTTTGTACTGGATAGCCTGGATTATGATGAAACGGTTTATATGAACGCGCAGGTGGACTATAAATACCGGTACAATGGCGGAGGCTGGCTGCAGCATTTATCGGTATTACCAGGAGATGCGGGCCGGGTTTACCAGCGCATGAATGGCAACGGGATTATCACGCTCACGGACACCCTCCTGCATAGTGTGCGGGTGGATGTCAGGGATGCCAATGGAAACCTGGCGCAACTCAATTTCCGGTTAAAATATAATGACAGCCTGGCCCGGCCTGTTTACCGGCAACCGGATGCATTTTATTTTATACCCAATCAGAAAACCGTTTTATCCAAACCGGATTTTGAGCTGAATATGGGGAGCAGCAGCCTGTACGATACCGTCAGGTCTTACTATGCCCGCAATAATTCTTCGGTCCCGGCCAGCGCGGTTTCCGCCGCTCACCAGGTGAATGATGCAGATATACCGGTGCATACACCGTTTATCGTACGGATCAAACCCTTTCGTACAGTGCCGGCGGGCATGGAAAATAAACTGCTGATACAACGGACCTATCGCAACAGCCGTTCCATAAAAAAAGCCCGGGAGGAGAACGGCTGGCTGAGAGCGGAGTTCGATGATTTCGGCTATTTCCAGGCCTTCTTTGATACGGTTCCGCCGGAACTGGATGATATAGGCCGGGGCGATACCGTAAACCTGAGTCCGGCCAGCCGGATTATCTTTTCCCCTTCCGATAATTTCGGGGCCATCCGGGATTTCCGGGCTGAATTAAATGGACAATGGCTTCGCTTTACCAATGATAAGAGCCGGAACTGGATTTATATATTCGATGAACGCTGTCCCTACGGAATACATGAACTGAAAGTGACGGTGGAAGACCTGGTGGGCAATAAGACTACCAGGACCTGGTGGTTTAAACGCGAGCCCTATACTCCTCCGCCGCCTAAAAAGAAAGCGGTGAAGAAAAGCAGTTCAAAGAAAAAACCGGTCATAAAGAAAAAGACCTCAACAAAGAAGAAAAAATAAGAATGGTAACACTGAAAGAAGGAGATAAAGCGCCTGCATTTACCGGGTTGGACCAGGCAGGAAAAAAAGTTTCATTAAAAGACTTTAAGGGGAAAAAACTGCTGCTCTATTTTTACCCGCAGGACCTGACGCCCACCTGTACCGTGCAGGCCTGCAACCTGCGTGACAACTACGGGTTGCTGAAGAAAAAAGGGCTTGAAGTGATCGGGGTAAGCCCGGATGATGCCGTGAAACATAAAAAGTTTGAAGAAAAGAATAAACTTCCCTTTACCCTGCTCGCTGATACCAGCCATGCGATATTGGAAAAATACGGGGTCTGGGACCAGAAACAGTTATTTGGTCATCAGTATATGGGTGTGCTGCGGACCACATTTGTGATTGATGAAAAAGGGGTGATCATTAAAATTTTTACCAAACCCCGGAGTAAAATGCATGCGGAGGAGATACTGGCCGCCCTTTCCTGAGAAATTCCGGATCCCCGTTTCTCCGTACCCTGCTGCCGGCAGGGTTTTCTTTTGCCGGTATAAAAGCAACCTCCTAAAACATCTCCCCGATTAGTCTTACCTGACAAAACCATCATCATGAAACAAGTATTCACCTTACTCGCAGGGATCCTTATTCTCTTTACCGCCGGTGCGCAGGAAAATGCAAAAAAGCCGGTCCGGGTATTTAATTCCGGCAAAACCATCAATGCCCGTACCCCGGAAGTGACCGGAAAAGGAAAGATGGATTTCAATGTTACCCATAATTTCGGCGACCTGGCCGGCAGTAATGGCGGTGTCAAGCGCTTTTTTGGCCTGGATAATGCAGCGGATATCCGGATCGGTTTTCATATCGGTGTCGGGGAGCATACGGACCTGGTGTTTGCGCGGGATAAAGGGGCCAGCCTGGTTCAGCAGAACTACGAGATTGGGATCAAGCAGCAACTGATGCAGCAGATGGAAAATGATCCTTCCCGCCCCCTATCGATCGCAGTTTATTTCAATAACGTGATTGCCGCCGTTAAAGCGAATAGTTTCCCCGACCAGGATAACAGCTTTAAGAATCTCGGGGACCGGACCAGTAATGTGCTGCAACTGATCCTGGCCAAGCGGTTCGGGAACCTGAGTGTGCAGCTGAATCCCACTTTCATGACCCGTGGCCATGCCATTTCCTATGATCAGAAAAGCCTTTTTGCCCTGGGTGGTGCCATCAAACTTCCCCTGGTGGCCAACCGGCTCAACCTCGTGGTGGATTATTTTAAGATATTCCGCAACCAGGCCAGCAGGGATTCATTTAAGCTGAATGATAATATCCGGTTCTATGATCCGCTGGGTATCGGGTTCGAGATCCTGACTTCCGGGCATATTTTCCGGCTCAATTTCACCAACTCCACGGAAATTCTTGAGAACCGCTTTATCCCCCGTACCGTAACTTCCTGGGGCAAGGGACAGTTCAGGTGGGGGTTTACAATCTCAAGGAAGTTTACTCTTTGGAGGTAATCATTGAGTATTGATAATTGAGCATCGAAAATTGAACATTAGCAAACGCTTAATGAGAATTGTTAGCGGCGAGCTATGAGTTGCGAGTTGCGAGCTGAATATTGAGTATTTCGGTTTTGCAGAGCGAAATGTTCAACCTGCCTGCCGGCAGTGCAGGTGTTCAATGCTCAATTTTCAAAGTTCATTACAATACCCATTGCACCTCTCCGAAATCAAATTCTTCCTCCATGCCATGCTGTACGATAAGTCTGCCGCCGGGTGTAACAGATTTTATTACCGCGTCAAATACCCGGTTGTCTTTCTTCAGTCTTACCTGTTCCCCTTTTTTATAAAGGCAGGATAAATAATCCGTATAAACAGGGTCAAATCCTTTTGTACAGAGCCGGGTGTATTGATGATCCAGGCTGGCACAAAGTTCCTTCGCCAGTTTGCAGGGATCGAAATGGCTGCCCGTGATCTGTTTCAGGGATACAGGATTGGGCAGTTCACCCGGGAAGATGACCTGGTTGATATTGATCCCGATGCCTACAATGGCCCATTCCCAGTTGCCCGGCCCGGATATGATGTTTTCGATGAGAATTCCCCCTGCCTTTCTGTCCTGCCAATACAGGTCATTGGGCCATTTGATCTTCGTGTCATCCCCGGCGTATTTAGCGAAAAAATGATGGACGGCTACGGCTGCACAAGCGCTTAACTGAAACTGTTGGGAAACCCGCAGAAGCCCGGGTTTTATCAGGACACTCAGGGCAATATTGCTGCCTTTTTCCGTAACCCAGGTCCTGGTCCTTTGCCCCTTTCCGGCTACCTGTTCATGGGCAAAAACGGCCATCCCGTGAAGGGGTATTCCCTGCCTGTCCGGCAGTCCCCCTGCCTGGATCTGCATGCGGGCATAGTTGTTGGTACTATCAACAGACTGCAGTTCAATAAATGGCGATCCAATGGGAGCAGCGGGGAAGGGTTGTGACAATTAATTGCTATTTTTGACAAAGTAAGGAAGATTATGGTTCGGGGTTTGGGCGGACCGGTATTTTCTGCCCGTAACCGGAAAAATCCTTCTTAGCAGGACTGCAAAAAGCAGGAAAATATAAACACAAACAATTACCTATTTGGAACAATTGGCATTACTGACCAACCGCAGGAAAAAGGATCCGGCCGAAGGCCGGGCAGGTGCAAAAAGGTTAACGAGGAACTCAAAAATCATCAAAACCATTATTGCTGCAATACAGGAGAAGAAGGGGCAAAATATTGTATCCCTTGACCTGCGAAAAATAAGCGAAGCGGTAGCGGATTTTTTTATCATCTGCGAAGCAGGCAGCCAGCCACAGATCCGGGCCATTGCCGAACAGGTGCAGCACCAGGTGATGGAGAAATGCGGGGAGAAGCCCTATCATCACGAAGGATACCACAACCTGCAATGGGTACTGATCGATTATGTGAATGTGGTGGTCCATATCATGCAGCCGGAAAACCGGAAATTCTACCGGCTGGAAGAGATGTGGAGTGATGCCGCGGGACAGGAACACAACGAATAATGTTAAAATTCCCTGCCGGCTGCCAGTTTTTTCCCTGGAAATAATATTAAATAGCAGGAATACTGCAACTTGAATTATGTCACAAGAACAGAATAACAGAAACGAAAGAAGACCTCAGCGTTTTGACGGCAACCGCCCCCCCGGCGGAGATGATCCTAACCAGGCGCCCCGCAAAGGCCCCCGGTTCAGCATTTACTGGGTCTATGCCATCATTTTTGCCGTATTGATCGGGCTGCAATTGTATGGCCCGCTCTCCCCCAATACCATACAGATTGATCAGAATGCGTTTGAGAACATCCTGAAAAAAGGAGATATCAAAGAATACAAAGTGATCAGCAACCGCAGCCTGGTCCGGGTTACCATTAAAGAGGACAGCCTGAAGAAATATGAATCAGAACTGAAAAAAGGGATCTCCGGCAAAATTGCAAAGGAGGGCCCCCATATGTACCTCAAGATCGTTTCCGGTGATTCATTCCAGGACGATATGCGGAAATTTTATTCCGAGAATCCGGCTGTTGAAAAAGTAGGAAAAGCGGATTCGGAAAAAGACTGGTTTGGCGGTATCCTGCAGTTTATCCTGCCGGTACTCCTGTTTGTGGGAATATGGATCCTGCTGATGCGTAAAATGGGCGGTGGCGCCGGCAGCGGCGGCGGTCCCGGTGGTATCTTCAGTATCGGTAAATCCAAAGCCACATTATTTGACAAGGGCACGAAAGTGAACATCACGTTTGCCGATGTGGCCGGCCTCGATGAAGCCAAAGTGGAAGTGATGGAAATCGTGGACTTTCTCAAGAACCCCAAAAAATACACCAACCTGGGTGGTAAGATACCGAAAGGAGCTTTGCTGATCGGCCCCCCGGGTACCGGTAAAACCCTGCTGGCGAAAGCCGTGGCAGGTGAAGCGCAAGTGCCTTTCTTCAGCCTCAGCGGGTCAGATTTTGTGGAAATGTTTGTGGGCGTCGGCGCCAGCCGGGTAAGAGACCTGTTCAAACAAGCCAGGGAAAAAGCACCCTGTATCATTTTTATCGATGAGATCGATGCGATTGGCCGCGCCCGGGGTAAGAATGCGATGATGAGTAATGACGAAAGAGAAAGCACCCTGAACCAGATGCTGGTGGAAATGGATGGATTCGGTACCGATGTGGGCATTATTGTACTGGCAGCGACCAACCGCCCGGATGTACTCGACTCGGCCCTGCTCCGCCCGGGTCGCTTCGACCGCCAGATCTCCATTGACAAACCCGACCTGAAAGGAAGGGAAGATATTTTTAAAGTACACCTGAAACCGATCAAAATATCCAAAACACTGGATATTCATAAGCTGGCGGAACAGACACCCGGTTTTGCCGGCGCCGATATCGCCAACGTTTGTAATGAAGCAGCCCTGATTGCCGCGAGGAAAAACAAGGAAGCCGTGGATATGTCCGACTTCCAGGATGCGGTGGACCGGGTAATCGGCGGACTGGAGAAAAAGAACAAGATCATTTCTCCCGAGGAGAAAAAGATCATTGCTTACCACGAAGCCGGCCACGCAATCTGCGGCTGGTTCCTGGAGCATGCCTATCCTTTATTGAAAGTGACGATCGTTCCGAGGGGAACGGCCGCCCTGGGATATGCGCAGTACACCCCGAAGGAACAATACCTGTATAACACCGATCAGCTCAGTGACCAGATCTGTATGACACTGGGCGGAAGAGCCAGCGAAGAACTTTTCTTTGGTAAAATTTCCACCGGGGCGCAGAATGACCTGCAGCAGATCACCCGGATCGCTTATTCCATGGTGACCGTTTACGGGATGAATGACAAAGTAGGAAATGTCAGTTTTTATGATCCCCAGCAGGAAGCGGCTTTCACCAAACCCTATTCGGATGAAACAGCCCGGATGATTGACGAAGAAGTCCGGAAACTGATCGATGAGGCCTATGGGAAAACAAAGGAACTGCTGACCATCCGCAAAGCAGAAGTGGAAAAACTGGCGACCGCGTTGCTGGACCGGGAAGTCCTGTTCCAGAGTGATGTGGAGGCCCTGATCGGGAAACGCCCGTATGAAGAAAAAAAATCCCTGGGTATTGAGGCCGATGAGGTGGCTGAAGCGGCCCCGGGTGAACCGGCTGTTTCCACAGTGCCAAAGCAGGAAGATCAAACGGCCGGCGAACAACCCGGTAACCTGGGCTGGGCCCCGACTGTTTAAACTTTTCGTATGAATATTTCACCTTCAAAAGAAACCATACTAAAAAAAATCCGCGAGGCGTTGAGTCATTCAACGCCTTTGCCTTTTCCACAGAGTGAAGGAACCGGAACGGTTTACCAACCCCTCGGGCAGGAACCGGAAATAGAATTTGCGGAACAGTTCACCAAACTCCAGGGCAAGTTCATTTATTGCATCAACCGGCAGGAGCTCGCTTTCCAGCTGGGCAGCCTGGTACGCAAACAGGACTGGCAGAAAGTATACTGCGTGGAAGATAAACTGATTGAATCAATGGCGCCCCAACTGGAAGGCAGGCTGGTTAAGACTGATCTCTCCCAATCTGATGTTGCCATTACCGGTTGCGAATACCTGGTGGCCCGGACCGGGTCAATCGTAATGAGTTCGGCGCAGGCCAGCGGGCGGAGCACCAGTGTGTACGCCCCCATTCATATTTGTATTGCTTACACCAGCCAGGTGGTGTATGACCTGAAAGATGCCTTGCTGGCAGCAAAGGAAAAATACGGCAACGAGATTCCTTCCTTTATCACATTTGCCAGCGGCCCCAGCCGGACCGCTGATATTGAGAAAACACTGGTGGTGGGTGTGCACGGACCCAAGGAAGTGTATTTATTCCTGGTTGAAGCGTAAATCAGCTGCCTTTAGTACTTTTAGGGTATGACAAGCAAAGGCATTTATTACCTTTTTGTATACGGGTCACTTCGCAGCGGTTTCCAGAGTCCTGCGTATGAATATATCAGCCGTTTTTTTGTCCTGGCCGGACCGGCTAAAGTAAAAGGCAGGCTCTATGACCTGGGTACTTACCCGGCCGGTGTTCCTGCAGAAGAGGAGGCTTATATTACCGGCGAACTGTACCGGATCAGGGAGGATAATGAATTTTCCTGGGCCATGGGGCAGTTAGACGATTATGAAGGAGTGGATCCCGAAGCCGAAGAGGAACGGTTGTACCGCCGGGATATCGCGGAAGTTGATTGTGAAGGGCAGACCATAAAGGCCTGGATATACTGGTATAGCGGGGATGTGAGCGGCCGGCCGGTTATTAGTTCCGGGGATATGATGGACTACCTGAACTCAAAAAAGAACCAATGATATTATTGGTGCAGGCCTGGCATTCCTGAAAGAAATTTAATAGTTAAAATATCCAACAGCCGCTCCGGCTTTATTCTGAAACCTGACCGTGACAAAAAAAATTTACTTCCTTTCCGACTTCCATCTCGGGGCTCCCGATCACGCCAGCAGCCTGGAGCGGGAAAAACGGGTTGTTCAGTTTCTTGAAAGCATCCGGGATGAGGCCGCTGAGATTTTCCTCGTGGGAGATATGTTTGATTTCTGGTACGAATACCGGACCGTGGTTCCCAAGGGATTTGTGCGTTTATTGGGTAAACTGGGGGAACTGGCCGATGCCGGGATCCCCATGCATTTTTTTGTGGGCAATCATGATATGTGGATGCGGGATTATTTTAAGCAGGAATTCAATATGCCGGTTTATTATGCCCCCATGGAATTTGAGCGGAACGGGAAGAAACTGCTCATCGGGCACGGGGACGGGCTGGGTCCGGGTGATCATGGCTACAAAAGGCTGAAGAAAATATTCCGGAACCCCGTCAGCAAATTCCTGTTTGGCATATTCCCGCCCATGCTGGGCATGGGACTGGCCAATTACCTGAGCCGCCGCAGCCGGGCGCAAACGGGCGCCACCGAGGAGGTTTTCCTGGGGGAAGACAAGGAATGGCTCCTGGTTTACTGTAAGGAAGTGCTGCAGAAAAAAAAGATTGATTTTTTTGTATTTGGCCATAGACACCTGCCGGTTGATTATCGTCTCAATGAAAGCAGCCGGTATATCAACCTCGGCGACTGGATCCGTTATTTTACCTATGCGGTATTGGACGGGGAAAAAATGGAGTTGAAATCATTCACCGGCAGGGAAGATAAAATTATCCGTCATTGATGAAGAAATTACCGGTGACCATATTGCTTTTTCTTTTCACTACCGGGGCCGGCCAGGCGCAAACCGATACCAGCTTCCGCCTGCTGAAAATCATCCGGGGAGATATCACGGATTTTACCGTGGACAACCTGGATAATATCTATACGCTCAACAGCCATAACCAGGTGAAGAAATACAATGCCGCCGGGGATTCTGTGGCGGCATTCAATGATATCCGCAAATACGGGCGGGCCGGCCTGATTGATGTCTCCAATCCCCTGAAAATACTGCTTTATTACCGCGATTTTGCCACGGTGCTGATGCTGGACCGATACCTGAACCCGGTGAATACCGTGGACCTGCGTAAGCAGCATATCTTCCAGGCAAAAACGATCGCCCAGTCCTATGATAATAAGATCTGGGTCTATGATGAACTTGAGAACAAACTGAAAAAGATAGATGAGGACGGGAAACTGCTGCAGGAAACACCCGATTTCCGGATGCTGCTGGAAAGGTCCCTGAACCCGGTGAAGATCGCGGACGAAAACCGGTATGTCTATCTCTATGACTCCACCTATGGTATTTATGTGTTTGATTATTTTGGTTCGCTGAAGAATAATATCCAGATCCGCCAGTGGCAGAACCTCAAAGTGGCGGGCCCCTATATTTTTGGTTCCCGTTCCGATACCCTTTTCCGTTACGAAATCAGCAGTTTCATGTATGACGAATGGAAATTACCGGGGGAATTAAGAACAGCGGCCGCTTTTAATTTCAGCAGCACCCGTCTCTATGCCCTGCAAAAGGATTGCGGGGATCAGCAGTCCTGCCTGTTGGTGTATGCGCTGCGGCCTTAGCATGTCCGGCCGATTCAATATTTTTGCTCTTTTAACTTTCATTTCATGAATGATTTTCTGAACCGGGTATGGTGGGACAATGCGATCCGGGATTACCTGGTCGTGGGGGCGGTTATCCTCTTTGTGTGGTTGTTCCGGCCTGTTATATCCCGTTATTTTGCCGGCCTGCTGTTTGGCGTGGTGCACCGCATCTGGAAAAACGTGGACAAACCGGCTTTTACCAGCCTGGTGATCCGGCCGCTGGGTTTTTTCCTGCTGATCCTGGTTTCCATCGCGGCATTGTACAAACTGAATTTTCCGCAACAGCTCGATGAGACGATTTATAAGTACAGCACGAGGGAGATTGTACAGAGCCTGGGAACGATCATCCTGATTGTTTCTTTTTTCGGGTTATTGCTGCGGATCATTGACTTCATCGCCCTGCTGCTGGAGAAAAGAGCCAACCTGACGCCTGATCAGACGGATAACCAGCTCATCGTTTTCTTCAAGGATTTTTTCAAAGTGATCCTGGTCATTATCGGCATCATGCTGGTCCTGCGTTATGCATTTGGCCTGGATGTGGGCGGCCTGCTCACCGGGCTGAGTATCGTGGGCGCCGCGATCGCCCTGGCCTTGCGGGAAAGCCTCGAAAACCTGATCGCATCTTTTATTATCTTTTTCGATAAGCCCTTTGTGATGGGTGATCTTGTTAAAGTAAACACGATCACCGGAACCGTGGAGCGGATCGGCCTGCGCAGCACCCGGATCCGTACCGACCAGAAGACCTATGTCACGGTCCCCAATAAACAAATGGTGGACAGCATCCTTGACAATCTTTCCCTGCGTACGCAGCGGAGAGGAGACCTGAAACTGGAGATCGGGTTACAGACATCGACGGCGGCCATTGAAAAATTATTGGAAGGAATCCGTAAAATCGTGGGCAGAAAAGAAGTGGAGGAGTACAATGTAAATTTATCTGAGATCAGCAGCCAGGCCATTATTATTGCAGTTGATTATTATACCGCCCCTGTCGGGATTAAAGATTTTTTTGCGATCCGGCAGGAGATCAACCTCGCTGCATTAAAACTGCTGGAAGAAATGAAGATTGAAATTGCCGGGGCCAGTACAGATGTCCGGATCGCGAAATAATTTCTTCCTGTCCCTTTTTTTGCCACGGATTCCACAGATTTCCCGATGGAAACGAAAAGACGTTTTATAAAAAAGCATTCATAGAAGGGGCTACAAACTACTAACTAATTCCCCGCTGTAACAACTATCTCCCCCAACTCTTTATCAAACATCCCATATTTCCCGTACTCCACCACCCGGCCAAGTTCCTGGCCGTTTTTCATAACGATAATGGTGGGTACATTTTTTATATTCAGCGCCTCTGCCAGGTGCCCCAGGGTCTTCTTGCCGCGGTCCACTCCAATCAGCGTAATATGATCCTCCGGGAAACCGGCCGCATCGGTCAGTGCGTACAGTTTGGGGATCACAAAATGAGAGTCGCTGCACCAGGTGCCTATAAAGATGAGCAGTTGTATGGAATCCTTGTATTTTCTCAGCGCTTCGGCAGCGTCGGGCCGAGGTGTATACGCTTTTAGGTTTTCTGCATACCATTTAAAGGAGCTGTCCTTTTCCAGGAGGGAGCGGGAGATGATGCCTTTCAGGCTTTTTTCATTTGGTCTTTCCACCAGTACTTCAAACTGGGTTTGCGCAAAAGAAGCCGAAACAATAACTAAAGCCAGTACGGTGCTGATCCATTTTTTCATAATGCCGGGTTTATTGAGTTGGCAAATCTACAGGCAGGCAGGCAAAAGATGGCGCAGGAATCGTTAAAGTTGCAGGGGAAGTTACAAATTCGCTTTCAGCTCCAGTAAAAAACCCCTTATTTTCTGCAGGGACTGGATCAATGTAAATTTTTCATCCGCTTTTTTGTTTTTCTTCAGGTAGTCTTTGGCTCCTTCAATGGTGAATTTGCGGCGGCGGAGCAGGTCATAGATCATGACCAGGTTCTTAATATCCACCGGGCGGAAAAAACGGTCCCCTTTCCGGTTCTTGCGGGGCTGAAGAATATCAAATTCGGTTTCCCAGTAGCGGATCAGGGATTGGTTTTCCCTGAACATGGATGCCACTTCCCCGATCGAGTAATATTGTTTTTTAAACAGCACTTCATCCTCCGGTACCTGTATGAGATCTGCCTGCAGGCCGGTTTCTTTCAGGGAGCGGCGGCCTCTTTTACCAGTCGTTGCAGCCCGTTTGGCTGCCACGGCCCGGAGGACCGGTTCCGCTTCCTCCACCACCGATATTTTTTCTATCGCGGGCATCAGTGGTTGGATTTCGGGAACGGCGGCTTTTTGCGCCGGTTCTTCCGCAAAACCAAAATCAAAGGTTATCTGGGTAAGTGAAGCTTTTGCCATAATTCAGTGCTGTAAAAATAACGAACTATGAGGGCCATAAACAACCCGGGCCGCGGGTGTGGAAAAGTGAAGGTCTGCCCCGCAGGCTAATCAAAACTCTGGTTGCTCGCAGCAGCTTTTTTCAGGATCAGGTCAAACTGCTCCGGGCTGAGGTCATTATAGAAGAAGTAGATCGGGTCGATCTTATTGCCGTTCTTGTGTACTTCATAATGGCAGTGTGGTCCCGTGGATTTACCGGTGCTGCCTACCCAGCCGATCACTTCCCCTCTCTTTACCGCCTGCCCGTTGCGGGACTTTACCCGGACCATATGACCATAAAGGGTCTCGTAGCCATAGCCATGATTGATGACGACATGGTTCCCATAGCCATTGCCCGAATTGCCGGCTGTGGTTATGGTCCCGTCTGCCGTAGCATAGATCGGGGTCCCCTGCGGAGCGGAGAAATCCAGCCCGGCGTGAAACTTGGTGGTTTTATATACCGGGTCGATCCGGTAGCCGAATCCGGATGCCACCCGGTTCAGGTCCTTATTACTCACCGGTTGTATGGCGGGGGTTCTGGCCAGGAGGTTGGCCTTGTTCTTTACCAGTTCATCCACTTCGTCATAGGATTTCTGCTGGGCATGGATCCGGCTGACCAGGTTGTTCAGGGTATTATTGATGGAAGATACCAGCTGGTGGTCCCTCAGTTTTTCCACTTTGGCGATCTCCAGTTTGGTTTCCAGTTCCCGGGCCCGGGCGCTGTCAGGGATCGGGTTGGCTTCAAAAATAGCCCGGTACACATCATTGTCCCTTTTTTCCAGTTCGTTCATCTGGTTTTGCACCGATTTCAGTTCATCCAGCAGGTCATAGTAATTATCTTTCAGGTTCTTATTCTGCTGCTGAAGGATTCTTTCTTTGGGGGAGCCCACAAACTGGAAAGCCGCATAAGAGATCAGACCGGCGGTTACGAGGGCGGCCGCCACAAACCCGAAGACCCGGAGCAGTTTTACCCGGAGCGGGGTCTCCAGCTTTTCATACCGGAGCGTATTGGTATTATAGTAATATTTTATTTTTTTCATTGAGCCAGCTCATGTAACCTGCTAAACCACAGAATGCCATCCGAATATTTTACCTTTGCCCCGCTTTCAGGGGGCTAACAAATATAGCCCGTTATAAAGCAAAAATCAACCCAATTACCGCAGTTGTATGATGACCAGCGCAGATATACGTAAGGCCTTCCTCGATTTTTTCCGCTCAAAGGGGCATGAAATTTTACCATCGGCCCCGATTGTGGTAAAAAATGACCCTACCCTGATGTTTACTAATGCAGGGATGAACCAGTTCAAGGATTATTTCCTGGGAAATAAGCCGGCCCCTTTTCAGCGGGTGGCCGATACCCAGAAATGCCTCCGTGTAAGCGGCAAGCACAATGACCTGGAAGAAGTGGGGGTGGATACCTACCACCACACCATGTTTGAAATGCTGGGCAACTGGAGCTTCGGGGATCCCGCCCGCCCGCAGGGAGGCTATTTCAAAAAAGAAGCGATCGCCTGGAGCTGGGAACTGCTGACCGATGTGTTAAAACTGGATAAAAGCCGTTTATATGTCACCATTTTTGAAGGGGATGAAAAGGAAGGATTGCCAAAGGACGAAGAAGCCTTTAATGAATGGAAGAAAGTGATTGCAGAAGACAGGATCCTCCTGGGCAATAAAAAAGATAATTTCTGGGAAATGGGCGATACCGGTCCCTGCGGCCCCTGCACCGAGATCCATTATGATACCCGTCCCGAAGCTAACAATAACGGGCATTCCCTTGTCAACAATGATGATACCGGCATGGTGATGGAAATCTGGAACAATGTATTTATCCAGTACAACCGGAAAAAAGATGGCAGCCTGGAACCACTGCCGGCCAAGCATGTGGATACCGGGATGGGCCTGGAGCGGCTGGTAAGGGTCATGCAGGGCAGGACCTCCAACTATGATACTGATGTTTTTTCCGGGACGATCCGTGTAACGGAAAAGATCAGTGGAAAAAAGTATGATAACAGCGGCAGTAAAGAGGCGGTAGCTTTCCGGGTGATCGCCGATCATATCCGGGCTATCAGTTTTACGATTGCCGACGGGCAGCTGCCCTCCAATACCGGTGCGGGCTATGTGATCCGCCGGATCCTGCGCCGCGCCGTGCGGTATTATTATTCTTATCTCGATTATAAGCAGCCGCTCCTGGCACAACTGGTGCCGGTACTGGCCAAACAGTTTGAGACGGTATTTCCCGAACTGCAGCAGCAGGTGGATTTCGTAAGCAAAGTGGTAAAGGAGGAGGAAGAAGCTTTCCTGCGTACATTGGAGAAAGGACTACGGCTCTTTTATAATATAACCAGAGAACCGCTCAATAAAATTGTAACGAATGCTGAGAATGAAGAGGCAATGAAGCAAGAGTTCATTGATCAAATGCTTGCTAAAGATGCTTATTCTCAAATACTAGAGAAGAAAATAATTCCTGGTTTTTTTGCATTCCAATTAAATGACACTTATGGGTTCCCCATAGACCTGACGAATCTTCTTGCACAAGAGGAAGGTTGGTCAGTTGACATGCAAGGCTTTACGGATGAGTTAGAGAAACAGAAAATGCGCAGCCGTGCTGCCACCACGGTGGATGCAGGTGACTGGGTGGAACTGAAAGCAGGCGCCAATAAGTTTGTGGGTTATGACTCGTTAGAAGCGCAATCAACTGTTTTAAAATACCGTAAAGTTAAAGCTAAGGGGAAAGAAGGCTACCAGCTGGTGCTGGAGCAAACCCCTTTCTATGCGGAGAGCGGTGGCCAGGTGGGCGATAAAGGATGGCTGGAAATCAACGGCAGCACCGTGGAAGTATTGGATACTAAAAAAGACAATGACCTGATCATTCATTTCACGGAAGCATTGCCCGCGGAAGTATCAGGTACTGTAACGGCCCGGGTGGATGCGGCTAAAAGAAAAGAAACCACCCTGCATCATTCCGCCACGCATTTATTACATGCCGCTTTACGAAAAGTGCTGGGTACACATGTGGCGCAAAAGGGTTCACTGGTGAATGAAGCACATCTCCGCTTTGACTTTTCCCATTTTGCGAAAGTCACGGATAAAGAGATGGCAGCGATAGAAGCGATCGTGAATGAGAAGATCCGGGAAAATGTTCCCGTGGTCATAAAATCATTGCCCAAAGACGAAGCAATGCAGTTAGGGGCCATGGCCCTGTTTGGTGAAAAATACGGGGATGTGGTGCGGGTGGTGATCATGGATCCCGCCTATTCCGTAGAACTATGCGGGGGCACCCATGTGGGTTCCACCGGTGAACTGGGGTTGTTCAAGCTTACCAGCGAAGCAGCCGTGGCGGCCGGGGTGCGGAGGGTGGAGGCGGTTTGCGGCCGGCAGGCGGAGGAGTATATGAATGAGCAGTTGCAACTGATCAGTAATCTCCGCGAGGTACTGAAGAATCCCCGGGATTTGCAAAAAGCCATTGAAAACCTGCAGGCGGAAAATGCAGAGCTGAAAAAGCATGCGGAAGCGCTGGAAGCGCGTCAGCTGGTGGGGATCCGTAACGAACTGCTGCAAAAGGATGAGATCATCAATAATGTGAACTTCGTCGGCGATATCGTGGAAGTGAGCAGCGCCGATGCACTGAAGAAATTATGCGCCGACCTGAAGAATCACCTGCGGGATCACCTGAGTGTACTTTGTGCCAATATCGGGGGTAAGCCCTTCGTGGCAGTTGGTATTTCGGAAACCGTGGCAGCCGCGAAGAACCTGGATGCAGGAAAGATTATAAAAGAGCAGGTGGCCCCCCTGATCAAAGGCGGCGGCGGCGGTCAGAAAACCCTGGCAACAGCCGGGGGACAGCAGGCGGATAAGCTTGCGGAAGTCATTGAAGCTGTGAAGAAACTGTTATAATGACTCAGCGGAAAGACCTGAAATTGTCATCTTTATATTTCTGTTGCTGTTTTTCCAGTTTCCGGTTTTCATTATAAATCCCGAGACCCCAGATAATCACGGCCAGGCAAACGATGATGATAGAAAAGTAAACAAGGTATGGCATACAGGAAACCTGGTTTATTGAGGCCTCAAAATTCCGCTATTCTGCCATTCTCACAATACCATTTTTGCGTAAGTAAAACTACTCTTCGGCTGCATATGAACGTTATCATTGAAACGGATCGTTTACTGCTCCGCCTGTTTGAACCGGGGGATGCTCCCCTTTTATATGAACTGAATCAGGATCCGGAAGTAACCCTGTACACCGGGGACCCGTTTCGGGATCTGGCACATGCCCGGGAGGTGCTGGAGCAGGTCATACTTCCCCAGTATGCGCTCCATCAGCATGGCCGCTGGGCGGTGCATCTTAAACCCGGACTGGAATTCATCGGCTGGTGCGGGCTGAAATACATCCCAGAGCGGGATGAAGTGGACCTGGGTTACCGGCTCAAAAAAACGGCCTGGGGCAGGGGCTATGCCACCGAAGCGGCTTACGCTTCCATCAAATACGGGTTTGAAAAACGGGGACTTCGCCGGATCATTGGCCGGGCGATGCCGGGTAACCTGGCTTCCTGCCACGTATTAGAAAAATGCGGAATGCGGTTTATCGGGGAAGAAATAGCAGATGGCCATCCCGCCAGGACTTACGAGATCCTGAACCCCCGGACCCCCTGATCCGGTACCGGCCGCTGCACCCGGTTTACCGCTTATAAAACCGGCAGCTTTAACATTTCCGAAACATTTCGTATTTCGGATTTTCTCATTATATTTGATATACGAAACTCAACGTACTTTAATTCATAAAAACATTTTTTATGCGTATCAATGCTCTGAAATCCTGGATGCTGCTGGGTCTTTTTGCTCCCGCAACCCTGCTGGCACAAAAGGGTGAGACGGAAAAGCCCAAAGAAAAAAAAGAAGGCCAGCAGATCATTATTACCCGCAAGGGAGATAACAAGGAAAAGATCGTGGTCGAGATCGGCGAAAAAGGAATTTTCATCAATGGCAAACCGGCCGAAGATTATAAGGAGGGGGACATTAAAGTGATGATCAAAAAGCTGAAGGACCTGGAAACCCTGACCTTTAATTCAGGAGGAGACAACTGGAGCTGGTCGCCCCGGGGAGGAGGAGCGAATATGTTTGGGACCGTAAGCGAAAACAGGGCCATGCTGGGAGTTACTTCTGAACAAGATGAAAAAGGCGTACGGATCACGAATGTGACCAAAGAAAGTGCAGCCGAAAAAATCGGTTTGAAGGAAGGGGATGTGATCACGAAGATCGATGACGCGAAAATTGAAGATCCCGATGACCTGTCAGCCACAATTACCAAACATAAACCCGGTGATAAAGTAAGCGTGACCTGGCTCCGGGATAAAAAAGAGCAGAAAGCTACTGCAGAACTCGGTAAGTGGAGAGGGGGCAATGTATTCGGCTCCACCAGCCCGATGGAAGGCTTTCAGTTAGAAAACCTCAACCGGGATATTCAAAACATGATGCCCCGCATGCAGGAACTGCAACGTTATAAAGAATTCCAGGCCCCCTTCGCACAGGGATGGAGCTGGTCCGGCAACGGTCCCAAACTCGGTCTCTCCGTGCAGGATACAGATGAAGGAAAGGGAGTGAAAGTAATTGAAGTGGACGAGGAGAGCAATGCAGCCAAAGCCGGGATCAAAGAAGAGGATATTATTACGGAAGTGGATGGCAAGGCGGTGAACAGCACCGATGAAATGGTGAAGCTGATCAAAGAGAACCGGTAAAAAACGTCCGTGATGATCAAACTACAGCGGGATGGGAAAACCCTGAATATGGAAGTAAAGATGCCAAGAAAAATAAAAACGGCGGACCTGTAAGCCTGTTTGTTTGTTGTGTGATATAAAAGCGGCTTTCCCGGCGATGGGGCAGCCGCTTTCATTTTGCGGGATAAATGACGGGGGCGAAATCTGACATGGATGCATAAACCCTTCCCGCACTTCCCGTCTTCCTGGCTAAAAGTTTTTGCCACGCCTGCCTGCTCGCCTCGCTGCGAAGCGGGCCGGTAGGCAGGAATTGACACGAAAAGACACGAAAGGATTTGCTTTGCAAATACTGCCTTCGGCAGGGAGCCAGAGACCTGCCTGCTTCGCGGCGAAGCGGGCAGGTAGACAGGAAAGGGCACGAAAAATACAGGAAGAAAGCTTTCGTGTTAATTCGTGAATATTCGTGGCCACCCAATAACCGCGAAACGGTCTCGCCTGGGGCGAAGCGGGTATCCCTTCCCGCACACCCCGTCTTCCCGGCTAAAAGTATTTGCCACTAATTGACACTAAAGGGCACGAAAAATACAGGAAGAAAGCTTTCGTGTTAATTCGTGAATATTCGTGGCCACCCAATAACCGCGAAACGGTCTCGCCTGGGGCGAAGCGGGTATCCCTTCCCGCACACCC
>JACRJO010000005.1 GCA_016219985.1 Sphingobacteriales bacterium | reverse complement strand
CAAACCAGCCAAAAGGCTGGCTGCTCAGCATGACAGGAACATCCCGTTTCTTCACAGTACACCCCGAAGAGAATCTCTCAAACCAGCCAAAAGGCTGGCTGCTCAGCATGACAGGAACATCGCGTTTCTTCACAGTACGCTCCGAAAGGAATTCTTCTTCCCTCACAGAAAAATCCGTTTACAACAGGGTATTGCCGCTATTTCACTTAATAAACCTGTGTCTCTGTCATGCTGAGTAGCATGCCGCAGGCATGCGTACCAAACCTTGGCCATTGCCTGTTCCCTCCCTGCACAGGAAAACCCTATATAATTAGGCTATTGCCGCTATTTCACTTAATAAACCTGTGTCTCTGTCATGCTGAGTAGCATGCCGCAGGCATGCGTACCGAAGCATGACTACCGCAATTCGAACCCTGCCTCCTTCACATCCCTGGAACTGGTGCCGATAAAGACTTTAAAATCCCCGGGTTCATAAATATATTTCAACTGGTCATTGTAAAAGCGGAGATCATTGGCAGAGATCGTAAAGCTGACCTCCTTTGTTTCTCCCCCCTTGATATACACCTGCTGAAATCCCTTTAGCTCTTTCACCGGCCGCACCACGGAACCGGTCAGGTCACGGATATACAACTGCACCGTTTCGGTACCGCCCGTATTGCCCTTATTGGTTACCGTTACCGCCGCGGTGATCGTTTGCCCGGGTTTGAATGATTTGGCGCTGAGCCGGATATCGCTGTATTCAAAATCCGCATAGCTCAGCCCGTACCCAAACGGGTATTTCGGGTAAATCGAAAGGTCGGTATAGGCCGAACGGTAAAATTTATCGCTGTCATTCTGCGCCGGGCGGCCGGTATTGTAATGATTGTAATAAATGGGAATTTGTCCCTCGGTTACAGGGAAACTCATGGGCAGTTTGCCGGAAGGATTATAATCGCCAAACAGCACATCCGCGATCGCATTGCCCGCCTCGGTACCCAGCCACCAGGTATAAACTATGGCGGGTGCATGGTCCGCCGTCCAGTTAAAAACAAGCGGACGTCCCGCGCTGATCAGTACAGCCACCGGTTTGCCTGTGGCCACCACGGCTTTGATCAGTTCTTCCTGCACACCGGGCAGTTGGATGGAACTCCGGCTCTTGGCTTCGCCGCTCATGTTAGGACCTTCCCCGACAGAAAGGATCACGAAATAAGCAGCCTTTGCCACTTCAACCGCTTCCGCAAAGCCGGCCCGGGAACTGTCCATAAAATCGCAGCCTTTGGCATACAGTAATTTGGTTTCAGCTGATACTTTTTTTTGCACCCCCTGCCAGAGAGAAACCATCCGGAGGGAATCATCCGGCCATTCATAACTCCAGAAGCCCCGGTTATCGCCCTGGGCTTTGGCAAAGGGGCCGATCAATGCGATCGTACCCGCCTGCTTGCTGACAGGCAGGATATGATGCTCATTCTTCAGCAACACGATGCTCTTCCTCGCAATATCCCTGGACACGGCGAGGTGTTCCGCGTTATTCCATTGTGCTTTTTCCCTGTTTTCATTGGAAAATTTATAGGGATCAGCAAACAATCCCATTTCAAATTTTTTCCGCAGGATCCTCCCCACGGCATCATCTATCACACTCATTTTTACCTTTCCTTCTTTCACCAGCCTGGACAGGTTTTGAATATAGCTCCGGCTCTCCATATCCATATCACTCCCGGCATTCGCCGCCTGGAAAGCTGCTTCATAATTATTTTTAGAATACCCGTGATTGATCATCTCGCCGATACTGCCCCAGTCGCTCACCACAAAGCCTTTGAATTTCCATTGGCCTTTTAAAATATCCCGCTGAATATATTTATTCCCGGTAGCAGGAATACCATTGATATCATTAAATGAATTCATAAACGTGGCGGCCCCGGCCTCGGCGGCTGCTTTAAAAGGCGGCAGGTAGGTTTCGTGCAGCTGGCGCAGGCTCATGTCCACGCTGTTATAATCACGGCCACCCACAGCCGCACCATACGCTGCAAAGTGTTTGGCACAGGCCATCAAAGCGGAGGTATCACCCAATCCCTTCCCCTGGAAACCATTCACCCTGGCTTTCGCGATCAGCGAACCAAGATAGGGGTCTTCGCCGGCCCCTTCCATCACCCTTCCCCAGCGGGGGTCGCGGGCAATATCCACCATGGGGGCAAAGGTCCAGTGTATACCAGACGCACTGGCTTCCGTAGCCGCCACCCTGGCGCTGGCTTCCATGGCCGCCAGGTTCCAACTGGCCGCTTCCCCCAGCGGAATGGGGAATATCGTCCGGTAGCCATGAATGATATCCTGCCCGAAGAGCAGGGGGATCTTTAACCTGGATTGCAGGGCCACTTCCTGTAACTCCCTTGTTCTTTTCACCCCGGTTACATTCAGCATGGAACCCACTTTCCCCTCTTTAATCTGCGAAAGCAGGTTGCCGTCATTGGTCAGGGGGCCGGTAGCGGCCCAGGGGCCATTGTACTGGTTCATCTGCCCGATCTTTTCATCGAGGGTCATCAGCTTCAGGAGGGAATCAACTGATTTCCGGATCTTCTTTTCTGCGGGACTTTGGGAATACGCATAGCCTGTTATGATCAGCAGGCAGGCAATGGCAGCAATTCTTTTCATAATAAATATTTAGACGAATAAATATAAGTAATCTGCATTTCGCCGGAACCGGGTTACCCGGAAACAGCTCATCACTGGTACACCCTTACCCAGTCCACCAGCATCTGCCGCGGAAAGATGTCCTCCTCAATTCCGAATTTACCTCCCCACTTACCTCCCACAGCAATATTGAGCAACAGGTGAAATTCTTTATCGAAAGGCCAGGCGGCAACGCCTGTCTTGTCGTTTTTAAAATAATTGTATAGCTCCCCGTCTACCAGGAAAGAAATCGATTCCGGGGTCCACTCGATGGCGTAAACATGAAAGGCTGAAGAAAAATCGGGGTGACTGATCCCCTTTGTTTTTTGAGTACCCAGCATACCATTGTAAGATTGGGTATGCACCGTGCCGAAAACGGAATCCGGCCAGTACCCCACATTCTCCATGATATCGATCTCGCCGCTCCGGGGCCAGCCGCCGTATTCCCAGCGGGTGGGCAGCATCCAGATGGCCGGCCAGAGTCCCCTGCCGGCAGGCAGTTTGGCCCTGATCTCCATCCGCCCGTATTGCCAGTCGCCCTTATTCCGGGAGGCCAGCCGGGCTGAGGTATAGGCAGCGCCCTGGTATTCTTCCCGGCGGGCTTCAATGATCAGGTGCCCGTCCTGCACCCGGGCATTTTCAGCCCTGTTCCAGGTATAATACTGCAGTTCATCATTTCCCCACCCGCAGTTCTGGGGACAACCGGTCCCTTTATCATAATCCCATTTCAGGCTGTCGGGCAGCCCCTCATAATTAAATTCATCCGACCAGACCAGTTGATGGAAACCCGGTTGCGCTTCACATCCCTGCCAGGCAAAAAGAAAACAAAGAAGGATACCGGTAACCAGTACCCGCTTATCGCTGAGCAACATAATCACTGCTTTGACATTCCTAAAAATCAAAAGAATAAAAGTGGAGGTATTATCTTAAAAAAGAAGATACGTTCCACTTTTTTTAGACTGCTTATGCTTATTGCTTTTGTGAAGCCTTATTGATACACTCTTATATAATCAATCTCCATGGCAGCACTGGAAAAACCGGGGTCCACGGCCCCGCCAAAACTTCCGCCCATCGCCACATTCAGGATCACAAAGAAATTCTGGTTGAACGGCAGGCTGCCCGTATTCCCAAAAGAATAAAAAACAACATTATCCACAAAAAATTTGATGGAAGAAGCGGTCCATTCCATCGTATAGTTGTGAAACTCCGTAGTAACATTCGGAACGGCGACCGTAGCGCCATCCCCATTCCCCCCGGAATGGCCGGGGTGATGCAGGGTACCGAAGATCGTGTTCAACTGGTTGCCCCTGTGTTCCATGATATCGATCTCGCCGCAGGCCGGCCAGCCCACCGTACCGATATTATTGCCCAGCATCCAGATAGCCGGCCAGGTACCCGCCCCCGCAGGCAGTTTGGCCCGCGCTTCAATCTTTCCGTACTTAAAAGAAAATTTATCCCTGGACAACAGCCTTGCGGACGTATAGGGACTCCCGCTGAAATTCTCCGCTTTCGCAATTATTTTAAGGGTTCCATTCGACACCACTGCATTATCTGCCCTGTTGGTATAATACTGCAGTTCATTATTCCCCCATCCACCGGCCCCGAGATCATATCCCCACTTGGCAGTATCCGGTGCGCCGGGTGTGTCAAATTCATCGGACCAGATCAGGGCCTGGGTCACCGTAACGGTAAGGGTGATTGATTTGGAAATGGAATGTCCTGTTCCGCTCTTGGCCACTACCGTAATGGTATAGGTACCCGAAGCCGTGTATTTATACGAAAGTGTTCCGGTTGTGGACAACTGGTTTACCCCGTTCCCCAGGTCAAATGTATAAAGCACCGTATGAGTGGCTGATGCGGTAAACGCCACATTCCCGCTATTATCCGGGTTGACCACTGCAGTAACGACGAGGTTCTCGGGAATGATAGCGGTAGTCCCGCTGTCTTTACTCTTATTGCAGGATGTTATGGCAACCAGCATCAGTAAAACCGGAAAAAAAGAGGGTCTCATATACAACAGGTAAAGAGAAAATGATAAAAATGGACATCCGTTCCGGGCGGGAATCCACCCGTTTTACAGGAGGTACAGATAAAAGGAAAACGTGTTCCCTTTTATCTGTATTTCCTGTATTCCGTCAACCCACTATTACATGGGCTTTAACTTCAGGTACCAGGCGTTTCCGGTCTCAGTTCCTCTTGCTCTCAAATATAAATAGGTGGGAGTAATCACCATTATCTCATATTCCTTTTGCAAAGAACCATACCCGATAAACTGTGAATTACTGGTCAGTTCAATCGCTGTTTTCGTAGAAGGTGCACTGGCGGCGATACCTGAACCGGAAGGAACAAAATTAAAAGCAGTAGCAGGGCTTCCGCCATAGGAATAACATCCTTCAGACCCTGAGCCGGGAATACCCGGTAAAGTGGTCAGTCCGCCGGTCTTGGTAAAAGCGCCATCCGGTGTGGTAACCGTTAAGGTATAGCTGGTGGCTCCTGTCTTGGTAAAAGCAAACCTGGCTGTATAGAAACAATTGCAGCAGGCTACTTTTTCGTTAGGAGCAGCTGCCCACCATTCGGGTGTGACTGAGGTAGTGCTCCAGGGACCAACACCAAAATGGCCGGCCACATCTTTGTCAACATACCATGTCTTGGTTCCGCTGCCGGTAAGGTTGGCCACAATCGTGGGATCCGGTACAAAATTACTCTGCACAGTCACTTCTTTTGTAGCAGTGGAAGAGGTACCACCCTTACCATAAACAACCACGGTTACCCGGTAAGTGTTCAGTCCAAGTTTTGTATATTTTTTTACCCCCCTGCCACTTGCCAGGAAATCCAAGTTAATCCCGTCGGCCGCATCATAGTCGATCTTATAAGAAAGTGCGTTTGCGGCGGTAATCGTAAAGTTTACATCACCGGAACCATCCCCATTGGGATGGGTGGCATCTTTCCCGACCAGTTGGGCGTCAATAACAATATTGGAAGGAGCCGTTAAGTCCCCCATGGAGTAATCGGCCTGCTTACAACTGACAACTGCAGTAAGTATCAGTAAAACAGCCGTTGCTATTTTAAATAATGCTTTCATATTAATATGCTTTTTTAATTAGTTAATCTGATGTTATCGACGTAGAATATAGAACCTTGTCCTCCCTCACCGGGGGTATTGCCGCTGTAACCGTCATTAAACCGGAAAACGATCTGACCAAACTTCGCAGTTGCCGGTAATGCAGGAAGGGTGCTGAAATCAAAGACCAGCTCTTCCCAGGCGCCGGAAGTGGTGAACGGTACTTTTAACACACCTACTCCATTGCCCGGTGTTCCGGTATAGGCAGCTTCCAGTTCCAGGTTCAGTTTTTTACCAACAAGTGTGGGATCCGGGTTATACACCAGGATCTTCACCTTCTTGTTTACAGACAAATCAACCAATTGATTCAACGGGCTGTATGTACCGCTCCAGTTTTCCCATCCGCGTACATATTTGCCCACGGTGGCGGATGTATTCAGACCGGTGGCATCCGGGTTGGCCACTTTTGAAAATTGCTGTCCGCCTCCGAATGAACCGAAGAAATAATTTACGGCAGGATCTTCAAATGTGATGGGTAAAACAAAAGAGAAGGGATTAATGGTTTTGGCCGTTATCACTTCTGCGGTTGCAGCCCCGGTATAAGTGGCATTTCCACTTTTGGCCACCACTTTTACATTATAAGCGCCGGGTGCAGCATATACGTGGTAAACCGTTGCATTTTTTGCCAGCGGGGTACCCACTTCATTCGGCACATCACCCCAGTAAACCAGGAAGGAGGCCGTATAAAGAGCGGTCGCTTTTACGGACAGGCTGTTGGCATTGCTGCCAATGGTTGGCACGAGGCTTTCCGGCGCCCTGTAGGCTACGGTGATCGGGTAGGCAGTAGTCGTTTGTTTACCAGCCAGGTCGGTGGAAACGATTGTTACTGAAAAACTGCCTTCGGGATAAACATGCGAAGCCCTGTTTCCGGGTAATACAGTTGCTTTGGCGCCATCGTGGCCGAAGTCAACAGAAAAAGAGGTAACCCCGTCACCCAGAGGTGTTACAGTTACTACTCCCGAATTATCATTGCTGATATCAATGATCTTTGAAAGATTTCCGGAGCTAACGGTACTTAAGAAAGACGTATCGCCATCGATACCATCCTTCTTAGCACATCCGCTGGCTATAAAAAGGAGCGTTGCAATCCCCAATAATATTTTTACTTGTTTCATTATGGACAATTTAAAATTTTAATATTAATAGCCTGGATTCTGTACCAGTTTGGTTCCCTGCAACTCCCTGAAGGGGATCGGGAAAATTTCATTCTTATTGGCAACAAATCCCCTGCCTGCCAACTTGGATGCGGCATCACCCCATCTTACAAGGTCAAAAAACCGGTGGCCTTCGCCCGCCAGTTCCAGCCTTCTTTCTGCCTTGATCGCTGCCATAGAAACAGGAACAGAAGCAAGTCCTACCCGGGCCCTGACAGCATCCAGCAGCGCCTGCGCCCTGGACCCTGTGGCTCCCAGCGCCTCTGCTTCCATTAAATAAGTGTCGGCTAACCGGATGATCGGTGTGTTTTGCTTATAGTTTAATTCCATTGCACCACCACCTGTTCTTACATCGGCCTGGCGGGGCAGGAATTTATTCAGGAAATAACCGGTATTCTGGTACCCGGCAATATAACTGGCCTGGCCGGCTGCTGCCAGCGCTTTCAGATCGAACACGGTGGCTGCAAAACGGGGATCCCCGCTGATGGCATCATAAAAATCCTGGGTGAACACGTTAAAGCTCCATCCGCTGGGTAAATCCGGTGCAGTGGAACCGGCAGGTCTTGAATAACTGCGGGGGCCCACCATCACGTTCAGGGAGTTTCCTTCATCGCGGCCGCTTCCCCACCAGCCCCAGTCGGAATTACCGGCGCTGCTATGGCTGCACTCGAGAATATACTCACTGTTAAATTTATTAGCCACCACCCACAGGTCGCTGAAATTAGTGAGCAGTTTATACCCGTACTGGCTGGTACCACCCGGGGTGCCGTTCACCTCGGCAAATTGCGCCGCGGCCTGGGGCATCTTATTATCATACAGGAAAACCTTACCGAGGATAGCCTGGGCGGCTCCCTTGGTCAGTCGTCCCGCATCGGTGGATAGAGTAACCGTAGTCGGTAAATCGGGAATCGCTTCGGCCAGGTCCTTTTCGATCTGGGTATAAACCGCGGCAGGTGTTTCCTGTACCACATCATACATATTGGAAGTGGTCAGAGGCTCCAGGATCAACGGGATGTTTTTAAACAACCGGACTAAATTAAAGTAATAGAACGCCCTCAGAGCTTTTGTTTCAGCCACAAACCTTGCTTTAAGGGAAGCATCCATCGTGGTGTTTGGCAATTTGGCCAGTAAGGTGTTCGCCCTGAAAATTCCCTGGTAATAATCATTCCAGAAACTGCCGGGCATGATGTTGGCGTTAATGGTATAGTTGGAGAATCCTTGTATACCGGCACCGTCTGTGGCACCACCGCCGCCTGCATACTGATCATCAGATCCGGCATTCATCATGGAGATCATGTTTTCAAACCCGCCGGAGTTTTTACGAAGCACATCATACACCGCAACCAGCGCTGAAAAAGCCTGATCTTTATTAGCGTAATAGTTCTCTGATAAGAATTGCCCCTTGGGCGTAACATCCGTAAATGTTTTTTTGCAAGAGGTAAGTCCTGCAACCAGCAGGAAACCTATTGTCAAAGTATTTATAACTATTTTTTTCATATTAAAAATTTAATAGCCGTTAATTAGAATTGCAGTTGAATACCGAAGATTACTGACCTGGCCTGGGGATAGAACCCTTTATCAATGCCGAACACACCGCCGCCGATCTCGGGGTCATAACCGGTATATTTTGTCAGGGTCAGCAGATTTTCACCGGTAACATATACCCGTAACCTGCTGGCATAAATCTTATTCGCGATCCTGGCCGGTAATGTATATCCTAATTGTACCAGTTTGATCCTGGCATAATCACCTTTTTCAAGGTAAAAATCAGACATCTTTCCAAAGTTTCCGTTCGGGTCCGTACTGGTTAACCGGGGATATTTAGTGGAGGTACCTTCTCCGGTCCAGCGGCTCATGGCAACGGTCTGGAAATTGGAGTTCCCGATATCCAGCCTGCGCAGGCCCTGGAAGATCTTGTTTCCGCCGGCGCCCTGTCCAAAGATCATAAAGTCGAACCCTTTATACTCAAGGTTGATCGTTAAGCCATATGTATATTTGGGCAGGTTGTTTCCCAGGAATACTTTATCCAGGTCGGTAATGGAACCATCCCCGTTAGCATCCACCCACCGGAAATCGCCCGGCCTTGCATTGGGCTGAACCAGTCCGCCGGAACCATTCTTATAGTTGTTGATCTCAGCTTCATTCTGGAAAATACCATTGGTCTGGAATCCGTAAAAAGAGTTGTATGATTCACCTACCTGGGTTCTTGTTACAGATCCCATGGATTGGAAGGCGGCATCACCTGAAATGTAATTGGCATCAGAAGCAACATAGGTTACTTTATTCTTCAGTGTACTGAAACTACCGGTAGTGCTCAGGGTAACATCCCCGATTTTCTTGCGGTAATTCAATTCCACTTCAATACCGGTGTTTTCCATATCAGCAATATTGGCTACCGGGGAAGAGGATACCCCTACATAACCCGGGATGGTGACCGGCCTTAAGATACCCGTTGTTTTTTTATTGTAAAAATCAAAGCTCAGGTTCAGGTTGGATACCAGTGTTGCATCGAACCCGGCATTGGCCTGCTTTGTTTCTTCCCAGCGCAGGTCGGGGTTATCCAGTGAAGCGGGTGCATACCCGGTGGTAATCACTCCTGAATTTCCCAGCGTATAATTGAAACCGCCGTTTACAGTAGATAAATACCCGAAATTGCGGATCGCATCGTTACCAACGATACCATAACCGCCCCTGAGTTTTAACTGGTTTACCAGTTTATTGGTAGTCCAGAAACCTTCCCTGGAAACGACCCAGCCCAGTGAAAATGACGGGAAAGTACCGTATTTGTTATTAGAACCAAAACGGGAAGAACCGTCCCGGCGTATAATACCGGTGAGCAGGTATTTCTCCTGGTAATTGTAGTTTAACCTGGCAAACAGGGATGAAACTTTATGCTCGGTCGCATCATAAGAACTGGTGGTCCTGCTGCTGGCAGGAATATCAAAACTGAAGGATGCGTCTTTGTAACTGGTGATCGGCAGGTTAAACAGGGTAGTGCCCTGGCCGCCGCCGATACCTTCCACATAGGCACCCTGGCCTAACAGCACCGTAAAATTATGGTCGCTGATCTTTTTATTATAGGTAATCGTGTTCTCAATATTCCAGTTGAAGACCTGTTCGTTGCTTTTCCCATAACTGTTCTGGGTAGTCCGGGTGGTGGCACTCAGGTAATAAACCGGGGTAAATCCAACCCCGCCCCAGTAAGCCAGCTTCGCACCAACAGTAGATTTTATTTTTAAATCTTTGGTAATACTGGCCTCTAAGAATGCATTGCCCACGATATCATCCGCCCAGTCATACGCACCCAGCCGGGTTTGAATATAGGCCATCGGGTTCTTCATTTCCTGTCCTACCCAGCTGGAAATACCGTAAGGATTTCCATTGGCATCCCGGATAACCGGGTTTACACTGTAGGGTGCTGAATTGGCAACAACAGGATCAGTTACTACCAGGGGAGTGGTAGGATCGAGGTTAATGGCTGAACTTAACACGCCGCCATATTCATCGGTACCACCGATACCCACCGCTTTCTGACGGGAGTAGCCCAGGGTCTGTCCAAACGTGATCCGGTTAGAGATCTTATGTGTGGAGTTGATCCGGATACTCTTCCTTGTATAGTTTGAAATATCAGTCGCCACAATACCCTGCTGGTCCTGGTAACCCATGGAGAAATAATAAGTGGACCGGTCATTACCGCCACTCAGGCTAACTTCATGCGTTTGCCGCCTGGCACTGTTATTAAAGATAGTTTTCTGCCAGTCGGTACCGGTACCCAGCCCGCTTAAATCGGGGAAGAGCACATTACCGCCACCGGCGACAGACCTTTCATTTAATAAGGTGGCATATTGGGTGGCATTCAGCAGCTTTAAAACTTTTTCAGGTGCTGAAATACCGTAAAAGCCGTTATACCCCACTGTCATTTTCCCGGCCTTACCTTTCTTGGTGGTAACCATGATTACCCCCGTGGCCGCCCGGGTTCCGTAAATTGCCGCAGAAGCCGCATCTTTCAATACTTCAATTGATTCGATGTCGGACTGGTTCAGGTAACCGATCCCGCCGGCATCCACAACCACTCCATCCACTACCCATAAGGGATTATTTCCGGCGCCGCCAAAAGTGGTTACCCCTCTCACCCGGATGGTGGAGGATGAACCTGGCTGGCCGGAGTTCTGCATGATGGTTACCCCGGAAACCCGGCCCTGCAGGGCCTGCTCGATACGCCCGGAAGGCACTTTTTCGAGGTCCTTGGCCTTTACACTCGAGATGGAGCCGGTTACCACGCTTTTCTTCTGTGTGCCATACCCCACAACCACTACTTCATCCAGCTTTAAATCGGCCTTGGAAAGGCTGATCTGCATCGGTTCATCCGTAATGGCGACTTCTTTCGCATCGTACCCGACGGAAGTAACAACCAGTGTTTGGGCTGTTGCAGGTACACTGAGGGTAAACTCCCCGGTCTCATTCGTTACGGTACCCAGCTTGGTACCCTTAACGGAGATGGAGGCGGAAATGCCTTCCCCTTTTTCACCCGTGACCTTACCTTTTAAAATTTTGTTTTGAGCCTGGGCTGTGAAGGAATGGATGCCCAGAAAAAGAAGGGGAAACAATATCCCCTGGATAATTTTTTTCATACGCAGTCTAATTTTGAGAATTTGAGATAATGAACGTACAAATATATTTACAGGCTTATCTCTTTCCCGTTTCGGTTATACATCTTCACTACATCATCAAAGACTAAACAACTGACTATCAATATATAAATAATACTTCATTACTACATCATTCTGTTTTACCTTTACTTTATGCGACTCTTGCCTGCTTTGCTTGTATTTCTGCTGACCGGGGCGTATACAGCCGCCCAAAATACCATCGGATTGCCCCGGATCCTGAATTATAAGAAGAATGAATTCCATGCCGGCAGTCAGACCTGGGACATCAGGCAGGATAAATATGGCCGGATGTATTTTGCCAACAACGAAGGTTTGGTGACGTTTGACGGCAGCTACTGGAAAACATACCCCCAACCCAATAAAACCATCCTGCGTTCGATCGCTATCGAAAATGACCGGGTTTATGCCGGGGGGCAGGATGAAATTGGCTATTATAAACCGGATAACCAGGGAGTTCTCCGCTATTTCTCCATAAAACAACTGATCCCTGAACCCTATACCAAGTTTGCAGATATCTGGGATATAGAAGTTTACAAGGGATCTGTCTTCTTCCGGAGCTGGGAATGGATCTTTGAATATAAGGACGATGCTATTAAAGTTCACCCCCCGGTTTCCGGGTGGCAGATCCTGAAAAAAACCGGGGATAAATTAATCGCCCAGGATTTTCAAAAAGGACTTTACCAGTTTGAAGGCGGTGTTTGGAAACCCCTCCTGGCATCCGGCTTTCCCCATGGAGTGATCACCGGTATCGTAACCAGCAGTTCCGGGGACCTGCTGATCAGCACCCACAGAAACGGTATTTTCTCCTTTTCCAACGGCAGCCTGCAGCCCTGGAAAACACAGGCCGATCCCCTATTCCTGAAACATAATATCTATTCCTTTGAACGAATCAATGCAGATGAGTATGTAGCCGGAACAGTATCCATGGGATGTATCATCATCAATAACCATGGACAGGTAGTACAATACCTGGGAACCCCGGAAGGTCTTCAGAATAATAATATATTAAGCGTTTATATCGATAACGAGAAAAACCTCTGGACCGGATTGAATAACGGGATCAGCTTTATTGCCTATAACGCCGCCATCAAATACATCAAACCCGGCCGGCTGAATGAAGTGACCGGTTACTCCACTTTACTATTTAATAACCGGCTCTATATCGCTACTTCGGACGGGGCCTATTCCTTACCGGTAAACGGGCCGGCCCCGGATCTCAGTTTTGTAAAAGGTGATTTCTCCCCGGTAAAAAACACATCGGGCCAGACCTGGCGGGTGGCCGAGGTGAATGGCCGTGTCCTGCTGGGACATCATAACGGGTGTTATGATATTACGAACAGCGAGACCCGCCAGCTTACCACTGAAACAGGCGCCTGGATATTTCTCCCGGCCTCACCCATCCAGCCCTCTGCCAACGTATTGATGGGTACCTATGCCGGGCTCAGCATACTGAATTTCAAAGGAGCGGGCTTTACCGGGGGGCATCCCCTGAAAGGCGACTATATATCACTCCGGTTCCTCGCTACCGATAATAAGAATATCATTTGGGCCTCCCATCCCTACCGGGGTGTATTTAAGATCATACCCGGACCGGACAGCACTTCCTACAGCACCACCATATATACACAAAAAGACGGGCTCCCCTCCGGTTTCAGGAATCATGTATTCCGGATCAATAACAGGGTGGTGGTGGGTACAGAAAAAGGGGTTTATGAATTTAATGACGCTTCCGGGAAATTTGTTCCCTCCCCTTCCCTGTATCCCATTTTTGGGAACCGGTGGATACAGTACCTGGCGGAAGACAAAGAAGGCAATCTTTGGTTTTGCAGCGATAAGATGATCGGGGTCGCGGTTCTGTCAGACAGCGCCGGGCAGAAAAAATATACGATCACCTATTTCCCGGAACTGACCGGGAAGATCCTCTCGGGCTTTGAAAGCATTTATCCCTATTCGGATGAAAATATTTTCATTTCATCAGAGGAAGGCATCATCCACCTCAACTTCAGTAAATATATCGCCAACAATAAAAAGATAACCCCGCTGCTGACCCAGGTAAAGCTGTTGGGCGAAAAAGACAGCATTGTTTTCGGGGGGTACCCGGTTACCTATACCGGCGCCGGGGGCAACAAAAAGCCCGCTGCCGGTTTCCTCCCCCTGTTTTCGGGCAAGAACAATTCATTTCATTTCGAATACAGCGCCACGGCTTTCAGTCTCCGGGAAAATATTGAATACAGTTACCGGCTGGAAGGGTACGAACATAACTGGTCGGCCTGGTCCGCCAAAACGGAAAAAGATTATACCAACCTGCCCAGCGGGTCCTATACCTTTCATATCAGGGCACATGACAACCTGGGTAACGAATCTGAACCGCTTCATTATTCCTTCAGGGTATTACCGCCCTGGTACAAATCCACCCTGGCGTATTTGATCTACACCCTCCTCCTGGCCTCCCTGGTATTTGCTTTGTATAAATGGCAACGGCGGAAATTTCATCAGCAGGAAGAGCAGTTTGCCGAAGAACAGCGGAAACTCAAATACGTCCACCAGCTGGAGATGGAACAAACCGAAAAGGAAATCATCAAGCTGCAGAATGAAAAGCTCACCAGTGAGATACTAAGCAAGCAAAAGAAACTGGCGGACGTCAGCCTGCACCTGGCGGAACGGGGTGATGCCCTGATCAAAGTAAAAGATGAATTACAGAAATTGTATAAGAAAACCGGGGGCGACCACGATGTAAAAAAAGCCCTTCACCTGGTCAATGATATCGAGGAAAGCGAATCCAACTGGGAACAGTTTGCCTCCCACTTTGACGAGATCAATAATAATTTCCTGAAGAAACTGAAGTCCCGTTTCCCTTCGCTGACCAATACAGACCTGAAAGTATGCACCTATCTCCAGCTCAAACTGTCCTCCAAGGAAATCGCGCAGCTACTGAATATTTCCGTACGCGGTGTCGAAATAAGCCGGTACCGCCTCCGGAAAAAATTACAGGTACCCACAGAGCAATCCATCAACGATTACTTTAACAGCCTGGGGGACTAACCGTCCTGCCCCGGTTACCGGAACGGGAACGGTCAGTCCCGGGCTGCTGGCCCCTCCTTATTTTGTCCAATTCACACTAACGGTCTTAACCGCTGCTGAACTGCCCCCGATCATGATCTGAAACTCGCCTCCTTCCCAGTCGTACTTCAGGTCATAGTTATAGAATTTCAGGTCTTCCGGGGTAATCGTAAAGGTTACCGTTTTACTTTCCCCGGCTTTGAGACTGATCTTCTGAAATCCTTTTAATTCTTTAACCGGCCGGGTCACCGAACCCACCACATCCCGGATATACAACTGGACCACTTCCTGTCCATCGTATTTTCCGGTATTGCTCACCGTTACATCCGCCGTTAGTTTTTGGTTTCCTTTTAAGGCGGCGCTGCTGAGGGTGATATCGCTGTACGAAAAACGGGTATAGCTTAACCCGTATCCAAAAGGATAAACGGGATCATTGCTTACATCGAGGTAGTTTGACCGGAATTTAGAGAACCACTTCCCTTCATCCAGCGGGCGGCCGGTATTCTTATGCGCATAATACAGGGGCACCTGTCCAACGTTCTGCGGCCAGGTAGTGGTCAGCTTGCCGGAAGGATTCACCTCCCCGAACAACACATCCGCGATAGCAAATCCCGCTTCACTGCCGCCAAACCACACATTCAGGATAGCCGGCACTTTCTCCGCTTCTTCTTTGATCGCCAGCGGGCGGCCGGTAAACAATACAAGCACCACTGGTTTCCCGGTTTTTAACAGGGCGTTGAGCAGGTCCTTCTGTGCCTGC
Source organism: Sphingobacteriales bacterium (assembly GCA_016219985.1). GTDB lineage: Bacteria > Bacteroidota > Bacteroidia > Chitinophagales > Chitinophagaceae > JJ008. The sequence continues at coordinate 28,112 of JACRJO010000005.1, read as the reverse complement.
GGTATTTCAATATTGGACCGGCTGCTGCTCTCCCCGCTCATTTCGGCGCTCTCGCCGAGGGCCGCCACCACCACATCGCTCTGAAGAGCGATGTCAACCGCTTCTTTAATGATCACATCGGCGGGGCGGTTGTCCCTTCCCAATGCTTTTCCAAACATGCCGGCCCTTTCTTCAAAAGCGGCATCGGCATCCAGGTTGGAACCCTTCGCGTATAAAATTTTTACCCGGTCTCCCGCCACTTCTTTTAAACCACTGAGTACCGAAGTAGCTTTCTGGAAATTGGCGGCCACACTCCAGGTACCCGGCATATTTTCTTTGTTATCGGCCAGCGGTCCGACCAGGGCAATGGTGCCGGTCTTTTTCAGCGGCAGGATATCACCCTGGTTTTTCAGCAATACAAAACTCCGGGCGGCGGTGTTCCGGGCGATGGCGCGGTGTTCCGCAGTAAATAGTTCGGTCTTTGCCCGGTTCTCATCACAATACCGGTACGGATCTTCAAACAAACCGAGTTTGTATTTTGCTTCCAGGATGCGGCGGCAGGCTGTTTCGATCTGGGCCAATGTTACTTTTCCTTCCTTTAATGATTGGGGTAAAGTGGTCAGCAATCCTTCCCCGACCATATCCATATCAATACCCGCCACCAGGGCCCGGGCAGAAACGGCCTGCAGGTCGCCGATCCCATGAGCCACCATTTCATTGATACCGGTATAATCGGTTACCACAAAACCTTTAAAGCCCCACTGTTTGCGGAGTACATCGGTCATCAGCCATTTACTGGCTGTGGCGGGCACCCCGTCCACTTCATTGAAAGAAGCCATAAAACTGCCGGCGCCAGCGGCGGCGGCGGCTTTATACGGGGGTAAATAATCATTGTACATCCGCTGGTGACTCATATCCGTGGTATTGTAATCACGGCCGGCTTCCGCCGCCCCGTACATAGCATAGTGCTTTACACAGGCCATGATGGTATTATTCTTTGAAAGGTCATTTCCCTGGTAACCCCGCACCATGGCCCGGGCAATTTGTGATCCGAGATAAGGATCTTCGCCACTTCCTTCAGCGATCCGTCCCCAGCGGGCATCCCGGCAGATATCCACCATGGGAGAAAATGTCCAGTTGATCCCGTCGGCGCTGGCTTCCACTGCCGCGATACGGGCGCTGTTTTCCACCAGGCTCATATCCCAGGTACAGCTTAGTCCCAGGGGAATGGGAAATACGGTTTCATATCCATGAATGACATCCATTCCAAAGATCAGGGGGATCTTCAGCCGGCTTTCTTCCACAGCTACTTTCTGCACATCCCTGATCTTGGCAACCGATTTAATATTGAACAGGCCGCCTACTTTTCCTTCCCGGATCTTTTTACCGATATCTGAGCTCTGGGCCTGGCCGGTTACAATATCCCCGCTGCCAGGCAGGTTCAGTTGCCCGATCTTTTCTTCGAGAGTCATTTTTTTCATCAGGGCATCAATAAAGGTCTTCATCCGGGCATTGCCGGATTTTGCATCAACGCCTGGCTGGGCAGCTGCCTGTTCTGCTGACAGGAACAGTATGGCCACAAGTACAAGGGAAACAATCCTTTTCATTTTTCGCATATTTATTAAATTGACTAAATAAGTTCTTCATTTTCCCGCCATCAGGGTACCAGGTACTTCTCCAGTACTTTTTTCCAGATCGCATACCCTTTTGCATTCATGTGCAGGCGGTCCTCAATAAAGAGGTCTTCCATCGGGCTTCCATCGGCATTCAGCATTTTTGAATAGACATCCGCAAAGGCTGATTTCTTTTGCTTCTTTAAAAAATCCATGATTTGCTGGTTGGCCGCTTCATATTTCGGCATCAGGTGGACCCGGCTGGGACTGGGTTTCATCGATACATACAGGAAGGGCACCAGGGGATACCGGGCCCGGACCAGGGAATAAAGCGTCTTAAACCGTTCCACCACCATTTCCACCGTTATGGAGTCGGCTGCGGCAAAATCATTTTCCCCGCAGTAAAGAACAATCTGCTTTGGCTGGTAAGGGAATACCACATCATACCGGTAGCGAATCATATCCAGCAGGGTGGAGCCGCCGAATGCCCGGTTCAGGATTTTATGTTTGGGAAAATAATCCTGCACATCCTTCCAGAGGGTGAAAGAAGAACTGCCTATAAAAAGCGTTTGTCCCGGGGCCGGAAAAGCCAGGCTGTCCTTTTGCCGGAGGGCCTGTACTTCTTTCCAGTAGGGAAAATTGCCCTGCGACCGGCCCTCCCGGGCTACGAGGCATAACAGGAAAGAAAAAACAACTAGTTTACGCATATCAGTCCACTTTTAGTACGGGGGTTCTTGTACTGGTGCCGTTTTCATTCACGGCTTCTATACAATAATAATAGGGTTTCCGGGAATCCATGGCCTTCATCCAGTATTCATTATTGGAATGCACCATAATACTGGTGTACAACTTACCAGGATCGGTACCGTAATAGATATTATAGGCAAATGCATTGTCCACCGGTTTCCACTTGATAAAAGCGCTGCGTTTGTCTTTCTCCGTACGCAATACAATAAAGCCCTGTACCACATCGGGCCTTGCCCCGTTGCCATTACCGAATACCCGCAGCCCGCTGATGGCAAATTTACCGGTGGGCATATGTATGTTTTCCAGCCTGATGTACCGGGCCTGTACCGGGACTGCCAGTTCCACATACTCGTGGGGCACATCGGTCCTGTTCCGGCTCTTGTCCACCAATACCGTCCATTTTTTCCCGTCCGTTGAATAATACAATTTATACTGGTGATACTGGCCCGTCCATTTTCCCAAACGATCGGGCTCCGCGTCCTGGTCTGCGTAGTTGATCTGTACTGCGTTGACCGTGGATATATTCCCCAGGTCGGACTGGATCCATTCTCCTTTGCTGCCACTAACTGCACTCCAGTAGGTTTTGATCAGTTCATCCACGGCATTATTGGGTGTATACCCCCCCAGGGTGGAAGACACCTGCACCGGTTTATTATAATTGAGCAGCATCCAGCCGGTGAAATAGGGCGATTTTCCATCGGTTCCATACTGGTCGCCGGGGAAACCGGGGGCCGGGATATAATGCGGGTAATCCCCGAACGTGGTATTACAATACATTTTATCATCCGCATCAAAGCCGGCGGGCCAGATGCCGAGCCGGCGTTCAAACGTATTCTTTACAGAAATAACCGTGGTGGAAACATGCCAGTAATGATCATACTTATCCCGGAACGTGGTTCCGTGACCGGCGCCCCTGGAAAAGCCCCCCAGTTTGATACTCAGGGGATCACTCTGCGCTTCAAAGGGGCCGAGGGGATCCTTTCCCACCACTAACCCATCCGCATAACCGCTGAATTCGGTACCCGGCGCCCCATACTGCAGGTAATATTTCCCGTTGTGCCTGGTCATATGTGAACCCTCGAGAAAAGGATCCAGGAACGTGTTATCCATGTGTTCCCCGAAACGCTGCCAGCCAAACCGCCAGGGCTCCAGCATATACATCTCTTTCCGGCCGCCGATGGGTTCCATATTCTTCCTGTTCAGTTCGATCCCGTACATCGGGAACCGGTTACTGCTGCCATTATACATATAAAACCTCCCGTCATCATCTGTAAAGAAAGAAGGGTCCCAGCCACCGATCGCAAAGGAATCCACCAGGGGCTTCCATTCATTGGCTTTAGGATCAGTGCTCATCCAGATGGTGAAACCACTGGTATATGTTGAACCAAATACGATCATTGTATCCCCGATAATCCCCACTCCGGGTGCACAGAGTTCATCATAGCCTTCATTCCAGGGGCGGAGAAATTTACGGGAAATAAAATTCCAGTTAAGCATGTCAGGGCTCCACCAGTATCCCCACTGGTTGGTGCTGAACAGGTAATAATCTCCTTTGTAGAGAACGATCACCGGGTCAGCCGTGGCACGGTGACGGCCCCATTCGGCAAAATTGGGAATGGGGGTATAGCCATAATCGATGTTGATGGGATTGCAATAAGTCCGTTGCTGGGCGGAGGAGGACAAAAGTAAAAAGCAAAGAATAAAGAGAAAAAAGCCCTCCCGGGGAAAACACTTTATTGAATGGTACAGTTTGTTACGCATACTGGTATTAATAAATGGTCAGTTACCGCCTATAAATTTCGCTTTTTTAGTTCTTCCACCGCATGATTCACCGCCCTGGCGGTAAAAGCCATATATAAGATGGACGGGCTCTGGCTGCCGGTGCTGGTCATACAGGCCCCGTCGGTTACGAATACATTTTTGCAATGATGCAGCTGGTTCCATTCATTCAGCAGGGAGTTCCCGGGATCCTTCCCCATCCTCACCCCGCCCATTTCATGAATATCCAGGCCGGGCGCCTGTTTACTATCCCGGGTATTGATATTTTTTACCCCGGCCGCTTCCAGCATCAATTGCCCCTGCTCCAGGAAATCTTTCACCATTTTATCGTCATTCTCATCATAGTCTACGGAAGTGATGAGCAGGGGTATCCCCCATTGATCCTGCCGGTCCGGGCTCAGCCGCACCTGGTTGGTTTCCTTCGCGATCGTTTCGCCCTGCATATACATATACAGTCCCCAGGTGCCGGGTTCGCTGATCGCCTCTTTGTATTCCGCACCCAGCAGGGGTTTTATATTTTTATCGCTTAGTCTTTCCCGGTAGGCGCCTGAATAGATGACATAGCCGCCATAAAAATCTGTATCCCTTTTTTCCAGGTTCCGGAAATTAGCCACGATACATTCGGCCGGTTTGGATACTTTATAATACTTATCGGTGAATCCATCCATATCCCCGTTCATACTGCCCCGGTAATTATGAAAGCAAATATACTTACCGAGCAGCCCGTTATCATTTCCCAACCCATGGGGAAAGCGGCGGGAAGTGGAATTCAGCAGGATTAAATTGCTGTTTAAAGACGAGGCATTGCAGAATATAATGCGGGCATAGAATTCGGACGCTTTTTTTGTATTCGCATCAATCACCCGGACCCCGGTGGCTTTTTGCTGCTGTTCATCATAAATAATGGAGTGCACAACGGAATGCGGGCGGATCGTTAAATTGCCCGTTTTCGCGGCCCAGGGCAGGGTAGAAGAATTGGAACTGAAATAGCCACCCAGCGGGCAGCCCCGCATACAGAGATTCCGGTTCATGCATTGGGCGCGGCCCTGGTCCAGGTGAATTTGCTTCGGCTCGGTGATATGCGCCCACCTCCCGGAGACATAGTGCCGGTTAAATTTTTCCTTCAGCACCTGCTGCATGTGTTGTTCCACCGCATTCAATTCGTAGGCAGGAAGAAATTCCCCGTCGGGCATCGAGGGGATATGGTCATGGTTACCGCAGACCCCGATGAATTTTTCCACATGACTGTACCAGTCTTTGATCTCCTTATATCCAAGTGGAAAAGACGCCCCGTATCCATAACGTTCAGGCGCCGTAAAATCATATTCGCTCCAGCGGGCACAGGCCCTTCCCCAGGTCAGTGATTTGCCTCCTACCTGGTATCCGCGGATCCAGTCAAAGGGCTTTTCCTGTATATACGGATGGTCAGCATCCTTAACAAAAAAATCCTGCGTATCCTCCCCGTACCCGGCCGCTTTGCTGATCAGTGGATTTTGTTCTCTTGCCGCGCGGGTTATGGAACCGCGGTGGGGCAGTTCCCAGCGGGACAGGTTTGCGGTTGGATAATCCCTGATATGATCCACCTTTCTTCCCCTTTCTAGCACCAGGGTCTTTAATCCTTTCTCACATAACTCCTTGGCGGCCCAACCGCCACTGATGCCGCTGCCGATCACGATCGCATCATAGCTGTTTGCTTCTTTTCCATTACTGTTTATATGTACCTGTAAACTGTCCGGCATTGCTTCGCTGTTAATACCTGCGCCCTTTGTTTTTAAAGATAAGACGATCGAGGCTGAGGGCACCCGGGCCGGTAAAAAGGAATACCAGGCTGAGCAGGATAAAAAGAAAGGGATGCTGGTCCCCCTGGAATATTTTCCCTTTATCACCCAGTATAAAAATGATGCCGGTAAAAGCTGCGATCACGCCCAGGGCAGCCAGCCGGGTAAACAAACCCAGCACAAATCCCGCCCCGGCCAGCAATTCGGCTACTTTCCCTGTATAGGCCCAAAGGGCCGGCTGGGTATAATGCCTGTCTGAAAACCATCCGGTGTACATCTTCATTTTTTCCGCATCAAAGCATTCCCAGCCATGATATAGCAGCAATACACCGGTTATGACCCTGACCAGGGCAATCCCCCCGGGCTGACCGGCCGGTGAAGCTGAAAAGAATTTTCCCATACGCAATCATTTAGCCGGTTGTACCCGCATACCTGACCGGAAGTTTAACCCTTTATTCCCGGATCTCTCAAAAATCGTGTCCGGCAGGGCTTTATAAAAACCACCGTAATGACAATAAATTCCTGCCTTTACCCCTAAACCCCCTCCGGGAATGATCCGGTTCAGCTAATTGTTTTTCTATCGCTATGACTTGTTTTCCATATATGACCGGGGGCCCGGTGGTTTATTATTTAACGAGGGGCCAGGGGAAACTGCTTTTCAGTTTCACTTTTGTCCCCGTGGCCGATGATTTCCGGGCCGCTTCAATGATCTCCAGTACATGCAGGGCATGTTCCACATTGATCCGGGGCTCCGTGCCGTTCACCAGGCTCTCTCCCACCACGCGGGCGCCTTCCTGCCATTCATATCCTCCTTTATCCGTACAAAGCAGTTCAGCCGGTTTATCCCAGGAAGTATCCAGCATCACGCCATTGGTCTCCCAGTCATAACCGATCAGCCGCATATTGCCATAATCGCCATAGACCTGGATGGAATGCAGAGACTGGCTGCCGGCCTCGTGCCCATGCGGGTCAAAATAATTGAACCCGCACATGACATGACTGATTACGCCTTTATCATGTTCCAGCAATACCTGTGCATTGTCTTCGGCTTCCACTTTTATTTTCCCTTTATCATCCACGGTCCTTTCCGGATTTACGATACTCGTCATGGCCATCACGGCCCGGGCCGGACCCAGCAGTCCGGTAAGGGTGGCCATATTGTACACACCGAGATCCGGCATACTGCCCCCGCCTTTTTCATAGAAGAAGGCGGACCAGGTGGGGCCGGTATGGCCGTACTGCCCGTGGGCCGCCGCGATTCTTCCCAGTTTGCCTTCCTGGATAATTTTACTCATAAAGGCAAACTGCGGGCTGTTGACCACGGCCGGGGCTCCCCAGATCCGCAGTTTTTTTGTTTTGGCCAGGTCCAGCAGGGCCTTCCCTTCGGCATAGGTATTGGCCATCGGCTTTTCACTCCAGACATGCTTCCCTGCCAGCAAGGCTTTCTTATTCAGTTCCCCGTGTACCTGCATATCCGTAAGCGTGACCATCATATCAAAGGATACCCCCTTCAGCAGGGCGTCGATATGCGGATAGGTCTGTGCATTCACATTATATTGCTTATTCTGCGCCAGCGCCCGGTCGTATTTGATATCACATAAACTCACCACTTCGATCAGCCTGGAGGAAAGCAGTTGGGGCAAATAGCGGTTACTCACACTGCCACAACCGATCACGGCTACCCTCAGTTTCTGATCCGGACGTTCGGCCGCCCAGGCTTCCAGGGATGAAACCAGTAAGGCAGCGCCGGCCATGGCCGTGGTCTTTAAAAACCTTTCCCTTGAGATATGCTCCTTCATATTTTCTATTTTTTAAAATACGGTGAATGAAATCCCAGCTTCTTCAGGCCGTTTTGCACATCCGGGATATTCATGAATAATTTCCATAATAACCCTGTCCGGTAATTTTCAATCATGGTTACAATGGGTCCCTGGTCAATGGCGAGGTGCGATGCCGCATACCAGTTGTGATGAATACTGAAGCCATCCACAAAGCCGTATTTGCTCCAGATTTTATCCCCGAGCCCGTAATAAAAATAGCGGAGCGCGTCCATACTTTCTTTTGGCGTATATGGCATGGAGGAGATCGCCGCGGTGGGCTGGATCACACCCCGGTCATTCTCGGGGCTGTGCGCCACATAGCCTTTGTAACTGTCACCGGCTGTGAGTCCCCAGCATTTATCACTGTATCCCTTAAACCCTTTCGGGTTCTCCCGGCAATAGGCCCGGTTGATCAGGGTATGATTCTTCCCCTGGAGGAAATAATCGGTGCCGAGTGAGTCCGTCAGCCCGTTGGGATCAATGCCCTGAAACGTATACTGTTCAAAAAATAAAGGACCTCCCATGTCCTTATCATAATTGCCCAGGGGCAGTTTATAACCGTAGTACTCTTTCCCGTTGGCAAAACCCAAACTGCCGGCCCAGGTACCATCATAGACCTCTTTTGAAATTGAATGGGAGGGGGAAGAGGCGGAGAGGATATAGGTGATCAGGCATTCATTCCATCCCCATACCGGGAAGTTCATATCGAAGCCGTTGTTGGGGCTCCAGTGCCAGAATAATTTATGCTGCCCGTTGGTATGCCAGTTCCAGTTGGCAGCACCCCAAATCTGGCCGATGCGTTTCCGTAAATAAACTTCTCTGGGCGCCTCCCGGTTAAAATATTCCCTGGCACATAAGAAACCCATGAGCAGGTAAGAGGTTTCCACAATATCCGCCCCGTCATCGAGCCGGTCGAATTTTATGGTCCGCCCCGTTCTGCCATTCATAAAATGGGGGTAGATGCCATGGTAGCAATCAGCATTGATCAGGAAGTCTGCGATCCGGATCAGGCGGCGTACGGCGGTATCCCGGCCAATCCATTTTCTTTCCACGGCCACGATGGTACTCAGTATCCCGAAGCCGGTACCCCCGATCGCTCCTGCATCAGGTCCGAATTCCGTATTACTGAAATTGGGTTCATCCCAGGCTTCATTAATATAATCCCAGTAATGTTCGGCCCGTACCGTATTGCTTCTTTCGAGCGCCAGCCCGCTGTACGGGTGCGCCCCGTGCCAGAAGTAACGGAATGTTTGTTTCTGTACCTGCTCCAGCAGCTGCTCATCCGGCAGGTTTTTAATGATGCCGGCCGGGGCAATGCTATCGGGACCATCCCCGTATTTCCCTTTTGTAAGGGAGAGAGACCGGGACTGGGAATAGCCGGCCAAGCCCAGCAGGAAAAAGCTGAAAAGGCAGATCAGGCGTTTATTATTCATAGCAATCGTTATTGTATCAGTACCGTGGTAGCGCCAAACTCATCCGGGAATTTAATGGGGCAGATCAGACCCGGCGGCGCCCATTTTTATATCACTTATCGCTCAATTTTCAGCCCGGCTCACCGCCGGGCTGGAATTCACCGTAATTCGTACCCCTAGTTTCTTGCCTGCAGACCCGGCAACGCCGCCAGTAAAGGAAGTACCATTTTTTTATATTGCCTGATCCGCATTTCGTAGCCCGCCCGGGCAGCTTGCAGCTATTTAAGCGCCCGGCTTTGAAAGCCCAGTCTTCCCAGGCCTGTTTTCACTTCAGGGCAGCTCATAAATAATTTCCACAGCAAACCGCTCCGGTAATTTTCGATCATCACAATAATGGGGCCCTGGTCGATGGCGAGATGCGAAGCCGCCACCCAGTTCTTTGATTCATTGAAGGCATCCACAAACCCGTATTCACTCCAGATATTATCGCCCAGGTCCTCATAAAAATGCCGCAAGGCTTTCATCGAATACTCCGGTGTGTACGGGAAAGCGCTCAGGGCAGCTGTTGGTGAGATGGTACCCAGGTCTTCGGTGGGCGAATGCGCCGCATACCCGTTATACGTATCACTGGCAGTCAGTCCCCAGCAGTTTTCTCCGTATCCTTTGAAATGATTCGGGTTGCGGATACAATGCTCCCGGTTGATCAGGGTATGATTGCGGTTCTGTTCCCAGTAATCAGCGTAGCGGTCTTTCAGGCCCCTTGGATCAAGACCAAGAAAGGAGTAATGAGAAAAGAATAAGGGGCCGCCATAATCAAAACCCAGTGGCAGTTTGATCCCGTAAAATTCCTTCCCATTCTTGAAGAAATTACTTTCCGCCCAGCCCCGGTGATAAACATCCGGGCTCACCTGGTAACGCTCATTGGGAGAAGAGGCGGCAAGCACATACATGATCAGGCATTCATTGAACCCCCGCACCGGGAAGTTCATGGCCCAGCCATTGTTGGGACTCCAGTGCCAGTACAGCACTTCCTGTCCCCCGTTGGTAAACCAGTTCCATTCTATATCGGCCCATAACCCGTTCACCCGGTTGCGGAATTCCCTTTCTGTATTATTATTCCCGTTAAAATATTGCCGGGCGCAAAGCAAACCCTGGAATAAATATGAAGTTTCCACCAGGTCGGCCCCGTCATCCTTGCGACTGAACGGAATGGTCTTCCCCGTGGCGCCGTCCATCCAGTGTGGAAATACCCCGTGATAACTTTGCGCTTTCGATAAGAAGCTGATCATCTTCAGCAGGAATTTCGCGGCCGTATCCCGGCTGATCCATTGACGCTCCACTGCCACGATCACACTCATGATCCCGAACCCGGTACCACCGGTGGTGACGGTCTCGTGTCCGTAACCAAAACTGATATTGCTCCGCTCCCGGGCCAGGCCGGATACCGGGTGGGCAAAATCCCAGAAATACTTAAAGGTCTGCTGCTGCACCAGGTCCAGCAGGGCCGAATCGGATAAGTGCTTTGGCCGGCCTGCCGGGTCAAATACAGGCATTCCTTTTTGGGACAAGGCCGTTCCAAAAAAAGACAGCAGTATCACTGCGATAAGGATCCTTTTCTTTATCCGCATAGTAAATCGTTGAACCGGTGAACAATATTCTACAGGTACGGAGCGCTGAAGCCGAGTGATAACATGCCGGCTTTTACTTCCGGGCAGCTGGTGAATAAATTCCACAGCAGTCCGCTGCGGTAATTCTCGATCATAATTACAATAGGGCCCTGGTCGATCGCCAGGAAGGAAGAGGCAAACCAGGTCTCCTTTAATGAAAAAGCATCCACAAATCCGTACTCCTTCCAGATCTTATCTCCCAGTACATAATAATAGAATTTCAATGCGGCCATGGACTGGGCCGGGGTATAGGGAAAGGAAGACAGGGCCGCGGTAGGGGCGATCACCCCCACATCATGGGTGGGAGAACTGGCTGTATAACCATTGGGAATATCACTGGCCGTCAACCCCCATACCGAATCACTGTACCCGATCCCCGCCACCTGGTTCGTCCGGCAGTACTGGTAGTTGATCAGCGTATGGTGGAGGGTCTGGGTGGCATAATTGGCATAGGCATCACTGAGCCCGTTCGGGTTGATCCCGAGAAAAGAATAATGGGAAAAGAACAGGGGACCGCCCTGTGGTGGACCTAAAGGAAGGGTGTACCCGTAATAAGTATTCCCGTTGATAAACCCGTTAGTCCCGTTGGCCGTCCAGCCATTGCTGTACACCGTTGCCGGCACGCCATGCGTAGCGGAGGAAGCGGCCAGTACATAGGTGATCAGGCATTCGTTCCAGCCCCGGATGGGCATGTTCATCACCCAGCCCTTGTCGGGACTGTAATGCCAGTACAGTACATTTTGGCCCCCGTTGCGGAACCAGTCCCATTCCACATTATTGTACAGGGTATTGATATCGCTGCGCAGGTTTGTTTCCGCAACATCCGCCCCGTTAAAATACTGGCGGGCGGTGAGCAATCCCATCACCAGGTAAGAAGTCTCCACGAGGTCGGCCCCGTTATCATTGTTACTGAAAGGAATGATCGCACCGGTGCTGCCGTTCAGCCAGTGCGGGAACGCTCCCTTTACTTTTACAGCCGTATTCTTCAGGAAAGAAACGATGGTCTGCAGCCGGGCCAGACCCTGCGCCCGGGTAATAAAGCCGCGGTTGATCCCGGTAACAATGGCCATGATGCCGAATCCCGAACCACCCGAAGTAACCGTTTCTCCTGAATTGTTTCTTTCACGCGTCAGCCCGCTCACCGGGTGGGCAAAATCCCAGAAATACTTAAAGGTCTGCTGCTGCACTTTATCCAGGAGTTCGTTATCCGTTAGCGGCGGAAATTTGCGGGAGGAATCTATCCGCGTCACAATCAGTTTGTCCACTGTAGAAATGAACGGGCCCCCGGCAGCTGATTTCAGGGTATTGGCGAGCCTGAACTGGTATTTGGTCAGCCCCTCCAGCGAACCGCTGGGCTGCAGCAGCAATACGGAATCGTTCTGCTGATAGGAGACGGTATTGGGGATGACCACCCCGTTCAGGTCTGTAAAACTGATGGCCCCGGCCACCGTACTCCGCATCAGCGGTTCGGAAAATACGATCTTCACCACGGGCCGGAGGGCTGCTCCATAAGCCGTATTATCAAACGCAGTATTATCTAACCAACTGCTTTTTACCGTCATCTGCCGGGGCGGGTCGGGTGTTCCCGGGCCGGATTTTTTCCCGCAACCCGCCAGGAAGAAAACAAGAACAATCGTGAATAATAGTTGTCTGGTCATACGGCAAACCGGTGCTTATCATTTAATGATATATGTATTGATCGAATGGCCCTGGATATCAGCTGCAGCGGCCTTCCCGTTGATCCATAAACTGAAATGGGCCCGGCTTCCCTGGTTCATCACTACCACAGTAATGGTCCCGTCCGGATTCAGGAAAGCCGTTGACAGGAGCTGGCTGCGGCTCGGGCTGCTGGAAATTCTTTTGGCACCGGGCTGAATAAATTTTGAAAAATGGCCGATATAATAATAGGCGCTGGTATAGATCAGCTCACCGGTCTTGGTGTCCCCGTGTACAGGCGCAAAACAGAAATTCTGTACATGGTTGGGACCGCCGGTTTCATCCAGCAGGATATTCCAGTCGGTAAAGCCCACCATCCCGTTATTGAAATCGGTGATCATGCTGCGCCCGTATTCCTCACCCAGCACCCATTCTTTTAAACGGGAGGACTTAAATGCTTCGGCACAACCTTCGGTAAACAGGATGTTTTTATCCGGGTAGGCTTCATACACTCTTTTTATATTCTCATACATGGGTTGTCCGCCGCTCCAGTCCTCGTACCAGTGAAAACCGATCCCCCAGGCATATTTGGCTGCTTCGGGATCATTGAAATAAGTCTGTGCCCGCTGGTAAATCAGGTCGCGGTTATGATCCCATACAATGATCTTTTTATCCTGCAACCCTTCCTTGTGCATGGTGGGGCCGAGGTGATTCTTCAGGAAATCCCTTTCTTCTTCGGCTGTATAGATGCAGCTTTCCCAGCGCTGGGTGGCCATGGGTTCATTCTGCACGGATATTCCCCAAACCGGTACCCCTTCTTTCTCGTATTCCTTAATGAATTTGGTATAATACATGGCCCAGCTGCTGTAATAATCAGCTTTCAGTTTGCCGCCATGCAGCATATCGTTGTTTTCCTTCATCCAGGAGGGCGGGCTCCAGGGACTGGCAAAAAGATTCAGTTTGCCGCCTGCCGCTTTTATCGCTTCTTTGATAAAGGGGATCTTAAACTTCTTATCGTGCTCAATATTGAAGGTCTTTAAGTCCTTGTCCCCCTCCTGCACATAGGTGTACATATCACTGCTGAAATCGCAGCTGTTGATATTGGTCCGGGCCAGGTTGTACCCGATCCCCTTTTCTTTATCAAAATAGGCCAGCAGGAATTCGGCCTGTTTTTCCTTGGGTAACTTGTAAAACGTCTCGGCAGATGCATCGGTCAGGGCCGCCCCGGTTCCGAAGTAGGTCTGGAAGGTCTTCCCGGGATCCACAAACACGGTGATCTCGTTCTCAAAAGGTTGTCCCTTGTCCGCGAACACCAGCGTATCGGTAAGGGATAACCGGTAATCCGAACTGTCGGCCGTGGTGTAAGTGATTACTTTTTTCCCATCCGTGGAAAAGGAAGCGGGCGCAGCGTTGGTCGCTTCTGTTTTTTCCTTTGTATCCGTACAGGCCATTGCCCCGGCCACTAACATTAACAGGCATGCATTCTTTATCATATCGTTTGATTTAATTATTACCATACAAAGGTACCAGTTGCACCGGCGGCTAATTCCGTCACCGCCCATTTTTCTTTATATTTTATATTAAAAGTAGCGGCGCTGCCATCGTTGATCACGATTAATACTTTTTTGCCGTCAGGCCGCAGGAAAGCGGCATTCGGAAGACCGGAGACATTACTGCTCTCGATCCGTACTGAACCGGCCGGCACAAATTTGGAAGCATGCGCCACAATATAATACCCCACATTCCGGGTTACGGACGAGCCGCTGATCGTAACGGCTCCTTTACATTCTGTACATCCGCCCGGGGTATGCGGATTATACGAAGGATCGTTGGCCAGGTTCCACTCGAGGGCCACCTTACTCCAGTTGCGCATAGAGCCAATGATCACATTCTTCAGGTGCCATTTCAGGTCGCCCCCAAAATTCCCATTGGCGCCCGTCCATTGCTCCGTGAAATAAAGATTCTTGTCCGGGTGAGCGGCTTTTACACCGGAGAGGGCGCTGATATCCCCCCCGTATAAATGGAAGGCGCTGCCATCAATATATTGCTTGGCATCCGGATCATTCAGGATCGTAATGGGATAATTCGGGTTATCACAATTATGATCCCAGATGATGATCTTCGTGGTAAGGTTAGCGGCCCGGAATGCGGGGCCCAGGTGATTTTTTACGAAATCCGCCTGCTGAACGGCCGACATGACCATGCTGGGATTATTGCCCCCGTGCTGTGGTTCATTTTGCACGGTCACCGCATCCACCGTAATTCCTTTGGCTGCCATAGCCTGTACATATTTCACAAAATACTGGGCATACACAGAATAATACTGGGGTTGCAGACTGCCGCCCATTGAGCTGCCATTGTCTTTCATCCAGACCGGGGCGCTCCAGGGAGAACCCATGATCTTTATCTGCGGATTGATCGCGAGGACCTGTTTCAGCACCGGTATGAAATCTACCGTATCCTGGGCCAGGCTGAAATTCGCCAGCGTGGGGTCGGTTTGTCCGGCCGGCATATCATCGTAACTGAATACCGATGCATTCAGGTCGGAAGCCCCGATACTGACGCGGAGATAACTCACCCCGATAGCGTCTGTCCCGTTTCCGAACAGTTCATTTAATAAAGCCGACCTGGAAGTGCCATCCATATGATTGATCAGGTAAGCGCTGCCCCCGGTAAGGGTATAGCCAAAACCGTCAACCACCTGGTACCGGGTGGCGGAATCAATATCGATCGTGGTATAATTGTTTGCGGCCGTACCAAAGGAAAGCTTGCCGGCCTGCTTCTGCAGTTCGGCCGAGCGGTCCCCTTTCGTGATCCAGTATTCCGCCTGCAGGGAACTGCCGCTGCCGCCGCCGGGGCCGCCACTGCCGCCATTATTACCTTTTGAACAATTAGAAGACAAGGACACAACCGCCCCTAATAAGAAGGCGCCAAAAAGCAAATTCGTTTTCATACAGAAAATTTTTGAGCCCCGCGCCATCAATTTTTAGCAACGGGTTTAAAAAACAATAAAGAGCTGTTATTCCGGGCCAGTACCAGTACTTTTCCCTTACCCGCTACATTGATCCATTTCATATCCCTGGTTTCCCCGGAAACAGAAGGAAGCGCGGTTTTGTAAGTAAAATTGCCGGTATTTTTCGTAAGACTGAAGATCGTGGGAAGCAGGCCATCGTAGCGTCCTTCATAGGGAATCACCCCGTAGAAATTGCCGCTGCCGATATACGAGCCCTCCTGCCCGGGTACCGCCGCGGCGAACGACATCAGCGGAGCCAGTTGCAGCTCATCCGGCAGATCCCGGCGGGTGAAATTTCCTTTCCCGTCATTGATAAAACAACTCGAAGCCAGTACTTCCGCCTTTGACTCAGTATAGTTCTTAAACAGGTCGAAGAACATATAGTCTACCGTCTTGCCGGCCACCTCACTGTAGGTCAGGTACGCTTTCTTTAATACCGGCAGGGGTCTTTCCAGTTCATCCTTCGCCAGGAACGTGTATTCCTTTCCGTCGATCGTATAACAAAGAATCTGTTCATTGGTACCGTTATTGTCAAAATCCCTGACATAAAGTTTGACCGGGCCGTTCTTTCCGGCATAGAGTTTTGAGTTATGTCCCCAGTTGCCGGCGAGGAGATCGGTAAAGCCGTCCCCGTTCACATCGGTAGCATAAAGCGTTTGCCAGAGCCCGGTTGATTGCGGGACATCAGCAGCCGTAAATATTCCCTTATTATTCATAAATACCTTCACCGGCATAAATTCTCCTGTAATGACCAGGTCTTCCCAGCCATCCTTGTTCAGGTCCGCAAAGACTGCAGCGCTGACCATGCCTACTGATTTCAGGGGAATTTTATTCTCCCCGTCAAATTTAAAATGGCCATTCCCCTCATTGATCATCAGGTAAGATGTCTGGGGCAGGCCATACGCAGTGGGACTGGCCAGGTTGCCGATAAATATATCCTGGTCCCCGTCCTTGTCAATATCTGCATGGGCGATGCAGGACTTGTTCTCGTATTGCTGTGAGAACGGGTTATGAACCTTGGTAAACTTTCCCTTCCCGTCGTTCAGGTACAGGCGGTCTTCTAAGGCCAGTGCATTGTTCCGGGGTTCATTTCCCCCGCTCACCACATAGAGATCCGGGAAGCTGTCCCCGTTTACATCGAGGAAAGCCGCATCCACATCCTCGCAAACCGCGTCCGGGCTGAAGAGTGCAGTATCTGTCTCTGCAAAACTACCGTTGGCCTGCTGGATCATCAGGGCGCCGGGCTGATCCTTGGCTCCACAGGCATAAAAATCATCCAGCCCGTCCCCGTTCACATCAGCCACGGCCAGTTTGGGTCCCCGGGTGGAGAGTGCATGCGGGATCAGGTATTGTACATTAAAGTCCACAAATTCATTTTCCCGGTGTTTCCAGGCACAGGGGATACTGGCGGTAATATCTTCAAATAAGGCCGGCGCCGGTTTAAAGTATGCATCGTAATTAAAACTATCCCTGGCTTCTTTCTTATTTATCAAAAGGGATTTGTTGACCGCCACATTCCGGAGCGTTTGTGCATGCTGATCGGGCCATACTACCAGGATGCTGTCGGCTGTGGCCGCAGAGTCCAGTCCAAAATGCAAGCGGGGTTCGGATGATGACTGGAACCCGCGGGTCAGCATCAGCTGCTGGTACTGCATTTTCCCTTTGGCAAAAACCCAGGCTTTCACACCCAGGCCAAAGCGGTTCAGGCTGTCACCGGAAAAAGAAAGGGTAAGGTAGTTTCTTCCCGCGGCATTGTTCCGCAATACCGTGGCTTTGGCATTGATACAATTCATCACCACATCCAGGTCGCCGTCATTATCGAGGTCTGCATAAGCCGCCCCGTTAAAATAGCCTTTCATCTTACCGGTTCCCCATTCACGGCTGACATCATGGAAGGCCCCGTCTCCATTTCCTTTAAAGAAAAACGGGTGGGAGCTGCCGTCGGGCATGGCATCGATGGTCTCGTCATCGTATTTATCCGTGCGGCTCAGGTTCCGCTTTGACTCCATGTCCGAAACAAAACGTACATAATCCAGGTCCACCGGCCGCTTTACAATACCGCTGGAGATAAAGAGGTCTTTATTACCATCATTGTCAAAATCGGCAAACAGCGGGGACCAGCTCCAGTCGGTGGCGGAGACCCCGCTCATCAGTCCTGTTTCGCTGAAGGAACTCCCGTTCCCGTTATTCCGCTGGAGGCAGTTGCGGGAATACTGGTGCTGGTACCCGTTTATTTCCAGTTTTACTTTATAGATATCCGGGTTTTCGTCGCTGCCATAGGTCTTCAGTGTTTTTTCATCCGGAGGCAGCATATCCACGGTCACCACATCGGGCTGCCCGTCGTTATTATAATCCGCCACATCATTGCCCATGCTGAAGCGGCTGTAATGCCGGAAATGGGCGGCGCCACTTTCCGTGAAACCCCCGTTCTTATTGTTGATATAGTAATAGTCATTTTCATGAAAATCATTACCGATATAAATATCTTCCCAGCCATCGTTGTTGATATCGGCGACGGCCAGTCCCAGCCCGTATCCCAGGTTACTCTGGTAAATACCGGCGGCTTCCGACACATCCGTGAATTTTCCGTTTACATTTACGTCATTACGCAGGAGCATATCCCCGGATAAGGAGTCTTTTTTCCTCCGGTTCATGGTATCCACGATATTGGCGTGCGGATGGGCCGACTGGTTAAGAATATAGCAGTCCAGGTCCCCGTCGTGGTCATAGTCGAAGAAAGCGGACTGTGTGCTGAGCCCGGCAAAATCGAGCCCGTAAGCGGCACTCTTCTCCGAAAAAGTGGTATTGCCGTTATTGATGAAAAGTTCGTTATGTCCTTTCAGGTCATACTTTTTGTTGATGGAACTGACATAGATGTCGAGGAAACCATCCCCGTTCACATCGGCCATGGTAACACCGGTACACCAGTCGGCCGTTCCTTTTACGCCGGCTTTCTCCGTAATGTCTTCAAATTCAAAATTGCCTTTATTCAGGTACAGTTTATTTCCGCCTTTATTATTCGCGGTAAAATAAATATCCTGCAACCCGTCATTGTTGATGTCCCCGGTGGCCACTCCCCCGCCATTATAATAATAGAGATAGTAGAGGATATTAAAGAGTTTATGTTTCTCCGGTTTGTTGGAAAATGTGATATTGGTATGGGAAGCGGAAAGACTGGAAAAAAAAGGCGTGGTTTTATTACAACTGTCCAGGAAGGCCAGGAGTATAAACCCGCAAAGGAGTTTCCCTGCCGCCTGAAGGATGTGCTTTTTCATTGAGCAAATTTCGGGATGATATGGCTAAAAAATGAAAAGGGCTGAAACAATAATTGTCCAGCCTCTTTTCTGCTTATGCTCTGCGATTGCCAAAAAAAGATTTCAGCAAATCATATTACAACCGGCTATTATACAACGCAGAAACCTCCGTTGCAGATAAAGCCTTGCCATACAAACGGAATTGATCCATGGTTCCGTTGTAAGACCTGATCCAGTCGTCGGTCGGACCGGTCGTATTGGCATGCTTGTTCCAGCCGGCCAGGATGAATTTATATGCGTTTTTGAAGTTCACGGCACCCCTTGGGTTGCCGCCATTCTTCACGTCGGTTTGGGTGGGCGTCATACCGGTTACCACAGCCCCGTCAAAATAATAAGTCATTTTGGACGTGGTCTGATCGTAGGAATACACGATATGGTGCCAGCTGCCATCAAATACAGGTTTGTTGAAAGTACCTTCCAGCCATTGGTCCATCACACACAATTTCATAGTGGCGCTGGCAGCGGTCTGGTTTTCCATCAGCAGGAATATGGCGCTGTGGTGCCATCCGTAAGTGTCATCGGCCAGGGAGAACAGGAATTCGGTACGGCCTGGCTGGGCGGTATTCTTCAGCCACATGGAGATACTGAAGCTGGTTGCATCTTTGAAATCATTGGCAGAAGGGTAAAGAACAGCTTTCCCGTCAGATCCCTGGATCGCTTTACCCGTAACGCCTGCAACAGATGTAAGCGGATTGCTGGCCGGGAAATTGGCGCGGATACTGTCCACTCCGTTCATCAGGGGGTCGGCAGAAGTTCCGTCAAAAGCTGCATAGAATTTCAGGGGACCGCCCGGGGGGTTGGCATCCGGCGGATAATCGGCATAACCGGGTTTATTCATTTTCTGACAGCTGGCCATTACAGCGACCGCAGAAAGTCCCAGGAATACTTTTGTGAATATATGAGTTGTCTTTATCATTTTTATTCAATTTTCTGTTTAAAGAAAGGGTTGAATCTGGCCCGGTCATGTAAACCGGACCAGATAATTTATTTTACCAGCAGGGATTCTGTACCAGCACACCACCGGCAAAGTCGATCGCGGCCTGCGGAATCGGGTAGTATTTATGACAGTTGGTATAACCAGCACCGCCCAATACGGTATTAGCATCACCCCATCTTACCAGGTCGAAGAAACGCTCACCTTCCATGGCCAGTTCATACCTTCTTTCATTTTTGATAATGGTCCGGAAGGATGCCTGGTCAACAAAAGCGGCATTCGCTAATCCGGCCCTTGTCCTGATCTGGTTGATATAGGTTACCGCTAAGGCCTGGTTGCCTGCGCCACCGAGTTCATTGGCCGCTTCAGCAGCCATCAGCAGTACATCGGCATAGCGGAGTTCGCGCTGGTTTACCCAGCCTGCCTGCCTGTTCCCGGTTTGTGTCTGCATAGCAGGTTCCGGGTACACTTTCTTGTTCCAGAATTTGCGGGGCAGCGGTCCGGCCGGAACATCGAATACAGATCCGGGAACGGTACGGCCATAGTAGCCATCGCTCTGCCCGGAATAAAGGATCGTTGCATCCTTGCGGATATCACCGGCCTGGTAGGCATCTACCAGAGATTGAGTAGGCGTATTCCAGCCCCATCCCAGGTCCCATTCGCCTGAACCACGTACCCCCTGGGCAATTCCGTACCAGGAATAGTAGTTGTCAGTACCATTGGGCCCGATATAAGCCTGGATTTCCCAGATCGATTCCTTACTGTTTTCCCCTTCTTCGCGGAAGAGTTTGGTGAAGTCTGATTTCAGCTCATACTGACCGGTACTGATGATCTGCTGGCAAAGGGCCAGGGCACCGGACCAGTTTTGCCTGTACAGCATCGCTTTGGCCTGCAGCGCCTTGGCAGCCGCGCTGGTTAAACGACCCGTATATTTTGCCGGCCAGGTAGCGGGCAGGTTGGCGATAGCAAAACTCAGGTCCGCATCGATCAGCGCATATATCTCGGCAACCGGCGCTTTAGCTTTCTTGCCATCATTCGGGCTATATATCCTGAAATCGATCTTGGGTACTTCCCCGAAGGTTCTTACCAGGTCGAAATAAGCGAAGGCCCGGAAGAATTTAGCTTCCGCAATATTCACCATTGAGGCCGCATCATTCAGGCCCAGTGAGTCGGCTAACTGTAATGCTGTATTGGCCTGGCCAATCAGCACATAGTGCTGGTCCCAGTAAATGGAATTGGACCAGTGGTCTTTTACATACTGGAACTGGTCGTAGATAACACCCCAGTCAGCTCCGTCAGCGGCACTGCTCCCCTTTTCAGAATCATCTGCACGGAACCCGTGTATCGCCAGCCAGGGAATGCCTCCAAAGGCCTGACCTGCCACATCCCCGTTCCGGATCGCGCCATATAAACCATAGATCTGTCCTTCCAGACCCCCCTGGTTCAGGTCATCCAGGGTTGCAGTTAAAGGCTTGCGGTCCAGGAATTTTTTGCAGCCCGTAAATAATACCAGCATCGGGACAACCAAAAACAGACCCCAAACCAGATTTTTTATTTTATTCATAGCTTAAGAGTTTTAAGAATTAAAAGTTTACATTAATACCAGCGGTAAATACCCTGGGAATCGGGCCGTTTCCATTGTCAATACCAAAGGAAGTGGCGTTTCCGCCGAATTCAGGAGTATAACCGGAATTTTTCTTCCAGGTTTTCAGGTTCTGCACATTGGCGAAAATCCGGAAACTGCTGATATGGTATTTTTTCAGGAATTCAGGGCTGATATTGTATCCCACCTGCACATTCCTTAAGCGGAAATAACTTCCATCTTCAATACCATAGGATGAAGGCAGCCGGTTGATCGGGTGGTTATCCCCCAGGATCGGATCCCAGTTGGAAGTACCTTCCCCGTGCCAGCGGTTCATTTTGAAAGCCGGGTAGTTGAACTTCGTAAACGGTAATTCTGAGCTACCCCAGTACCTGTACACCTCATTGCCATACACACCTCCGAAATCAACACCGATGTCAAATCCCTTGTAGTTCAGGGCTACAGACCCGCCATAAGCGAAATCGGGAGTGGGGTTTCCGATCATGGTCCGGTCAGAAGGATCAATCTTGCCGTCCCCGTTTACATCCTTGTACTTCAGGTCGCCGGGGCCATACTGGTATCCCACCACAACGGGAGAAGCCAGTTTCTCGGCATAAGTCTGGTACACGCCCTCCACCACATAACCATAGAAATAACCGATCGGGAAACCGGACTCAGTCTGGTTGGGCCGCTCTTCAGAGGCATTGATCTTACCATTTTCGACTGATATCACTTTTGTATCAAATGTGGTAAAGTTACCACTGAGGGTCAGAGTCAGGTCATTGTTCAATTTCTGCTTCCAGTCAGCGGATATTTCAAACCCTTTATTACGGATATCACCCACATTACTCAGAGCAGGCTGAGGAGCGCTCGGGGTATTCTGAAGGGACATGATATCCTTTGTTCTCTTATTATAATAAGCAGCATCCACATGAAGTTTATTCTTCAATGTGTACAGCTCAAAACCAACCTCTTTGGCTTCCACTACTTCCCACTTCAGGTTTCTATCCACAATATAAGAGAGCCCATAAGCGGGTGCAATGTTGCTGCCAAAGACGGCTGTATTACCCGTAAGCAGAGAAGGAAAGAACGGGTAGGTGAATCCCCCGGTATTCTGGTTACCCAGTACACCGAACGAAGCTTTCACTTTCAGGAAGTCAAAAATTTTCTGTGAGGCCATAAAGTTTTCCTTGGTCAGCTCCCAACCGGCACCCACTGAATAGAAATTCTGGTAACGGTTAAAGGGTGAAATCAACGAAGAACCGTCCCTTCTGAAAGAGGCATTCAGCAGGTACTTGCCCTGGTAGTTATATAATAATCGGAATAATGTGGAAACGGTTGCCCTCTCCCACTGGTTAGAACTGGATCTTTTGGAAGACGGATCCACAAATCCGTTATCGACGTACCAAAAACGCTTGTTATCCGGGATTGAGTCACCGGGGTTACGCTGGCTCGCAGAGCCGGATAAACCGGTAAAACTATTGAAATAAGTGGTAAACCCTGCAATAGCGGTCAGCCCGTGGTTGCCAAAATTCTTTTTGTAAGTCAGGATATAATCCTGCTGGAATTTCTTCCAGCTGTTCGATTCCTGGCTTACCGAAGTCATCCTGTTATTGGGGTCGATATACACTGTATCTCCGCCGGTTTTGCTCCCGGTCGGGTTAAAGCGGTACAGGATCGGGTTATACCTTCTTTCATCAACATAGGACATATCCCCATAGAAAGTAGTCCGGAGGTTAAAGTCCCGGAGAAAATTAATTTCCGCATAAACACTCCCCACAATCCGGTTCTCGATGCGGTTCTCCTTGTTCCATTTTTTCTCGAGATTCATCAGGGGGTTGCCGATCTGACCGGCCTGGCCAGCCAGTTCATAATAAGCACCGGAAGCCGGATCCATGGTCGGAATGATCGGCCATACACGGCGGGCATCGAACAGCAAACCATTGGCCTGGCTGAACGGAAGCTTTTGCCGGATACCATTCAGGTTGAAGCCGAGTTTCAGCGCTTTGCTGATCTTGAACTCATCATTAATGGCGAGCAATATTTTTTCCAGTTTTTCATGTTTTACCACACCCTCATCCTGAATATAGCCCACGCCCATATAGAATTTGTTCTTTTCGGTGCTGGCAGCCACGCTGATATTATTATTATTGAATATCCCGGTCCGGGTCATGGCACCTACCCAGTCAGTATTCCCGGTCCAGCGGGTATAGTCAAAGAACTGGGCAGGCAACAGGCCGATATTGGTCTGCTCTTCATCAAACAGGGTCTTGAAACCGGCTGCATCCACCATATCAATCTTGTCCACCAGTTTCTTGGAACCAATCGTTGAAGAAAAGTTTACCACGATCTTACCAGCCTTGGCCTTCTTGGTAGTAATGGCAATCACCCCGTTGGCCCCCCTTACCCCGAAAATCGCGAGGGAAGACGGATCTTTCAGGATTTCGATAGACTCGATATCATTCGGGTTCAGGTAATCAATATTATCATTGAAAATACCATCCACCACATACAAGGGCTTAATGGCATTTACACTGTTTGTACCACGGATACGGATATCCGGTTCAGCGCCGGGTGTACCGCTGTTCACAATGGTTAAACCGGCCACTTTCGATTGCAGGGAGGCAACCGGGTTGGTGTTAGGTTTATCGGAAATTTCTTTTCCTGAAATTTTTGCGATCGAACCGGTCAGGTCTCTTTTGCTGGCCTGGCCATAACCAATCACCACCACCTCATCAATCTTCTTGGCAGATTGCTGCAACGTGACATTCACAGTGGATTTTCCGGCCACAGCAACTTCAAAACTTTCAAATCCCACGGAACTGAACACCAGGGTGGCGTCATCGGGGACCGTCAGGGAGAAATTACCACCGGCATCGGTGGTGGTACCGGTCCTGGATCCCTTTACGGAAACAGAAACACCGGCCAGGGGCTCCCCGGTGGAGGAAACTACTTTACCACTTACCCGCAGGTCCTGTGATTCGATCTCCGTAGCAGTCATTCCTTCTTTCAGCACCACCAGTTTTGAGGCAAGTATTTTATAACTCACCCCGGTATTGGCCAGGATTTTGTCCAGCAGGTCGGTAACGGGGGCATCCACTGCATCCACCGTAACCCTTGGTTTTTTCTTTAATGCGTTTTCACTGAAAAGAAACCGGTAATTGGTTTTCTTCTCAATGGCAAACAATACTTTTTTGATTTCTGCCTCATTCATTTTCAGCGTAATACGATCTTGCGAAAAGCCATGAGCAGAAACCTGGAGACAGGCAATCAGCAATAAAGCAATCGTCAATTTCATAATTCTGGCAATCTTTAGTAACAGATGATCCTTTGTAGAAACAGCAGTCGTTTCATTTTTTTTCATACTTTACGTTTGAAGGGTTAAAAATCAGGATTCCGGGAAAGGAATCCAGTCCTCATTGGTTAACCTCGCGGGGTTTCGTTGCAGCGAAATCCCGCAATTTTTTTGTAGTCAGGAAGTATTGTTAGTCAGAGCAATCATATGGCATAAGCATTAGCGGTGAATAATTATTTTGTTTCCGTCTTTTTCATATTGGAAGGGTATCGATTCTTTTAAAGCCTCTAAGGCCTGAATAATTGTCTCCGAATCAAAGATCCCGTTCAGCCTTTCTTCCGCAATTCGCGGGTCATTAATATCGATCTGCACATCATACCAGCGTTCCATCCGCACGGCCAGTTCGCTGAAAGACTCATCGCGGAACACCAGTTTATTATTGACCCACTGGATTTCCGCCACGGTGCTGTCCACCGGGTTATATTTCAGTTTATTGATCGACACCAGGGTACCGATCACCGGCAGTTCGGTCCGTACAAGATTGCCCGTCTTTCTTATTTTTTCCCGGGGATCGGTCTCCAACCGGGCTATATCATTCTCCACCACCAGTTTCTCGCTGGGTGAAAGAATGATCTTATCATTGGGGCGGTTCCGGATCGTGACTTCAATGCTTCCGCGGATCAGGCTGGTTTCGGTCTGTTTGTCTTCCGGGTAGGCTTTCACATTAAAGGCCGTACCCAGGACTTTGATCTTAATACTGGAGGTACTGATTATAAATGGCTTTTCCTTGTTCTTTGTTACATCAAAAAACCCCTCGCCGGTCAGGGTTACTTCCCGTGTTTCTTTTCCGAAATCCTTATTATAAACAAGTTTACTGCCCGCATTCAGCCAGACTACAGAGCCATCGGGCAACTGCACTTTTGATTTGGAACCGGGGCGGGTGGAAATCTCATTTACCTGTCCTGCCACTTCATCCCCTTTTGCTTCAGCGCTGAACAGGGACCTGATCCCAAAAAGTCCGGCCAGTAACAGGAGTACGGCCGCCGCCCAGTAAATGCGGGCAAACCGTTTTTTCGGATTACTGCTGCTCCCCTTCTCTCCGGGCATGTCTTCCAGGGAAATATTCATTTCCGTCATCCGGTGCAAATGCAGCATATAGGCATCTTCACCGGCCACAGGATCCTTATCCGCCTGGTATTTCCAAAGATCTTCAAGGTTCTGGATGGCGAATTGCCATTCCGGATGTTCCTGAATAAGGTTCTCCAGGGACCCCAGCTCTTCTGCGGAAGCTTCCCCGGACAGTTTTTTAGAAAATGACACCCAAAATTGCTCCTGACTCATTAAGACGTTGGTTGTAAATAGCAAAGACAATGAAACACCGGCTTTACCCCTAAACGGTTTTAACTTTTTTTTGTGTTTGGGTTGACAAGGTTTAAAGCACTGATTTCCAGATGCATACATTTTCCGAGGCGACGCAGCGCAATGGCCATCTGGGCCTCCACGGTCTTGACGGAAAGCTGGAGCAGCTCGGCTACTTCCTTGTATTTCAGCCCATCTTCCTTGACCAGTTTGAAAATAATCCGGCAACGGGGGGGCAGGTTATTCACAGCCTGCCGGATCCGGCGCATCATCTCTTCGGTCATCAGAAGTTGTTCCGGATCAAAATAAATGCTGTTTAATTGGATCAGCCATTCTTCCGGGGACGGGTTTTGCTGGCGTTTTTGCTTACTGATCCGGTTATAGGCCAGGTTCCTGGCGCTGGTATAAAAATAGAGCAGGGGGGATTCAATAGTGGTCAACTGGTCTCTTTTCTCCCATACTTTAATAAAGAGATCAGATACCAGTTCTTCTGCTTCCTCGTGCGATTTCAGGATGGAATAGGCAAATTGTTTCAGGCGCCCGTGAAGGAGGATGAACAATTCTTTATATGCCACCTGGTCATTAGCAAAAGCAATAGCAGCGAGCAACCGTTTTATGGGTTCGTTCTCAGGCATAAGCAAAGCGGTGTAAATCTAAGGATTAGATTTAATATAATTGCAGATCAGTTTCCGTTGCTTTTTTTATATTTTTGCAGCCGCCTTACCGGCAGGACCCTTAGCTCAGACGGTTAGAGCATCTGACTCATAATCAGGGGGTCGTTGGTTCGATCCCAACAGGGTCCACTTTTTTAAGGTCCAAGAACCAAGAACCGAAGAACCAAATAATATCCAAAACACAAATTTCAAAGAAGATCCAATTGGTTCTTACTTTGTTTCTTGCTATTTGGTGCTTATTTGGTTCTTGGCATCTTGGTTCTTGATATTTACCCGCAGGGTCTTTAACCTTTTATTAACCTCATGGCTTTTACATTTGTCCACTACTTAATGAATATGAAGAAGATAATACTGTTCCCACTGGCCGCCATTATGGCTTTGACCGTATCCGCCCAGGAAAATCCGGCCCCCAAAAAGAAGAACGATAAACCCAACCTGGCCAACCGGGCCAATGACCACCTGTTATTCCAGTTAGGTTATACCGGGTGGGCGGGGATCCCTGATACAATCAGCACCAAGGGCCTGAGTAAATCAGTGAACCTCTACCTGATGTATGATTTCCCGTTCAAGAGCAACCCCAAACTGAGCATGGCTTTCGGCCCCGGTATTGGTTCGGACCATATTCTTTTTTCCAAAACCTATGTAGGGATCAAGGACCTGACCGGGACCCTGGCGTTTACAGATCAGAGCGATACCAATCATTTCAAGAAAACCAAACTGGCCACCGTTTACCTGGAAGCCCCGGTTGAATTCCGTTTTTCTTCCAACCCGGAGACCGGCAAGGGGTTCAAATTTGCCCTCGGGGTGAAAGTAGGTACGCTCCTGAATGCACATACCCGTAATTCCAAGTTTGAGAATAAAAGCGGCAACAATATCAATAACTACGTGATGAAGGAATCCAGCAAACGCTTTTTTAACAAGCAACGGCTGTCGGGCATGGTACGCGTGGGTTATGGCAACCTGAGCCTGTACGGATCCTACCAGTTCACCCCCCTGCTCCGGGATGGATTCGGTCCGCAGGTAAGGCCTTTTTCCATTGGTATTACACTGAGCGGATTATAAGCTGAGCGATAAATAGAAAAATAAAAAAGGCAGTTCTTCCGGGACTGCTTTTTTATTTTGGCTTTCCCCTGGAGTTGTACTGAAGGGTTTTGGGCTAAGGGCAAAAAAGAAAAAGAGTTAAAGGGGGCGCAAATGGTTGAATTGCCCGTAAGGTCAAATTCTGGATAAGACCGCATAGCTTCGAATCCTTTAAGACTGATTCTACTATAATGACCCCCCATTGGCACATTATCAAATCGTCGAATTCCAAAAATTTCTCCCCCTTCGAACCCTGTAAGACTAATTCTATTATAGTGACTCCCCATTGGCACATTGATACATTGGCTAATTGGCACATCATCAAATCGTCAAATTCCAAATGCTACATTATCTCCCCCTCCGAATCCTTTAAGACTAATTCAATTATAGTGACTCCCCATTGGCACATT
>JACRJO010000004.1 GCA_016219985.1 Sphingobacteriales bacterium | reverse complement strand
TCTGCTAATTGCAGTAAACCTAACTTGGTTTTGATTAACTTAGTTTCCACTTTCATTTCTGACAGTTTTTGGGGTTAAACTTTGGTTTGTTGTTACTCTAAAGTTAACCCTAACTGTCAGATTAAGTCGTAGCTAATACACTTCACAGTTCCTGCCTGCTGCTCTCCAAAAGAAGTCAAAATTAAAACCTGCCGACCGGAGCTTTAGCGCAGGTGGGAGTAAAAAACTTAAAGCGGGAAGATTTACCCGGTCTCACCACCTGTCTGCACCGCAGGCGGACATTGGTCACAATAGGTCAGAGAGCATTTCACATAGTTGGATGCTGCTACTGCCTACTCCCCCCAGAAAAGAATACTACAGCCCATTCATCTCCCGGCTGATTCTTAGAAGGCCCTATTCACCACCTGCCTGCCGGCAGGCAGGTTCACCATTTTCCATTCACCAAATAGTTATAATGTCAATCGGGACACCAATGCTGTAAACTACTAACTACAAACTACTAACTACAAACTACTAACTACCCCTCAATGCCCCGACCTCACCGCCAGCTTAATCAGGTTCCAGTTGGCCACTGATTTGGTAAAGCCGCGAGTGCCCCCTTCATTACCGAGGTTCAGCAGGTTGCCCAGCGGGTTTGCATCGCGGGGTTCATTCCCCCTCACCCCTTCCTGGTTAAACACCTGGGCATAATTGGTGATCGGCTCGTCTGAAGCCAGCAGGAAATAATTATCCGTACCTACCGGTTCGGAAACGACCCCTTCAAAGAGGTATACATTTTTTACGAGTGCATAATCTTCATACTTGGGAAACTGGTTCGCCACATTACCCGCATCGGCATCCGGATAAGCCAGGGTCATATTACCGGATTTATCGATCAGGAATACATATACAAACCGCTTGATCTTGCCGGCCCCGCTGCTGCCCGGATCGGCCACGAGGTGAAAGGCAACCTGGTGCCCGACCTGGTATTTATTGTTGGTAATGGGGGCGCCGCTGGTTTTGTCGAACAGTTCGAGGTGGAAGGGGAAAGAGTTGGCGCCTCCATCCGGCCCGTCAAGGTGCATCCATCCCCTGATCTTGGCCAGCCGCATCGCGTATTCATAAAGGTTATCCGTCAGTTCTTTTACGGATTCCCTGCTGTTTGTTGTGACGGGAAAACTCTTTGTTTGAACCGGCATGGATTCAAGACTGTCCCTCGCGGCTGCCTCGATACGGCGCAGCCCGTAAGCCGGGTTCCCTTCTTCATCGATCGTGCCGTACAGCATATACTGTGCATCCGCGATATCATCCGTTAGGACAATGCTCTTGTTTTGAGGAGACTGCAGCTTTACCTTCATCTCCGAATATAATTCCCGGAACAGGGGCAATTCAAAATAAAAGGAGGAGTCCTGTTTGCATAATTGCAACAGGGCAGGGGCCGTGATACTGGCCGGGGCGGGTACTTCTTTCCCGTCGGTATTGACCCGGAACTTTTTCCCGTCATAGTAAACGGAAGTGTAGGGATCTGTTTTTTCCAGGTCATTCACCCAGCGGATCTTTTCAGCAGCTTTCAGGGTTTTACTAACCCCGGCCAGCCGGGTGATATCTGAATAGTTCATAAGGGAACCGGGCAGCCAGATCTTCAGCAGGGGGGCGGAAGAGGAAACCCAGTTGGTTACTTCCAGCAGCTCCCCGGCTTTGAGATCCTTGCTGCTTCCCTTTACTATTTTTGCCAGGGAACGGTTTACGCTGTAAACGGTATCAATCACCAGTTTTACAAGGGTGTCTGTTCCGTTGAATTTGACCAGTTCGTTTTCCTTGTATAATCCCAGGGCAAATCCTCCCTGCAGCAGCACATCACCATATTCAAAACCTGAAACAGCCACCCGTGATTTATCGGGGACAGATCCTTTTCCCAGCCCGAATAAAGTCTGTTGCTGGCGGGCCGGTTGGGCGCCCAGTACCGGTTCCTGTTTTTTCCCGTTGCTTTTCAGAATGGCCCGGATACTGCTGAACAGGTTCAGGGCAGAAGCATTGACCGATTGTTGTTCGAGTGATTGCAGGAGGGCGACGGTGAACGCCCCATGCGGAATATTGTTCGCATCTTTTTGTTCCTGTGCAAACTCATTGTCCTGTGCCGCCGAAAGGATCAGGAAATTTCCTTCGGGTCTTGTTTCCGGGGGCACCGGCTGACTGGCATCCTTTGCATCATAATTCGCATCGGCCATAAAACGGAAAAGTCCCGGCGCCTGTGGTCCCCTTGATAAGGAACCGCTGTGGCAGCAGTCCATGATCACAGTGAGTTTGGCGCCTTTATCGAGGAAAGCGTTATAAATTTTCGCCAGTTCCTTGTCCCGGATATCTTCCACACCGGGTTTCCAGGTATCGGAGGGTACGATCGATTCATCTTTTTTGTCCACTTCCCGGCTCAGGCTGTTGAACACCTGGCTGCCATGACCGGCATAAAACAGCAGGACAAAATCCCCGGGATTGGTTTTATCCAGCAGCTCATTCATTTTTTCCAGGATACCGGCCCTGCTGGCGGCTTCGTTGAAAACCGTATCCACATTTGCCGGGGCGAACTGAAACCGGGATGTCACAACAGCATGCATGGCTCTCCCGTCATTTACACAACCATCGAGATTGCGGAATGCGGAACGGGCGGTCCCGGATATTTTGGTATGAGGGGGAGGCAGGTATTTGTCAATCCCTATGATCAGTGCTCTTTTCTCCTGTGCCCGGCCCGCCAAAATAGCCAACAGGGCGAACGGTAAGAGGGCGATTTTTTTTATCATGCCAGGGACCAATTTGTTATATAATATTAAGCAGATTTTATGGCTTTTGCATACCGCGGCCCGGGTATATTGTACAGGTCGGTGCGGGGGCGCCCCTCTACCCACTCCAGGGTATCGGAGGTACAGGAATATAGTTTTACCTTTTGAAAAATATTCGGGATGAAAAAAACGGTCAACAAGGGAGTATTAACCATTTTATTCTTCGCGCTAAGCGCCGGCTTGTTTTCAGCGGCTGCGGGTCCGGGTATTGGAATTACCGGAACCTATGTACTGGCGGGGGGACAGTACCCGGCGGCGATAAAAAAATGGAATGCGTCAGCCGTCTATGTGATTTATTCGGGTCCGCCAATCCGGCCGGCCTGGCGGACCGCATTTTTCAGGAGTGATACGATCCTGAACCTGAAAGGACTGACCGATTCTGCCGGCAAATGCATCAGGGCGTATCGCCTGATTTTTAAAACAGTGGAAAAAATTGACAGCGTATGGCAGGTGGATGACCGGTTTAAGCTCACCGATAAGGGATATAACCGGGGAAACCAGGTACTGGAATTACTGGCCTATGATGAGCATGGTAAACTGGCGGATCAATTCCTTTTTAACTATGGAAAAAAGTACCGGGAGGCCGGCCGTGAAGCACCGCCACTGGCTGTCCTGCTGAGGCAGGCTGAGGTCTATAACCAGTCGGACCGGAATTTGTATGCTGCGGGAGCTGCCTGGGTTTTATCCATTGGTATCAATAGATATGAAGGGGATATGATCGGCCCCCTGGAGAATTGTGAATCAGATGCCCGTTCCTACAATGCTTTTTTCCGCGACCAGTACACCCGGTTAA
The DNA here is from genome assembly GCA_016219985.1 of Sphingobacteriales bacterium. Classification (GTDB taxonomy): domain Bacteria; phylum Bacteroidota; class Bacteroidia; order Chitinophagales; family Chitinophagaceae; genus JJ008. Next base: position 22,924 of record JACRJO010000004.1, on the reverse strand, counting down.
CCGGGATGGGGTCCTATTATCATGAATATGTATTATTGGGGAAACAGGCCACCAAACCGGCTATCATAGAGGCGTTGAAGGACATTGCGGGAAAAGCAGCGCCCAATGATTATTTTATTTTCAATTTCAGCGGCTTCAGTTACCCGGTCTTATTTGATTCTGTAACGAAATCAACCTATTTTTTCCCTTATGATACGCTGGGTTTTTTCAAGAGGATGCTGAATAAGGAGGAAGCCAGCCGGGAAAAACTGAACCAGCAACTGGTCTCCCTGAAAGCGTTGCAGGAACATATACAACTGATCCCTGCCAGTAACCAGTTGTTTATTTCGGAAGCCGGCAATTCAGATAAATTCAGGGTGGAGTTTATCCGTACCCTGATGCAGAACTCTCCCACGGTGACGAGTATACTGAATAAGAACCGGGTTATCATTGTTCCCAATGGCTACGGATTGGATGTTACCTATTGCCGGGACTCCCTGATCAGGAAAGGGCCTATTAATTACTATATCACTTCGCCCGACAGCAGCCTGAACATTTACGACCTGTTCCGTACCGGCCCGGCAGCAGCCGGGATTGTCTATAAATTGAAGAACAGGGAAATGGCCTGCCAATCAGCCCGGGTGGCTTACTTCGATATTTTTTTTGAACAGGAATTCCTCCGGCAATACAAGGATATTTTCGGGGATGAAGAAGCCGTCACCCGCGGGCTGAAAGTGAAGCCCCATGAACTGGCAAAAGAAGTCAGCGGACTGGAGGGAAAGCATTATGCCCTCATCATAGGGACGGATCATTACCGGGGCAGGGGCTGGAATACGCTCAGCAACCCGGTCGGGGATGCGAGGGCCGTGGCAGCGGAACTGAAAGACTCGTATGGCTTTGAAGTGCAGTTGCTGGAAGACAAACCGATGGATAGTATTTATGCGGCCCTCCGGAATTATTACCGCATCGCAAAACCCGGTGACCAGTTTGTGCTCTATGTGGCCGGGCATGGGGATATGGATGACGAATTACTGGATGATGGGTTTATCGTATGCACTGATTCGAAACCCGTGGAGGAAGACCCCGTACGGAACAGTTATATTTCATATACGAAGCTGCAGAAAATGCTGAATAACATCCCGGCCCGGCAGGTACTGGTATTGCTGGATGTATGCTACGGGGGTGTTTTTGACCCGAATGCATTTAATAAAGCAAAAAGAGAGGGCACGGCCGGTACGATCAGCAACCGGAATGTGCTGCAGTTCCTGAAAGACAAGCTGCCGCTGCGCACCCGTAAATTTCTTTCCTCGGTGGGTACGGAACCTGCATTTGACGGAAAGGCCAGCAAACATTCCCCCTTTGCCAATCTTTTGCTCCAGGTATTAAGGGCCCGGGGCGACGGCTCCAATGGCTTAGTTACACTTTCCGATATTTTCAGGGTATTGCAGACGGCCAGTCTCAATGAAACGGCCACGCTCCGGATCACTCCCGCCATGGCGGATTTCGGGAATGTGGATGCTTTCAGTGAATTTATTTTTATCCCGGCGGGTCAGTAAGGAATGGCCGGTTCAGCGACTATGAGACCTGGTCATTTCGTTGACTTAAATCAGGATCATGCTCCGGGTCGGGATAAATACCTATATTAGTCGGGACGTTTGCAATGATGAATTTTCCACCGGAAAATACTGAGGATTCTTTACAACCACTCCAGGCTTTGATTGCTGTTGGTGATGAGTCTGCATTCCGCCAGCTTTTCAACCTGTTGTTTGGTAAGCTGACCCGTTTTGCCCATTCGCTGGTCAAATCGGATGAAGTGGCTGCCGATATAGTGGACGGGGTTTTTGTGCGGATCTGGAGCAGCCGGGCCGGTATCGTTTCGATCGGGAACCTGCGGGTCTATCTCTACCGGGCGGTGAAAAATGAGGCGCTGAATTATTTGTCCCGCAAAGCGCACCTCCATATTTATGAACCATTTGATGATATCAATATCCAGCTCAAAGATGAAATGAGCCCCGAACGGCTGATGATTACCCAGGAATTGCTCAACAAGATCCGGGCAGCCGTGGATGCCCTGCCTCCCCGTTGCAAGATGATCTTTAAACTGGTCCGGGAAGACGGACTCCGTTACCGGGAAGTGGCAGAAATTCTCAATCTCTCCGCCAAAACCGTGGATGCCCAGATGGTGATCGCCATCGGGCGGATCCGCGAAGCCATGAAGGAAGACCTTCATCTCGCCGGTTCAGGCATGTTAAAAAAAATATAAGGAGGGTTTAGGGAGCCGGCTGCAAAACGGGGTCTTTAGTGATAAGACCCGTATGTCCAATCAACGTATCACCACACTTTTTGCCAAAAGACTGGCCGGCGAGGCCAGCCCGGAAGAGCTCCGGGAACTCGAAGATTTTCTCCGGGCGAACCCGGGTGAGCAATATTTCCAGGAAATTCTCGGCAACTGGTGGGAATCTGGGGTAGTGGTGCAGAAAAAGGGAGATGAGACACTGGATGAGCGTTTCAACCGTATCGTTGGACAATCCGGGACCAGTCACCCGGAAGGGGCTGAGGCCGCGGCTTTCCCGCTAGCGGTGGCACAGGGCAGGTCCGGCAGAACCTGGAAAATATGGCTGGCGGCAGCTTCCATTGCCGGTATTTTATTTTTTACAGGCCGCCAGTTGTTCCGGCCGGCCAACGGTTTTACAGCCCTGCAGGACAATGAGATTGTGGCCAAGCCCGGTACCAAATCAAAACTCTTATTACCCGACGGAACACAGGTATGGCTGAATTCGGACAGCCGGATCATTTATGCGAATTCCTTTAACGACTCTTTGCGGGAAGTGGTGCTGGAAGGGGAGGCTTATTTTGATGTGGTGAAAGACGCCCGCCATCCCTTTATCGTTCATACATCCGGGATCAGTATCCGGGTACTGGGTACCGCGTTCAATGTAAAATCTTACCCGCAGGATCCGACGATCGAAGCCACCCTCGTCAGGGGGTTGATCGAAGTGGAAAAGAACAACCAGCCCGGCAGGTCCCGGATCATGCTGAAGCCAAACGAAAAACTGGTATATAATAAAACGCAGGATAAAGTGCTGGGGGCCGAAGATGCGGAGCAGGCAGGTGTACCGGCGACCGTCCCAACAGCACTGGCCAAACCCGAGAGTATTTCCATCAGTACCCTGCCCAAAAATATTGCGGACAGTATCCGGGTGGAAACATCCTGGGTGTATGGAAAACTGGTTTTTGAGGGAGACGGGTTCCGCGAACTGGCGCAGAAGATGGAACGCTGGTACAATGTGAAGATCGGTTTCCGGGATCATAAAGTGGCCGGCTACCGGTTTACCGGGGTGTTTGAAAATGAGAATATCGGCGAAGCCCTGCATGCCCTGCAACTGACCGCTTCGTTCCGGTACACGATTAACGGGACCGAGGTCTGGATTGATAAAAAGTAAACGGATTCGACGACGACATAAAAATAATCGGGAAATGCGCTAACATTCCCCGATAAGGCTCAAACGGAATTCCCGCTTGGAGAACGGACGGAATTCCATATTTAATAACCCCAAATCTAAAGGTATGAAAAAAATGGTACCTCGTGGATGGCTTCTGCCTTCACCAAACTGTTCTTTTGTTAAAATGCTTTTGCTTATGAAGATGACGATTGCATTGATTTTATTGACTGCTTTCCAGGTGGCTGCATGGGATGGACGTGCCCAGAATGTTACCCTGCAAATGAAGCAGGCTGAGATTTCCAAAGTGTTCAGGGCTATCGAGAAACAGAGCCCTTACCGCTTTCTTTACAATTATGATCTGCCGGCCATGCAAAAAAAGGTGGATGTGGATGTAAAGAATACACCCGTCCTCACCGTATTGAATGACCTTTTATCCGGTTCGGGGTTAGGTTACCGGATCATGAACAACCGGCTGGTGGTCATTATGTCCGCCTCCGCTGAAAACAAGGTGGATGACCGGAAGATCACCGGTACCATTGTTTCTGAAGCCGGGGAACCGCTCTCCGGTGTAAGTGTGCGTATCAAGGGCACCGATTTCGGAACCACCACGGATGCCAAGGGAAAGTTCTCCATTGAGGTCCCGGAGAATGCCGTACTCATTATTTCCTATGTTGGATTTGAACAACAGGAAGTGAGTGTGGGCGCCCTGGAAACCATCAGTGTAAAACTGAAGCCTTCTGAAAACCAGATGGAACAAGTGGTGGTGGTAGGTTATGGTACCCAGAAGAAAAAGGACCTGACCGGTTCTGTATCCACACTTTCTTCCAAGGATCTGGAAAACAGGCCGGCCACCCAGTTCGGGTATGCTATTGAAGGAAAGGCCGCCGGGGTCCAGGTGATTCGTTCTTCCGGGCAGCCGCAGGCCGGCTTCTCTATTCGTATCCGGGGAACATCCTCTATTACAGCAGGCAGCGAACCCTTATATATTGTCGATGGGGTGATCACTGAAAATATCGGAGAGATCAACCCGGCTGATATTGAAAATATCTCGGTGCTGAAGGATGCCTCTTCTGCTGCTATTTATGGTACAAGGGGTTCAAACGGGGTCGTGATTGTTACGACCAAAAGGGGGAAAGCTCAAAAACTGAAAATAGGATTTAATACCTCGCTTACCCTGTCCAAGGCCTGGAAAAAAATGGATGTGCTGAATGGCAGCCAGTTCAAAGACCTGGCCACGGAGATGGGAGAAACAACGGACTGGAATAAATACAATGCCAATACCGACTGGCAGAAAGAAGTATTCCGGAACGCCCTGACCCAGAACTACCAGCTCTCCGCTACAGGGGGAACCAAGAATACCAGTTATTATGTATCCGGTTCTTTGCTGAACCAGAATGGTATTGTGCTTAATAATAACGTGAAAAGGGCGACCCTGAAAGCCAATGTGGACCAGCAGGTCACCAAATTCCTGAAAATGGGCGCCAGTCTTAATTACAGCAACTGGAAAGACCGGGATGTGCCGGAGAACTACCGGAATGGTGTAATCGCCCGTTTATTCACCACGATCCCGAATATCGGTATCCGCTCCCTGGATGAGCCGGGAATGTATGCAAGAAGCCCGTTCATCAATGACCTGGAGAACCCCGTATCCACGGTGTACCAGCCGGATCATATTTTTGTGAATAACCGTTATTACGGAAGTGTGTATGCGGAGGCTGAACTGGTGCCGGGACTGAAAGTGAAATCACTTTTTGGCTTTGAGCAATCCAGCGGGAAGTTCACGTCCTTCCAGGATACCGTACAGACCCGGTATGGCAGAACCATGCATGGCCTCGCTTCAGAAAATACCTACAAACCGAAAAGATGGATTTCTTCCAATACCATTAATTATAAAAAACAGGTAAAGGATCATAGTATCGACGCATTGGTTGGTTTTGAAGCTGAAAGGGCAAAGATCAATAACCTGTACAAGAGTTCTGTTGACTTCCGCGATGCCAAACCCGGCGATAACTCCGTGGAAGGCGGATCCGTGAAGTCAAGACCCATACCCGAACTGGGTACGGCCTCTAAGGTTTCCATATTGGGCCGGATAAATTATAATTATAAGGATAAATATTACCTCACCACCAATTTCAGGCAGGATGGTTCCGGTAATTTCCCGACCGGTCGCAAGTGGGGAAGTTTCCCGTCCTTCTCCGCCGGGTGGAGAGTTTCCCAGGAAGGATTCTTTGGGCAAAGCAATGTATTGTCTGAGTTAAAGATCCGTGCCGGCTGGGGTGTTGTGGGAAATGATAATATCCCCGGTACAGCCCGCTATGGCCTGGTGGATACCACCGGACCGAAATACCTGATCAACGGTGTGGTGCAAACAGCGTACATCCCGAAATCATTTGAGAATGATGACCTGACCTGGGAAAAAACAAAACAGGTGGATGTCGGATTGGATCTCGGGTTCTTCAAGAACAGGATCCTGGTTACGATGGATTATTACCAAAAGAAAACCACGGACATGTTACTGGCCGTACCGGTTCCGACCAGTACCGGTTTCTCCCTTGCCTGGGATAATGCCGGTAGCCTGGAAAACAAGGGTTTTGAATTCACCCTTAGTTCAAGGAATATAGCCCGCCCGAATTTTAAATGGAACACCGATTTCAATATTTCCTTTAACAGGAACAAAGTGCTGGATGTGGTGGGTCAGCAACTGATCCTGGGTGCGGTGAATCCCGCCGGTTCCGATTACAATACGGCGATCGTGAAAGAAGGGGAGCCCCTCGGTTCTTTCTATGGCAAGATTTCACAGGGTGTTGATCCTGCCACCGGCGATATCGTATATATGAAGAAAGCCGGAAGCACCGAGGACAGTGTGGGGATTATCGGTAACGCCAACCCGAAATTCACGTACGGTTTTTCCAATTCAGTTACCTACAAGAATTTTTCATTAGATGTATTCTTCCAGGGGGTAAGCGGCAATGATGTTATGAATGCCACGAAGATCCTGACCGAGTCCATGGCCCTGCCGATGAACCAGTCTGCCACCGTGCTGAGAAGGTGGAAGAACCCCGGCGATAAAACAGATATACCGAGGATCACACCCAGCGCCTGGGATAATTCACTGCCCTCCACCCGGTTTATTGAGAAGGGATCTTACCTGCGGCTGAAAGCCCTTACGATCGGGTACAGGCTGCCGGAACGGATTATTTCCAAAGCGAAGATGAGCCGTTGCTTTGTGTACCTGACCGCGGAAAACCTGTTTACTTTTACGAATTATTCAGGATTTGACCCCGAACTCAGCGCCTTCAGCGGAAAAGGAAATTCCAAGGAAAACCAGAACGCTGCACCCGGTGTTGACTGGGGTACCTACCCGCAGTCAAGGGATTTTATCCTCGGTTTAAACATAACATTCTAATTTATTAAAATGGCAAATATGAAAAAGTATTCCTATCAAATACTAACCATAGCACTGCTCGGACTGCTGCCATTGGTTTCCTGTAAGAAATTCCTGGATGACAAGCTCGAAGGGGCGTTGACAACCGGTACGGCTTACAAGACAGCCTATGACATCGAAGCGGCTATCCGCGGTTGTTACCATGTTTTTTATGCCACTGACTATTACCAGTGGGAAAACGTCATGCTGAGCGATGTACGGAGCGACAACGCTTACCCCGGCGGAAACAACGAGGAAACCTTTTATGATTATGACCGGTTTATCCTCCCCGCTAGCAATACCCACAGCTATGCACACTGGAAAGCGCTGTACAATGGTATTGCCCGTTGCAATATCCTGCTCAAAAAAATAACCGAGGTGACCGATCCGGCGCTGACCACGGAAAGGCGGAACCAGATCATCGGGGAGGCCAGTTTTCTCCGGGCCTTCCATTATTATCACCTGGTGAAACTCTATGGCGGTGTGCCGCTGGAACTGGAGTCTAATTCAGCCAGCCCGGACAGAACAAGAAAACCGAGATCGACTGAAAAGGAAGTGTATGACCAGATCGTAACCGACCTCGAAACGGCGCTGGCCAACCTGCCCGACAATTACAACGGTCCCGCTGGTTCTTCCACTGCCAACGATCCTTCCGTAAACAAGGTAAGAGCCACGAAGGGTTCCGCCAATGCCATGTTAGCCAAGGTATGGGCCCAGCGAAGCGACCGGGATTATAATAAAGTATTGCAGTACTGCAATGCCGTGATCTCCAGCCCCGCCGGCTATGCCCTCCTTGCTAATTACAATGATGTGTTTGATGGTCACCATGATTTTAACTCCGAATCCATTCTTGAAATTCCCTATGAAGAAGGGAACTGGGATGTATCCTGCTGGGGTGTTCAGTTGTACCTGGCCCCCGAAGATGGCTGGCAGAAATATTGTGTGCCTTCCAAGGACCTGGTGGCGGCTTATGATGCGGCCGGGGATGCGGTGCGGAAGAATTCAAATATCCTGTTCATGACAGTGGATCCGAATGGCGACCCGATCAGCTGGGCCGACGAAAACTGGAATCCCTGCCAGGATCCCGATGTAGGCACACCGTTTAATAATAAGCAAAAGAATCCTGCAGGCTGGGCGAGCGGGGATAATTTCTACCTGCTCCGGTTAGCCGATATTATCCTGCTGAAAGCGGAGGCCCAGAACGAAACAGGCAGTCCCTCAGCAGCAGCGACCACGCTCAACCTGATCCGGAACCGCGTGGGCCTTCCGAATGTAACCGGCTCCTCACAGGCGCAGATGAAAACAGCGATCCTCCTGGAAAGAAGGCTGGAACTGGCTTTCGAAGCCCAGCGCTGGGATGATCTCGTAAGAGCCGGGGTGGCCACTACGGTCATGCAGGCATTAAACGAGAACGCCTATACCTGCCCCGGTGGTGTACAAAGCGCACCGGTTCACATGGATTATTCACATTGTACACCCCAGCGCTGGATCATGCCGATCCCGCAGGTGGAAATGGATGCAAACCCCAACCTGGTACAGAACGCGGGGTATTAAGAATAGCGTATGAAAATTATTTTCATACCCAACCGTTTGTTTTTTTTTCTCGGAGTGATGCTGATGGGCTCCGGGTGTGCGCAGTCTTCGATTGACACACCGTCACCATCAGATAGTACAGCAAGCAGTCAACCTGCCCTTTCGGGCAGGTTGTTTTTTCATGCCTACAGCTGCTATGGCTGCAATGATTCAAAACTCTACCGCTATGATTTTGCCGGGCATTCACTGACGAATATCAGCCAGGGCTGGACCATGGACAACCCGATGAACCTGCACCTTTCACCCGACGGGAAATCCCTGGTCTTTATGGGTGTAAAGGCCGGTTCCGGCTGGGATGTATTCCGCTGGCGGATCGGTGAGGCAGCCCCACCCCAAAATCTTACGGCGGCCTTTGGCGCCACCCGGGATGAAGACCCGAAATATTCGTTTGACGGGAATAAGATCATTTTCAAACAGGATGGGGTGATGAAGGAGATGGATACGCTGGGAAACCTGCTCCGGGTCTTCCCGGTAACACAGCCGGAAGCATCCATGCCTTATTATGCAAAGGGCGACAGCATTCTCCTGTATTCAGGGGGCGAACCGTCAGGTACAACCGCAGATATATACCGGGTCACGTTGGGCAGCGGGCTGGCAACAGCGCTCTCCGCTATGCCCGGGGTGGAGGAGTATTACCCCGTAACCAGGGACGATACCAGTTTCTTCTTTACCCGCTGGTTTAGCGCAACGAATCATAACGACCAGGTGTACCTGGGATTCCTCGATGGAAGAACCCCGCAGCGATTAACCTTTAATGAACCTTTCCAGAACTATTCCGACGCATATCCTGTCAGCAGCCGCTACCTGGTTGTTTCCAGTACCACTACCGGCGGCAAAGGCGGTTATGACCTGTACGTGGTGGATATGCTGAGCGGGAAACGCTGGTCCCTCGATTTGTATTTCAACGGGGTGAATTCGGCGAAGAACGAACTCGGCGCCTGTTATTCAAACTGATTTAATTTTTTAACCGCTATGCGGATCCTGATTTCCATACTGGCTCTTGCCCTTTCTCTTACCGCTATAATACCATCCCTGTATGCACAAGAGGATGAAGCAACTACCCTGGTTCATATCCGGATCACTGACAAAGCAACGGGACGGGTCTCGCCTTCCATGGTGAGTATCATCAGCAAAAACAATCCCTCCATTCCTGTATTACCCGGCAAGCGGGTATTTGACACGATATCGAGGACAGCTGATTTTTACAAGGGTATTTCATTTTCAAAAGACAGGAACTGGTCCGGGCCGGTCCGGAAGATGAACGGGCAGGGTAATAATGATGACCGGAGTTTTGTATATGACCTGATGCCCTCGCTCCCTTACTGGAAGGAGGCGGTATTGTACCAGGTGTCGGGTGACTTTACGGTAAATCTTGGCCCGGGCCAATGGCAGATCAATACAGAACACGGTAATGAATACCTGCCGATGAGCCGGGAATTTACCGTTCGGCCGGGAACAAAAGACCAGCAGATTGAATTGGTCCTGCAACGCTGGATCGATCTTCCTGTATTGGGCTGGTATTCCGGGGATGTGCATGTGCACCACCCCACGAACCAACCGGCCTACCGTGATTTCCTGCTGGAATATGCAAAGGCGGAGGATATTCACCTCGTGAACGTGCTGGAAATGGGCCATCATAAAGGCACCGAATTTAAGCAGGAGGGCTTTGGCCAAAAATTCAGGATCTGTAGCGGCAATACCTGCCTGGTCTCGGGACAGGAAGATCCCCGCAGCGAGTTCGGGCATATTATCGGGCTGAATATTGATGAACAGATCCGGGATACTTCGGCTTATAATTATTACGACCAGGTATTTAAAAGATTACACCGGCAACCAGCCGCGCTGGTTGGCTATGCGCATTTTTCCTGGAACGGCTGCGACCTGCTCCGGGGGCTTCCCTGGTTTATTACCAGTGGCGGCATTGATTTTGTCGAGCTGCTGCAGTTCGGGAAGATCAATACCCTGAATTATTCCGATTACCTCAATCTCGGGTTCCGGATTACCGCGGCGGCTGGAAGTGATGTCCCCTGGGGTTCCACGCTGGGGGAGGTCAGGACCTTTGTTTATACCGGGAATTCGTTCTCTGCGGATAAATGGTTTGAAGGACTGAGAGCGGGGAACACATTTGTATCCAATGGCCCGGCCTTATTTTTTTCGGCGGATGGATTTTTGCCGGGTAGTGAAATTCAGAAAAAAACGGGTGCGGAACTGGCATTGCAGGTCAGGGCCGTTTCTCCCGTGGAAATCGGGCGGATAACAAAACTCGTTGTTTATGGCAATGAGGGAATTCTTTTTCAGAAAGAAAACCCGGGCAAACAGGATTCGGTAGTCATTAACAGCATGTATAAAATCAATGAGAGCAGCTGGATCGCCGCAGTTGCCTATTGTGAAAACGGGGCAGTTGCCCATAGCACGGCGGTTTATGTGCTGGCGGACGGGAAACCCATCCTGAATAAAAAGGCCGGCCCGGAAATTATTGGCCGGCAGCTGGAATATATTCAAACCACGGAGCAGGAAGAAAAGAACAAACCGGCTCCCGACCCGGGAATAGTGCTCCGGCTGAAAACAGCCCGGGCATTTTACCAGGCATTATTGGAACAGTGCCGGAATTAATCAACCAGGAAACCCAAAAGAATGAATAAACTAATTTTTACTTTGTGCATCGCCCTGTTTTTATCCAGGGGAAATGAGATCAAGAGCCAGCCCGGATCCCGGTTTAATGAAAACGAACTAAAGGTAAAATGGGAGCTGGTTGCCAATAATTACCAGGACCAGGGAGCCGCTTTATCGGCCTTTACGCTTGTCAACAAAGGGAAAAAGGTTTTCCCGGCAAGCGGCTGGACCCTTTACTTCAATTCCAGTCAGCCGGTGGTAAATGCCCGTGCTACTGCCGGGGTAGAGATCGTTCATGTGAACGGGGATATTTACAAGATTACCCCCGGCCCTTCTTTTACTGCACTGAAGCGAAGGGATTCGGTCCGTATTGAATACTATACAGACGGGATGCTGATCAATTATACGGCTGTTCCCTGCGGCTTGTATATCGTATGGGAAGCAGACCCGGCGAAGGGGTATTCGCTGGCGGATTATGCGGTAAGAAAATTAGAGAATACCACCACGGGGATTGTTACGCCGGAAAAAGTATTCCGGAAGAACAGGGTGATAAAAGATATCCCTGCCGCGGAATTGCCCAAAGTATTTCCGACCCCGGTCTCTTACCGGGAAACTGCTGCAAGTTTTACCCTCGACAGCAGCATCCGGATTGAAGCGCCGGATCTTTTCAGGGCGGAAGCCGGTTACCTGAGCAGCAGCCTCGAAGGGTTGCTGAAAAAATCATTGAGTACCGGCACAGGCGGGAAAGCCATCCGGTTAAAGCAGGCGGCCATGGGGCCGGAGGCCTACCGGTTATCAGTAAGCGCAGAATTGGTGGAAATAACGGCGGCTACAGGGGCCGGGATATTTTACGGGATTCAATCCCTGTTCTCCCTGTTCCCGGCCGATGCCTGGGCCAACAGCCATTCCTCCATCGCGGTACCCGGTACAGAAGTGAAGGACGAACCCCGGTTCGGGTACCGGAGTTTTTTGCTGGATATTGCCCGCAATTTCAAATCAAAGGAAACCCTGTTCAAAGTGCTGGACCTGATGGCGCTTTATAAAATGAATGTGCTGCATTTGCATTTCAGTGACGATGAGGGCTGGCGGATCGAAATTCCCTCCCTGCCCGAATTGACGGAGATTGGCGCCCGGAGGGGACATACAACCGACAGCAAATCCCTGCTGCCTTCTTCTTACGCTGCAGGTCCTGAACCCGGGAAGACGATGGGAAGCGGGTATTATACCCGGGCCGACTATATCGAAATCCTGAAATATGCCACGCTTAGGCATATCCGCGTAATGCCGGAGATTGAATCCCCCGGTCACAGCCGCGCCGCGGTCAAAGCCATGGATGCCCGCTATGAAAAATACATAAAGGCGGGAAACCGGGAAGAAGCGGAACGGTATTTACTGCGTGACCCGGACGACCAGTCTGTGTATAGTTCTGCTCAACAATGGACCGACAATGTGATCTGTGTGGCCCGGCCATCGGCTTATCATTTCATGGAAAAAGTGATCGGTGAATTACAGGATATGTACCGGGAAGCCGGGGCGCCTCTCGAGACCATTCACCTCGGGGGCGATGAGGTCCCGGCCGGCGCCTGGGAAAGATCACCGCTCTGCCAGCAACTGATCAAACAGGATCCGCAGCTGGAGGAGACCAACGATCTCTGGTATTATTATTTCAATAAGCTGAATGCGATCCTCCGGTCGAGAGGACTTTTTCTTTCCGGCTGGGAAGAAGCGGGGATGCGGAAAACAAAACTGGATGGCAAAAATGCAATGATCGTGAATCCCCGGCTGGCCAATGAGGGGATGCAGTTGCATGTATGGAACAATGTCACCGGCTGGGGAGCGGAGGATTTACCCTACCGCCTCGCAAATGCGGGGTATAAGGTCGTGCTCTCACCCGTGAGTAATAATTACCTGGATCTTGCTTACTATAAGCATCCCGATGAACCTGGTTATTACTGGGGTGGTTTCCAGGATATCGATAAGCCCTTTGACTTTATCCCCTTTGATTATTATAAAACCTCCAAAGAAGACCCGGATGGGAACCCCGCGGATCCGGCCGTATTTGTGGGCAAGGACCGGCTGACGGATTTCGGGAAATCCAATATCGTGGGTATCCAGGGCCTGTTATGGGGAGAGAATATGCGGTCCAATGAGCAATTGGATTACCTCTTACTTCCCAAACTCTTAGGTGTAGCCGAAAGAGCCTGGGCGCCGGATCCGGCCTGGGCAACGGAAAAGGACAGCGCCCGTTTCGGTAAATTGTACGGCGAGGCCTGGTCGGTTTTTGTCAATGTGATCGGGAAAAGGGAACTGCCGCGCCTGGATCATTATGCCGGTGGTTTCGGGTACCGGATACCGGCAGCAGGGGCCATCCTGGAGAACGGGAAGGTTTTGGTAAATAGCCAGTTCCCCGGTTTATTGATCAAGTACAGCACAGACGGTTCAGAACCGCTGATGACCAGTAAAACAGTAACGGGTCCGCTTACCGAAAAAGGGATCATAAAGATCCGGGTATTCGACTCCCGGGGCCGGGGCGGCCGGACGATCAGCATCGAAAACCCATAAACGGACCTACTCTTCTTATAGCTATTCTTAATTCCAACGGAAAAAAACAGGGAATAATGTTTTTTTTCACCGGGAAGCCATTCCCGGTGCGGCTACTTTTATTCCGGATTTGATGGGCAGCCGGGTGTTACCGGGTACTGCCCGAATGGTTTAACAGATTAGCAAACCTTATCAAAATCCTATGTTAATTCAGCTTGTCCTCGTAACACCTGTTTTTGTAGTTGCCTGGCAGGGTTGTTTTTACAACATTGCCGCTCTCTGCTCAACCTGGTCCTTGAGCCTTATCCTCGATGAATGACTGTCCTGTCCGCTCACCCCTTGGTGAAGCGGGCCGGCAGTCATATAGGAGATCCCGGCAATTACAAAAACAGGAGGATAAGAAACCCGGGTATCCTTTCCGGTGGCTATTCCCGCCTTTATCAATAAGGGACTTGCCAGTCCCCGGGACCTGCACTCAGGTTATAAGTATATTGTAAAAGGAAATAATACCTTTCAGACATTAGTTTTGCAGTGATTATTCCCGGTATTATACCGACAGACATTAGCACCGGCCGATCCATGTAATTTTAATGTCTCGTCGGTATAATATTTATTTCGTGTCAACAGAGACCTATGCATTGGCACGAAGAAAGGACTCGCTTTTTGAAGAGCTCGTTACACAGATTCAGCGAAACTAAACCCCGGGGCGGGAATGCGTAAGGGGAGCGATATGGCGGCTTAACGAATAGGCGCTCAGCTTCATTATCTTTACTCAGTATCAGTCCTGGCTGACATAAGACCGGATATCGCAGGACCCTGACAATGATCAATTACTATACCATACAACCCTCAGCCGCACTGGCAAAATATGTCCGGTTCTTCTGGGTGCTGGAAGGAGACCTGCCGGGAGCTGGCCCTTATACACACCGAACCATGGCAGACGGTTGTGTGGAAATGTTTTTTCATTACCAGGGAATTTTTGATGAACTGCAGCGAACCGGTGAGATGGATAAATCCCCGGCTGCCGGCTTTAGCGGTCCCACCCGGCATTATAACCGGTTCCGTATAAATGAAAGCTTCGGCATGTTTGGCGTATATCTTTACCCTTTTGCCCTGCCCGTGCTCTTCAATATTCCCGCGGAGGCCATCAGCGACCAGCTGCTTTCCCTGAAAACCCTGCTGGGCGGGGAAGGGGAGGAACTGGAAGAGAAAATGATGCTGGCCGCTGATAACAGGCTGCGGGTGCAGATCATGACTGGTTACCTGGAACAAAAATTAGCCGCACAGACCTGTTGTGAACCGGCTGTTTTTGCGGCGGTTCATTATATTATTCAAAACAAGGGACTGGTGAATGTGGAAGATATGGCGGCAAGGCATTTTTTATCAGCCCGCCAGTTTGAACGAAAATTTAAGCAGTGCTCCGGCTTTGCGCCTAAGCTCTATTCCCGGATCACCCGTTTTCAGTCTGTATTGAGCGAATACGGCAACCAGCATCAATCGTTATCGGAAATTGCCCAGCAATGCGGGTATTATGACCAGTCTCATTTTATCCACGAGTTTAAGGAATTTTCAGGCTATCATCCCCGCTCTTTTTTTTCCGGCAACGCGGAAGGCAACGAATGGAGAGAGGGCTAAGATGTCGTTTTTTTCCAATTTTGTCCCGCTTACCCGCCTTAGTTTTACCGCTGATAATTAAAAAAAGAAAATTATGAAAATTCCAAACGGACACCAGGCGGTCATGCCCTACCTGATGCTGCGCTCAGCAACGGCATTTACCGGGTTTGTAAAAACAGTTTTTAATGCCACGCAATCCTTCAGCCGGATGCGGGAAGACGGAACAACGCTGATGCATGGGGAAGTACAGGTAAATGGCAGCACCATTATGTTTTGTGATGTAACCAGCGACTGGGAAGAGGCGAACGCTAATTTATTTGTCTATGTGGACAATGCGGATGAGGTTTTTGCAAAAGCCATTGAGGCAGGCGCATCTGTGGTCATGGAACTGCGGGATGAAAGCTATGGCCGGACCTGCGGGGTGAAAGACCCGGTGGGGAATACCTGGTGGATCACATCGGTCGCTTAAACGTGAAACAGGTTGGAGCCGGATCTGTTTGGTGCCGTGATTTTGCCAATAGCATCGCATAGTTATACCGACGAGACATTAAAATTACATGGATCGGCCGGTGCTAATGTCTGTCGGTATAATACCGGGAATAATCACTGCAAAACTAATGTCTAAAAGGTATTATGTCCTTGCTATATGGGTTTGAATTCAATCTTCTTCGTTGCATCGATCTTTAAGGCTAGCAGGGCTCCCAACAACACAATGATACCGATCAATGTGACGGGAAGAGAATAGCCCCAGGAAGCCGCCAGGTAACCGAAGGAAATGGTGCTGAGATAGGCTCCTGTAAGTCCCGCGGTATTCATCACCCCGGATACGGTCCCGCTTTTTTCGCCACCGATATCCATGGCAATGGCCCAGGCTACCGGTGCGGTAACATCCATGCAAGCCATACCGATGGACATCGCCAGGATAGCGGTCCTGTTATCCTGCAGTAGCGAGGCGCTGATGACAGAAATACCAGCGATAAAAAGTCCCAGTACCGGCACAATCCTGCGTCCCCATTTTTTGCCCCATTTCAGGCAGGCCTGGTCACTCAGCCAGCCACCCGCGAGGCAACCGATGGCCGCCAGGATATAGGGGAGGGAAGAAGCCCAGAGCAGGTCTTCTTTGGCCATCAGCCTTCCTTTCTCGAGGTAGGTATGATACCAGCTTTGAAAAAAATAAGCCCCGATCGCATAACAGAAATAAAGAGCCATGAGCAGCCACAGGTGCGGGGACCTGAGCCCGCTGGTAAAAGAGGTTTTTATTTTCGAACTATGTTCCGCCAAGGCCCGGTTATCCTCGATAAAGGAAAGTTCTTCCGGGGATATAGAAGGAGAATCCCGCGGTTCTTCCCTATGCCAGAGGACCCAGTAAATGGCCCAGGCGATTCCCGCGGCGCCCAGTACATAAAAAGAGAATTGCCAGTTTATTTTTTTCTGCAAGGGAAGCACGATCAGGGGAGTCAGCGCCGCCCCGATCCGGGAGGCAGCCCAGATCAGCGACTGGGCCCGGCCTCTTTCCTCCACCGGGAACCATTTGGATAATACGATTGCGGTATTGGGGTAGGCCCCGGCTTCACCCATACCAAAAAAAATACGGATCACGAGCAGCATCACAAACCCGGAAGCAAGGCCGGTAAGGATGGTAAAGACCGACCACCAGAGCACGACCCGGGTGAGTACCTTCTTGCCCCCGATCCGGTCGCCCAGCCAGCCGGCCGGAATCTCAAAAGCCCCATAGGCGAGGGTAAACATACCCAGGATCCAGCCCCATTGCACGGTGCTGATATGCAGTTCATCCATAATGGAACCACTGGCGGATGAGAGGGCGATCCGGTCCAGGAAAGTGATCATGGAAAGGATGGATAATACAAGCAGTACCTGGTACCTTTTTTTCATAAATCGGGATCAGGGCCTTGACCCTGGTAAATTTTTTTAAAAAGTTTGGCAAAGATAAGCGGATCCGCCGTATATTTGTCTACTGGTGTAGTAGACTAATAAAACGAACGGCCATAAGCCAAACAGCGGGCCGTTTCTTTTCTGCAAACCTGCCCGTTCAAGGAACAGGGACTGCGGCTCTAACCGGAACCGGTCATTCGCCGGGTATCATTATTCCTTATCAGCTTGCTGCCATTTGAAATAAAAGCGAACCCAGGGGGGGCGCATGAAACTGTATTTACCAAAATCAGATAATCGAAAAATGAAAAAACAACTACTAAAGTATGCGGCAATCGTCACCGCCCTGTTTTTCCTGGCAACAGGATCAGAGGCGCAGAATGCCACGCTGAAAGGGAAAGTCAGTTCCGCTGACGGCCCATTGGAAATCGCGACCGTCGAAGCCGGTTCGCTTATTACAACCACGGATGCAAACGGTGATTATACCATCAGCCTGCCGGCCGGCGACCACCTGGTGAAAGTATCTTATGCCGGTTATGAAGCAGCCAGCAAACGCGTGAGCCTCAAAGCCGGTGAAACCGTATTACTGAACTTCAGCCTGGCGGCCCTGGGCAAACTGGATGAAGTAGTATTGGTGGGCAGCCGCGCCAAACCCCGGACCAGTCTCGGATCACCGGTGCCGGTGGATGTGATTGATGTAAGCAAACTGGTTAAACTGGCGCCCCAGGTTACCGTGAACCAGTTGCTGACCTTCACCGCTCCTTCTTTTACAGCCAATACCCAGTCCCTGGGTGATGGTACCGACCATATCGACCCGGCTTCATTGCGGGGTCTTGGCCCGGACCAGGTATTGATCCTGGTAAACGGGAAAAGAAGGCATACCTCTTCGCTTGTCAATACCAACGGAACCTTTGGTAAAGGAAATGTGGGGACGGACCTGAATGCCATCCCGGTTTCCTCCATTGAGAAAATTGAGATCCTCCGTGACGGGGCAGCCGCCCAGTACGGAAGTGATGCCATAGCCGGTGTGATCAATATTGTACTGAAGAAAAATGCAAACAGTTTCAGCGCTACGGTGAACGGGGGTGCATACAGCACGAAAAGTGATGGCCGTAAGATCAATGACGGGGAAGGACTGCAGCTCGGGGTCAATTATGGTATTCCGCTGGGGAAAAAAGGCGGTTACCTGAACCTGAGCGGTTCCTATGATTCCCGTGAGTCTACGGACCGGACCGGTACTTATAATGGTGTGATATACCGGACCTATCCCGGTGGCGCCGACCGCACCGATTCTTTCCTTACGGCCACCGGTACCACCCGTCGTGATTATAACCTGAAAGTGGGACAGTCTGAATTAAAAAGCGGGCAGTTCTTTTACAACGCGGTGATTCCCGTGAATGAGCACACTGAATTTTATAGTTTCGGCGGACTCGGTTACCGCAAAGGATTATCAGCCGGTTTTTACCGCTATCCCTACCAGTCACGCAATGTAATTGGCATTTACCCCCGCGGGTTCCTGCCCTATATCGGTTCTGGTATTTATGATAAATCGGTATCCGCAGGTATTCGTAGCCAGGTCAATGGCTGGGATGTGGATTTCAGCAATACCTATGGACAGAACCAGTTTGAGTTCTCCGTAGAGAATTCACTGAATGCTTCCCTGCTCAATGCATCGCCCACCAGTTTCCGGGCCGGTGGTCCCCGTTTCGTCCAGAATACGGTGAACACGGATATCAGCCGCGGGTTTGACTGGTTAAGCGGTGTGAATCTTTCATTCGGCGCTGAATACCGTTATGAAAAATACCAGATCATCGCCGGTGATGCCAACTCCTATACCAATTATGGAACGGCAAGGCAGATCGGCGTGGATGGTTCAGGCAACCCGATCCTGGTGAAAGATCCTTACGGACCGGTCAATACTTTATTTGGTCCCGATGGTTCCGCCCGTCCCGGTGGCGCCCAGGTATTCCCGGGTTTCCGCCCGGAGAATGCGGTCAATGAGATCCGTACAGCTATATCCGCCTATGCAGGAGCGGAGTTTAATTTCACCAGCGCCTTCCTCGCCGATGCCGCCATCCGTTATGAAAATTACAGTGATTTCGGTTCGGCTACCAATGGAAAACTGGCCCTGCGTTATAAAGTAACCCCGAAAATTTCGGTACGGGCATCCGCCAGCACCGGTTTCAGGGCGCCTTCCCTGCAGCAGCGTTATTATGCGAATACCAATACGGTATTTACCAATGGCGTGGCCAATGATGTGGGTGTGTTCCCCAATAACAGCCGGGCTGCCCGTCTCGTGGGTATACCCGCCCTGCGCCCGGAGAAATCAAGAAGTGTCAGCGCCGGTATCACCGGGGCCATCGGCAGGTTCCAGGTTACGCTGGATGGTTATTTCACCCGGATCAATGACCGCGTGATCTTTACCGACCAGTTCAGCGGCAGTATTGCCCCCGGTTCCACCCCGGCCGACCAGGAATTATATGCGATCCTGTTACAGGCCAATGCCACAAGGGCCCAGTTCTTTGCCAATGCCATCAACACCGAAACCAGGGGAGTTGACCTCGTCATTTCCTACAGCCGGAAATTCGGGAAGGGGACCCTCCGTGCCGACCTGGCAGGAACCGTTTCCGAAACCCAGCAGGTAGGAGCCGTAAAAACTTCCGACCTGCTCGCCGGGAAAGAGAATATTTATTTCAGCAAGGCCAACAAAGTGTACCTGGAAAATGCGGTGCCCAATACCAAGGCCAGTCTTGGTCTGACCTACACGATCGCCAAATTCAATGTGTACCTCCGGAATAATTATTTCGGCGGGGTAACAGAAGCAACGAACACAGTGGCCAACCAGCAGCATTACAATCCCCGGGTGGTAACCGACCTGTCGGTTGGTTATTCACTCACCCGTAATCTTTCCCTGACCATCGGGGCCAACAACCTCCTCGATGTGTACCCGGAAAAGATCGCGATCGCGGCCAACAGCAACAGCGGCCAGTTCATCTACTCCCGCAGCGCCACGCAATTTGGCTACAACGGGCGGTACCTGTTCGGCAAAATTTCGTTTAGCCTCTGAGGTTAAGCTGTTCTCATAGCAGGTGAAAAAAAGGGCCCTTCCGGTGAGGAAGGGTCTTTTTTTGTTTAGCAAAAGGAGGGGTGAAGCCTGGCAAATGCTATTAATAATCTGACTTCTTTCCCTATAGTGTAAACAAGCAATTTTAACATAATCGGCCACATTTGATATGTATTTTCCGGCATAAAAACAATAACCTTTTTATGGTATTCCCTTTTTACTCAATATATTGTAAATTGCAGTAATCAATATTTTGCCATCGAATACCTTTCCTGTGATTCCTCGTCACCTGCTTTCCAAATCCACCTTTATGATGGGGAATCAATGCCCCAAACGGTTATGGCTGTACAAAAAGCGGCCAGAACTTAAACCGGAGATTTCGGACAGTCAGCAACAGGTTTTTGAACGGAGGGCTGATGTGGGACTAGTGGCCTGGCATTTATTCTCAAATGGCAAAGATGTCACCCCCGAGGAGCAGCATGTCCGTTTTGTCAACCTGGCCAGCCACATGCAGGCCCACCCCGATTTCAAAGAGAAACATGCCGAAAACCCGGATGTACAGAACCGGGAAATAGCTTTCCGCCGGAATTTCGAGGAGGTCATAGCCAAACAGCGTAAAGACGTGTTGGCGTTATATAAAAAAGGGAGCTAAGGATGAGGCATTTAAACGGGCCTTGCAGGAGATGTTGAATAGGATGGTGGCGGCATAAATTTTTAATATAAATTATTACTATATGAAAAAAAAAGAGCTGGCAGTAGCCAAAATAAAAGCTTTTCGGGTTAAGTCAGGTGTTGAAACCTCCGATGAAAATATTATAGCAGCCATTCATTTAATGAATTCACACGGTTTAGATCAGGATGCTGCAAAGGATCAGGCATCAAGAAGTGCGAACGATAATGGCATTGATGCATGGTATTTTGATGAAGATGATTGTTCCTTATATATATACCAAAGCAAGCTTTCTGAGAGTAAAGGACTTGTATTGAAAGGGTTAGTAGATTTAGAGCGTGCAGCTGACTGGCTAACAAAAATTCTTGTGGATGGCTCACTTGATAAACCACCAGTAGACAACCATATGCTATATGGATTATTCGTGAATATATCTAAGAATAGGGGAAAATTGAAGCTTATACGATTTGTTTTGCTATCGCTATTTGATGAAAATGAGCTGGAGGATGAGGAATGTATTGATGATTTTAATTCGACTATTGCCAAAACTACACTGAATAAATATGTAACACAAAGACTTAAAGGCAGGCTTTGCCTGGCAATTGAACAGTTTTGCTTTGAATCTACGATTCCCAAAAGTATAAAGACCTATGAAATTCATAAGTTTCAGGAATCATCAGTCTTCCTCAGGAAAAAGGCAAGTTTGCACTTAAGCTACGTTTCTTTATATAGTCTTGTGGAACTTTATCGTCAGCGTGGTGATGTGCTTTTTGATAAGAATGTCAGACTTTCGCTTTTTAATACAAAGGAAGCTAAAGATCGGCTAGTTCATCCATTGTTTGAAACATTGGATATGATAATTGAAGGTAGGCTGAAGCCCGAAATATTCCCTTTTTACCATGTAGGGATAACCATTGCTGCATCAAACGTTGAGGATACAAATGACAATATTTTTAATCTTGAATCTCCGGGGGTGATTAATGGCTGTCAGACAATAACTATTGCTCATGAATACCTGAAGAAGCTCAGTCAGATAAAGAATGAAGAAGATAGAAATATAAAAATAGAAATGTTTCGAAAAATTCAGGTTATTGCTAAGGTGGTAATCGGTGTTACGGAGGATGAACTAAAAGAAATTACCAATGCAAATAATCGCCAGAACCCAATTGAAAACTGGCAATTGTTTTCAAATGAGGGTGTTCATATTTCCATTGAAGCTGCACTTAAGGATATTGGCGTTTTTTATGAAAGGCAAAAAGGAAAATTTGATGCTATTATGAAAGTTACTGATAATGCCAAATATTATCCTCACACTAATGGCACATATATAACTGTTACTCTTTTGGGACAAATTGTAGCTTTGGCAAGGGGGGAGCTGCAAATGGCGGCAAAGCCGGCTCTGATTTTTGAAAATAAAACCAATCATGATTTGATTTTCACAAAATCAGTATATAATAAGCCAGAGGATATTGTTCTGCTTTTTAATATTTATAAATCAATGTTACGTGCATATAAAAATTATTTAAATATTCCGACTCATGCTGAGAATAGTTATACGCAGAGAATTTTTAGTAAACCAATTGTTCGGATTCACATATTGTACCTGGGTCTTATATTCTATTATCAATCTGTTCGTGCACAATCTGTAAGGGAAGACTATGGTACTAATTTATTGAAAGTCGCCAGTTCTAATTTGAATGGCCATATGGAAAGCAGTTTTTATCAGCGGGTAATTACAAAATTCAGAGATTGGTATTTAGCTGAGTCAAAGCGGCTGGAGGTTGAAGTTTCAAATAAAAAATTGTTTGCATTTATATCAACATTATGTACAGATTTCGGAGTTGATTTTGACGAAAACACACCCTTTGAAAACTCCTAGTTTGGTTATTATTAGGTTAATAACCAATTTGCCAATTTTAACTGACTGGGAAAAGAATTGATATTTTCTTTAGGTGTATTAGCTACGACTTAATCTGACAGTTAGGGTTAACTTTAGAGTAACAACAAACCAAAGTTTAACCCCAAAAACTGTCAGAAATGAAAGTGGAAACTAAGTTAATCAAAACCAAGTTAGGTTTACTGCAATTAGCAGA
>JACRJO010000029.1 GCA_016219985.1 Sphingobacteriales bacterium | reverse complement strand
TCTGCTAATTGCAGTAAACCTAACTTGGTTTTGATTAACTTAGTTTCCACTTTCATTTCTGACAGTTTTTGGGGTTA
Source organism: Sphingobacteriales bacterium (assembly GCA_016219985.1). Taxonomy (GTDB): domain Bacteria; phylum Bacteroidota; class Bacteroidia; order Chitinophagales; family Chitinophagaceae; genus JJ008. Next base: position 310,941 of record JACRJO010000029.1, on the reverse strand, counting down.
AACTTTGGTTTGTTGTTACTCTAAAGTTAACCCTAACTGTCAGATTAAGTCGTAGCTAATACATTTAATGGCGGCTGACGTATTTGCCGTTGAATATACGAACTACCCATTTTTTCCGCAATACCCCTTTTATGGTATGCATTCTTATTTAACGGCTAAAGGTCTTCCCATCTCACTCCACAAACCGAAACCCATCCCCGTCAAACAGCCCCTTATCACTCAGCTTCAGGTGCGGGATTACCAGCAGGGCCATAAAGGAAAGAGTCATAAAGGGAGAGCCAAGGGTGGAGCCAAGGTCTTCTTTCGTCATTTTATCTATTTCGGTATAGGCGGCGGCGATTTCATAACCATCCCCGTTGCTCATCAGCCCGGCTACGGGAAGGCCCAGTACTTTCTCTTTTTCACTGCTCACCGCGCTGATGCCACCCCTTTCCTGTATCACGAGGTTCACGGCCCGGCAGAGACTTTCATCATCCACCCCTACGGCCACGATATTATGACTGTCATGCGCCACCGATGATGCGAGTGCCCCCTGCTTTAACCCAAAGCCTTTTATAAATGCTTTCGCGACCGGGGCATCAGAATAACGGTTCACCACCACGATTTTCAGGATATCCTTCTCTGCATCACTTATTAGTTTTCCGTCCCTGATCGTTGGCATTAACTCCAGCCGGTTCGTGATCAGCTGCCCGTCCAGCGCTTCGATTACTGGTATGGTAGGGTTCGTTGCTTCGTCCTCTGTCAGCCAGGCTGAGGCCGTTTTCTCATGGCGGCTTATTCCCTTTATTTCGAAGTCTTTTACCTCTTTAGGACTGCAGGAGAAATGATTGACTGTGCCCGTTTTTTGACTTTTGACTTTTGATTTTTGACTTTCAGCTACCAGCTCCCCGTCAATATAGGTCCGCATCACCCCGAAGCCCTTCAGGTCCTTCACAACTATAAAATCCGCCGGGTCTCCTTCCCTCAGCAAACCCACATCGAGTTTGTAATGCAGCACCGGGTTCACACAGGCTGCTTTGAGTACCTTGTATATATCAATCCCCCTTGCCACTGCCCGGGCGCAGAGCTGGTTGATATGTCCCAGCACCAGGCTGTCGGGGTGTTTGTCATCACTGCAAAACATCACCCTGTCCTCCCAGTCATTCAGCAGGTCAATCAACGCGTCAAAATTCTTCGCGGCACTGCCTTCCCTTATGATGATCTTCATCCCAAAACGGAGTTTGTCAAGCGCTTCCTCCGCGGTAAAACATTCGTGATCGGTGGAGATAGAGGCCTCCCCAAACCCCTCCAAAGGAGAGGCTTTAGCCTCCGATACCTGTAAAGATTTTACTGCCTTTGATGACTCTGAAAGCCCCCCTTCGGGGGGTGGGGGGGCCGCTTTAATATACCTCTCCGCCATCTCCCCCCTCAAACCCGGCGCATGCCCGTCCACCGGTTTGCCGAGACGAAGGGAAGCTGCGATCTTCTTCATCACCTGTTCATCACCGTTAAGTACCCCCGGGAAATTCATCATCTCACTGAGGTATTTTATTTCAGGTCGGTTTAATAATTCTTCCACTTGTTCCGCATCGAGTGTAGCGCCGGCCGTTTCAAATACCGTGGCGGGTACACAACTGGGCGCCCCGAAATTGAATTTAAAGGGAACGGTCTTCCCGTTATTGATCATGAAATCGACGCCTTCCATTCCGCAGACATTGGCAATTTCATGCGGGTCGCTGACCGTGGACACCGTGCCATGCACCACCGCAAGGCGGGCAAACTCAGAAGGGATCAGCATGGAACTTTCAATATGGACATGACTGTCGATAAAACCCGGCAACAGGTAATGCAGGGGCTGACCGGCCGGCGGGGTAACGGGAAGTATGGAACGGATTTTGCCGCCTGATATAAGCAGTTCGGCGGGATATTGCCGCTGTTGCTGTATATCCACCAGCATTCCGGTCACTGAAAAATCACCTTTCATCCTTAAAAGTTGTTAGTACGCCTTAAAATTACTCATTCGGACCTTCGAAAACGATAGATTTGTAAACTGATTCACTAATTAAAAACAAAGCATGAAACGACTTATCTTATCCATTCTCTTACTGGCCGCCGCCTTTGCCGGTCAGTCCCAGACCGCTGATGAGATCATCAGCAAACACCTCGAAGCGATCGGCGGGGCCGATAACTGGAGAAAAGTAAACTCCGTAAAAATGGAAGGGATCCTGCAGGTACAGGGGGCCGAAGTACATGTCACCCTTACCGTATTGCATGGCAAAGGAATGCGCCAGGATATTTCCGTGATGGGCATGACCGGTTATGAAATAGTTACCCCCACGGAGGGTTGGTCCTATATGCCGTTCCAGGGACAGCAGACACCCGAGGCCAAGACGCCGGAAGACCTGGCCGAAGCTCAGGATGAACTGGATGCGCAGGGAAGCCTGGTGGATTATGCCGCCAAAGGACATACCGTGGAGCTCCTCGGTAAAGAAGATGTGGAAGGGACGGAATGTTATAAAATCAAGATCAGCAAAAAGGGCGGATCCCCCGAAACCATTTTTATCGATCCGAAGACGTTCTATATTGTCCAGAGCAAAACCCTGCATAAAGCCAATGGCCAGGAAATGGAAGTGGTGACGAGTTACAGCAATTATGAAAAATTGCCCGAGGGAATCGTGGTGGCCAAATCGCTGACCCTGCCTTACGGGGAACTGAATCTCGGCAAAATCCTGATCAACGAACCGGTGGAAGAGTCCTTCTTTAAGAAATAAGATCAAACCCTGTTCCTGCAAACCCCGGTCCTGTATCGGGGTTTGTTATTCCTGCTACTTTCAACTTTATTTTATGCGATTCATCATTATCACGGCTTTCCTGTTTTCAGTGAGTTCAGCCATTGCCCAAACCGCTATCAACAGCAGCACTTTCGGCATGATGGAAGCCCGCTGGCTGGGGCCCGGCACCATGAGCGGGCGTATTACCGCGATTGAGGGAGTGGCGGCCGATGGCAAAACAATCTATGTGGGCACGGCCGGTGGCGGCATCTGGAAAACCACCAATGCCGGGGCTTCCTTCAAACCCGTATTTGACCGCTATTGCCAGAGCATCGGGGCCATCGCGATCGATCCCAAAAATCCGAAGATCATTTATGCAGGTACCGGGGAAAGCAATATGCGAAACTCTGTATCTATCGGTGATGGGTTTTATAAATCCACCGATGGCGGGGAGAACTGGACCCGGCTGGGACTCGAAAAAACCGAGCATATTGCCAAAGTAGTCATCAATCCCCTGCACCCGGATGTGATCTATGTGGCGGCTCCCGGTCCGCTCTGGAGCAGCAGCCCGGAAAGAGGTTTGTATAAATCCACCAACGGGGGCAGAACCTTTGAAAAGATATTATTCATCAGCGAAGACGCCGGTTGCGCCGATGTGGCCCTTGACCCGGAACACCCCGATACCGTTTATGCCTCCACCTGGGAATTCCGCCGCAAACCCTATGCGTTCAATTCAGGCGGCGGGGGCAGCGGTATGTGGAAGAGCACCGATGGGGGAAAGACCTGGAATGAACTGAAAAACGGCTTACCCGCGAAACCATTCGGACGGATCGCATTTGCCGTTGCGCCAGGCGCCCCGCAAAACCTGGTGGCGATCGTGGAATCCAATGAAACGGGCCTGTATATTTCGGCAGACGGGGGTGAACATTGGAAAAAACAGAGCGCCACCTTCAACGTGGTATCCCGGCCTTTTTATTTTTCAACCATTGTGATTGATCCCAAAGACCCCAAGCGGGTCTATCGCCCCGCCCTGTCTTTCTCTTATTCCACGGATGGCGGGTATTCTTTTGCAGATGCCAGCAATGAAGGCGGCTGGGTTCACAGTGACCATCATGCGCTTTGGATCAACCCGAATAATACCAACCAGCTCTACCTCGGTACGGACGGGGGCGTGTATATCAGCCTCGACCGGGGTGTAACCTGGAATTTTGTCCAAAACCTGCCGGTGGGACAGTTCTACCATGTATCCCTGGATGACCGGAAGCCCTATACAATTTATGGCGGCCTGCAGGACAATGGCAGCTGGACAGGACCTTCCGCCGCAGCCGGCGGGGTGGGCAACAGTTCCTGGAAACCCATCAATGGCGGGGATGGTTTTTGGGTGCAACCCGATCCCAATGATATCAATACGGCTTATGCCGAATCGCAGGGAGGCAATATCAACCGGATCAACCTCGTCAATAATAAACTGGTGAACATTAAACCCCAGCAGACCCCGGGCGAGGAGAAAGGGAGATGGAACTGGAACACCCCGGTCGTTACCGGGCAGGCCAATAAGAAGAATCTTTATATCGCCAGCCAGTACCTGTATAAATCCACGGACCAGGGCCGGAACTGGACCCGGATTTCACCCGACCTGACCACCAACGACCCGAAAAAGCAGGAACAGGAAAACAGCGGCGGTTTAAGCGCTGATAATACGTCTGCTGAAAATCACTGCACGATCTTCACCCTGGCGGAATCACCGTTAGATGAAAAACTGATCTGGGTGGGCACGGATGACGGGAACCTGCAGTACACAACAGATGCCGGTAAAACATGGACCAATGTTGCGGCCCGGTATGCCGGCGCCGGTATCCCCGCGCAATCCTGGGTGAGCAGTATCGAAGCGTCCCGCTTTGACCGGAATACGGTATATGTCACTTTTGATAATCATATGTACGGGGATCATAAGACCTGGCTGGGTTATTCAACGGACCTGGGTAAAACATGGAAGCTGCTCAGCAGCGCTGAATTCACCGGCTTTGCCCATAAGATCCTGCAGGACCGGGTGAATAAAGATTTATTATTCCTCGGTACCGAAATGGGTTTGTTTGCCACACTGGATGGCGGGCAAAACTGGTTCCGTATGAAAAACAAAATACCGGAATATGTACCGGTGCGTGATATGCAGATCCATCCCCGTACGAATGACCTGGTGATCGCCACGCACGGCAGGGGAATTATGATAATCGATGATATTTCGCCGGTACGGAACCTGAAGAAAGAAACAGCGGAGAAAGAGGTGGTCCTCTTTCCCCCGGCGCCCATTACCCTGACCATGGGCCAGTTTGGGAATGGCGGTTTTCCTGCCACCGGCGGCTGGGTGGCGCCCAATCCTCCTTCTGTTCCCCCGATTAAATATTACCTGAAAGACAGGGTCAGCAAGGGAGAAGTGAAGGCCGAGATCTACGATGCCGGCGGTAAACTGGTGCAATCCATCCCTGCGGGGAAACGTAAAGGGGTGAACATGGTGTATTGGAACCTGGGCATGAAACCACCGCGGATTGCCAGCGGGGGCAGTAAACTTGATTTTTCAGGATTCCTGGCGCCGATGGTATTGCCGGGAGAGTACACGGTCAAACTCAGAGTCGCGGATTCGGTGTACACCACGAAACTGAAACTGGTGCATGACCCGGCGGATAAAAATTTCACGTTAGAGGACCGGAAGAAACAATACAAGGCTGCCATGGATCTTTACCAGTTGCACGAACGCCTCGCCACCCTGGTGGATACGATCAATGACCGGCAAAAAATCCTGAAGGATAATATGGATAAGGTAAAGGATTCTTCCCTCAAGAAATCCATGATGGCTTACCAGGATGAACTGGAAAAACTGAGGGCGGAATGCCTCGCCACCAAACAAAAATCAGTCTTTGTGGATGAAAAGCGCCTGCGGGAAGAGATCACCGAGATATATGCGGGGATCACGGGCCAGGAAGCCGCTCCTTCCAACCTGCAGGTACAACGGACCATTACCCTGCAGTCGGAATTGAAAAAGAAGGAAGAGTCCGGGAAACAGATTATTAAAAAATATGATGAACGGGTAAGACAAGGATTGATAAGGGAAGGGCTGATCACCCCGCAAGCAGCGGAGAAAAAAGGGTTTTAAGTAAGAGGGTCATTTTTAAAGTGAGGCTGGCCATTGTTTTGTCAGCCTTTTTTATTGTGCAGCCGGCGGGCATCCCGCTGAATATTTCCGTAAATTCCCTTTTCAATTCCTGCACATGAAAAAATGGATTTCCTTCCTGCTTGTCCTTTGTTTCTCTTCTGCACTGGCACAAAAAACAAAACCAGTGACCCCGGCGGCAACCAATAATAAAGAAGAACAGTTGTATAAAAGCAGCCAGTACCGGCTGATCGGACCCTTCCGCGGGGGACGGAGCGCTGCGGTGACCGGCAGTTATAAAAACAAAACCAGTTTTTATTTTGGCGGCACCGGAGGCGGATTGTGGAAGACAGCCGACGGGGGCAGCAACTGGAAAAATATCTCAGATAAATTTTTTGGCGGGTCCATTGGTGCGATTGCCGTGGCTCCCTCCGACGAAACTATCTTATATGCCGGGGAAGGCGAGAATACCATGCGGGGAAATGTGAGCGAGGGACTGGGTGGTATCTGGCGCAGTGAGGACGGGGGCCGAAGTTGGAAAAATGCAGGCCTGAAAGACGGAAGACATATCATCCGAATTATCATTCACCCGAAGAACCCGGATATCGTTTGGGTGGCCGTGATGGGACATTTGTTTGGTCCCAATGAAGAGCGGGGTGTGTTTAAAACAACGGACGGGGGCAGGACCTGGAGAAAAACCCTTTATGTCAATAACCAAACCGGTTGCAGCGACCTGGTAATGGAACCGGGTAACCCGGATGTTTTTTATGCGGGTACCTGGCGGCTGATCCGGACGCCCTATTCCCTTGAGAGCGGCGGGGAGGGCAGTGGTTTATGGAAGAGTACCGATGGCGGCGAAACCTGGACGAATATCTCCGCAAAGAAAGGCCTTCCCAAAAATGCCTGGGGTATTGTGGGGGTGGCCGTGGCTCCTTCCAATACGGATAAAGTATATGCGATCATTGAAAATGAAAAAGGGGGTTTGTTCATGAGCGCCGATGCCGGTGAAACCTGGACCCTGCAATCGGATGATAACAATATCCGCCAGCGGGCCTGGTATTATACCAAGGTATTTGTAGACCCGAAGAACGAGAATAAAGTCTATTGCCCCAATGTGGATTTTATGCTGAGTACGGATGGAGGCAAATCCTTTAAAAGTATTCCCACCCCGCATGGGGATCACCATGATCTTTGGATTGATCCCGAGGACGGGAACCGCATGATCGTGGCAGACGACGGCGGCGCCCAGGTTAGTTTTGACGGTGGCGCCAACTGGAGCACATACCTGAACCAGCCCACTTCACAGGTGTACCGTTTAAGTACCGACAACGCTTTTCCTTACCGGATCCTTGGTGGTCAGCAGGATAACGGGGCTTTCCGGATCCGCAGCCGAACACTGGGAGCGGCTATTACGGCTGCCGATATGGAAAATGCGGCCGGCAGTGAGAGTGGTTATGTGGTGGCCGATCCGCAAAACCCGGATATTACCTATGGCGGAAATTATATGGGCATGTTGCAAAGGCTCGATCACCGTACAGGAGAGAGCCGGCTGATCAATGTATGGCCGGTGGATAATATGGGGGCCGGGGCGGTGGCGGCGAAATACCGTTTCCAGTGGAACTATCCCATCTTTTTCTCCCCGCATAATCCCAAACGCCTCTATGCCGCGGGTAATCATCTTTTCGTAACGGAGAATGAGGGCAGGAGCTGGGAGCAGCTCTCACCGGACCTGACCAGCAATGATAAAAGCAAACAGGCATCCAGCGGCGGACCCGTAACGCAGGATAATACTTCGGTTGAATATTACTGTACCATTTTTACCGCGGGGGAATCGCCTTATGAGAAAGATCTCTTATGGACCGGCAGTGACGACGGGCTGATCCATGTCAGCAGGGACGGCGGGCAGCATTGGGAGAATGTAACGCCCAAAGATTGTCCGCCCGCTATGATGTGGAACTGCGTGGAAGCCGATCCGTTCAAAAAAGGAGCGGCCTATTTTGCAGGCACCCGGTATAAATCAGATGATTTCAGACCCTATCTCTATAAAACGGAGGATTATGGCAAAACCTGGAAACTGATCACCAATGGCATCCCGGCACTTTATTTTACCCGGGCGATCAGGGCCGACCATAAACGGCCGGGCCTTTTATATGCCGGTACCGAATACGGGATGTATATTTCGTATGATGGCGGGAATAACTGGCGCAGTTTCCAGTTGAATTTACCGGTAACACCCATTACGGACCTGGCGATAAAGAACAATGACCTGATCGTGGCCACGCAAGGAAGAAGCCTGTATATACTGGATGATCTTTCCCTGGTGCAACAGGCGAAAGAGGAGTTGCTCAATAAAAGCCTGCATGTATTTGATGTGAATCCTGCTTACCGGGTACCTGGCGGCGGTCGTTCTAGTGGCCGCCAGCGCGCCGGTGATATCCGCAACGCCGGGATAAATCCGCCAACCGGGGTAGTGATCAACTTTTATATGAAGGGGGTGACCGACTCCGCCAAACTCTCCATCAGCATCCTCGATAAGGAACAGAAAAATATCAGGACATTTTCCACTTCGTCAAAGGAAAATAAAATTGAACTGAAGGAGGGCATGAACCAGTTTGTATGGGATATGAATTACCCGGAAGCGGAGCGGGTGGAAGGCCTGATCCTCTGGAATGGTTTTGTACGGGGTCCAAGGGCGGCGCCCGGGGAATATATGGCCCGGTTCAGGTCGGGAGCGGATTCGGTACAGGTAGCGTTTACGATCCTGGCGGATCCCAATTACAAGACCACGACGACTGAATACGAGGAGCAGACCGCCTTCCTCCTGTCGGTAAGAGATAAGTTTACGGAGGTAATGAAAGCGATAAAGAACCTCAGGGATGTACGGCAGCAAATGACGGATTTCAGCAGCCGGGTTGGTAAAGCATTACCGAAAGAAATCCTGGAGCAGGTGGATACGATCCATAAACAATTAACAGCGGTGGAAGAAGCCCTGCACCAGACAAAGGCAAAGAGCGGGCAGGATGTGCTGAACTACCCGATCCGCCTCGATGATAAGATCGCCGGGGTTTACAATGCCGCCGCTGCCGGTAATACCGCGCCCTCCAAACAGGCGAAAGAAGCGTTTGCCGAACTATCCGCGCAGGCCGATGCCCAGTTGCTGAAGCTGAAGAAAGTGATGGAAGAAGACCTGAAAAAACTGAACGGGCTGATCCACGAAGTAAAGTTGCCGGTGATCGGGCCGAAGCGGGAGAGGGAGTAGTCTGTAGTCGTTAGTCGATAGTCTTTAGTTGGTAGCCCGGATTAGTTATTTAGTGGAATTTGGGAGACGATGGTTTTTGTTTAGCCGGGTCTTTATTACTCCTGTGGTTCACCCACTTTCAGCCTGACTGCGGGTCTCTTTTTAAGTATGACCGGGGGTAAAATAGTATTGCATCAAAATGATTTCCTCCCGAAATAGATGGCTAAAGACTATCGACTAACGACTATCGACTAACTTCCTCGTCCTTCTCTTCATCACCGCAATCGCTTCCTCTTCGCTGGCAAACATATTGTTTACATTGACCAGGTTATGGGCGAGTTTATCGTAGCGCTTGGTCATCAGCCATATGAAAATGTGGAGGTAATGGATCCCGTCGAATACCAGGATCTTTTTTTGCGCCAGTTGATCCTTTGTTTTTAAGAACTCACCCGGGATCTCGGTATAATGCATCGCCGGCCGGATATGGTGGATCGCATGATAGCCGTCGTTCCAGCAGGCCTGGTTGTATTTTGTATTGATGCAATTGATGGTATTGTCTTCCAGGTCATCCAGGTTCACAAACGCATGCTGCGTCCAGTTGCCCAGCATCATCACCACCCGGGCGAACACAAAGGGAATAATAAATATAAAGAGGGTGGCTTGCAGGTTCACAAAGCACATACCAATGCAGAAGGCGTAAAAGGACAACTCGCCCGCTGTCAGGCGCATGTAAAATTTCTTTCTTTTGCGGCTGAAAAAATACATAAAGGTATCTGAGAATCCGAGGACCAGGAAACGGCCCACATAGGACAGGAAGCCGGTGATGCTGTCCCGCTGGTAGGGCAGGGTGCTGCTGGCATCATCCTTCATATTATTCTCCACGTGATGCATTCCCATGTGATGGGCAAAATAGGTTTCGGGGGTATGGCCGAAAAAAGGACAAACAAACCAGATAATATAGTGGAAAAGCCAGGTGTACGCTTTCTTAAACAGTTTGCGGTGGCAGATGCAATGCAGCATCAGGCCAAACCGTCCTTTGAAGTACATCTGCGATATATAGAAATAGGGGATATAAGCCAGCCACCAGAACCAACCCTGCAACAGGGGGGTGTATAAAATGATGGCCACGGGAATCACCAGGATATGAATCGCGGTCAGCAGGTGAATAAAGGGAAGGTCTCTTTTGTCAAGCAGGTATTTCAGCCAGAACTTTTCGTATGCGGAGAAACTTTTGGGTTCCGTGTAAACAGGATCAGTGATTGCATTCAGTGCCTTCATGAAGAAAGTATAATGATCAATTTAAAATACCCGGGCTGTCATTTAAACTGACCAGTGGCCGGATCCGGAAATACGGGTCCGAACAGGTTAAAATTACAGGAATAAAACCAATCCCTCCCCATGTTTATGGCTGCCGGATAATTACGACCAGCCGGGGAGCTAACTATTTCATCCTGAGTTCCGGTTTGATGGCCCGCACACCGGTGCTGGCGCCACCATCCAATGTCAGGTCAACCGGTTTATTGGTTTGCCAGGCGCCCCGGGTAAAATCGGGTACATCGATGGTCCTTGATTTTTTGTTCACGGATCGCTGGCTCAGCGGTGTCAGGCAGCTCCAGGCGGCCGCATCATACACATCCTGGTCGAGGGGTAAGCCGTTGCGCAGGCAATCGATCAGTCTCCAGTCCATGATAAAATCCATGCCCCCGTGCCCACCTACTTCTTTGGCGATCGTACCGATATGTTTCACAATGGGCAATGCATATTTTTCCTCCAGTTGCCGCTGATCTTCCGGTTTCAGCCAGCTATGGCCAAAGGCGATCCGTTCAGGGCCGGGCCATTTTTGGGCTACTCCCTTTGTACCGCTCACCAGGTGAATCCGGGAATAGGGCCGCAGGGTGGATACATCGTGCTGCACCATGATCGTTTTTCCCTTGTGGGTGCGGATCAGCGTGGTGTTCATATTCCCGCGGTAAGGCCGGTCCACGTATTCCGTGAAGAAATCATCTTTCGCAGCGAGTTCCTTTGCCAGGTTGTTCATGGTGAAATCCCCGGTACTCATACTGACGAGATGATCAAAGCGGTCGCCCCGGTTAATATTCATGCACTGGGCAACCGGGCCCAGCCCATGGGTCGGGTATAGGTTTCCGTTATGCCCGATATTTTCTTTCAGCCGCCACATATCCGCATAAGCCTTCTTATTAAAATTCCAGTCCCTGCTGAGGTCATGAATATAAGCGCCTTCGGCATGCACCAGTTCGCCGAACAATCCCTGCCGGGCCATGTTCAGGGTCAGCAATTCAAAGAAATCATAGCAGCAGTTTTCGAGCATCATGCAATGCTGCTTTGTTTTTTCGGAGGTTTCCACCAGTTCCCATAATTCATCCAGGGTCTTGCCGGCCGGCACTTCCGTGGCCGCGTGTTTACCGTTTCGCATGGCATACAGGGCCACCGGTGTATGCAGGTGCCAGGGGGTGGGGGTGTACACAAGATCCACCTCATTACTTTCGCAAAGCGCTTTCCATCCTTCCTCCCCGCTGTATTCCTTTGCGATGGGCCGGCCCATTTTCTCCAGTGTCTTTTGTGCAGCAGCCACCCGGTCGGGGTATTTATCGCAAAGCGATGTGATCTCAAGCCCGTCAATATAACTCAGTCGTTCCACCGCATCCGAACCGCGCATTCCCAGGCCGACGATCCCGATCCGCACAGTTGCGATTTTCGGGGCGGCATACCCGCACATATTGAAGCGTTGCCCTTTTTGTTCGAATCCGGAAGAATGGTCCATTTGTTCATCCGTGGCGCCGCTAACCCGGGCAAAAGAAGGAAGACCGGTAGCGAGCACGCCACTGCCAACGGCCATGCGGCGTAAAAAATTTCTGCGGCTGTTATTCATATAGAAGCAATTAATGGTCCTGCAATTTCCTGAATTTATCTGCGTAAATGCATCGCCCTCCGAAAATGAAGCAATCGTTTGATTCTTAATTCGGCAAGGAAGGTACGTTTCCTTTTTCGGGAACTGGTATTGGCTTAAGCGGTTCGGGTTACAGGTCCTTCAGTAGATCGGGTCTCCGTTCTTTGGTGCGTTGGAGGGACTGGTCATGCCGCCATTCCTCAATCAGTTTGTGATTCCCGCTCATTAAAATGTCCGGTACTTTCCAGCCCCTGAAATCAACGGGGCGGGTATACACAGGTGGGGCCAGCAGGTTATCCTGGAAAGAATCGGTCAGAGCGGAGGTTTCGTCATTCAGTACACCGGGGATCAGCCGGCCGATGGCATCCACCAGCAGGGCCGCCGGTATCTCACCCCCGCTGAGCACAAAATCACCCACGGAAATTTCCCGGGTAACAAATTGTTGTCTTATCCGTTCGTCAATGCCCTTGTAATGCCCGCAGATCATCAGCAGGTTTTCTTTGAGGGAGAAAGCGTTCGCCATTTTCTGGTCAAACCTGACCCCGTCGGGTGTGAGGTAAATAATATCGTCATAGGTTCTTTCCCTTGATAATTCCTCAATGGCCCTGGCCAGGGGTTCGCACATCATTACCATGCCGGCGCCGCCGCCGTACTGGTAGTCGTCTATTTGTCCGTAGTCATTAACCGCCCATTTACGCAAATGGTGAACCCGGATGGTCAGCAATCCCTTTTCCTGGGCCCTTTTCATCATACTGTGACTAAAGGGGCTTTCGAGGAGTTCGGGCAGTACCGTGAGTATATCGATGTGCATGGGGCAAAGATAGTGACTGCTTTTTATGGGAGTTGCGAGTCTTGAGCTATGAGCTGCGAGCTGTGAGCCAAGAGCTACGAGCTGCGAGCAGGAGCCGCCTTGTCAAACTTCGGCAGGCGGATGTTCGGTGTTCATTGGACAATAGCCGGCCCCGAATGGGGCCAAACATCAATAGTCCCGGTGAAATCCGGGAATTGAAGGGTAGGGTGCCGGGGAACCCTGAAGGGGTTCAACTATTGAAAATTACAGCTGTGAGCTGTGAGTTTCGAGCTGCGAGCAGGAGTTGCCTTGTCAAAATTCCGGCAGGCAGATGTTTGGTGTTCATTGGACAATAGCCGGCCCCGAATGGGGCCAAACATCGATAGCCCCGGGTAAAACCCGGGAATGAAGGGGGTATGGTGTTGGGGAACCCTGAAGGGGTTCAACTGTTGAGGAGTACAGCTGTGAGCTGTGAGCCGCGAATTGCGAGCTGCCCCATTTTCAAGGATCAATAAAAAGAAACCCCCGGGGAACCGGGGGTTGACATTGAAACAAAAACCAACGATAGCTCATTTTCATGAGCCACATTTTAAGTGTATTTTTTCACCTCTGAATCAAAAATACAGTGCCGGAACTGACCGGGTAGTGACATTCGTCAGTTCCGGCATTGATATGTATCAGTCCGCCGGATTTAACGGATTTTTTTGGCAGTTGGCCGGCAGGTGGTAATTTTTTGGAAAAACGGCTGATTTTAATCAGCCTTTAGGGTCAGGCATCTTGCTATTTTGCCCGTGAAAGAGAAAAAATGAAGCTGAGCTCCTCAACGGTGATCAATGAAAACTCCTGTGCGTCTGATATTGTAAATGAGCATTACAGGACCGCGACTGTTTTCCGTAACTATGGTATCGAGTTTTGCTGCGGCGCCAGGTGGCCATTGAAAATGGTCCTGGAAACGCAAAAACTGGATGCTGAAAAGGTACTGGAAGAACTGAGGGAAGCCTCCCGGGTCGTTTGCATCCCGGGCCCCCTGCCTTATGCCAGCTGGCGGATTGATTTCCTGACCGAATACATTGTAAATATTCATCATGAATACCTCCGGAGGTCCCTCCCGGTCATCAGGGAACATACCCGCAAGTTTGTGGAAGAGCACCGGAAGAAATATCCTTTTCTTACGGAAGTGGAGCGAAAACTGAATTTTCTCGATAAAACCATGGTCCCTCACCTGGTGCAGGAAGAAGAGATCATTTTTCCCTATATCCGCCAGATCACCCATGCGTATGAAAGTAAAGAGTCCTATGCGAGGCTGCTGGTCCGCACCCTGCGGAAGCCCGTGGAGGACCTGATGAATGAGGAACACGATACCCTTGAGAGAACATTGAACCAGTTAAGAGAACTCACCAACCACTATACGCCGCCGGAAGGAGCCTGTACCAGTCACCGGCTGGCCTATTCCTTACTGAAAGAACTGGATAGCGACCTGGTCCAGCATATCTACCTCGAGAATGAAGTGCTTTTCCCCAAAGCGATTGCCATGGAAAAGGAATTACTGGAACGGCAGTAGGGCTATTTGTACTCCCGGCCGGTTCCGACTGATTTTTTTTGCATAATTTTCCGGCTATGGATAACCTGAACAGCCGTGTCATGACTTTCTGGGCCATCGTGGTTTTTGCTTTTGCCCTTACCCTTGCTTTTTTGTACCGGGATTACCAGCTGGCCGTAAGCGGGCTCCTGCTTTTTATTATCCTGACTGCCTTTATCCCCGGCTGGCATTCCACCCTGGTGGCCGGCCTGACCAGTATGATCGTGATGACGGCCCTGGTGATCTATTTCAAAAAGGATGACGATGATATCACCCGGGCCCTGCTTTCCCAGATTTACTCGCTGTTTGTGGTGGTCTTTTCCGTGGTGGTGATCTTTTACCTGAAAAAAATGCAGCAGAATTTTGCCTATGAGAAAACCCATATGGCTTCCCTGTTTGAGAACGCCACGGAAGGGATCCTGCTGACGGACAAGACCGGTAAGATCATACTCGTGAATCCCGCGGCAGAGCGCATGTTCGGGTATTCTGCTATTGAACTGGTGGATGAAAAAATAGAGAAACTGGTCCCTACGCGCTCCCTTGACCGGCATGTGGCCCTGCGGGATGGATTTTACAAGCACCCCTCCAACCGGACAATGGGAACCGGCCGCGACCTGTATGCCCGCAGAAAGGACGGCAGCGAATTTCCGGTGGAAGTGAGCCTGAGTCATTACATGCAGAAGAACGAGCCCTTCGTTATCGGTTTTATCGTGGACATTACGGCCCGGAAAGAGATTGAAAAAAACCTGCTGCGCCAGAAAATGGAACTGGAAAAGATCAGTGATGATATCCGCAAGCTCAATACCGACCTGGAAGGAAAGGTGGAAGAGCGGACCATTATCTTAAAGGAAGCGTTACAGAAACTGGAGGAGTCGCAAACCGAACTCAGTGAATCACTGGATAAGGAACGGCAGCTGAATGAGATCAAAAGCCGCTTTGTATCGATGGCTTCGCATGAATTCAGGACCCCCCTGAGCACTATCCTGTCTTCCGCTATCCTGGTTTCCAAGTATCCCTCCGGTGATGATTTTGAAAAAAGAGAAAGACATATCCGCCGGATCCGGGATTCGGTCAATCATATGAATGAACTGCTGGAGGATTTCCTGTCGTTAGGTAAACTGGAGGAAGGAAAAGTAGGCGTAACTGTCACCAGTTTTTCCGTAAAGGATTTTATTGAAGATGTGGTGGACGAAATGAAAGCCCACTTAAAGAACGGGCAGGAAATTTTCCCGGAATGCAGCGGGGAACCCGTATTCACCACGGATAAAAGGATGATGAAAAATATTTTGCTGAACCTCCTGTCAAACGCCATCAAATTCTCCGGGGAAGGAAAAAGGGTATGGATCCGCAGTACTACCGGGAAGGACCGCCTTGAAATAACTATCAGGGATGAGGGATTGGGTATCCCGGCGGAGGACCAGCCACACCTGTTCAGTACTTTTTTCCGGGCCAAGAATGTAAGTAATATCCAGGGAACCGGCCTGGGGCTTCCGATTGTCAAGCGCTATGTGAACCTGCTGGGAGGGGATATTCACCTGGACAGTGTGCTGGAAAGGGGAACAGAAGTGACGATCAGCCTGCCGGAATACAAGGAACCGGATTAACTTTTCCCGGCGGCCATTGTTATATATAAAAAGCAGTCTATGAAAAGGGCCGCCTCCCTGCCGGTCATTGTGGTAAGTGCATGGTTATTTCTTTATTGCATTTTCATCCTCACGGGTATCGCCCTGCCCATCGCCGAACTCATTTTTGTTTTTTCCCCCTTCCTGCTGGTTTGGATGGTCGTGCAGGTGATCCGGGACAAGGGTCCGGCTTACCCGGAACTCAGGGAGGGACAGGAATGGGGGTATTCAGACCGGGAAGAATAAAATCGCTTATTGCGGGTGGCAAACTGCTGCTTCACCCGGGGATACCGGTAATTGCGGGCTGATAAAAGGGATACCCAGGTTCAGTCCCCGGAGGATCAGGATGACACCCATCAGTGTGATAAAAACCGGGACCGCTTTTCTCATCAGTTGCCGGGCTTCCGCATTTACCAGCCTGCCAGCCATACCCACCAGCATCATAGCAGGTAAAGTACCGGCTCCGAAGAAAGCCATAAAACTGACACTTTCGGCAATTTCAGTAAAAGACAGGGTGGCGGCAATGGCCACATAGACCAGGCCGCAGGGGAGCAGACCATTGGCCAGTCCCAGCAATAAAAAACCAAGAGGCCCCCGGTTCTTTTTCAGGATCCGGCTGATCAGTTGCTGAACCCCGGTATAAAAGCGGTTGAAAAAGGGCAGGTGAACACTGTGCTTCTGGATAAAATAGAGCATGGCCAGTACAAGTACCAGGATACCCAGCCCGATGGAGAACCCCTGCTGGTAGCCACTGATATAGATCCGTCTGCCGGCTAACCCGAAGATCAGCCCGATCAGGCTATACGTTATGATTCTGCCCAACTGGTAAATAAGCAGGGAAAAAAATTGCTGTGTTCTGGAAAGATGGCCGGTGGGCAGGGCCAGGCTCAGGGGGCCGCACATCCCCACGCAGTGCAGGCTGCCGGCCGCACCCAGGGTAAAACCTGATATCATCGCGGCCCATAACATAATTACAGCACGGAAAATATTTTTTCGGAATAGTAGGATTTCTCCCCGGCGCTCCATTTGATTTTTACCGTATAGTTCCCGGGAGCCACGGCGCCTGCGCTGAAGGATTGCATTCCGCCGGTATCGGGTTTCAGGGCGATCTTCTTATCTTTTTTTGAATCATACGCACAGTAGAAATAGACTTCCCCGGTAATGGTTTTGTTTTTCATTTCATCGGGCAGCTGCAGTTGCAGGACGCCTTCTTTTTGTTCAAGCGTTACCGGGGAGGAAAGGGCATTGGCCTGCCTGTGTTCATCAATCACATCCTGGTAACGGAGTTCCTGTTTATAGTAATCACTCTCCACCAGGTCAAAATGGGTACTCATGGAGCGGTAAACCAGGTAGCACATACCGATACCGAATACAATAAATACAAGTAATAAGCGGTTTCCCCAGTTCATAATGATTGGTTTTTGTCTGTGAGGCTCAATGGAAGCTGAATGGCCCCATGAAATTAGTTTTTATTGTCGTGATTTTCTGATCTCCCTCGTACAAGCCCACCCGGAGGCTGGTTTTTACATCATGAAGAAATGCCTTCGGCAGGATAATAAAGAAAGAGCCCTTTCCCTGGTCTTCCTTTTTAACCAGGATATCTTTTCCTTCCGCTTCCAGGATCCGGCCGGGGGCGTTCTCCAGTTTCAGGGTCAGGTGGATATCCTTGATGGTCTTATTGGTCAGTTTGATCGTATAAAGATTGGAGATACTGTCCGTACCCCTTTCCTGGTAGAGCAGGCCGCCGGCTCTTACAATGGTCCCTCCCACATCTTTGCGGGTCAGCAATAATACAGTCAGTAAGCCGGTGAGAACAAGGAGCAGGCCGGTATAAAGTTTCATCCGGGTGGTATAATGCAGCCGGTCGCCGTTTGCAATACCGTTTTCAGATGCATAACGGACCAGTCCCCTGGGTTTGCCAACGGCATCCATCATCTTATCACAGGCATCGATACAGGCCGTACACCCCACGCATTCCATCTGTGTGCCGTTCCGGATATCAATACCGGTGGGACAAACCTTTACACACTGGTGGCAGTCGATGCAATCGCCGAGCGACTGACCGCCCGCTTGTTCCTTTTTGTATTTACCTCTCGGCTCCCCTCTTTTATGATCATAGGCCACGATCATGGAGTTCCGGTCCAGCAGCACACTTTGCAAACGGCCATAGGGGCAAACCACCGTACAGACCTGCTCCCGGAAAAAAGCATAGACCCCGTAAAAAATGGCGGAGAAGATCAGGATGGACATAAAGCCCACGAAATGCTGGCTGACCGGCTCCGTGATAATTTTTTCCAGTTCATCTTTTCCAATGATATAGGCCAGGAAAAAATTAGCAATCACGAAGGAGAGCAGGAAGAAAACTATATGCTTGGTCAGCTTCTTCCTGATTTTTTCAGCGGTCCAGGAGGCATTCTTCAGTAATTTTTGTTTACCGGCATCCCCTTCGATCAGGTATTCCACTTTCCGGAACAGCATCTCCATAAAGACCGTCTGGGGACAAACCCAGCCGCAAAACAAACGGCCAAAAGCCGCCGTAAAGAGTACGATGAAAATGATAAAAGTGACCATCGTCAGCCCGAAGATGAAAAAATCCTGCGGCCAGAATATTTTGCCGAAAATGATAAACCTGGCCTCGGGTACATTGAAAAGGAAAAGCGGCCTGCCATTCATTTCAATGAATGGCAGGGCAAAAAACAGTATAAAGAATCCCAGGCTGACCCAGCTCCGGGTCGAATAAAACCGGCCCTTCGGCTTTTGCGCAAATACCCAGTTTCGTTTTCCTTTGGCATCTACCGTGGCAATCCGGTCGCGGAATGATTCGGTTGTCGTTTCTTCGGGTCTCGTATCAGTTGTCATCTCGTACACTCCTGTTTTTTCTCTGTCTTCAGTTCATCGCCACCTTTTTGGTCTGGGCAGCTGAATCAGCAGCCGGGGCAGCCGGTGTAGCGGGCGCCGCTTCTTCTTTCATCAGCGTTCCCTGTGGTGCTTTCGGGTTCGGCGGGTTAGTGCCGTGTAATTTCACCTTGATATAACTGGCTACCTGGGCGATTTGTTTATTCGAATATTGTGATTGCCAGGAAGGCATGGCATTAATTCCATACCGGATGGTTTTGAACATAATCTTGATATCATTGCCATGGATCCAGTAATCGTCTGTCAGGTTCGGCCCGATATTACCGCCACCGGTTTCTGTATGGCAGGCGGCGCAGGATTTCAGGAACACCGCTTTGCCGGCGGCAATATCATCGGCCCCATTCAGCAGGGTAACCGTATTCTCATCCACCGCATCTCCTTTTTGTTTCAGGTACTCCTGGATCTTTAATTCGGCACTGGCCACGGAGCGCTCGTATTCCTGTTTGCTGGAAGGGCCTGTATGAGATACATGGAATCTCCACAGGTAGATACCGGCGAAAATGATGCAGGCATAGAATCCGTATAACCACCATGGCGGGAGCCGGTTGTTCAGCTCGCGGATGCCATCATAATCATGACCGAGATCCAGTGAAGCTTCTTCGGTAACCGGGCGCAGGCTGTTGAAACGGTCCCACCAGGAAAGCTTATTGGCTCTTTCTTCCGGGGTTTCAGTTTCGGCCACGATTCTTTCTTTTTCCGTTCTCAGCAGGAACTTAATATTGATCAGGAGTGCGATGATGATAAACAACTCGAGGAACAATACGGTTGCCATGATATAAAAAGTGGAAGAAGACATGCCGGCAATGGTACCTGGAGCCGTTTTCGCCGTGCCCGCAGCGGCCGGATCCTGTGCATACAGGGCCGGAACAGCGAGCAGCAGCAGCAAGGTGATCACGGAAGCCAGTGCAGCCTGATTACCGGCTTTTTTCTTTTTCCGGAGTTTTACATCAGCGGCCCCGATCAGGATATTGGCCAGTATGCCAATGATCACCAGCAGCAGGATCATCAGGATGATGAAGGTCAGAGCCAGCGGGTTGCTGAAAACAGAAGGGGCAGGAGGACCAGCCGCCCAAACCGGCTGTACAGCCAGCATCATAAGGGCTGTCAGTAAGCCCAGGGTGTATTTAGTTTTTGTGCGCATATGTAACAGCATTACAGGTTAGTTATTATTTAGTTATCCAATGGAATCCGGCTGATCTCCTGGAAACTTTTCTTTTTTGTCAATAAAACCCAGGCCAGCATCCCGACAAAGAACAGGAAGAATACCAGCAGGGAGGTGAGTCCGAATATGTCCACACCGCTTACTTTTTCGAGATAATTGATAAATTTCATAAGAAGGCTTATTATTTGTTTTCAGCAAGTGGTTTAGGTTGCAGTTTGATATCCCGTCCAACCCGTTGCAGGTAAGCGATCAGCGCTACGATCTCCTTGGTGGGGGCGGTTTCAATTTTATCCGCTTTCAGGTTTGCCGCGATGGAATCAGCCTGGTGCATCAGGTCGCGGTTGGCTAACTGGTCGTATCCATCCGGATAAGGCACACCGAGGGTCTTCATCGCCCTGATTTTCGCAGGAGTGGAAGAGGTATCCAGGTCATTGCGGATAATCCAGACATATCTTGGCATGATGGATAACTGCTGTGTCAGCCGCGGATCATACATATGGGTATAATGCCAGCTGTCCGGGTATTTACCGCCAATACGCGCCAGGTCGGGCCCGGTACGCTTGCTGCCCCATTGGAAAGGATGGTCATACACAAACTCGCCGGCTTTGGAATACTCTCCATAACGGGCTACTTCATCGCGGAAGGGGCGCACCATCTGGGAGTGACAGGTATAGCAGCCTTCCCGGATATAAATATCACGGCCCTGCAATTCGAGCGGGGTATAGGGCCTCACGCTCGTAATCGTGGGAATATTCTCTTTTACCAGGAACGTGGGGATCATTTGTACCAGGCCACCGATTGAAACGAGGATCAGGCTCAATACCAGCATGGTCACGGGTTTCCGTTCAATTACCCGGTGCCAGTATTCTTTCTTGTGAGCTTCTTTCACCAGGGCAGGCGCTTCGGCAGCTTCGTCGGGGATGAATTTGCCACCCACCATGGTCTTGTACAGGTTATACACCATCATCAGGGCGCCAGTCAGGTAAAGCAATCCGCCTATGCTGCGGGCCACATACATCGGAACTATATTCGTTACGGTTTCGAGGAACTGGAATTTCAGTTGCCCTTCCGGGGTAAACTGTTTCCACATGGAAGCCTGTTCAAAACCGGCCCAGTACATGGGTACTGCGTACAGGATGATACCAATGGTTCCCAGCCAGAAGTGGTTGGTGGCTAATTTCTTTGAATAGAGTTGGGTACCCCACATTTTGGGGATCATATAGTAAAGGATCGCGAAGGCCAGGAAACCGTTCCATCCCAAACCGCCAATATGCACGTGGGCGATGGTCCAGTCGGTGAAATGAGAAATAAAGTTTACACTTTTCAAACTCAGTATCGGGCCTTCGAGTGTGCTCATACCATAGCAGGTAATGGCCACTACCATGAATTTCAAAACAGGATCTTCCCGTACTTTATCCCAGGCGCCACGGAGGGTGAACAGGCCGTTCAGCATACCACCCCAGCTCGGTGCGATCAGCATGATGGAGAACACCGTACCGAGTGACTGTGCCCAGTCAGGCAGGGAGGTGTACAGCAGGTGGTGAGGACCGGCCCAGATATAAATAAAGATCAGCGCCCAGAAGTGGATGATGGAAAGACGGTAGGAATAAACCGGTCTTCCGGATGCTTTGGGCAGGAAATAATACATCAGGCCCAGCACCGGGGTGGTGAGGAAGAAGGCCACGGCATTGTGACCGTACCACCATTGCACCAGCGCATCCTGCACCCCCGCATACCAGCTGTAGCTTTTCAGGAAAGAAACCGGTATTTCAATGGAGTTGACAATATGCAGCATGGCAACGGTCACCCAGGTGGCGATATAAAACCAGATAGCCACGTACAGGTGACGTTCTCTTCTTTTCAGGATGGTGCCGAACATATTGATACCAAAAACGACCCAGATCAGGGTGATGGCGATATCGATCGGCCATTCCAGCTCTGCGTATTCTTTCCCGGTAGTGATGCCGAGCAGCAGGGTGATGGCCGCGGAGGCAATAATGGCCTGCCAGCCCCAGAAATGAATCCAGCTCAGTTTATCACTGAACAACCTTGCTTTACAAAGCCGTTGCAGGGAATAATAAATACCTGCAAATGAGGCATTGCCAACGAATGCAAAGATGATGGCATTGGTGTGTAAAGGACGAATACGGCCAAAAGTGGTAGGGGGAAAGTTCAGGCTGATCGCCGGATAGTAAATCTGGATCGCAGCCCACAATCCTGCCAGCATACCTACTATGCCAAAAATCATCGTGGCAATACCGAATGCCTTTACAATTTTGTTGTCATAATAGAATTTTTCTACTTGCATAAACTGGGTTGTTTTTTATTGATTTATACGGTTTTGGTTGGTGCGGGTTTGTCGTCGAAAAGGATCCGGGAAGACGGGGAGAAATCATCTTCAAACTGGCCGGATTTAACGCCCCATAAAAAGGCGACCAGGAACAGCGCCGCAATAGAAATGCTGGCAATCATTAAGATGATAATTACACTCATGTTGGTACTATTAGGGATAAAAATATTTTTCCGGGTAGCAGTAAAAGGTAACCACTATCAAGGGGCAAGCTGATTTTTATCAGGCAAACCGAACGATTTAGTATTTCGCGATATTCACAGTTTCAACTGCCTGGCAATCAGGCTGCTACTGCCAAATGTCAGCAACAGGATACTGAGGGAACTGCTGGGCATTAAAATAGCCGCAATCAGTGGTGATAAATTTCCCTGTACAGCAAAGAATAACCCGATCACGTTATATACGATTGACATCACAAAACTGGCCACTACGATATTCCGGTTAGCCCGGCAAAGCCGTATAAATCTGGTCAGCCTGGACAGTTGTTTTGCTTCAATAATAGCATCGCTGGAAGGGGTGAAATTATTGGTCTGCTCAGCCACAGCAATTCCTATATCGCTCTGTTTCAATGCTCCCGCATCATTCAACCCATCCCCGATCATCATTACTTTTTCGCCCTTCTGCTGCAGGAAGTTGATATACCGGAGTTTGTCCTCCGGCTTTTGGTGAAACAGCAAGGTGGCTTTTTTCCCCAGCAATTTTTGCAGGGTTTCCTGTTCGGCCTCATTATCACCCGACAAAACGGAAAGCCGGTATTCTTTCCGGAGGTCATGGATCAGGTCCGGTATGGCTTCCCGGTAATGGTTGCTGAACTGGAACCGGCCATAAACCTCGTCGCCAAACCGCACAAAAACGCTGGTTCCACCCGGGTGACCTGTCTGACCAGTAACCCAGGAATAAGAGCCCAGCCGGATGGATTCCTGTTCTGTTTCTCCTTCAATTCCTTTTCCGGGCAGTTCGTTGAAACGGGAAAATTCAATATGACGGGCCCGGCCGATATGATGTGCCAGGGCTTTGCTGAGGGGATGATTCGACTGGTCCGCAAGAGCCGCCACCTGCTGCAACTGGTTTTCGGAAAGAGGTTTGCCCTCATACTGGATATCCTGCTGACGGGAGGAGGTCAGGGTACCGGTCTTGTCAAATACAATATGCGTGGCGCGACCCATATCTTCAATGGTCTGTGCATTCCGGAGATAGAGGTGGTTCCGGCCCAGGATCCGCAGGATATTTCCATTGGTAAATGTATTGGACAGGAACAGGGCGCAGGGGCAGGCGATAATAAAGATAGAAGTGATGGCGGGCCACATCCTGGCCGGTTCATGCAGCTGCCAGTACACGGCGGTAATAGCAGCAATCCCCAATAATATAAAAGTGAAATAGCGGCTGAGCAGGTGTACAAAGGAGCGGGTGTTGATCTCTTCCTGTTCTTTGAATTCATCCCGGTTCCACAACTTGGTCAGGTAGCTCTGGGTAACTTCTTTTACTACCAGGATCTCGATATTGCCTTCAGTTTGTTTGCCCCCGGCATATACGATCTCACCCATATCTTTCAGCACGGGAAGGGATTCACCGGTAACAAAACTGTAATCGATAAAGGCCTTTCCCCGGGTCAGTATCCCGTCGGCGGGTATCAGTTCTTCATTATGGATGAGTAAGGTATCCCCGGGTTTGATATCCGGGAGGGCGGTGGGGATTTCTTTATTGTCCTTCAGGACGGAAATGGCAATCGGGAAATAGGAAGTATAGTCCCGCTCAAAGGAGAGCTGCCGGTAGGTTTTATCCTGTAAGATGCGGCCGGCCAGCATAAAAAAGACGATCCCGGTCATGGAATCAAAATAACCGCCGCCGGTCCCGCTGATCACTTCAAAAGCGCTGCGGATAAACGTGATGATTACCGCCAGGGCGATGGGGGCGTCAATGTTCAGGAATTTATGTTTCAGGCTTTTCCACGAAGAAATATAAAAGGGAAGGGCCGAATACAATAATACCGGTATCGCCAGGCCGAAATTAGCCCAGCGGAATACATTCAGCAGGCCTTTTTCACTCGCATCAATGCCGAGGTATTCCGGGAAACTCATCAGCATGATATTCCCGAAAGCAAACCCGGCCACGCCGATCTGGTAAACCATGCTCCGGTCAATAGCCGGCCTTTTTTCCTTCAGGTCATTCAGGCTGATATAGGGTTCGTAACCGATGCCGGTCAGGGTTTCGGCGACCTCCCGCAAACTGGTTTTGTCTTTCAGGAAGACGATATCCGCTTCTTTCCGGGTAAAATTGACCTTGCTGGACACCACACCCGGGTTCAGCCGGTGCAGGTTCTCCAGCAGGTAGAGGCAGGAACTGCAGTGCATCTGGGGCAGGTAAAACGTAATATGTACCTGCTTTTCATCCTGGAAACTGATCAGTTGCAACTGGATTTTTTCATCGTCGAGGAAAGCGAATTTATCCTTCCGGACCCGCATCCGCTGGTTAATGCCCGGGTTTTCGTTGAGGTTGTAATATTCGCAGAGCTCGCTCTGGTTGAGGATCTGGAACACCATTTTGCAGCCCTCGCAGCAGAAATTCTTTTCCGCTGAATGGATTTTGGTATTCAGGCAGGTCTCGCCGCAATGGTAACAAAGGATTTTCCCGTCAGTAAGTACTGGTGAAGCCATGCTGGGTGAAAAAATATTGAAGTTGCTAAAATAGCCGGGAGGGCCGGGGAGGGGGATGAGAAAGTTCAGCCGGGAAACTGATTTTTATCAAAAGACTGGTTTTGCCTATTTTGCATGAGTTTTAGAAACCAAAAACCGCAATATGCCGCAAAGAACGATACTCATTATTGATGACAACGAAGATATCCGGGAGAATACTGCCGAAATTCTGTCCCTGGGAGGATACCGGACACTGACGGCCGAGAACGGGAAAAGAGGGGTGGAAGCGGCCCTGGCCGACAAACCCGACCTGATCGTTTGTGATATTATGATGCCGGAACTGGATGGATACGGGGTGCTGCACCTGCTCCGCAAGAACCCGGAAACAGAAAATATTCCGCTCATCTTCCTGACGGCGAAGGCGGAACGCAGCGACCTCCGGAAAGGAATGGAAATGGGGGCCGATGATTATATTACCAAACCCTTTGAAGAGATCGAGCTGATGAATGCGATCGAATCGAGGTTAAAGAAATACGAGGTTCTCCAGAAGAACTACAATGCCAGCGGCAAGGGCCTGAGCGAACTGGCCAATGACCTGCGGGAATCCGGCATGCTCCAGTTCAACCCGGATAATTATAATTCCGAGCTGTACACCAAGAAGCAGGTGATCTATGCGGAAGGTAAACGCCCCCGTTTCCTGTATTTTATAGTAAAAGGGAAGGTGAAAGGGTTCAAAACCCATGAGGATGGCAAGGAATACATCACCGACCTGTACAGTGACGGGGATTTCATCGGTTATCCCGCGCTGATCGAGGAAAAGAATTACGATGACTCGGCCGTGGCCCTGGAAGATACAGAGATCGTGCAGGTACCCCGCGAGGATTTCCAGCAGATGATCGACGGGAATATCGCGGTGGCTTCCAAGTTTATCCGGATCATCACCCAGAATGTAAAGGAAAAAGAAGAACGATTGCTCAGTCTCGCCTACAGCTCCCTGCGCAAACGGGTGGCCAAGGCCCTGGTGGATATTCATGGCAAATTCAACAGCGCCGGCGAAAACAAACCCATTGAAATTTCCAGGGAAGATATTGCCCACTACGTGGGTACAGCTACCGAATCCCTGATCCGTACGCTCAGTGATTTCAAATCTGAGAAACTCATTGAGATCAAGGATGGTAAGATCAGTATCAGTAATATAGAAAAACTGAAGAACCTGTTGTATTAAGGGAAAAATAGATTCCGCTTTAATCTGCAGATCAAAATTTTGGACAATAAAAACCCCCGCCTTTCAACTACTGGCGGGGGTTGTCATTCAGACAGATCCCGTCAATTCACCGAAATATTTTTAATTTTTTTCGGCTGGTTGATTTCCAGTTTCGGAATTAAGATCAGTAATTCCCCGTTCTTGTACTCCGCATTGATTTTTGATGTATCACAGTTTTCAGGAAGGGTGAAACTCCGGGTCCAGCTGCTGTAATTGTATTCCCGGCGGTTGAAGCGCCCGTTCTTTTCTTCTTTTTTCTCTTCTTTTTCTTTTTCCGCGCTGATGGTCAGCATTTCATCAAATGCTTCTACCTTAAAATCTTTTTTGTCCATGCCGGGAGCTGCCACGCAAAGCTTAAATTCTTTATCGGTCTCTGATACATTGACGGCCGGTACATTCATCACTTTGCCCATGTTAAAGAACTCGTCGATCGGGGCGTTGAAAAATTTTTCCATCCACCCCGGGTCAAACAAAGTCGGCCAGGAGGTCCTGGGTTTGTCTAGTGCTTTGGTTTCCATAATGCAATTTTAAAGGTGAATAATAGGGTTGACAGCCGTAATATCCGTTCCCGGGTTCAGGGGAAGATATGATGCGCATGCACAGGATTCCTGATTTTGATCAGTAGGAATGGGTGTTATTTTGATGTAACTTTTACAGTTATTCAACTGCAGAACCTATTGGCAGGTTCGAGGGCGTTGGGTCATTGCGCAGGCGCTTTGTTTGGTTGTTCAGTCTGCAGGCGGCAGTGGGTCCGGCTCCGGGTACAGCAGCCACAGAGCTATGAAAACGAGGAGCAGCAGGCCGGCTGTAATGGCCGCCCCACTGTAGGTAAAGAGTTTGAAAAAAGGAATACTCTTTGTCATGGTATAGGAAAAGCTTTCCCTATTCAGGCTGCTGCTGATCTTCAGGATGCCACTGGCAACCAGGGAGCCCCAGAAAACAGCGAGGGCTGCATTCGAGATCAGGATCCCCGCATGGATGGTTTTTCGGCCGGATTCAACCCCCTCTTCATTTTCGGTTTTCAGGATAAAAAATACAGAGGCCATCAGCAGCATGGTATTGATGCCGATGGTGGTGCCCATTGCGTGAGCGACCGTTATATGCGTGCCATGGGTATAGTAGTTCAGCGCCGGAACTGAAATAAGGATCGCCAGTACCAGGTTCAGAAAGATCCAGATATCGGCAAATACCAGCAGCCGGTAAGCGATATGGTGATAATTTTTCCGGGCGTCCTTCAGGGTGCTCTTCCATTGCCAGATGATCTTTCCGAGTATCAGCAGTTCGGTCATGCTGATCACATAGGAAACCGTCTTTACCCAGGGGGAGGCAGGTATGATATAAGTATGGTGGCCCCAGTTGAACATCAGGTTGGTGAGCCCGAGAAAATAAAAAAAGTAACCGGTTTTGGAACGGCAGGGACCCTTGTCCCCGCTGATCCGCTCCATGACGTACATACCTGTGCCATAGACCAGCATATTCCAGCTGCCCACCATGGAGCCCATGGCTTTCCACTGCACCGTCATATCCCGGACGATATTCCCGTTGAAATAATCGAAGATCCATAAATAGGACTCAGATAAGGTGATCATGAAAAATACCAGCCCCGTCCCCCAGCTCCAGATATAGACCGGCGCTGTCCTGTAATCCGGGCGGAGGGTCAGGAAAAAGTTGATCAGCAGGGGCAGCCAGGAAAGGGCAATCCCCATGCCCAGCGAGGGCGGGAATTCAAAATATTCACGCCCGCCAAACTGGCCGTCGAAAAAGGATACAATGATCAGAATGGAGGTGCAAAGCTGGAGCAGCAACTGCACGGTAATACCCTGTTTCCAGTAGAGTTCCCGCCCGGCCACCCGGGGCAGGTAATAATATAAGCCCCCTTGTGCTGCAGTGAAGATCCAGCTGATTACGAGGTAGACATGGAGCGGCCTTGCCTGCTGAAAGGAGATTTTGTTTTTAAGCAGGTCAGGAAGCAGGTACTGGAATGCCCCTAATGTGCCTAACAGCAAACCCAGTAACAGGTAGCACAGGCTCAGCATTAAGTAGGACCTTGACTGATTATCGGTACTGTAGCTGTTATTGACGGGCAGTTGTGCGGGGTGCGTATTCATTTTTTCCGGTATGATATGGCAGAATGGTCGATATACTCCAGGTAGCTGATGATGCTGTTGATCTCTTTTTCCGTGAAATCAAATTTCGGCATACGGGGCCCCCCGTTTTGCAGGAATGCACGCAGGTATAGTTCGCCCCTGTTCGGATCACTAAAAGCGGTGGTGAGTTCGGGTCCGAGGTAACCACCCAGCCCATAGAGCTGGTGACAGGAGCTGCAGTTTTTTTCCTGGTAGAGCCTCTTTCCCAGCGTAACTTCTGTTTTGCCGGGCAAGGGCCCGGAAGCGGTTTCATCCGTGCCCCGGGTATATACCGCCAGGCTATAAGCGAAATAAGAAATCAGCAGGGCAGAAAAAATATAAATTTTAGTCATACGCATCCTGGCTTGAGGAGGCGAAAATATCTATCCCCGCAACGGCGGTTAATGACCGGGGTCAAGACCTATCCTGATTGAAGTCACGAAGTCTATATTGTTTATAGACTTGTCTGGAGTTAGCCGGCAACTGCAGTATTCAGTTGACTGAGTAACTCCGCGCTCTTCGGGAACAGCAGGTTGTTCTCGAGGTGTATATGCTGGTGCAGGTCCGCTTCAAAAGCCTGCAGGGATGCATACAATAATTTATAGGTGGTGCAGGCATCGGCCGGCAGGGTATAATTATTGGTGAGCTGCCTGATTTCAGCGAGAAGGGTTCCCGCATGATCATGTTCCTGTTCCATTACCCCGATCGGCGCCTGCAGGTAACTGCTGTTCAGGTGGGAACTGCTTTTTTGATGCAGGGCCAGTCGCTCAATTTCCACGATCCGGGGGAAGAGGATCTGCTCTTCTTTTTCCAGGTGACTGTCCAGTTCTTCTTTGAGGTCTGCGACTTTTTCGAAGATGCCGAACAGCTCCGGATGACGCTCCCCGTGTTTGGAAGCCACTTTTTGGGCATAGGCAAAGAGGGCGGGCAATTCTTTCTTCACATAACTGTGATGGGTATCTGTAATATATTCACTCAGCTGGATAAGGGTGAGTTTGTCAAACGGGAACCCGGTACTGCGGGTTGTTTCTTCGTTCAGCAACTGCCCCAGCTCGGCCAGCACATTTTCCGCCGGAATATGCTGATCGAGGCAGGCTTTTTCCAGGGAGCGTTTGCCTTTGCAGCAAAAATCCAGGTGATATTTTTCGAATACAGCAGCGCTGCGGTGATGACCTGTTACGATTTGTGCCAGGCTTTGGGTGAGAAGTTCATTCATGGTAATAGTTTTTATTGAAAAATCCGTTTACATATCTTTTCGTTTGAAACTGCGGAGCGCCAGCCAGAGGGGCAGCACCGCCCAGAGTCCCATGATCCCGGCCGTGAACAGAACGCCCTGCCCGCTTCCGAAGAAATCTTTGTACAGGGCGCCGGTATAACCCATCAGGGCGCTGATATCCATTTTCAGCATAATGAAAATGCGCCCCAGGTCGATCGGGTTGAGGGCCGACAGCAGCAGGGTAAATTTTTCCATGGGATAATCACTGAAGGCAAAAAGGGTGAGTAATACCAGTCCGTCATAGATCAGGGCGAAGTAAAACCAGAGCAGGAGCGCAAAGCCGATACCCCTCGCCTTGTCTTTTGAACGTACAGCGGCCAGGAAAGCGATGCTCGTGAATACCACGGTCAGCGAAGACCCGGTGAACAGGAGGGCGAGGCCGGTGGGGTCCGGGGAAAAAACCAGTACGGGTATCCCGACACCCATCCAGAAAGCGCTGAGCAGCGAAATGCACACGCCGGCATATTCACTCAGCAGTATCCGCGTACGGCTGAGGGGCTGTGACAGCATCAGTTCAATAAATTCATAGGAATTAAAATAATGGATGGTGGTAAAGACCAGGCTGACCAGGGGTAGTACGATCAGTACAATACTCAGGAGACTGAGCAGGGCCTTGCTGCCATTTTCCTCCATGCGAAACATGCTGAAGGATACGATGAACAGGAAGAGCGTGTATGCAAGGACGATCTTATTCCGAAGGATATCATATAACACATACCGGGATAGTTTAAGCATACCGTTTATTTTGCAGGTGTTTCATTATTTTTTTCAACAGCAAACAACTGGTCAATCCATTCATTGTTCGCATCGTACCCCCGCATCACCCGGGCGATGGCCTTACTGAGTTTCAGTTCCCCGGTTTCCTCCTGCAGGGTTTGCAGGTCCTTCAGGAACTGCATTTTCCCTTCCTGCAGATACATGATATGGGTGGTCAGTTCTTCCAGGTCGCTCAGGACATGGGAGGTGATCAGGATCAGTTTGTTCTTCTTTTTTTCCGCAATGATCTTTTCCTTCAGGATCTCCGATGACAGCGGGTCCAGCCCGGCCGTGGGCTCATCAAGGACCAGGATGGGAGGGTTGAACAGGAAAGCCAGGGCCGCGCTTACTTTCTGCCTTGTTCCCCCGCTTAATGTGCGCATGGGCTTTTCCGTTATTGACGGGATGCCGAACTGCCTGTACAGGTCCTCATCCGGCCCGGGAGGCGCGGCATCCCGGATCTTCGTCATCATCCGGAACAGCTGTCCCACTTTCATGTTGTCGGGATAGCGCCCGATCTGCGGCATATAGCCAATGTCTTTGCGGTAAGCAGGATCGCCGTTCACCTGCTGGTCTTTTACGAAGATCTGCCCGCTGTCGGGCCGGACCATGCCGAGGATGGATTTGATCAGGGTGGTTTTCCCCGACCCGTTCGGGCCGATCAGGGCAATGACCTGGCCCTGCTCAAACCGGGCGGAGATGTTGTCCAGCACCTGCAGCCGGCGGAATTTTTTACAGACCTGTTCAATGCGGATCATAAGGAAAGCTTTTTCATCATTGGTTTATTGTCAAAAAGGTTTTCGGGGGTCAGGCTCGGGATGGCTTTCTCGGCCTTGTCCAGCAGGGACACCATGAAGCTGCGGAACAGCATCAGCGTGGTGGGATTTTGCTCCACGATCATGGAATACATACTCACCGGGTGATAGGGAATATCACCGATGCCGTCCTTGTTCATATCGTAGCCCTCATATTTATCCCAGTAATTGTTTTCAAATTTGTTCAGCACCAGCGTGCCGTTCGTGCCCACATCAAAACTGTTCCCGGTGAAATTGTTGTGGTGAAAGACGTTGTCGTCACAACTGGCCTGTACTTTAATGGCCCAGCCGTTGCTCCGGAACTGGTTTTGCCGGATCTCGATCCGGCTGCTGCCTTCCATATGGATACCCACAGTGTTTTTCAGGAAACTGTTCTGCACGATATAGCTGTCCGTAATGTCTTTCAGCAGGATCCCATAGGCCGATGCTCCCCAGTTTTCTTCAAAATGGTTTTTCTCCATCCGGACTTTTTTGGAATACATGACCGCCACCCCGGCCCCGTTATTCCGGAAAATATTGTTGCGGTAGATATCATCATTGGAGAACATAAAATGAAGCCCGTACCGGATATTTTTTTCACTCAGGTTATTGCTGATGACGGAGGCGGTTACAAACTCAAAGTAAATGCCGTCACGATGACCCTGTATATGATTATTTTCAATGGTGGCATGATCGGATTTCCAGAGATGAATGCCATTCCCGGTCAGCTGTTCGGAAGCAGGCACCCCGCTGATGCGGTTGTTCCGGACTATACTGTACACGCTGTTGGAGATATGGATCGCGAAGTAGGCATCGAGGATGGTATTCCTGTCGAGGGTTACATGGCTGCAATCCACGAGTTTGATTGCGGCATAATCATTCATGGCGGAATATCCCGAGTTACGGAATACAATGCCCTGCACCGTTATATTTTTCCCGCTCACCAGGAGGATCTCGTATTTTTTTTCCCCGTCCAGAACCGGGTTATTCTCCCCGATCAGGGTCAGGGATTTGGTCAGGATGATCGCGCCTTCTTTGTACAGGCCGGCCTGCAGGCGGATAGTATCCTTTTCCTTCGCCAGCTCAATGGCCTTCTTCAGGGAACGGACCGGCAAACCCGGTCCCACAATAATACTGTTGCCGGAAGCAGCAAGCGTCCAGGAACAACAGAGTATGGTCAAAAAAGTTTTCATGGAATTAATCCAGTTTGGCTGAGAGTTCTTTCCAGGTCAGCAACTGTCCTTTATTTTCGGTGTTTAGTTTCTCCGCATTTTCTTTCGTGCTAAAAGCGGCTGCATGACTGCCCATCGGGCTTTTAAAATCCGGGGATACCAGGAAGCGGGCGGTATGGATATCGAGGAAGTCGTTTTCTTTTTCAAAGTTTACCACCACTAGTTGCCGGATGTCTTTTTCTTCCGTGGCCCCGGACTTTACATACTGGTTCAGGCAGATCACATCATCAAATTTGTAAAGCTTTCCCTTTTGGGTGATCAGCTCGGCCCCGAATTTGGGATCAATGATCCCCATCTTGCAGGTATAGCAGATGTCTTTCCCATAGGCAAAAGGCGCGGGTCCGGGATGGCAGGCCCCGAGGCCGGTCAGCCCGCAGATGAACAGGAAAAAGTAAACTCTTTTCATACCAATTTATTTTTACGGTACCGGCGCCATTCGACCAACCAGACCAGGAAGGCCAGCGCGGAAGCGCCGATCACCACCCAGCCGCCGGCATCAGGGAATGAATAGGCATCAAAATTCAGCAGGCGTTTGTGACCCAACAGGGGAGGCTGGTACGAAAAACCCGGAACCTGTATCGCGGCATTCGGGTCCAGGTTATGGCCATAATCATAGCCCCATTTGTAAAAATCATACATTGCCAGGGCGCCCCCGAGAACAGTAAGCAGGAGATAATACAATAAAAATTTCCGGCTGCCGGTCACCGAAACAAGGATACCCAGCAACATAAAAAAGGCAACGATCCAGGGAAGGAACTTGAATTCGGGGAACATGGTCACACTGATATGTTTCATCCCGATATAGTGATTGAGCCCGTTAATGATGTCCACATCACCGGATAATCCATTAATCCAGATATTCATCATCAGGCCTTCGGGGTATTGCGGGGCAAAGAGATCGATCCGCCAGACCGGTAAGAAGAAAACGGCTACCAGGGCGCCGGAGGCAAAGGAGACCAGGATACGGGAGCTGATGCTGAGTTTGTTCTTCATAACATTTGCTTGAGAAAGCTCCCGGGGCACGGCATCCCCGGAAGCACGTGAAAGGGGCCAATTGAAACGCAACAGGTTCAATTATTTTTTTGCCGGCGGGAGCAATACCCCGTCGATTACATGCACCCAGCCATTGGAGGCACGGACAGAAGCCACAATACTGGCGGAACCGTTCAGCAGGATCTTCCCGTCCTTCACGCTGATGGTTACATTGTCCCCGTTAACCATGCCCAGGCTCATGCCATCGGTCAGGAATTTTGTATCCAGCGCCGAAGTGGTTACATGGTACTGGAGTATATTCTGCAGGTCTGCTTTTTTATCCTCTTTCATCAATCCATCCACTGTGCCTGCCGGCAGTTTATCAAAGGCTGCATTCGTGGGGGCAAAGACGGTGAACGGGCCTGCGTTCGACAGGGCTGTTACCAGTTCTGCCTGTTTTAAGGCGGCAACCAGGGTGGAATGATCCGGTGAACCCACCGCCACTTTTACCACATCTTTTTGCGAAACATCATCCTGGACCGCTTCCTGTCCCCCGCCGGCCGGGTTTTCTGCGGCCGGGGCCGTGTTGCCGGCTGGTTTATTATTACAGCTTCCCAACAACAGTGCTGACGCGAGCAATACGAGGTTGAAGAATTTTTTCATAAACAAAAATTTAGGTCAGTTATTTAATTCAGTGGTAAGCGATCCCGCTTACCACTGAATACAATTATTTAGCGGCTGGTTTTTCAGCAGCCGGGACCGTGCCGGTTGAGGGCATATTGGTTCCGGTACTAAAGCTCAGTGGCACATTGGAACCGGCCGGGCTGATCCGGATATAGCCTTGCATTTCCTGGTGCAGTGCGGAACAGAAATCCGTACAATACATCGGGAATATGCCGACTTTTTCCGGTTTCCAGGCCAGGGTCTGTGTTTCACCGGGCATGATCAGCAATTCGGCATTGTTAGCCCCCTTGATAGCAAAGCCATGGGGTACATCCCAGTCCTGTTCCATATTCGTTACATGGAAATAAACAATATCCCCCAGCCTGACCCCTTCAATATTATCCGGGGTAAAATGGGACCGGATAGCAGTCATATAGACATGTATTTCGTTTCCTTTCCGTTCCACCCTCGCTTTATTATCGCCCAGCGTGGCATAGGGGTTCTGGTTGTCTTCCAGTTTATAGATCTTCTGGCTGTTCTTCATGATCAGTTCAGCAGGGATGGCTTCCGCATAATGGGGTTCACCGATGGTGGGGAAGTCAAGGATCAGTTTCATTTTATCACCGCTGATATCATAGAGCTGGGCGCTCTGGGCCAGTTCAGGACCGGTGGGCAGGTAGCGGTCCTTGGTGATCTTATTGTAAGCGATCACGTATTTGCCCCAGGGTTTCCGGGTAGGTCCGCCGGGAACAGACAAGTGACCAATGGAATAATAAGTGGGGACGCGGTCCAGCACTTTCAGGTCTTTTACATTCCATTTGACGATCTCCGAGGATACAAAGAAGGAAGTGTAGGCATTGCCATTGGCGTCAAACTCGGTGTGTAAGGGGCCGAGTCCGGGTTTCTGGACCTCACCATGTAAGACCGCATCATATTTCAATACCGGTATGCCGTCGTAGTCGCCGTCATAGTTTTTGGCGGCAATAGCGGCCTGGATCTTGGTAAAGGAAAATACCGGGATCACCGCAGCAAGTTTACCACTGCCCACGATATATTCCCCGGTGGGATCGGTATCACAGCCATGCGGGGACTTGGGGCAGGGCATAAAGTACACCATATCCTTCAGTTCCTTGGGATCCAGCACCAGCACTTCTTTCTCCAGGGTGGAACTGGCCATGTGTTTCTTTTCGTCATAGGTATTGTGAACATAGGAAACCGTTTTCTTTTGTCCTTTCCCGGCCTTTACATACTCTTCGGCTTTCTTCCAGTTCACGCAAAGAATAAAATCCTTGTCTTTCTGCGAAGCATTTACTTCCAGCAGGGTATTGGCTTTTTCCGAATTATAACAGCTGAAGAAGAACCAACCATGGGATTTTCCTTTTCCGGCGCGGGCCAGGTCGAAGTTTACCCCGGGCAGCAGGATCTGGAATGCGATGTTCATATTACCGGAGGTCTTATCCACCCCGATAAAACTGACGGTTCCTTTAAAATTGTCCTTGTAGGTGTTGATCGGAACATCCTGCTTGTCACCGATGGGAACACTGAAGCGGGTACCCGCTACCACATATTCCGAATTTTCTGTAATAAAAGGGGAGGAGTGGTTGCCGGCGCTGTTGGGAATTTCGATGATCTCGGCTGTCTTGAATGTTTTCAGATCGATCCGGGCGATCCGGGGGGTATTGTTGGCATTGCCAAAAACCCAGCGGCCATCCTGGATCCCGTCTGTTTCAGACAGGGCAATATGGTGCAGGTCATCCCAGGGTACAAAACCATTGGAGGTGTTCAGCATGGCCTTGGTTTCTTCGCTGTAGCCATATCCTTTTTCGGGGTCCACCGAGAAAACAGGGATTACCCGGAATAAACGGCCGGAAGGCAGGCCGTAAACAGACATCTGTCCGCTGAAACCACCGGAAACAAAGTCGTAGAACTCGTCATATTTGCCGGGTGCCACATATGTTTTAGCCGCTGCGTCTCCGCTGACAGCGGATTGGGTGCCATTGGGTTTACAACCGGCCTGGCCAATAGCCAGCAGGGCAACCGCAGGGAGCATTTTTAAGAAAGAGTGTTTCATATATAATATTTAGCAGTTAAGGAAAACAGGTTAGGGACCGGTGGTTTTGTTTCAGCAGCAATTATTTTTCGCCGTCATTGTGGCGCATGAACTCGATCACTTTGCGGGCGTCTTCCCGGTTCATGTTCTGGTTGGGCATGCGGACCAGGCAGAGTTCCAGCAGCTTTTGGGCTTCGGGATCTTTTTCCAGCATCATGTCCACATTGGTGATCATGTTGATGATCCAGGTGGGCTTTCTGCGTTTGGTCACATTCTTCCATCCGGGCCCCACCAGTTTTTCTTCGGTGAGGCGGTGGCAGCTCTGGCATTTCAGCTCATAAGTGCTCTTGCCAAAGGAAACCATGGCTGTATCAAGGGGATTACTGAAGACGATCTCTCCTTCCGTAACCTCGGTACCGTGGGTTTCAGGCTGGTCTTTCGTCAGTTCCTGGACATCGATGGGTTTGGGTTCATCTTTTACTCCTTCCTTGCAGGAGTTAAAAAAAAGGGCAGCCGAAAACAGGGCCACGGAGAGGATGAAGTTGCGTTTCATGATCTGGGTGTTTTGAGATTATTAATAGGGTGTTGCAATATAAATGTAAGACTTAAAAAAGATATCGATGTCTTTTATGCGGCAAATGTATTTTTGCAGGGACCGGCCGGCTCTGACATTCATCAGCCCGAAAGCTGATATTCGTCATCCGGGAAAGGATGGAGCAGGGATAGATTTGAAGTTTATTTATCTTTCCACTATGTTTCTTTCAAAATCATTTGGTTATGCCCTCCGGGGCGTGCTGTATGTAGCGCTGGTTGACCAGGAAGGACGTAAGGTCCAGTTAGATGAAATGGCCCGGAAATTATCCGTGCCCCGGCATTTTCTGGCCAAGATCATGAAGACAATGGTAAAAGAAGGGATCCTGCATTCCACCAAGGGCCCTTATGGCGGGTTTTCGTTAAATGAATCCACCTTAAAAACCAAACTGATAACATTGGTAAAAATTACCGACGGGGTGGAGCAATTCAATACCTGTGTACTGAGCCTGCGGAAATGCAATAGCCAGAACCCCTGTCCCCTGCATTACCAGATGCTGAAACTAAGAGATGATATGCTGGCAGAATTTTCTGCGCGGAACCTGGATGACCTGCTGGACGAAAAGAACCCGGATTTTATCAAAAGTATCTCAGCAATTTCTTAACCCGCTTCCTTATTCTTCGAAAAAGTCATCGAGCTCCCTTCTTTCCTTCTTCGTGGGTCTCCCGATCTTGCTTCTCCGTTTGCCGGTATGGAAACTGGCGGCCTGGTATTGGATCCGTTGTATTTCTTCTTCCGGGGTGATATCGAGATAGTAGTTGACCGCTTCCGCATAAGCGACCCGGTTATAAAGTAAACCGGTGACTTTGATCCGCCAGCGTTTGGCTTCGGTCTTTACTTCGTACTCATCCCCGATATTCACGTTTTTTGCCGCTTTGGCCTGGCCGCCCTCCAACTTCACCTTGCCGGATTCACAGGCCGTGGCCGCGGCTGACCGGGTTTTGAACAGCCGGATGGACCAGAGGTATTTGTCGAGGCGGAGTTTTTCTTTGGAAGTCAAAAGTTAAAATTAAAAAGTAAAAAAATGTAACCTGCAACCTTTTGATCCTGGATAAGCACTTCTTTTATATTGAAAAGTCAAAAGTGAAGGACTGTTCCACTTTTGACTTTTCAATTTTTACTTTTTATTGCTTCTATTGGGCATAGAATTTATGAAAATACGGTATCGTCTCTATCCCTTTACAGTAATTCTCAATATTGAATTTCTCATTCGGGCTGTGCAGGTTGTCATTGTCCAGTCCAAAGCCCATGAATACGATCTTCACCCCCAGTTCCCGTTCCAGGATGGAACAGATGGGAATACTGCCGCCTCCGCGTACGGGGATCGGCGCTTTACCAAAGGTGGTCTCAACGGCTTTGGATGCCGCCTTGTACCCCTTGCTGTCGATCGGGGTGAGGTAAGGTTCTCCCCCATGGTGCAGGGATGCTTTTACGGTGACGGAAGGAGGTGCGATGGATTTAAAATAATTCAGCAGCAGGTCCGTCATCTTATGGGAGGACTGGTTCGGAACCAGCCGGGCCGAGATCTTTGCATAGGCTTTTGAAGGAAGTACGGTCTTGGCACCCTCGCCGGTATAGCCGCCCCAGATGCCGTTCAGTTCCAGCGTGGGCCGGATCCCGGTCCTTTCATAAGTGGTAAACCCTTTTTCTCCCCAGAGTTCCTGCACGCCCAGTTCTTCTTTGTATTCTTTTTCGTCATAAGGCGCTTTATTCAACAGGACTCTTTCTTCCGGGGTGGCGGTCAGCACATCTTCATAAAAACCGGGGATGGTAATATGGTTGTTCTCATCATGGCAGCCGGCGATCATTTTCGCCAGGATGGTGATGGGATTGGCCACCGCGCCACCATAGGTACCGCTGTGCAGGTCCCGGTTGGCGCCGGTTACTTCCACTTCTATATAACTCAGCCCGCGCATCCCCACATCCAGCGAGGGATTGTCCATGCTCAGCAGGGCGCTGTCACTGATCAGGATCACATCGCATTTCAGCAGGGGTTTGTGATCCGCAACAAATTTTCCCAGGTTGGGGGAACCCACTTCTTCTTCTCCCTCGATCAGGAACTTGATATTGGTGGTCATGCTGTTGGTCTGCGACAGGATCTCGAGGGCCTTCACATGCATATAAAACTGGCCTTTATCATCCGCGGAACCGCGGGCAAATATTTTCCCTTCTTTGATCACCGGCTCAAAAGGGCCGCTGTGCCAGAGTTCCAGGGGTTCGGGCGGTTGTACATCATAGTGACCATAGACCAGCACCGTGGG
This sequence comes from Sphingobacteriales bacterium, assembly GCA_016219985.1. GTDB lineage: Bacteria > Bacteroidota > Bacteroidia > Chitinophagales > Chitinophagaceae > JJ008. Next base: position 271,859 of record JACRJO010000029.1, on the reverse strand, counting down.
TTTGGCGGGGTCAATGATCTTTTCTCCAAAGACAACCGGGTGACCTGCCGTAGCCATGACTTCGGCTTTATCGCAACCGGCAGCCAGTAAACTTTTCTTTACGGCTTCGGCGCATTTCAGCATATCGTCCTTATGTTCACTTTTAGCACTGACAGAGGGAATGCGGAGCAGGTCCAGCATTTCATTTAAGAACCGGTCCTTGTTCTTTTCCTGGTATTCTTTCCAAGTTTGTGACATGATCGTAAGTTTATTTAAGATTATTTAATTGGATGCTGGATACTGGATGCTGGTTACTGGTTAGCGGCTAACAGCTAACAACCTGCCTGCGGCAGACAGGCTGACACGAAGATAGGAAGGAACCATTTACCCGGGATCAGCCGGTTTGGGTTTTGTCACTACCGCCTTGGTGACTAATTTACTGCCAAACCGTTCCTTTATTTCATCGACGGCTTTGTACAAATTCAGTTTCTCCACCTTATTATCAAAGAGGCTCATCTGTGTGCTGATTGGTATCATGTGGCTGAAACGGACCCCCAGCAGCCTGACGGGCCTTCCTTTCTGCCAGTTCTTACTGAACAGGCTCTTTACTTTGGCGATCAGAGCATCATCGAGGGCGGTATAATCAATGGTTTCCTGGCAGGTGGTGGTTTCGAAATCGGCATACCGGATCTTGACGGTTACACAACCGGTCATTTTTTCATCTTCCCGGAGGGAGAAAGCGGTTTTTTCGGTTAGCCGTACCAGTTCCTTGTTCAGGAATTCGAGGTCGGTATAATCGGTATCAAAGGTATTCTCATGGCTCATGCTTTTCTGTTCCCAGTCGGTGGTGATATCCGCACTGCCCCGGCCATGGGCTTTGTGCCAGAGGCTTTCACCCCATTTACCGGCAATCCGCTCCATCAGTTCCGGGGGCGTTTTGGCTATGTCCTCAATCGTATAAATGCCGAATGTTTTCAGTTGCTGTTCGGTTTGTTTGCCCACGCCATTGATCTTTTCCACCCCCAGGGGCCAGAGAAATTCGATTTCCTTTCCGGGGGGGATCTCCAGAAAACCATTGGGCTTGGCTTCATTCGTGGCCATTTTGCTGATAAAGCGGGCGGTAGAGAGGCCGCAGGAAATCGGGAGACCTGTTTCCCGGATAATATGCGCTCTTAATTCCCGGGCATACTTGCTTACGCCGAAGAATTTATCCATCCCTGTCAGGTCAATATAAAATTCATCGATACTCGCTTTTTCGAACAAGGGTACTTTGGAAGCAATGATATCCGTTACCCAGCGGGAGTATTTGCTGTACTGGTCCCGGCTCGCATTGGTGATAATGGCCTGCGGGCATAACTGCATTGCTTTTTTCATGGGCATGGCGGAATGGATCCCGAATTTCCGGGCCTCGTAGCTGCAGGCGGCCACCACGCCCCGTTCGTAACCGCCCACCAGGACAGGCTTGCCTTTTAACGAGGGATTGTTACGAATCTCCACGGATACGAAGAAGGAATCCAGGTCAAAATGGGCAATATGTCGTATTTTGTTTGCTGACACGAAACAAAGTTAGTTAAAGCAATATGAACCTGGAATGGCTGAAGACCGGCATCGGGCCGCTGAAGGATCTGCTGACCTTTCTGCACAGTGAAGGGAAGACCAGCGATGTGCTGAAAAAGCAGGTGATCCGCGAACTGAGGAACAACCTGAATATCTTTCACAATGCCTACCTGAACAAGGTGCCGGCGGATATCATGATCGACCTGCTGGGCAATGAAGCCATTAAAAAAGCGGTGGAGGCCAATTTCAAATTTAAAAAACTGAAACCCGGCCGGATCGAACCCTATCATATCAAGGACGAGCGGAACCGGAAATACCTGGGATGGGAGGCGGAGAAACTGGTAGATAAGATCGATGAAAAGATCGAAGAACTTAAGAATATTAAAAAGATGAACGGCGGGTCCGTGGTTACGGTAAAAAACAATGTCTCCCTGATGCTGAGTAATCTTTACTACCGGATGAAATTACTGGCGGATTTTATCATGGGACCTAGGTAAGATAGATATCCAGCAGCCCCTCCGGCAATTCCACCAGCACTTCCTTTTTTTTATGATCTATTTTTTGCAGGGAGCCTTCGTGCAGGGGGATCAGGACTTCTTTTCCTTTGATCTCCAGGCGGCAGAGCAACTGGTGGGGTTGTTCGATCAGTTCCAGGATCTCGCCCAGGGGTTCCTTGTTATCGATAATGGTATAGCCGAGTAAACCGGCGGGTGCCGATTTGGCCGTATATTTTTTAAAATCCGCTTCGGGCAGCCATACCTGTTTCCGGACCAATTTCATAGCTGCCTCCCGGGTATTTATCCCTTCCAGTTTGAGATAGATCTCGTCTTCCGATTTGATTTTTGCTGATTCGATGAACCAGGGCAGGAAGGCATTTTTCTTTTCTTCCACAAATAAAGCCGCCAGTCCTTTCAGGGATGTTTTTTTACCAAGCACATGCTTGAACAGCAGTTCTCCCTGGAGGCCATGCACAGCCACGAATTTGCCGGTGTTGTAATATTCTGCCATAAGGCCAAAGGTAGATAAAGTTGGAGGTTAGAGATTTCGTGATTCGGGGGAAACTCATTACTATCTGACTCTTTCCCGGGTGTGCCTGGCGGAGAAGGGTTGGCCACGAAAAAACACGAAATCACACGAAAGAATTTGCTGCCTGCGGCAGCGGTTAGCCACGCCTGCCTGTCCGGTAGGCAGGGATTACACGGATGGACACGGATTATTGGGCTTCGGCAAAATATGGTTGGCCACGAAAACACACGAAAGCACACGAAAAGGTTTTACAGGTTTCGCCTGGCGGCGAAGTGAGCGGCAAAATATGGCTGGCCACGGATTACACGGATGGACACGGATTATTGGGCTTCGGCAAAATATGGCTGGCCACGAAAACACACGAAATCACACGAAAGGTTTTACAGGCTTCGCCTGGCGGCAAAATATGGTTGGCCACGGATTACACGGATGGACACGGATTATTGGCTTCGGCAAATGCTGGTAAGATGGGAAGGACGGGTGGCTGATAGAATTCTTTCGTGTTTATTCGTGTGTTTTCGTGGCAAAAAAACCGGACGGGTAAAATCCGTGGCAACAAAAAATCCCGGCCTGTGGCCGGGATTCATGAACTTTCAGGATGCGGATTTTTATTATCCTTCACCACCGCCATTACCTTCTGCCTTGCGCTCAGGTCTGCGACCCGGGGCAACACGTCTGGCTCTTTTTTGGCGGTAGGCCTCTTCCTGGCGTCTTTTCACCTGTGCTTCGTGCTCAGCACTCCACTTGGTGAATTTCTCCATTGCTGCTGCATCATCGAACAGCCCCAGGCCTACGCCACGGAGCAGGTGTTTCAGGTACAACACGCCTTTAAAGCTGAGGATACGGCGAACAGTATCGGTGGGTGTAGCACCTTTGTTCAGCCACTCCAATGCCTTTTGACGGTCCAGCTGAATAGTAGCGGGAACAGTCAGGGGATTGTAAGTACCTAATTTCTGGATGAATTTGCCGTCGCGGGGTGCCCTTGAATCGGCTACAACAATGAAGTAAAAGGGTCTCTTTTTAGACCCGTGTCTCTGAAGACGGATTTTGGCTGACATAAATAGAAATTTAACAGCGTTAAACAATAATTGTTAGTTCCGGTAGATACCGGACGGCGAAGATAGGAAATTGATCGGAAAATGTAACAGTTAAGGAAACAGTTCGCAGATAGCAGCCGGGAGTTAACAGTCCCATCTTACGTATGGATATCTATCGCTGGCACCTGATTTTTCTTATCAGGATAACTTTCCTATATTATTGAATTTCAATTCGTTCTACTGTCAGTCCTGCTCCAATTCATAGAACCTGAATATCCGTACACGACACAGACTACAAACCTGCCTGACCGGCCCGCTTCGCCGCGAGGCGAGCAGGCAGGCTACAAACTACTAACTACTAACTACAAACTACCGACTACCTCTTCCCACCCGGCATCATTTTCCCAAACGCGCCCATTTTATTCATATTCTTCATCATGCCGCGCATCTGCTCAAACTGTTTCATGAAATTGTTGACATCCTGGATATCCTTGCCACTGCCTTTGGCGATCCTTTTTTTGCGGCTGCCATCGATCAGGTCGGGATCAGCCCGCTCGGCTGGCGTCATTGAATTAATCATGGCTTCAATGCCTTTGAAGGAATCGTCGTTGATGTCGAGGTCTTTTACTTTGCTGCCGAGTCCCGGCACCATCCCCAGCAGGTCCTTCATATTTCCCATTTTTTTGATTTGCTCTAACTGCATTTTGAAATCGGCAAAATCAAATTTATTCTTGCGGAGTTTGGCCTCCAGTTTTTTGGCTTCTTCTTCGTCGAACTGGGCCTGGGCTTTTTCCACCAGGGACGTGATATCTCCCATACCCAGGATCCGCTGGGCCATCCGGTCGGGATAGAAGACATCGAGCGTGTCCATTTTTTCGCCGCTGCTGGTAAACTTGATCGGCTTATTGACCGTGTATTTAATGGAAATGGCGGCACCACCCCGGGTATCCCCGTCTAATTTGGTAAGCACCACCCCGGTAAAGTCCAGCCGTTCATTAAAGGCTTTTGCGGTGTTTACCGCGTCCTGGCCGGTCATGCTGTCCACCACAAAGAGGATCTCCTGCGGGTTCACGGCATACTTTATATCGGCGACTTCGGTCATCATCACTTCGTCCACTGCCAGGCGGCCGGCCGTATCGATAATGACCACATTCTTGTTTTTGCTGCGGGCTTCTTTAACCGCATTACCGGCAATCGCAACCGCGTCTTTATTTTCCGGTTCTATATGAACATCCACGCCGATCTGTTCGCCCAGCACACGAAGTTGCTCCATCGCAGCGGGACGATAAATGTCCGCGGCCACCAGGAGAGGGGAGAGGCCCTTTTTTGTTTTCAGGTAATGGGCCAGTTTGCCGCTGAAAGTGGTTTTACCGGAACCCTGCAGACCGGCGACCAGGATCACGGCCGGGTTGCCTTTGGCATTAAAAACCGCTTCCTGTCCGCCCATCAGTTCGGCCAGCTCGTCCTTCACGATCTTGGTCATTAACTGCCCCGGGGAAATGGCATTGATCACTTTCTCCCCCATGGCCTTGTCCTTCACTTTATCGGTGAATTCCTTGGCGATTTTATAGTTCACATCCGCATCCACGAGTGCGCGGCGGATATCCTTAATCGTGCTCGCGATATTGATCTCGGTAATACGTCCCTGTCCTTTGAGGTTCTTAAAGGCGCTTTCCAGTTTTTCCTGTAATGAATTGAACATAGTCTGTGCTCTTTCTAAAATAAATTATTTGTGCGTCTGCCTGCCGGGTAAAATGAGGGAGGCGCTTGCTTTAATTAGTAATCTTCAACGTATCGTTTATTACTTGTCAGGTTGCCTGCCTGCCGTAGTGAAACGAAGGCAGAAATCTGTTTAGTTAGTCTTCAGCATAACGTATTTTCTTGTCAGGCTGCCTGCCCGCCGTAGTGAAACGAAGGAAGGAGTCTCCTTTAAGCCACTTTCCGCTTTCATACTCTTATCGAAGACTGACTATAAAAAAACCAAAAAAGTGAACCGAAGTTCACTTTTTAACGAGTTGCAAAGATACGCAGAGTAAAGGTTAAATCATGCGCCTAAATAGGTTCTTAAGAGTTTACAACGGTTGGAAGTCTTGAGCTTGGTGATGGCTTTGTCCTTGATCTGCCTCACCCGTTCCCGGGTCAGGTTAAACCGCTCCCCGATATCTTCCAGGCTCATGGGATGATCCACCCCGATACCAAAGAAAAAACAAATCACTTCCTTCTGTCTTTCGGTCAGGGTCTTGAGCGAGCGGTCGATCTCGGTTTTCAGGGATTCGTTATGATCCAGTTCCCCGTCTGTCTTTTCCGCATTGGGGTTCACCAGCACATCGATCAGGGTGTTTTCCTCGCCTTCGGACAGGGGCGAGTCCATGCTCACATGACGGGCATTGATGCCCAGGGTGGAGGAAACCTCGTCGAGGTCCATATCCAGCACTTCAGCCAGTTCTTCTGCGGAGGGTTCCCGTTCGTATTGCTGTTCCAGCAGGGAGAATGCTTTTTGAATGCGGTTGGTCAGTCCCACTTTATTCAGGGGCAGCCGGACGATCCGGGCCTGCTCGGCCAGGGCCTGCAAAATGCTCTGGCGGATCCACCACACGGCATAGGAGATAAATTTAAAACCACGGGTCTCATCAAAACGCTGTGCGGCTTTGATCAGGCCCAGGTTCCCTTCGTTGATCAGGTCCGGCAAAGACAGTCCCTGGTTCTGGTACTGTTTGGCTACCGACACCACAAAGCGCAGGTTGGCCTTGGTCAGGCGGTCCAATGCCCGCTGATCCCCCTGTTTGATCAGGGTGGCTAATTTGACTTCTTCTTCCGGGGTGATTAATTCTACCTTGCCGATTTCCTGCAGGTATTTTTCAAGGCTTTGCGATTCACGGTTCGTAATAGACTTCGTGATCTTGAGTTGTCTCATGCTCATAGGTATGGTTTTAAATGGTGTATTTTAAGGGTCAAAGAATAATAAGTTGGCTTGGTCTTATACTCTAAAAATACCCACCACAATGTCCGGCTTGTACAGAAAGTATTGAACTTCAAGGCAATTTAACGTATTTGCCGGTACGGCCCAAATAAATTTTGGCATCCTATTAACGAATTCTTCCCCGTTTTATTTTTCAGGGAGCTTTGCGGAAACAAATAAGGGGAAAAATAAGTCGTAAAATATTTTGCCGCAATGATTTATTTTCTATTATTGCAGCTATCGCAATGTGTCGATTGAAACCAATGAGTAAACAATTATATACCTTAGAATTCCCGGTTCGCTGCTCCCCCCCCATACTATACGAATTCCTCGCCACCCCCGCCGGCCTGGCGGAGTGGTTTGCCGATAAAGTTGATGAGAGAGACAGTATTTTTTATTTTGGCTGGAACGGGGCTTTTGAAAAAGCCGATATACTGGAAAGCGAGCAGGACAAATTTGTACGCTTTCACTGGCAGACCGCCCCTAAAGAGGAGTATTTCGAATTCCGTATCGAAAAATCAGAGATCACCAACCAGACCATCCTGGTGATCAAAGATTTTGCGGAAAAGAAAGACATCAAAGACCAGAGTAGGCTCTGGGATTACCAGGTCAAGGAGCTTTTCCACCGGCTGGGTAATTAAGGGGCATAACCGGCTGTTTCCATCATCCGCTTAAAATCTTCGAGCAGGAGTCCGGGTAACTGTTCCCAGCCTGCTAACTCATGCGTGGCTACCAGCTTAATGAAGGGTTGTTCCCGGATTATTTTTTCAAAGGCCGGGGCCCCGGGTTCACGGATCAGCTGGTAATGCCCGGATCCGGGATCCTGTTGCCAGGGATCCCCGCCAGTACAGGCAAAGAAACCCCATTTTGCCAGTTGCCGGTAATGGCGGATAACCGATTCCTGACTCCCGGCTTTCCAGGTGCCGGATAACTGCAGGCTGACGCTGAAAAAATGTCCCCACCAAAACATTGTCCGCACCGCAAAGATGCCCGGGGGCTGATAGTAACGCGGGTAATCCAATACCCGGTAAGGCAGGCCCTGATAATTCTCCCCCCGCGATATTTTGGGAGGAATAGCGCCTACGGCTTCCGGAAGCTTTTTCCCGGATTGATCCAGCAGGTCTTGCTGGTTCAGCTGCAGTTCGCCGAGGAACAGGTCAATCTCCCGCAGGATCCGGTTCTTTGTTAAAATCCAGTCAGCATTCAATACCTGTAACTGCTCCTCTCCCGAAAGCCTTATTTTTGCGGAATTCATCTATTAAAGATAACGTGTTCAGGAAATTAGATAAACTTATCATCAAGGCCTTTATCGGTCCCTTTATCGCTACGTTCTTTATCACGTTGCTGGTACTGGTCATCCAGTTTTTCTGGCTGTACATTGACGATTTTGTGGGAAAGGGACTGGGCGTGCAGGTCATACTGGAGTTTATCCTTTACCAGAGCGCCGTACTGGTACCCCTGGCCCTGCCCCTCGCGGTCTTACTCTCTTCCTTAATGACCTTTGGTAACCTGGGAGAAAGTTTTGAACTCGTTGCCATTAAATCCGCGGGGATATCCCTGCTCCGGTTTATGCGGCCCTTATTTATCATCAGTGTCTTTATAAGCGGGGTGGCCTTCCTGTTCTCCAATTATGTGATCCCGGTGGCCAACCTGAAATCCCGGACCTTGCTGGCGGATATTATTTATGCCAAGCCGGCTTTTGATCTGAAGGAAGGGGTCTTTTATGATAAGATCAGCGGTTTTGCCATCAAGATCGGGAAAAAGGAAGCGAATGACAGCGTGATCCGGGATGTGATCATCTACGAGCAGGGCAATCCCCTGCAGGATAATTTTATTGTGGCCCGGAGCGGCATTATGCGGGTGACGGAAAACAAACGCTTCCTCGAATTCAATCTTAAAGACGGCTGGCGTTACCAGGAGCGGGGGAATGTGTATGCACGGTCAAATATTGAATATATCCGGATCGGTTTTAAAGAATATAAAAAGCAATTTGACCTGAGCAACCTGGGCTTTTCTAACCGTACGGCCGACAGCGTGAATAAGAACAATGAAAAAATGTTCAGCATGCGCCAGCTGGATAAGGCGATTGACTCGCTCAAAAAAGAAAACGCCCAAACCCGGGCGCAGTCGCTGAAGGATATGTTTAATGTGCTGCCTTTTAATTCACTCCTCGATTCTTCCTGGAACCGGTTCCCCCCGGATAGTTCTGTTTTCGGCAAGGCCCGGAATTTTAATGAACTGCTGCCGGACTCGGCCCGCTCCAATGTGAATGAAATGGCGAGGAGCACGGCCGGCTCGATCCGGATCAATGCGGAATCCTTATTCCAGATCATGAAAGACAAGGAAAGGAACCTGCGTAAACATGAGATTGAATGGCACCGGAAGATCTCCCTTTCCCTGGCCTGCCTGGTATTGTTCCTGATTGGCGCCCCGCTGGGATCCATTATCCGGAAAGGAGGCCTGGGCACGCCCCTGATCTTTGCGATCGTCTTCTTTATGCTGTTTTATTTCTCCAGCACCACGGGAGAAAAATTTGCGAAAGAAGACAGCCTCACCCCCTTTGCCGGTATGTGGCTGGCTACTTTTGTACTCTTGCCGCTGGGACTGTTTCTGACCTATAAAGCGATGCGGGATTCCCAGTTACTGAATAAAGAATTTTATAGCCGTATCATTCGTTTCTTCAGGGGATTGTTCCGCCGGCAAGCGGGGCCGGATGCGTTAGATTCCGCGGCAAACAATAAAGGATAGAAATCATGGGTATTAGCAAGGAAAAGCAAAACCTCAGGGTGCAGAAATGGGTGGCCATTCTGTCCGTAATCATACTGGCCGTTAAATTCATCGCCTATTATTCCACCCATTCCGTGGCGATCCTGACAGATGCCCTCGAGAGTATTGTCAATGTAACGGCCGGTTTCATCGGGCTGTACAGTCTGTATGTGGCCGCCAAGCCGAAGGACTGGGATCACCCGTACGGGCATGGCAAGGCCGAGTTTATTTCCGCGGCGATTGAAGGGACCCTGATTGCCAGTGCGGGTGCCATCATCCTTTATAAAGCCGTGCAGAACCTGATTAACCCGGTACAACTCCACCGGCTGGATACGGGGATCTGGCTGGTGGCTGCCGCCGCGGGAGCCAATTACCTGATTGCTTATTTCTGCTTACGCACAGGGAAAAAGAACAATTCCATGGCCCTCGTGGCCAGCGGGCGCCATTTGCAGAGCGATACCCTGTCCACCATTGGAATTATTGTCGGGCTGGTATTGTTATATTTTACCAGGCTGGCATGGATCGACAGTGTGGTGGCTATTATTTTCGGGGGCATTATTATAGTCACCGGGTATAAAATATTGCGTAAGTCCGTTGCGGGTATTATGGACGAGGCAGACAGCAGCCTGCTGAGCCGGATGGTGGACCTGCTGAATAAGAACCGCCAGGAGAACTGGATCGATCTGCACAACCTCCGGGTGATCAAATACGGCTCGGTCCTGCACCTCGATTGTCACCTGACCGTGCCCTGGTACCTCAATGTACACGAGGCGCACCGGGAAATTGATAACCTGGCCGAACTGGTACGGAAAGAATTCGGGGAGTCGCCTGAATTTTTCGTCCATTGCGATGGCTGCCTGCCATTTTCCTGCCGGATCTGCAAAAAAGCGGAATGTGGGGAAAGAAAGAATAAATTTGAGCAGGAAATCCGGTGGACACTGGAAAATATCTCAACGAATAAAAAACACGAATTGTGATGAAGACAACAACGGTATGGAAAGGAGAGCACCGGTTTGAAAGCGAACACGAAGGAAACCGGATCGCGGTGGACGGTGATAAAAAGAAGGGGCATGGTCCCAAGGCCCTCCTGTTATCCGCGCTGGCCGGCTGTTCTGGTATCGACCTGGTGGATATCCTGGAGAAGATGCGGGTGGAGTTCTCGGACCTTACCATGGAAGCGGCAGCGGAACAAACCGAAGAGCACCCGAAAGTATTTACGGGTGTGGAGATTACATACCGGCTTAAAACCGCGGCCGGGAATGAGGACAAAGTGAGAAAGGCGATCGAATTATCGCTGGAAAAATATTGCGGGGTGGCGGCCATGCTGAGGAAGAATTCCCCGGTAAACTATAAACTGATCATAGACTAATCCTTTTATATGCTCTCCAAGAAATCCCAATACGCTTTTAAAGCACTGGAATACCTGACCGAACGATACAAGCAGGGACCGGTACTGATCTCCGAGATTTCGAAAAAGAAAAAGATCCCGCTCAAGTTCCTGGAGAATATCCTGCTGGAATTGAAAAAAGCCGGTATTCTCGACAGTAAGAAGGGGAAGGGAGGCGGCTACTTTTTAAGCAAGGATCCCGCGAAGGTAAAAGTGGCCACGATCGTAAGACTGGTCAATGGCCCCATTGCCATGCTGCCCTGTGTAAGTCTTTACTTCTACGAGCGGTGCAAACACTGTGATGAGAAAAAATGCGGGCTGCATGACATGATGATCGAAGTACGGGACGCTTCGCTGGGGATACTGGAAAACAGGACCTTAAAGGACCTGGCTTCCTGATGGTACATACAGCTGTTTGTTTAGCAGTTGTTTAAGTCTATCAGGTTGGTAGGAAATTGAATTTGTCGTATTTTTACATCTTAAAATTATCAACTTATGGCACTACACTTAGGGGATATTGCTCCGAATTTTAAAGCGCAGACCACAGCCGGTGAAATTGATTTTCATGAATACCTCGGCGACAGCTGGGGCGTCCTGTTTTCTCACCCGGCGGATTATACACCGGTATGTACCACTGAACTGGGAAAAACAGCCTTGTTGCAGGAAGAGTTCCGGAAGCGGAATGTAAAAGTGCTTGCCGTCAGTGTGGACCCGCTGGATAAACACAAGGACTGGGTAAAAGATATCAATGAAACACAGCACTGCAATGTGGATTTTCCCATTATTGCAGACCCCGACCGGGTGGTGGCTTTCCTCTATGATATGATCCATCCCAAAGCATCTGAAACCTTTACCGTCCGTTCCCTTTTTGTGATCGGGCCCGATAAAAAAATAAAACTTACTATTACCTACCCGGCATCCACGGGGCGGAATTTCTATGAAGTATTACGGGTGATCGATTCCCTGCAACTGACAGCCGGTTACAGCGTGGCCACACCGGCCGACTGGAAAGAAGGGGAAGATGTGATCGTGGTGCCCGCTGTATCCACGGAAGACGCGTATAAGAAGTTTCCGAAAGGAGTTAAAGTGGTGAAGCCCTACCTGCGGTACACGCCGCAGCCCAATATATGATGCTGACGAAGGAACAAATAGCACAGGCGGAGCAGGCTACGGTTGCAGAAGCGGTCAGGCTGGTTACGGAATGGTTCCCGGGAACGGTGGTATTCTCCTCTTCCCTGGGGCAGGAAGACCAGGTGCTGACGGATATTATATTCAAAAATGAACTGCCGGTAAAGATCTTTACGATCGACACCGGCAGGTTGTTTAATGAGGCGTATGAACTCCTGGACCGCAACAATGCCCGGTATAAAAAACCCATACAGGTTTATTTCCCGGAAGCAAAAGAGGTGGAAGCCTTTGTGCTCGAAAAAGGGATCAATAGTTTTTATGAATCCGCAGAGAACAGGAAGACCTGTTGCCAAATCCGGAAAGTGGCCCCGCTGAACCGGGCGCTGGCCGGCGCCAAAGTATGGATCACCGGTTTGCGGGCAGCGCAATCCGATAACCGGCAGAATATGCCCCTGATCGAATGGGATGAAGGAAGAAGCCTCTACAAGTTCAACCCGCTGATCCGCTGGAGTTATACCGAGATGATGGATTATATCAGGGAACATAATGTACCCTATAATCCGCTCCACGATAAAGGATTTATCAGCATCGGCTGCGCCCCCTGTACCCGCGCCATTGAACCCGGCGAACACCCGCGGGCAGGCCGGTGGTGGTGGGAAACCTCGCAGAAGGAATGCGGATTGCATGGAGAACGAACACATCGATAAAGGAACTGAACAGTAGCGTATGAATAACAGTTATCACCTGAACTATCTCGAACAGCTGGAATCGGAAAGTATCCATATTTTCCGGGAAGTGGCCGCCCAGTTTGAAAAACCGGCCCTGCTTTTCAGCGGCGGAAAGGATTCCATTACCCTGGTGCACCTTGCCCGCAAAGCATTTGCACCCGGTAAGATCCCCTTCCCCCTGGTACATATTGATACGGGGCATAATTTCCCCGAGGCGCTTGATTTCCGCGATGCCCTGGTAAACCAGTTAGGAGCCACCCTGGTGGTCAGGAAGGTACAGGATACCATCCGGCAAAGAAACCTGACCGAACCCAAGGGAAAATTTCCCAGCCGCAACTGGCTGCAGACCTATACCCTGCTGGATACGATCGAGGAATTCGGCTTTGATTGCTGCATCGGCGGGGCCCGCCGGGATGAAGAAAAAGCCAGGGCCAAGGAAAGGATCTTTTCCGTGCGGGATGAATTCGGGCAATGGAATCCCAAACTCCAGCGCCCCGAACTCTGGAATATTTACAATGGTAAGATCCATAAGGGAGAAAATGTCCGGGTATTCCCGATCAGCAACTGGACTGAACTGGATATCTGGAACTATATCCGCAGGGAAAATATTGACCTGCCCTCCATCTACTTTGCCCATGAACGGAAAGTGATCCAGCACGAGGGACAACTGGTGGCAATCAGTGAATTTGTGCAGCCTGATGAGCAGGATATCGTGATGACCAAAAAAGTACGGTACCGCACAGTAGGGGACATGACCTGCACGGCTGCCGTCGAATCCACTGCCGAAACCCTGGAGGAAGTGATCAACGAGATCATCGCGACCCGCATCAGCGAAAGAGGGGAAACCCGGATCGATGATAAAGTGACGGAAGCGGCGATGGAGGACAGGAAGAAGAATGGGTATTTTTGACTTGGTAAAATAATTGATTAAATAAAGTGAAACTGCGAATCCAAAGAACGGCTACGACCTAACAGACTGTCCGTTTTTTGACTCCCACCTGCGCTAAAGCTCCGGTGGGCAGGTTTTACTTTTGAATTTTGACTTTCTATGGACTTATTACGATTTATAACAGCCGGCAGTGTGGACGACGGGAAAAGTACCCTGATTGGCAGACTGCTGTATGACAGCAAGAATATCCTGATTGACCAGCTCGAAGCGCTGGAAAAATCAACCCGGAACCGCTCCGATGGTTCCGTGGACCTGGCCCTGCTGACGGATGGTCTCCGGGCTGAACGGGAACAGGGGATCACCATTGATGTGGCTTACCGGTATTTCAATACACCCAGGCGCAAATTCATTATTGCCGATGCGCCCGGCCATGTGCAGTACACCCGCAATATGATCACCGGCGCATCGAATGCCAGCCTGATCATCATCCTGATCGATGCCCGGCTGGGCGTGGTGGAACAAACCCGCCGTCACTCGATCATTGCCTCCCTGCTCCGCATCAAACACGTGGTGGTGGCCGTGAACAAAATGGACCTGGTGGAATTTTCCCAGGATGTGTTTAACAATATTGTGATTGATTACAACGGGGTGGCAGCGCAACTGGGATTAAAGAATATCACCTATATCCCGATGAGCGCCCTCGACGGCGATAATATCGTGGACAAATCCCGGCGCATTTCCTGGTACACCGGCAAACCCCTGCTTGAATTCTTGGAAGAAGTGCAGTTAGATGAGGATGTAAATCTCACCGATCCCCGTTTCCAGGTGCAGTTTGTTATACGCCCCCAGACAGGCGAGCTGCATGACTACCGCGGTTATGCCGGTAAAGTAATCAGTGGTATTTATAAAAAAGGGGATAGGGTAACCGTATTACCCCAGGGAATTGAAACCACGATCGCTTCCGTAGAGAGCGCGGGAAAGGAGGTGGAAGAAGTGTTTGCTCCCCAGGGTGCCGTCCTGCAGTTAGCGGATGATATCGATATCAGCCGGGGCGACAGTATTGTAAAGTCGGATAACCTCCCTCAAGTCAGCAATGAACTGGAGGTATTGCTCTGCTGGCTGGATGATAAACCCCTGATGACCGGTAACAAGTACCTGTTGCAGCACAACAGCCGGCTGGTAAGGGCCATTGTAAAACAGGTAGAGTATAAAATTGATGTGAACACCCTGCAGCAGCAGCCTGTGGAGGGAAATGTAAAACTGAATGAAGTGGTGAAAGCCACCATTAAAACGGCGACCCCCCTGGTGTACGACAGTTATGAAAAGCTCAGCGAATACGGTTCGGCCATCCTGGTGGATGAGACCAGTAACAGTACCGTGGCGGCTGTACTCATAAAATGATGTTCCGGGAAAATTAACCGCAGCCTGATGCCAGCACCAACAGTTCAATATAAGGACGGGAGTTTTGTCACCCTTGCAGGTGCCGGCCCCGGCGACCCCGAACTGATCACCCTGAAATTGCAACAGCGCCTGCGGGAGGCGGATATCATTATCTCGGACCGCTTAGTCCATCCCGATATCATCACGGCGCATGCAAGACCCGGTATCCCGGTTATCCTGGCCGGGAAACAGGGATATAATGCACAATCCTCTACCCGCGAGCAGGTGGCTGCATTGATCATCCGGGAAGCGCTGCAGGGGAAAAGAGTACTGAGGTTAAAAGGAGGCGATGTGGCTTTCTTCAGTAATGTGCTCGATGAACTGGAGGGCCTGGTACAGCACCATATCCCTTTTGAAATAATCCCGGGTATCACGGCCGCATCCGGTTTTTCCGCTTATACCGGTATCCCGCTGACGGCCAGGGGATACGCACAGGGAGTGCGGTTTATCTCGTTTAATCCCACCCAGGCCTATGATGAATGCACCTGGCGATCCATGGGCTCAGGAAATGAAACACTGGTGATCTATATGGCGGCGCGTAACCTGCAGTTACTGGCCGAAGGCCTTATGCGGTATGAAGCGGACCCGGACAGGCCGATAGCCGTAATAGAACAGGCCAGCACCACTGCCCAGCAATTACACCTGTCTACTCTTCGTCAATGTACCACCGATTTTTCGGGGAAAGAATTTTCCTCACCTTCCCTTGTTATCATAGGAGAAGTATTGCGTCTCGGCGAACGCTTCAGTTGGTTCGAAGGCGGCAGCGGGAAATCCGTTTTCCGGGAACTGGGAGAATGAATGCCCCGCTTAGTTTCCGGCTGATACCAGCGATTCACGGATATTTTTGGCAAAAGCGATAAATGCCAGCGCCTGCTCCAGGTAGCTCGCGGCAAATTCAGCGGTTGGCGCCTGCTCATTCATGCGCAGCAATTCCTGTTTGAAAGACGAACCTTCTTTGTACAGGCCTTTTTCCGTAAAATGGCGGTCAAAGTCATTCAGGATGCCGATCTGTGTATTGCAATGCACCCCCTGCTGCAGCAACAGGGCTTTTGCGCTGTGCACCTGTGCGGAATAAGCATGGTAAATGCTGTCGGCCCACTGTTGGGCGGCGAGACATTCCCCGGCAGCCGTTATTTTCTCTTCCGCTTCGAGGATCAGTGTGGCCACGAGGTCAATCATCACACCGGCGCATTCGCCCACGCCAATGGCGGTGGCGAATTTTACTTCCTGACCCCAGTCGATGAACTCTTCATCCTTCAGTTGCTCCAGACTGGCCAGGGGTTTTAATAATTCGTAATAATAAAGCTCCCCGTTTCGCCGGCTGTAATCAGCAAAGCTTTCGCCTTTGGCCGCTTTTTCTTTATAGTCATTTAAAATGGAGATCAGGACCAGGGGCGCTCTTTTGCTGGGGACTTTTATGACTTTGTCGGAGATGCGGGCCTCCCCGCTTCCCAGTACGGCGCCGCCTACCAGTACCTGCAGGGCGGGCACCACCTGTCCCCTGGCTTTCAGGGAGCTGCCATGAAACCCGATCGAAGCCATACTGTGCTGGCCACAACTGTTCATGCAACCGCTGATCTTTACGGAAATTTCCTTATTGAATAAAAGTTCGGGAAATTCTTCTTCAATTACTTCGGCCAGGGCCAGTGCCGTACCGGTGCTGTTGCTGATCCCCAGGTTACAGGTATCGGTACCCGGGCAACTCGTGATATCCGCCACACTGCCAAAACCCGGCGCAGCCAGTCCTTCTGCCTCGAGCACCTGGTAAACATAGGGCAGGTCAGCAGGTTTTACAAACCGGAACTGCAGTCCCTGGTTGATCGTTACCCTTACATCATCGGCAATCACCGCCTGCAGTTTCTCAATGAGCCTCCTGCTGGTACCCGATGAAATATTGCCGTTCGGCACTCTTACATATACGGCGTAATACCCTTCCTGTTTTTGTTTGAACAGGTTGGTATTTTTCCATAATTCATATTTTAGGGGATCAGCGAATTTAATGGACTCGTCCTCCGTAGCTTTAGCGAAGGAGGACGAACTGTCAACCTGCCTACTGTCAACTGTCAACTGCCAACTGTCAACTGAATATCGTTGATGCGTCAGCGCCAGCCGTTCTTCCTCCACCAGTTCATTAAATGTCTCTATCCCGATCTTTTGAATCAGGAATTTGATCCGCGCTTTATGCCGGCTGTTCCGTTCTCCATGCCGGTCGAAGACACGCAGCACGGCTTCGAGATAGGGGATCAGTAAATCCTCTTCGAGGAATTCATGCGTGGTGACCGCGAGGTGCGGTTGGGCGCCGAGTCCGCCTGCGATGACTATTTTAAATCCCCGTTGTTCCCGGCCATCCACGGTACGGACCCTGGCGATGGCGCCCAGGTCATGCATGAACGTGTAGGCCGTGTCCTTTTCCGTATTGCTGAACGCGATCTTGAATTTGCGCCCCATTTCCTGGCACAAGGGTTTCCGCAGGAAATATTCAAACATCGCATGTGCATAGGGGGTAACATCAAAGGGTTCTTCGGGGTCAATACCGCTTGTATCCGAAGCCGTGATATTTCTGACGGTATTGCCACAAGCTTCGCGGATCGTGACATCGTCTTTTTCCAGTTCTGCCCATAATTGAGGAGTGCGGTCCAGGCTTACAAAATGGATCTGGATATCCTGCCGGGTGGTCAGGTGCAGGTTACCTGTGGAGTACTCGTCGGATACGGCCGCGATGCGTTTCCACTGGGCCAGGGTCATTTTCCCGTAGGGCAGTTTGATACGAACCATTTGCACACCGGGTTGCCGTTGCCCATAAACGCCACGGGCCAGGCGCAGGCTGCGGAATTTTTCCTCGTCCATTTTTCCTTCGCGGAAAAGACGGATCTTTTTTTCCAGTTCAAGAATATCTTTTTCAACGAGGGGATTCTCTAACTCAGTGCGGAAACTTTGCATAGCATGTAAATTGACACTGCAGCCAACAGGCCGGCCAGATACAGTGGGTGAAAAATACTCTACCTCAAGAGTAGACTAAACAAAAATACAGGCTTTGCCAGGGCGGGCCAAAAATTTTGTCAGAACGGAACACACGTACGTACCTGTAAAAAGAGACCTTTTAAATCCCTACTAAAATAGTAGGATTGTACTACCTTCGTCCCTTTGCCCGTTGTGCTGGTTTCCGGGGACTGCTTCGTGATTATAAGCGGAACCGGGTAAGCGGTTGGTTAAAAGCCCATAAAGCCACTCGACTATATGATTAAAATCAGTTTTCCGGTAGCCGGCAGGGGCGAGTTTTGCAGCGGCGGCACGGAAACGAGGCAGTCCGGATTTAATGATTTCTTTTATGTCAACAGTACCTGCAGGAAAAGAGGAGGATCAAACCACGGTTAAGAATCAGTTGTATCCCGTTTTTTTTAAACTGGACCGGCTGGAACTATTACTGGTGGGCGCCGGGAATGTGGGATTGGAAAAACTGCATTCCCTGCTGGCCAATTCGCCGGCGGCTAAGATCACGATTGTGGCCCCCCGGGTTGCGGAGGACGTGCGCAAACTGGTTTACCGGCATCCCAGCTGCAGGATCGAACAGCGGCCATACCAGGACAGTGACCTGGACAATAAGGACCTGGTGATCTTGGCAACCGATAATCCTGAACTGCACCGGGAAATAAAAGAGCAGGCAGCTTCCCGGAAGATCTGGGTCAATGTGGCGGATACCCCCGAGCTCTGCGATTTTTACCTCGGCAGTATTGTCCAGAAGGGGCAGTTGAAAATTGCGATCTCAACCAATGGGAAATCCCCCACGGCGGGGAAGAGGATAAAAGAAGTATTGCATGAGGCCCTGCCGGCCGAACTGGATTCCGTGATTGAAAACCTGCACCAGATCCGGAACCGGTTCAATGGAAATTTTGAGGAGAAAGTAAAGAAGCTGGACCAGCTTACCAGGAAACTGGTGACCAATGAAAACAGCCTGACGGCTAACCGCTGGAGAAAAGTGGCCACTTATTCACTCAGCGCTTTCGGGCTGATGCTGATCGGTCATTTTATCTTTTCTTATATCCCCATGCGGCAACTGGCTACGGATACCCGTGACTGGTATGGTACCCTGGATCCCAATTTTCACTGGATGGTCTTAGCGGGCTTCCTGGCACAGATGGTGGATGGAGCCACCAGTATGGGGTATGGCGTCACCAGTTCCATCGTGCTGCAATCAGCCCATGTAAGCCCGGCGGCAATCAGCGCTGGTATTCACACAGCGGAAATGTTTACCAGTGGCGCTTCCGGGTACAGTCATTACAAATTCGGTAACGTCAATAAGAAATTATTTAAAGCGCTGTTAATACCCGGTGTGATCGGCGCCGTGTTGGGTGCATTATTACTGGTAAAATTTGATGATACACATATTCGCTACCTGCGCCCGGTTATGGCGGCCTATACCCTGCTGCTCGGTATCCGCATCTTCAGTAACGCCTTTAAACCGGTAAACCTGAAAAAGAAATTTAACCGCTATGGCTGGCTGGCGGGGGTAGGAGGTTTCCTCGATTCCTTCGGCGGCGGCGGCTGGGGACCGATCGTCACTTCTACCTTAATCACCAAGGGAAGAACCCCGCGCTACGTGGTGGGCTCGGTGAGCCTGACTGAATTTTTTGTAACCCTGGCCAGCGCCTTTACCTTCTTTACCATGATCGGGGTGCAAAACTGGCAGGTGATCCTGGCCCTCGTGCTGGGTGGGGTGATCGCCGCACCCATCGCTGCAAAACTGGCAGGAAAACTGCCGCGCAAGACCTCCTTTATTTTCCTGGGTGCTGTAGTCGTGATCTGGAGCTTCCGGATCCTTTACAAGGCATTTTAACGGCAGAACCGGGTTTGAAAATAGTATCCTATTAATTTGGTAGGATAAAGTGTTTCACCTTATTTTTGCGCCGTTGTATTTGCCCCTCCTTAGCAGTGGCAATTTTTTTAAATTGATAGTCTACTAAATAAGTAGAGTATATAAAACCTGGTAAGCGGTGAAAACCTCTACGATAGCAGGTCATAATACCAGGTTTGATTAAACGTAGCGTTATGAGAAAAAAACTAAACTTTTTATTTTCGTTTTTATTGGTAGCAGCAGCCCTCTCTGCCCAGGATTATATTACCGGTGTGGTGAAAGACCAGAAAGGAGTGCCGGTGGAATCGGCTTCCGTGTTTGTGAAGGGCTATAATCTTTTTGCGATTGCGAATAATAGGGGCGAATTCAAACTAACCATACCCAAAGCCTTTCCCTTTGTCATCTATGTGACCTCGATCGGTTTTGAAGGCCGGGAGATACAGATCAGCTCTCCTGCGGACAGCGCCCTGTCCATCCAGCTTTCTGACAACGGGTTAATGACTGCGGTGGTGATTACCTCCCGGCGCCGTTTTGAGACCGCGCAGAATGTTCCCATCCCGATTTCTGTTATTGGAGGAAAGCAGGTGGAGAACTCCGGCGCCTTCAATGTAAACCGGTTAAAAGAGCTGATTCCCACCGTGCAGTTATATTCTTCCAATCCCCGGAATACGACGCTCAATGTAAGAGGACTGGGTTCTACATTCGGCCTGACCAACGACGGTATTGACCCGGGTGTGGGTTTCTATGTGGATGGCGTGTATTATGCAAGACCGGCCGCGACCGCACTGGATTTTATTGATATCGCACAGGTGGAAGTCCTGCGCGGGCCGCAGGGTACGCTTTTTGGAAAGAATACCACGGCCGGTGCTTTCAATATCACTACCCGGGCCCCCCGGTTTAAGCCCGCCGCCAGTTTTGAACTGAGCTATGGCAATTACGGATATATCCAGGCCAAAGCATCGGTTACGGGTCCCTTGCATAAAAAATTAGCCGGGCGTATTTCTTTTTCCGGTACCCGGCGAAACGGCCTTATTTACAATGTCGCCACCCAGCAGCACGTAAATGACCTGAATAATATCGGGGCCAGGGGGCAGCTGCTGTTTACTCCAACTGATAAACTGAAGATCACCCTGATTGGTGATTTTGCGGATCAGCGGCCGAACGGCTATGCACAAGTGCTGGCCGGTGTGGTTCAGACCAAAAGGGCAGGTTACCGGCAGTTTGATTCGATCATCGCGTCGCTGAATTATACCCTGCCTTCCCGCAATGCATTCGACCGGGTTATCGACCACAATACGGGCTGGCGTTCGGGCAATCAATTGGGAGGGGTGTCGATAAATGCGGAAGCCAAAATCGGCGGGGGAACACTGACCTCCACCACCGCCTGGCGGTACTGGAACTGGGATCCTTCCAACGACCGGGACTTTACCGGTTTGCCGGTACTGACTCTTTCACAGGCTACTTCCAAACACCAGCAATGGACACAGGAACTGCGGTATGCCGGTAACCTGTCATCGGCTGTAAGCGCAGTATTTGGCGTTTTCCTGATTGGCCAGGATTTGAAAACAGATCCCTATCATACAGAGGAATCCGGTTCAGCCCAATGGCGTTTCTCCCAGAATTCAACCAGCAGCAAGTGGAGTACCCCGGGACTTTTCGATGGCTATGGTATCCACACCACCTCCAGACTGGAAACATTCGGGGCGGCTGTTTTCGGACAGGCTGACTGGGCGATCACAGAGGAACTGCATTTCCTGCCCGGCATCCGTTTTAATTATGATAAAAAGAAGGTGGACTTTGACCGCAAGACTTACGGCGGATTGCAGACCAACGATCCGTCCCTGATCGCCCTGAAAAAAATTGTTTACACCGACCAGGCTTTTACGGCGGATGTGAACGAAAATAATTTCTCCGGCCAGGTGACCCTGGCGTATAAACCAACGAAAAACTTTAATTCATTTGCCACTTACTCGGTGAGTTATAAACCGGTCGGTATTAACCTGGGTGGCCTGCCAACTGCAGGCGGCAATGTATTGCTGGAACTGGCCAAGGTCAGGCCGGAAGATGTGCGGCATGCCGAACTGGGTTTTAAATCAAATCCCAGCAGCCAGTCTGTACTGAACCTGACCCTGTTCAAAACGGAAATTAAAGACTACCAGACACAGGTGCAGACAGCAGAAGTGGGGGTGAACAGGGGCTATCTCGCCAATGCGGAGAAAGTCCGGGTATGGGGCGTGGAGCTGGATGGAAGTTTCAGCATCACTAAGAAGCTGAGTGTGTACAGCAATGCGGCGTATACCGATGGAAAATATATTTCGTTCAAAAATGCACCGCTTCCGCTGGAAGAAACAGGAGCCACCCAGTCCTTTAAGGATGTATCCAAAGGATTATTACCGGGTATTTCTAAATGGTCGGGTTCGGTTGGCGGGGAGCTGAAATCCGCGGATAAAATCTTTTTTAATCATGCCGGAACTTATTTTCTTGCTACGGATTTATTTTTCAGGTCCACTTTCTCATCCAGTTCCTCACCGTCCGCTTACCTGAATGTCAAGGGCTATACCCTGCTGAACCTGCGAGCCGGGTTCAGGGCTTCAGAAGGACTGAGTGCCTTTGTATGGGCCCGGAACCTGCTGGATAAAGATTATTTTGAACAATTACTGCCGGCTGCGGGCAATGCGGGTCATTATGCCGGGGTGCTGGGCGATCCCCGAACATTTGGCATCACCCTCCGCTACACGGTGCAGTAAGAACAGGGCGGGTTTATTATTCCCATGGATATAATCATGAATAAGCATAATCAGAAGCAAAGCATCCCGGTTCCCCGGGATGCTTATTTGTTCCGGCCCTTTCGGTTAACTTACAACTATTGGTATACAGTTAAAAAGCGGGATATGATCCGGTTTGTCATTTTAGCGGGCTGCCTTTTTCTTGTTGTTACAGCCGGGTTCACACAGGGCCGGCAGATTGAAAAAAAACAGCAGGTCTGGCTGGGTTATTTCAACCAGACCCGGCTCAGTGCCAAATGGGGCATCTGGTTAGATGCGCATATACGGACCCGGGAAGATTTTTTCACCGGGTTCTCACAGGGGATCCTGCGACTGGGCCTGACCCGTTACCTGTCCGATGATCTCAAACTGACAGCCGGCTACGCGTTTGTCAACCACTTTCCGGCCGAGAATCACAAGCATGTTTCCCAGCCGGAGCACCGGCCCTGGCAGCAACTGCAGTGGCATACCCGTTATCCCCGTCTGCGGCTGATGCAATGGCTGCGGCTGGAAGAGAGATGGAGAAGGAAGATACTGAATGATGAGGCTCTGGCGGATGGCTACCTGTTCAATTTCCGGGTCCGGTATAATTTCTTTTCCCAGATTCCTCTAAGCGGGAAAAAATTTCAGCCAGGGACCCTGTCCTTCGTCCTCAACGATGAAGTGCATATCAATTTCGGCAAACAGATCGTATATAATTATTTTGATCAGAACCGTCTTTTTGCAGGGTTCAATTATCACCTGAATAAACATGATAACCTGCAATTCGGGTATATGTATATTTTCCAGCAGTTGGCGGCGGGTAACCGCTACCGGGGCATCGAGGCGCTCCGGTTGTTTTATTTCCACCATCCCGACTGGCGGAAAAAATAAACGAAATTTTTTTCCTGCGCGTAGTGTTTTCGCATTTTCAACAGTAGGATAGCTGGCCTGAGCCTGTGGCTCAGGTCCGGTTCAGACGCTCTTAACTTCACACATTCCCTGAAAAAAGCCCGGATTCCTGTTGTTTTTGCCGCTGAAGATAGAGACGACTTTTTTTATTTTTCTATCATGAGTACTGGTGGTTATAAAATAAGAAACAAGGATGCCATCCATTTTATAACATTTGCAGTGGTGGAATGGATAGACATCTTTACGAGGAAGGATTACAGGGATATTGTAATAGAGAGCGTTCGCTTTTGCCAGAAAGAAAAAGGATTGATAGTATATGCATGGTGTATCATGAGTAACCACATGCATCTTATCGTATCAGCAAGGGATAGTAATCTTAGCGACATACTGCGTTACTTTAAGAAATATACCGGCAAACAAATCATTGCTGAAATTGAAAACAATAAGCTGGAGAGCCGGAAAGAGTGGATGTTAGGCCAATTCAGGGAGCAGGGGCAAAAGAACAGCCGGAATACCAATTACCAGTTCTGGCGACAGGATAACCAATCAAAGGAATTGTATAGCCCCGGCTTTATAGTTCAAAAGCTCAATTACGTTCATAATAATCCTGCTGAAGCAGGAATCGTGGAAAGACCGGAACACTATTTATACAGCAGTGCCCGGGATTATTATGGCGGGAACAGGGTTGGGTTACTGCAGGTGGATTTCTTATGAAGGCAGGTTTTGACGGACCTGAGCCGCAGGCTCAGGCCAGCAGGCGATGTGGTTTTTCTTATTTTCGGAGTAGCAAGGAGAACACTACGGACAGCAGTGGGTAGAAGCTGTAGTCGAGGTTGGCGGTACTACTGGAAATAAAATAGCACCAATCAATAAGAATTAACTAATTAGTGATGAACTTAAATGATATTTTGGAAAGAATCAGGAAAAAATGCCGAGAACAAAATTGCATTGATGTAATTAATGAAATTGATTTGAGAATCGAGAGCGGTTCAACTGGAAGCGAGATAACGGCTATGGTTGGTAAATATCTTGTCGATTTAAAGCAGCTAAATTCAGCTTTGTATAAATCGCTGGAAAACGAAATACTCTATTATTTGCAATACTGTAAGGAATATGGAATTATAATATCTTAACTTTTTCCTCATTCTCCGTATTCCTGCCAAGAAGTACATCCTGCTTGTTTTATTTCACAACCCCGACTGGCAGAAAAAATAAATAGAAGATGATTTTAACCGGTCACTAGGTCTGCCTTACTCAGAAACTCATCCAGTAAGGGGTTAAATTGCTCGGGGCGTTCCAGCATGGGCACATGGCCGCATTCATCAATCCAGTAAAGTTCAGCTTTGGGCAATAACCGGTGAAAACTTTCAGCCACTTCGGGCGGGGTGATGGTATCCTGCTTTCCCCAGATCAGGCAACAGGGAATATTGATCCTGGATAATTCCTTTTCCACATTGTGCCGGATGGTGGATTTAGCGAGAGATACGATCTGGATGGCCTTCCGGCTGTTGACCGTGGCATAGATCTCATCCACCAGTTCCTTGGTCGCCACTTCCGGGTTATAGAAAGTTAATTCTGTTTTGGTCTTGATATAATCATAATCCCTCCGGCGGGGGTAGGTATCACCCATCCCGTGTTCGTAGAGGCCTGAACTCCCGCTCAGGGTCAGGGACCTTACTTTGCCGGGGTGGTTCAGGGTATATAATAAAGCGATATGGCCACCCATGGAATTGCCCAGGAGGTGAAAACGGTCCAGCTTCAGTTCTTCGGTTACTTCCTGCAAAAAACGGGTCAGCGTGAAAATGTCCACGCAGAACCCCATTTCATAAAAGGGAAAGATGGGTACGATGACCCGGTGTGTTTCCCGCAGGTGCCGGATCAGCGGGTTGAAATTCTTGACCGAACCAAAAAGACCATACAGGAGAATGATGGGTTCTCCCTGTCCTTCATCGGTGAAACGCAGTCCTGTATTTTTGGCTGGATTTAACTTCATACCGGGGTCATTATAACGATCCAAATCTAAATGATTATCAGTTACCGTTAACGCATTTATTTCCGGCCAATGGGCCTTAACCTGGAAGGGCTCATTGGCCCGTTCCGGGCGGGAAATTAAGGAAATAAATGATGGATGCCAATGATCCGGGTCCCCGTTCTCCTTAAAAATTTCTCATCCCTTTTCCCGGGAAAAATTTGGCTAACCGGGTTTAGTCCACTAAATTTGTAGACAATATTAGCCTTTTCTGCGGGCGGCTTTTCGCGGTTACCGGGAGTAACGGTTGCCAGGTCCGGATGAGGCGGCATTTTATCAATAAAAAACGAGGAATTGGAAAAGATCTATTTAAGTGATTCGGGTCCCAAAGTATCGCCGGCTATTTATGGCTTTTACCGCTGGGGCGCCGCGGATGTGAACGAGGGTAAAATGGAGCGGATTGTGCAGCTCTGCCTCGAACAGGGGATCAATACTTTTGATCATGGGGACACCTATGGAGGATATGCCTGCGAAGAGCTGTTTGGCAATGTGTTCAAAAAAAGCGGCATTCGCCGGGAAGACCTGGTGCTGTTTACCAAATGCGGGATCAATCTGCCGCACCCTTCCCGGCCTGATTACCGGGTGGTGCATTATGATACCTCCCGGGAGCATATCATCCACAGCCTGGAGAATTCGCTCCGGAAACTCCGCACCGATTACGTGGATGTATTCCTGCTCAACCAGCTCGACCCCCTGTCAAACCTGGAAGAAACGGCCATTACATTGGAGAAACTGAAAGACTCCGGCAAGATCAAGAATGTGGGTGTGGTCAATTTCTCGGTTTTCCAGCACCAGTTGCTGAGCGCTTACCTGCGCATTCCGGTGGTGACCAACCATATTGAACTGAACCTGCTGAATACTGCCGCCTTTGATAATGGCCAGGTGGATTATATCAAGCAAAAATACATGCGGCCCCTGGCCAGCTCGCCGCTGGCGGAAGGGGAGATTGCCAACAGCCTGGAGAAAACACCCCTGCGCCTCCGGGCCAAACTGGAGGAATTTGCGGTTAAATACAATACCCATTTTGAATCCGTGGCGATCGCCTGGTTGTTCCGGCTGGGAGCATTGCCCCTGATCGGTACCACGGATGAACAACGGATCCGGAATGTGGCCGCTGCCTTTCATATCCAGCTGGACCGCCAGGATTGGTATGAATTGTATTCCGTATCCAGGGGACAGCTTTAAAAAAACAGTCGTATGCATTTGAATTACCTGGCACTTGCAGTTCCTTTCTTTACCGGGTTGATGTACCTGGAGTATTACCTCAGTCAGAAAAAGGGACGGACGGATCAGTTCCGCTTCAACGAGACGGTGGCGAATATCAATGTGGGAATAGCCGAAAGGCTGTCAGATGTTTTTGCAGCGGGATTGTTTTATTTTTTCTTTAGCTGGATCTATACCCATTTTGCTCTGTTTGAGATCCACCCCGGCTTTTTTACCTGGGTCCTGCTTTTCTTATTCACCGATTTTATGTGGTACTGGTACCATCGCTTCGGGCACGAGGTCAACCTGTTCTGGGCGGTGCACGTGGTGCATCACCAAAGCGATGACTATAACTTTACCGTATCCGCCCGGATCACCGTATTCCAGGCCACGGCCCGTTGTTTGTTCTGGGCCGTCCTGCCGCTGATCGGCTTTCCGCCGGAGATGATCACGATCTTCCTCCTGATTCACGGCACCTACCCGTTCTTCACGCACACGCAATTAGTGGGGAAATTAGGCTGGCTGGAATATTTCCTGGTAACCCCTTCTCACCACCGGGTGCACCATAGCAGCAACCCGCAGTACCTCGATAAGAATTACGGGGATGTCCTGATCATCTGGGACAAACTGCTGGGCACTTTTGCAGTGGAAAAGGAAACGCCGGTGTACGGACTGACCAAGCCCCTCAACAGCCATAGTTTTCTCTGGCAGCATTTTCATTTCCTGATGGAGATCGGGATTGCCTTTAAAAGAGCCAGGGGATTCCGGGCAAAAGCGAAGGCCCTGTTCGGCAAACCCGATGATATTGATCCGCGGATCCGGATGAGCCTCGAACGGAAATTTTCCTACAAGGAAACACGAATAAATTATTCAGGTACATTAACGGGCTATATCCGCTTCCAGACTATTTTATCGCTGGTGCTCCTGTTCCTGGTCATCTTCTTTGAGTATTACCTCGGCACCGCCCAGCTAATCTGCCTCTCCCTCTTCATTGTACTGAGCGTTATTACCACGGGCAGTATGCTGGAACAGCGCCGCTGGATCTTTCACCTGGAGTTTGCCCGGGTGGGACTGCTCGGTGTGCTGGCCTGGTTTACCTTTCCGTATTTTAACCTGTCTGTTTTTCTTACGGGGCTGGCATTGGTGGTATTGTATTTTTACCGGAGCATCGGCAACCGGTATTACGCCTACCTGTACCGGTAAAAACATTTCCCGGAAACGGGATTTTTTTTAAAATAAATAGTCTATAAAATTGGTGGACTAATAAAATTGCCTTTATCTTTGAAAAAAATCGGGAATGAAAAGAAGGGTAACAGGATGGTTGATCGTATCATGGTTTTTTCTCCAGAGCAGCTTTATTCTTCCGCCGAAGGGAAAGATTACGCTTGTAAAAGGAGTGGTGCTGTCGGAGAAAACCGGGCAGCCCGTCAAAGGCGCCCTGGTGTACGTGGTCCTGGGAGAAGAAGAAGCGCTGAGTAAACCCAATGGAGACTTTACGCTTGAGACCACAAAGAACACGCCCTTTGAAGTGGTCACAGAACATTGGGAGTATCAAAAGAATTCGCTTGAACTGAAGGAGGCGGGACAAAAGCTGGTGATCCGGCTAAAACCCCGGCAACGGTAGTTCAGCAAAAAATACCGGGCAGCGGCCGTGTTTTGATTAACCCATACGGACCGCTGTCCAAATCGCAAGCGTTACGTGGCCGAGCGGCGAGGCAAAGGTTCGCAAGACCTTTTACGAGGGTTCGAACCCCTCCGTAACCACTATACAAGTGGCAAGCATTCGTCAACGGGCTGTGTTTCTACACGGCCCTGTATTTTTTCTTCCTGAAACGAACAATTGTTTCTTGAATGATTGTCATTTATTGCCTGCAGGAGCCCGTTTTTAGCCGTTTCCCTTTCCGCATTGTATCTTTGCCGCCAGACTATTGATACATTAAAAAATGGCAAAACAACGACCCGCAACCCGGGCAATCAGGGTGCAGACAAAGAAAACAGCGCAGAAGGAACATTCCACCCCTTTATTTCTGACCAGCAGTTTTACCTATGATTCCGCGGAGGATATGGCGGCTGCTTTCGCCAGCGATTCCCCGGAAGTCAATATCTATTCCCGTTTCTCCAATCCCGGCGTGGATGAATTTGTCAATAAAATCGCCTCGCTGGAAGGCGCTGAGAGCGGGGTGGCCACCGGTACCGGGATGGCCGCGATCTTTTCCACTTTCATGACCTTCTTAAGCAAGGGGGATCATATCGTTTCTGCCTCCGCTGTTTTTGGTTCGACGCATACAATCCTGACCAAATATTTGCCGAAATGGGGAATTGACTATTCCTATTTCGATATGAATAAGCCGGAGACCATTGAACCGCTCATCCGGCCCGCTACCAAACTCCTGTACCTGGAAACGCCCAGCAACCCGGGACTGGATATTATTGACCTGGAGCTGGTGGCTGCTATTTGTAAAAAACACAAGGTTTTATTGGTGGTGGATAACTGCTTCGCCACACCGGCCGTGCAGCAACCTATCCGCTTTGGAGCGGACCTCGTGCTTCATTCCGCTACTAAATTTATCGATGGACAGGGACGTGTGCTGGGCGGCGTGATCGTGGGCCGGAAAGAACTGGTTCACCCGCTTTATCTCTTTATCCGCAATACGGGACCTTCCATGAGTCCGTTCAATGCCTGGGTACTGAGCAAGAGCCTGGAGACCTTATTTGTCCGGATGGACCGGCACGCGGCCAGCGCCCTGGAGCTCGCTACTAAACTGCAGGGTCATGCGAAAATAAGCTCGGTGAAATATCCTTTCCTGGAAAGTCACCCGCAATATGCCATTGCACAAAAGCAGATGACGAACGGGGGTGGCATTGTAACCTTTGAATTAAAAGGCGGGGTGGAAAGCGGCCGTAAATTCCTGAATGCCCTGCAACTGATCTCCATGACCAATAACCTGGGCGATAGCCGGACCATTGCCTCTCACCCGGCTTCCACCACGCATTCCAAACTGACGGAATCGGAAAGACAATCAGTGGGCATCACCCCGGGCCTGATCCGTATCTCCGTGGGGCTGGAAGACCTGGCTGATATCATGGATGATTTGCTCCAGGCGCTGGATCAATCCTGATCATTTCTTCTTTCGTTTCGCCAATTGTTGCAGGGTAGCCCGCATATCCTTGTGCAGGGGCGCTTCCAGTTCTACCGGGCTGCCATCCATATCCCGGAAGGAAAGACGGAATGCATGCAGGGCCAGCCGGCCCAGAATAGGGCGTTCTTCTTCTTCGCTCCTGGAAAGTTTAAATTTAGATTTTAAGGAAGATACCAGTACCGGTTTGCCATCTCCGTACAGCGGGTCGCAAACAACCGGGTGTCCCAGGTCCTTCATGTGCACCCGGATCTGGTGGGTGCGGCCGGTGTGGATCCGGAATTGCAGGAAGGAATATATTCCAAAATCTTCCAGCACTTCATAATCCGTCAGCGCCTCCTTTCCTTTCCGGTGAACGATCATGGTACCGTTCAGGGCGGGGTGCTCAGCGATCGGGGCATCCATACTTCCCTTGGGAAGGGCGGGAGAGCCGATCACCAGTCCCTGGTAGATCTTTTGGGTATGCCGTTCTTCAAATTGTTTCGATAAATGTTTATGAGCAGCCTCATTCTTCGCGAAAATGATCAGGCCGCTTGTGTCTTTATCGATGCGGTGTACCGTGAAGATATTCCCGTATTTATCTTTCAACAGGGATTTCAGCGAAACCTCTTTCCCTAACCTGTCGGGGATAGACAAGAGTCCGGAGGGCTTGTTAACGGCTACCCAATTTTCATTTTCCGCAATGATCCAGTCTTTCAGTTGCATGGTCAGTACTCAGCTGATGGTATAAAGAGGGGTTATTTTCCTTTGCCAAAATGTTTCAGGTCCCGGACTTCTTTCTCCGTGAGGAAGCGCCATTTGCCCCGGTCCACATTTTTTTTGGTGAGACCGGCAAAGACCACCCGGTCCAGTCCCCGTACATCATAACCAAGGGATTCAAAAATGCGGCGGACGATCCGGTTACGGCCGCTGTGGATCTCCACACCTACCTGTGTCTTATCCTTCGCATCGGCATAAGCCAGTACATCCACCCTGGCGGGGCCGTCATCGAGCGTGACCCCTTCCAGTATCTGTTCAAAATCCTTTTTTTCCAGGGGCTTATTGAGTGTTACATGGTACACTTTCTTTACTTCATTGCTCGGGTGGGTCAGTTTCTGGGCCAGCTCGCCATCGTTGGTCAGGATCAGCACACCGGATGTGTTCCGGTCCAGACGGCCTACGGGATACACCCGTTCGGGGGTGGCGCGGCCGATAATATCCAGCACGGTCTTTCTTCCCTGCGGATCATCCGTGGTGGTAATAAAATCTTTGGGTTTGTTGAGCAGGATATAGACCAGGTTTTTAGCTAAGAATATCTTCTTCCCGTTCACCCGCACCTCGTCTTTCGCGGAAACCTTAAAACCCGGTTCTGTAACCGTTTCATTA
This sequence comes from Sphingobacteriales bacterium, assembly GCA_016219985.1. GTDB lineage: Bacteria > Bacteroidota > Bacteroidia > Chitinophagales > Chitinophagaceae > JJ008. The sequence continues at coordinate 240,721 of JACRJO010000029.1, read as the reverse complement.
TTGACTTTCACCAGTCCCTTTTTCACCAGTTCGGCGGCTTCGCGGCGGGCTGCCACCCCGGCATGGGCAATGAATTTATTCAGGGGCATCCGTTCCCCGGTTTCAGGGCGGGTATGTGATACGGGAGCCGGCGCCTGGCCTTTCATCCCGGTTTGCTGGTTGGGCGTTCCGGTAAAGCGTGCCCTGGCCTCTGCTTTCCTTTGATCAAAAAAGGCGGCCCTTTCTTTTTTTTCCTTTCGTTTTTCCTGTTTGAATTGTTCCTTGATCGCGGCGTTGCTCTTCTTCTTCGCAAATTTTCCGAAATTGTTTCCGGTTTTTTTCATTGTGTGGTGTTTGCTGTTTTACAACAGTAGTGAGGGGCGAAGATAGGGGTTAAATAGTAAAATGTTGATAGTAGTTTGCATTTCGGAGTCGTCCTGCCGGCAGGGTAGTTGATAGTCTGTAGTTTGTAGTTAGTAGTTTGTAGTTCCTTCTAAAAGCGCTTTTTTTTAAACATCAATTTCGGTTTCATCGGGGGATCGGGGTGCAGCCATGGCTAAAGAATAAAGGGGCAGGTGATAAAATAATCCGCTGTGCGGATCTGCGGCTGCGCCGTTTTGTTTCACCACATAGGAGATAAAAAAAGCTGCCTCTTTTGCGGAGACAGCCTTCCTGTATATATAGAATCATCAAAGGGTTCTCTGCTTAGCAGGGGGCGGACCACCCTGGTGCATGCCGGGTCCTTTGTGTTTCATTCCCGGGCCAAAACAGGGACCTGGCCTTCTTCCTTCTTTCTCTTTCATTTTCTTCAACTGCTCTTCAGTCAGGATGGATTTCAGGTTTTCGTGTTGTTGCTTCGTCAGTTCCCGCATTTCTTCTCTTTTCTGTATATCGGAAAGGGATTTATTTTCCCGGATGACCTTCATTTTTTCACCCATTTCCTTCCGGCTTTTCTCCAGTTTGGCGGATTGCTCATTGGTAAGTCCCAGGTGGGTTTTCATCCTTTCTGCCCTTTTCTTCATCATGTCCTGTTGTTTGAGCTGCCTGTCTTTCTTCATTTTTTCCAACTGGGCCTTTTGCTCCGGGGTATAAATACTTTCCATCTTTGCCCGGTGATCCGTGCGCAGGTTCTCCCTCCTCGTTCTCCATTCTTTTACGGTAATGCCGTCATTTTTCTGCAGTTCCTCCATTTTTTTGCGGAACTCCTCTTTCTGTGTTTTGAACTGTTCTTTCTGGGCATCGGTCAGGTTCAGCTGCTTCATGATCATCATCCGGTCATGCCGGGCTTTGTGCATCCGGTGTTGCATCATGGGTGGGTGATCCGCTTTTCGTTCAGGGATTTCCTGGGCATCAGCGGTAAATGCCAGCGCTAGCACCAGCGCGGGGAACAATATTTTTTTCATGTCTTACTTTTTCTTTGAGACGGGGGCTTGATAAATAAACCTTCGCCGTTCCGGTTAATTAATGTGAACGGTATAAAGACCCGGGCGGGACAGAAAGGTTTAAAGAAAGTATGAAACTTTTCGTATTTAGTTGGCAGGTTGAAAAGTTGACGGGTTGACAGGGGGGCGTAACCTTTTCAACCCGTTAACTATCAATTAACCTCTTTATTCGCCAACTGCCCGCAGGCCGCATCGATGTCCTTGCCCCGGCTTTTGCGGAGACGGACGTTCACCCGGTGTTTCTCCAGGTATTGCATAAAGGCCTGCACTTTGGCCTCGTCGGGCTTTTCGAATTTGGCAAATTCGATGGGATTGTATTCAATGATATTGATCAGGTCGGCCGGTACCTGCCTGTAAATTTTGATCAGTTCGTCCGCGTCTTTCAGCGAATCGTTGAAGTCTTTGAAGAGAATGTATTCAAACGTGATCTCGTTGCCGGTCTGTTTGTAGAAATAATTGAGGGCATCAATAAGCGTCTTGATATTGTTCGTGTCATTGATGGGCATGATCTCGTGCCGCTTCTGGTCATTGGCCGCATGCAGGGAGAGGGCCAGCTTGAATTTTACCTTATCATCCCCCAACTGGCGGATTCCCTTGGCCACCCCGGCCGTGGATACCGTGATGCGGCGGGGACTCATGGCCAGTCCGTCAGGGGATGTAATCCGCTCAATCGCCCGTAATACATTTTTATAATTGAGCAGGGGTTCCCCCATACCCATAAAAACAATATTGCTCAGTTTCCTGCCGTGCACCCGTTCACATTGCTGGTTGATCAGCACCACTTCATCATAGATCTCATCAAATTCCAGGTTTCTCTTCCGGTCGATATAACCCGTGGCGCAGAATTTACAGCTAAGGGAACAGCCGATCTGGGAAGATACGCAGGCGGTAAACCGGGAAGTGGTGGGAATGAGCACCCCTTCGACCAAATGGCCATCCCAGGTCCTGAAGCGGGATTTAATGGTGCCGTCGGATGAATACTGGGTGGTGTCAATAGCAAGAGAAGGAAAAGTGAAGGATTCTCCCAGCAGCTGACGCAGGTCTTTGCTCAGGTTGGTCATATCCGCAAAACTCATGGCATGTTTCTGCCAGAGCCATTCATAGACCTGCTTGGCCCTGAATTTCTTTTCTCCCAGTTCTTCAAAGAAAAGTTCCAGGTCCCCAAGGGAGAGATGCCGTATATTTTTCAGTGTTTTTTTCATCCGGGGCAAAGATAACCACTGCCGCACGGATTAAATGAATTCCCGGATATTTGCTTCAAATCATCACTATGAACCCGGTCTATATTATTGATACCGTCAGGACCCCGGTGGGCCGGTACGGCGGAGCCCTCAGCAGCATCCGGCCGGACGATCTGCTGGCGGGTATTCTCAGGGCGCTGATTCAGCGCAATGACAACATAGATATAAACGCCATTGAAGATGTTATTGCCGGGGCAGCCAACCAGGCCGGGGAAGATAACCGGAATGTGGCAAGAATGGCGGCATTGCTGGCCGGCCTGCCCGTCAGCACGGGAGGAAATACCGTGAACCGTTTATGTGCTTCCGGTCTCCAGGCGATCATGGATGCCTCCCGGCAGATTAGCTGCGGTGATGCGGAACTCGTGATTGCCAGTGGGGTGGAAAGCATGAGCAGGGCACCCTTTGTGATGGGAAAAAGCGAAGAAGCTTTCAGCCGCTCAGCCCAGGTATTCGACAGCACAATGGGCTGGCGTTTTGTCAATAAGCAGCTCGCGGCCATGTATCATCCTTATAGCATGGGCGAAACCGCGGAAAATGTGGCGGGACAATGGAAGATCAGCCGCACCGAGCAGGATGAATTTGCCCTGGCTTCTCAGCAAAAATATGCAGCCGCCAAAACCGCGGATAAGTGGTCGGATGAGATCGCTGCTGTTGAGCTTTCTCAAAAGGGACTGATCAGCTGGGTGGTCAATGATGAGCATCCCCGGGAAACTTCATTGGAAAAATTAGCAGCCCTGAAGCCCGCTTTTGTAAAAGACGGGACCGTAACGGCCGGCAATTCATCCGGGATCAATGATGGTGCGGCAGCGATGCTGCTGGCCAGTGAAGCGGCAGTAAAAAAATATGGTCTTCAACCCATGGCCAGGGTTGTTTCCATGGCTGTTGCCGGGGTGGATCCCGCTGTCATGGGCATTGGCCCGGTACCCGCTACGCAAAAAGCCCTGCAAAGAGCCGGCTTATCCATCGCTGACCTGGACCTGGTGGAACTGAACGAGGCATTTGCTTCCCAGTCCATCGCCTGTGTAAGAGAATTGGGATTACCCATGGAAAAGGTAAATGTCAACGGGGGCGCCATTGCCATCGGTCACCCCCTGGGTTGCAGCGGGGTCCGGATTTCCACGACCTTACTGCATGAAATGCAGCGAAGGGAGGCCCGTTACGGGCTGGCTACGATGTGTATCGGCGTGGGGCAGGGGGCCGCGATGATTTTTGAAAAACATAATTGGGCAGGCAGCCGGTAAACAGGCTGATTTTTGTAGGTTTGGGAAATTAAAAACCAAGGGTATGAAAAAATTAGTGCTTTCCTTATTAGTTATCTTCAGTTTCAGCGCCCTGCCTGCCCAGACAGACAGCCTCTTGCAGCAATACACGGGTAAATATGTTTTCCCCGAAGGCAGCCCGGTAAGGGAGATCGGGGTGACCCTGGAGAACAATATCCTTACGGCTACCTCCGCTGCGGGAAATTCGGAATTAAAAAAGACCGATACGAAAGATGTGTTTGAGGTAGTGGCTTATGCCGGTACGGCTACTTTTAAACGCAACCCGGAAGGAAAGGTAAACGGGGTGCAGATCCAGGTGCAGGATATCAATATGGAAGGAACAAAGTCAGAGGATGCTAATACCGGGCTCTGGCTGCGAAAAAAAGAACAGCTTTCTTTATAAAGGCCGGTTCAATAAAGTGAAAGGGCTGTATCCTTCCCGGTACAGCCCTTTTACTTTATCCTTTTGTTTTTATGCCCTTTACCGGCTTTTTAGCAGGCGGCGGGGATGGAGGTTCCGCGGCTTTCTTCGGAGCTTCTTCAACTATTACTTCTCCCATCTTTTCGCCTTCATCCGGAACGGGTTTCAGCGTTTCAGCCTGTTTCTTTTTTTCCTGTTGCCCGGCCATCGTGTTAATCAATTCGAATAATTGCAGCATTGCATTTTTATCCGGGTCGCTGAAACGGAATTCCATCCGGCTGTTCAGGCTGCCGTTGGCATAATTGCCACCGGAAAAAACCAGTTGGTCAAAGGCTCCGAGTGCCTGTTTCATGGGCTGATCTTTGCTGTTGGTTTTTTTAGCTAAGGTCAGGTTTGCGATTTCGCGGATGTTGATATTCATCCAAAAAGGGATTTGCCGGCCGGCAGGAAACCAGGAGGGGAGGGGACCACTGCCAGGATTGCTGAGGAAGGCATCAGCCATATCAGCGGAAAGAGAAAATACACAAAGGCTGTCATTAAAGCGCATGACCGGTTTCATTTCACTCCATAATTTTTGCAGCTTTTCTGTTTTGCTGAGTGAGTCAATCAGCCCGCCCACCGTTGCTTTCAGTTTGAGCAGGGCGGCTTTATCTTTTACCGGCATGGCGAAAAGGAAGCTGATATTTTCGAGGGGCTTTTTCTTTTTTTCCGTGTTTTCTGCTTTGGCGGGAACTTCCATTACCGCCAGCAGGGCTTTGTTCCCAAAGGCATCATACAACTGGTTCAGGTCCACTTTCAGGTAACGGGTAAGGGTATCTATCAGCTCGTTCATACCATTTACCTGCTTAATGGCTTTGCCCTTTTCGGGGTTGATAGCCGTCATCATCAGGGCCAGTATTTTGCCTTCCGGTAAACGCTGAACCAGGCCGGCCGGCAATTCAACATCCGGGAATTGCTGGTAAACGGAGGCCAGTTCACTGCCGGCATAACTCCGGAAGTTACCGGCGATCTTGCCGGCTTCAAAGTTTATAATGCTGGTCCGTTCAGTCCCGTTTGCCGTTTGCATACGGGATAAAAATTGCGTCAGGAAGGGCGGTAATTGTTTTAACGCTTCAGTGGACCTGGTGACCCCGCTGTTCCAGATCTTAATATCCCCGGGTTCGGTCACCAGGCTGCTGAATATGGCTGAATGGAATGCATTTTCATCCGTTTTTGGGGTAAGGAGTTCAAAACACTGGTTCCGGAGCTGCCGGTTCATCCGGTTAGTCAGCTCTTCCATTTTTACCATGAATTCGCGGGTATCGGTAGTATCACTGAAGAGTTTATTCATTTCCTTTTTGCCGGAACTGGCGGTAATAATAAATACCTCATCGTTCCAGGCCAGTGCAGGCCCCATTTTTTTGGGCAAAACCAGCCGGTTGGTACCAAATACCTGTATGGCTTCTTCCCCTTTCTGCATTTTTTTTACCAGGGCGGAAAATAAAGTTTCGTCTTTCAGCAGACCATACAGAACCGGGCTGTTATTTTCTTCACCGGTACTGTTCGCGCAAAAAATAAAACCCGCGTTAAAATCGATCCCCGTTGCAGCGGGATCTGCCAGGAAATTGCGCAAATCGCCTTTGTCATTTTTCATCATTTCCAGGTAGAAGTTGCTCTGCCGGAATGTTTCGCCGGGGATCTTACTGACAATATTCAGCAGGTTAAAGCTGGTGACGCTGTTGCAGCGGGCCGGAAGATATTTTAAAAGGGTACTGTTCTGGGCATAACCAGCCGCTCCGCAAATAAATACGGAAAGGGTGAGGATAAGGTGTTTTAGTTTCATGATCAGAAATTATGGCGTATTAAATCAGTAAATGAAACGGATTGCTGCTGACCGGTTGCCAGCTCTTTAATATTACAGGTTTGCGCCGCCAGTTCTTTTTCCCCAAGGATCACCACAAAAGGAATGTTCTTTTTTTCGGCGTATTTGAATTGCCTGTCGAATTTTGCGTTTTCGTGATACAGTTCCCCCCGGATGCCCCGCTGCCTTAATTGCTGCAGGAGCTCAAAGGATTTTTGGCTTTCCGCTTCCCCGAGGTTGAAGAACAGGACCCGGGTGCCCACCTGCACATCAGCCGGGAAGAGCTGCAGTTCTTCCAGCACATCATAAATACGGTCCACGCCGAAAGAAATGCCCACCCCCGGAATACCGGGTACGCCGAATAAACCGGTGAGATCATCATACCGGCCGCCGCCACCGATGCTGCCCATTTTCACCCCGGCAGGAGCTTTGGCTTCGAAGATGATGCCGGTGTAGTAATTTAGGCCCCTGGCTAAAGCGGGATCCAGTTTTAGTTGCGAGTTATGAGTTGCGAGCTGCGAGCTTAGATAACTCAGTTCGGAGATGCCTTTCTCACCATCTGCGGAATAGCCAATGAGTGCTGTCAGGGAAGAAAGTATCTCTTCGTTGGTTCCCGAAATGTTCAGGTATTTTTCAATGATACTGACCTGGTCATTGGATAAACCGCGGGAGACCAGTTCTTCTTTTACTTTTTCCAGTCCGATCTTGTCGAGCTTGTCAATAGCTACCGTAATATCGGTCATGTTATCTGCGCCACCGCAGCTCTCTGCCAGTGCAGCCAGTACTTTACGGCTGTTGATCCGGAGTTCATATCCCGTTAAGCCAAGCCGGGTGAAAACTTCATGATAGATGGCGGCCAGTTCCACTTCATTGAATAAAGAGTGACTGCCCACGACATCCGCGTCGCACTGGTAAAATTCACGGTAACGGCCTTTCTGTGGCCGGTCGGCCCGCCATACCGGCTGCACCTGGTAACGTTTAAAAGGGAAAACCAGTTGCGGGTGATTCATCGCCACATAACGGGCAAAGGGAATGGTGAGGTCGTACTTCAATGCCCGTTCCGTGATCCCCTTTGTATTTTTTCCCTGCAATACTTTTTCAAATTCCTCCCGGACCTGTTTTTCTTTTTCGGGGTTGTCCAGTCCGTTATTCAGGATCTTAAAAATCAGTTTATCGCCTTCCTCCCCGTATTTCCCCATCAGGGTATCCAGGTTTTCCATCGCGGGTGTTTCCAGCGGCTGAAATCCGTAGAGTTCAAAAACAGATCTGATCGTATTCAGAATATAGGTACGCTTACGCACCACCTCCGGTCCGAAATCGCGTGTTCCCTGGGGTATTGTTGGTTTGGCCATATTTGTTAGTCCAATGAGCACGCTCATTGGAGTTTATTATTGAAAATTTTGCGGGCTTCTCCCGTACTTCCTGATGATCTCTTCACAGGCGTCATCAATCAGTTTAAAGACTTCCTGGTAGCCCTGTTCGGGTCCGGACCAGGGGTCGGGCACATCCAGGTCTTTCCCCGGGTGCAGTTCATTCATCAGCAACACGGCTTTGGACGGGTCAAAGGATTTCCGGGCGATATACTGCATTTCCTCCATCACATCACCTGCCAGTGCATAGATCCTGTCATAGACTTCAAAATCGTCCGCTTTAAACCGCCTGGACCGTTGCCGGCTGATATCAATACCATTGGCCCGGGCTATTTTTTGTGAAAGCGGGTGCGGCGGCTCTCCTGTATGATACCCGTTGGTGCCGGCACTCTCCACACTCCAGTTCAGCCCGGCTTTGAAAGCCTTGTCCTGCAGGATTCCTTCCGCCAGCGGGCTGCGGCAGATATTCCCGAGACATACCATCAGGATTTTCATGCTGCAAATATAATCAGGCAGGGGGAGCTATGTATGAAATACACGGTAATAATGCGCCCGCTAAAGAACCGTTAAAAGAAACCCTGCCGGTCATTAGTGACAGGCAAACGACTGTTCCTGTTATGGATTTCAATGGTGAGGGGCATCTAAATAGCAAACACACAACCATGACAAACAATACCCTTCTTACCGCCAGTCTCGATGATATTCTCTTCGAGCACCGCAACAAAGCCTATGGGGCTTATGCATTGCGAAAAGGATATAATACGCGCCTGTTGTCTGCACTGGGCGCCGGGATGTCATTAATGCTCCTGCTTGCCATCCTCGGTATGGCCAGGGGCCATAACAATGCGGCTCCGGCCGGGCCGGGAAAACAGGAAGGAATGATCATCCGCCAGGTGGAACTGCCAAAAGAAAAACTGCCGGTGCCCGAGAAGCCAAAGGAAGTGGAAAAGCAAAAGCCTGCGGAGAAAATCGCCACGGTCAAATATATCAGCCATATCAAAATTGAAAAAGAAGTGAAAACCACGGTAGCATCCCAGGACGATCTGGACGGGAAGCAGGTGGGAGATAAAAACACCGATGGAAAAAAGGCAGATGGCACTGTTGTGCTTGCCCCGCAACCCGGACCCGGAACCGGGAACCCCGTTCCGGAAGCCAGGCAAGCTGATTTTACTGCACAGGAAAGAAGCCCTGAATTTCCCGGTGGTCCTGAAGCGCTGAGAAAATTCCTGGCGCGGAACCTGGTTTCACCGGAGAACCTGGAATTGGGCGAAGTGAAAACGGTCCGGGTCCGGTTCAAAGTGGACAAAGACGGAGAGGTGAATGCCTTTGAAGTCATTGGCAGTGCCGGGGAGGATTTTGATGGTGAAGTAGTTAGGGTTTGCCGGAAGATGCCAAGGTGGATACCGGCCCTGCAAAACGGTATTAATGTACCGGTTAACTATGTATTACCTGTAACATTTGTGGGTTCAGAATAATAAAATTTATCTAATTTGCTCCGCCCCCCGTCCCTGGTTTCAAAAGAAGGCCAGGGATGGTTTTTGAGGGGTTTTAATAAACGGAAAATGTTTGAAGATTACGAAAGAAAAAAGCGGAAACAGGTGTCGGGGATGAGGTCCCTGAAGGATTATGGGATGGGTGTATTCATCCTGCTGATGGGCCTGTTCTTTTTATTGCGGGAGCAGGTGGGCGGGACGGCGATCAATGAACGACTGGGCAAACCCGATACCCTGGAATATCTATTTGGCAGTTTTTCCGTCCTGTATGGCAGCTGGAGAATCTACAGGGGATACAAGAAAAATTACTTCTGATGACCGTTTATAGCAAGAGGATAAGGCTGATCACCCTGCTGACCTGGATGACCGTTTCGGGGATAGGCTGCAAATCATACGAAGCCCGGGAAAATGAATTACCCGATACCCGGAACCGCGGTACCATCCATGTAAGCGCCGATGAAAGTTTTAAACCGGTGATTGACGAACAGGTGCAGGTCTATGAATCCAATCACCCGGGTACGCATATCCTGGTGGATTATAAACCGGAGGCCGATTGTATCAGGGATATGCTGGTGGACAGTGTCCGGATGCTGATCGTGACACGGAGGCCTTCCCTGGAAGAAAAAGAACTGATCGCGGATTCCCTGAGAAAGGAAGCCCGGAGTATGGTGATTGCCCGGGATGGGGTCTCCGTCATTGTGCATCCCGATTCCCCGGATACGCTCTTAACAATGAATGATATAAAACAAATACTTACCGGAACATTTAAGAAAAATTTAATTCCGGTATTTGACGGGGTAAAAGCAACCAGTACGGTACGTTTTATCATCGATTCAGTATTAAGGGGTGGTTCACTAACCCCCAAAGCCATGGCGGCCCGGAGCAGTGAGGGGGTGATCAATTATGTGGCAGATCATCCGGGGGTAATTGGCTTTATCGGGGTGAGCTGGATCGGGAACCGGGAAGATCCGGAACAACTGAGTTTTTTGAAAAAGGTAAAAGTAGCCAGGTTAGAGAGCGCGGATATACCGGGAAATTACGTAAAAGCATACCAGGCTTATATTTATATCAGAAAGTACCCGATGGTACGGGATTTGGTTTATATCCTGAAGGAAAACTACCGGGGACTGGGAACAGGGTTTGCGAATTTTATGAGCGGGGAAATCGGGCAGATCATTTTTAAAAGAGCCTACCTGGCGCCTTCGTTCAAAAATCTGTCGATCCGGCCGGTTAAATTGAATGAGTAGACAAATAAGTTATATTTACAACTTTTAAACGTGAACAGTAAAATGAAGAAAACCACAATCACATTCTTAACAGTTGCTATGCTTTGTACGGGCGGCCTTACCGCCCAGACAGTGCAGGAAGGGAAGAACCATCTTTTTGCGGAGCGGTACAACAGTGCGATTTCCGCATTTAACAAGATGATCGCAGCCAACCCCAATAATATTGAGGCGGTCTACTGGCTGGGTCAGACCTACCTGCAAAGCGAGGAGATCATGTCGGCCCGTATCGCCACGACCCGGCAATTGTATGAAAAAGCCATGCAATCCAGCAACGGCGCCCCGCTGATTATGGTCGGTATGGGACATGTTGACCTCCTGGAGAACAAGGCCAATGACGCTCGCCAGAAGTTTGAAACGGCGCTGACCATGACCCGGTCTGCGAAGAAAGGGGATAATGTGGACATCCTGAATGCCGTGGCCCGGGCCAATACCGATGCCAAAACCGGTGATTTTAAATATGTGATTGATAAATTGCAGGCTGCCGTGGATAAGGGGGAAAAGAACGCTGAAACCTTTGTGCTGCTGGGCAATGCTATCCGCAAATACCAGCCGGGTGAAGGTGGAGGTGAAGCTTTCCGGAACTATAAAAAGGCCCTTGAACTGAATCCTAATTTCGCTTTAGCCAGCTTACGCCTTGCCAAACTGTTTGAATCCCAGAAAAACTGGGAGCTGGTTTACCAGTACCTGACCGAAGCGACCCAAAAGGACGCCAATTTCACAGCTGCTTACTATGAGCTTTTCTATTATTATTTCCTTCGCCTTGAATACGCTGCCGCTGAAACACAGTTAAAAAAATATATAGATTCTAAAGTCCCTGAAAAAGATATCCAGGACGAGTTTCTCTATGCACAGCTTTGCTGGGCGCAGAAGGATTTCACCTGTGCCGTCACCCGCGCCCAGTCGGTAGTGGATGCCCTGGGGGATAAAACAAAGCCTAAAGTGTACCGGCTCCTGGCAGACGCCCATTTCCAGAACGGTGATTTTGCAGGGGCCAAAAAATTCAGTGATAACTTCTTTACTAAAAAGAATCCCGATGATATCACCCTCTATGATTACCAGTTAAGGGCTGATATCCTGGATAAGACCGGCGGGACGATCGACGAGATTTTCAGCAATTATACAGAAGGGGCCTTACTGGATACGGCCATCTCCCTGAAATTGGACTTCCTGAAAAAAGGAGCCGAGAAATTTAAAGGCCGGGGTGACAGTGTCAGCCGGTACAGCGAAGGCCTTCTCCGCTTGATTATCCTCAAGTTTAAGGAAACTCCCGGGCAGCGTGACTATTTCGATGCCGGCTTTGCTTTTTACCAGGCAAAGGCCTACGACAAAGCAGACAGCATCTTTGATGTTTATGTAAATAAATTTCCCGATGAGTCTTACGGGTACATGATGGAATACAATGTACACCGGGCGATCGATAGTACGATGGAGAAAGGGTCCGCTGTACCCTGGGCCGAAAAATACCTGGCCATCCTGGAAAGGGATACGGTGAAGAACAAGAATAATATCCTCGGAGTTGCCGGTTACCTGGCCCAGTACTATGCCAATATTATCAAGGACAAAGTGAAGGCCCTCGAATACCTGCGCAGAATGCTGGCGCTGGATCCGGGTAATACCACGCTCCAGAAAAATATTGAGATCCTGGAAAAGGCGCAGACACCCGCCGCCCGGCCCGGAAACCAGCCTGCGAGGGGAAAACCCGCTGCGGCAGCAAAGGCCGGGTCCCGCTTGCCAAAGGCAAAGGTTAAGCCACCCACGACATCTCTCGTAAAGAAATAAACGCGGTTTTCTTCTTTTACAAAAAGTCCCTTGCTGCTTAGCGGGGGCTTTTCTTTTATGGGCCGGGAACGGATTTTAATTCAGGTAAATTCAGGCAGCCGCCTTATTTTTGCGCCGGAGTAAAAATTTTTATGATTTACCTGCTTCAAACCGGTCCAACTAATGCTAATGCAGCCAGTTATCTGCCGGTAGCCTTGCAAATCGCCTTCGCTGCAGGATTGGTGGCTTTCCTGATGGCTGTTACCCACTGGCTGGGTCCCAAAAGAAAAACTACGGACAAGCTCCAGAATTTCACCAGTGGCATCGAAACCCATGGGGATGCCCGGCAGCCCATGGCGATCAAGTATTTCCTGACCGCTATTCTCTTTGTGTTATTTGATGTGGAAGTGATCTTTTTTTACCCGTATGCGGTCAACTTTAAAGATCTCGGATGGGCAGGCTTTTGGGCGGTCTTATTGTTTGTCGGATTCTTCCTGTGCGGATTTATATATATCATTAAGAAAGGTGCGCTGAAGTGGGAGGAATAATGAGACCATTGATCAATGAAACATTCGGATTGGTTCAATTGTTGGTATTTGGTCATTTCGGAGTATCAAATTGAGAAATTGTCAAATTAAAGAGTATGGCTCGCCCGGTATCATATAACCTCATTCACAAACCGCTGGAAGCGGATATCAGTATAGCGCCCATGCCCGATGGTCACCAGGGGGACGGTTATTTCACCACTTCCCTGGATAAAGTGATCGGCCTGGCCCGTAAGAACTCCATCTGGCCCCTTCCCTTCGCCACTTCCTGCTGCGGGATCGAATTCATGGCTACCATGGGTTCCCATTATGACCTGGGCCGCTTTGGCGCGGAACGGGTGGGTTTTTCTCCCCGGCAATGTGACTTACTGATGGTGATGGGTACGATTGCCAAAAAAATGGGCCCGGTGGTCAGGCAGGTTTACCTGCAGATGGCTGAACCCCGTTGGGTGCTGGCCGTAGGGGCCTGCGCCAGCAGCGGCGGTATTTTCGATACCTATAGTGTATTGCAGGGTATCGACCAGGTGGTGCCGGTGGATGTATATGTGCCCGGTTGCCCGCCCCGGCCGGAAGCGATCATTGACGGGATTTTAAGGATTCAGGACCTGGTGGGCCGGGAAAGCCTGCGGAGAAGAAACGGGAACCAATATAAAGCGCTGATGGAGAGTTACGGAATTCAATAATAAAGAACCAAGAAACAAGATGCCAAGAACCAAATAAACTCCAAAAAATAAAAAACAAATAAATCTCAATTACTAAATCAGCATTCAAACCTGGAGTTTAAGCATTGGTGCTTATTTGGTTCTTCTTTGGATTTTGGTCCCTGGTTATTTTTTGGTTCTTGATCCTTGGTTTTTTTTGGCTCTTAGTATCTTGGTTCTTGGAATTTTAAAAACAGGTATGTCGTTATCAAATGAAATAATCAAACAACGGCTGACGGAGAAATTCGGTGACCAGGTCACGGGTTTTGAAGAACCTTACGGACTGCTCAGCTTTGAAGCCCCGAAAGAGCTTAACCTCAAAGTGCTGAATTTTCTCTATGATGATGAACAGCTGAAATTCCGGTTCCTTACGGATCTTACGGGTGTTCATTACCCGGATAAAGCCGGCCGCGAACTGGCCGTGGTGTACCACCTGCACAACATGACCGATAATGTGCGCCTCCGCTTCAAAGTTTTTACGGGGATCAATCAGCCGGATGTATATACGGCCACGGGTTTATTCTCCGGGGCCAACTGGATGGAACGGGAAACCTATGATTTCCTGGGGGTGAATTTTGTGGGACACCCGAACCTGAAGCGGATCCTGAATGTGGAGGAGATGGATTATTTCCCCTTGCGGAAAGAATTCCCGCTGGAGGATCAGACAAGGATTGACAAGGATGATGAAATGTTTGGCAGGGGATAATGATCAATTAACCAATATGCCAATGTGCCAATTGGGGAGAGACTGAAAGATCAGAGGTCGTTTACATATGGAAGAATAAATAAGATAGCTGGTCGCAAGATTGAATAAAAGACACATTTAAGAAATGTCAGAACATCATATCAAATTACCGGAAGGGAGTATAGAGAAAACCACGACCACGCTGAACCTGGGTCCCACCCACCCGGCCACGCACGGGGTGATGCAGAATATCCTGGAACTGGACGGGGAGCGGATCGTATCCACGGAGCAAACCATCGGGTATATTCACCGGGCTTTTGAAAAGCTGGCCGAACGCCGCCCCCTTGCACAGATCACCACACTGACCGACCGCCTGAATTATTGCTCCTCCCCGCTGAATAATATGGGCTGGCACCTTACCTGTGAGAAATTACTGGGAGTGAAAACGCCGAAACGGGTGGATTATCTCCGCGTGATCATCATGGAACTGGCCCGGATCGCTGATCACCTGATCTGTAATTCCATTGCCGGCGTGGATGCAGGAGCTTATACCGGCTTCCTCTATGTGATGCAATACCGGGAACTGATCTATGAGATCTATGAAGAGGTTTGCGGGGCCCGGCTGACCACCAATATTGGCCGGATCGGCGGTTTCGAAAGAAATTTTAATGATATCGCTTTCCGGAAGCTGGAAAAATTCCTGCGGGAATACCCCAAAGTGCTGAAAGAATTTGAAAACCTTTTCCAGCGTAACCGGATATTTATGGAACGGACCATGGGTACCGGCGCCATCAGTGCCGAAAGAGCCCTCAACTACGGGTTTACCGGCCCGAACCTCCGCGCGGCAGGAGTTGACTATGACGTGAGGGTGCATACCCCGTATAGCTCGTACGAAGATTTTCAGTTCAATATACCGGTAGGTACCACCGGCGACAATTATGACCGCTGGCTGGTCCGGGAAAAAGAAATGTGGGAGAGCCTGGGCATCATTGAGCAGGCCTACCAGAAAGTCCAGGAATTCAAAGGAGCCGAAGCAGAAGTGTACCATGCCGATGTGCCCGCGTATTACCTGCCACCCAAAGAGGATGTGTACACGAAAATGGAAGCCCTGATCTGGCATTTCAAGATCATCATGGGGGAAACCGAAATCCCGGCTGGCGAGGTCTACCATTCCATCGAAGCGGCCAACGGCGAACTGGGATTCTACCTGGTCAGTGATGGCGGAAGAACACCCTACCGCCTGCATTTCCGCCGGCCCTGTTTTGTGTATTACCAGGCCTACGAGGAACTGATCAAAGGGTCCATGCTGAGTGATGCGATTATGACAATGAGTAGTTTGAACCTCATTGCGGGAGAGTTGGATGCTTAGGGAAGTCAAAATTCAAACCTGCTCACCGCAGCTTTAGCGCAGGGGGGAGTCAAAAGCTGAAAGCGGGGAGTGACTTGATGAAATTTGAAAAAGCAGGAAGAAAGGGAAGTTAAAAGTAAAAATTAAAAAGTCAAAAACATAAAGCAGTGACAGGGTTTAATTTTGACTTTTGAATTTATAACGATGTAAAAAATAGTATCAGGAAATAAAATAAAAAACAAAGAGTGAAACAACAACTGGCTGAATGATTGTAACTGAACAGTGAGATAAATACAACCGGAGGTTTTTTACTTTTTAATTTTGACTGTTGAATTTTTATGATAAAATTTTCAGATAACAGGATGAATGAAGTGCAGGGTATCATCAGCCGCTACCCCCAGGGGAAGCAGAAAAGCGCATTGATCCCGGTATTGCACCTCGCCCAGCAGGATTTTGGCGGCTGGCTCAGTACCGAAACCATGGACTATGTGGCTTCCGTGCTGAACCTGAAACCCATTGAAGTATATGAAGTGGCTACTTTCTACAGCATGTTCAACCTGAAACCGGTGGGTAAATATATGTTTGAAGTATGCCAGACCGGTCCCTGTATGCTGAACGGGAGTGATGATATCGTGAAGTATATCTATGAGACACTCGGCATCAAACCCGGCGAAACCACCGCCGATGGTTTATTCACCCTGAAAACCGTGGAATGCCTGGGAGCCTGCGGGTATGCACCCATGATGCAGCAGGGTAAGTATTACCGGGAGCACCTGACCAAGGAAAAAATTGATTCGATTATAGCGGAATGCAGGAGCATCGCCGCTTCAAGTAACTAAATGTTGAGGAAGTTATTTGTCATAGCTCTTTTAATTACAGCTGTTTTTGCCAAAGCACAAACGGCGGAAGCGAAACTAACCGGCACCCTGAGGGAATTTCACCGGGCCCTGGTTGATAAGGATAAGACGTTTATCAACCAGCATACGGACAAGGCGCTGAGTTATGGGCACAGCAATGGCTGGGTGGAAACAAAAAAGGAACTGGTTGAGCACCTGGAAAGCGGGTATATGAACTATAACAGTTTCCGGGAAGACAGTATAAAAGTGGAACTGGGCGGGAAGCTGGCGCATGCCCGGTTTATTGCGGAAATCACTGCCACAATGAGCGGCAAAGCATCCACGTTCAACCTCCGGGTACTGGAAGTATGGATGAAGAAAGGGAAGCGCTGGGTGTTGTTTGCGAGGCAGGCGGTGAGGAAGTGAAAATTTGAATTTAACAGGTCGACTTTATAGTAAGATGAAATCATAAAATGGGACGTAAATTATTATTAGAAAAGGCGCATATTGAAAACATCCGTCTCTACGATGTGTACCGTCAGCACGGTGGTTACCAAAGCGTGGAGAAGGCCCTGAAATCAATGAGCCCTGACCAGGTAACCGAGGAAGTGAAGAAAAGCGGGCTCCGCGGACGCGGTGGCGCGGGTTTCCCTACCGGGATGAAATGGAGTTTCCTGGCTAAACCTGAAGGCGTTCCCCGTTACCTCGTGGTGAACGCGGATGAATCCGAGCCCGGAACGTTCAAGGACCGCTACCTCATGGAATTTATTCCCCACTTACTGATCGAAGGGATGATCACGGCTTCCTATGCACTGGGTTCCACCCGTTCCTTTATTTATATCCGTGGTGAATACGCCTGGATCGTGGATATCCTGGAACAGGCCATTGCCGAAGCCCGGAGCAACGGCTGGCTGGGCAAGAATATCCTGGGCAGCGGGTTCGACCTGGATATTCATGTACAACGGGGCGCCGGCGCTTATATCTGCGGGGAGGAAACTGCCTTATTGGAATCCCTCGAGGGGAAAAGAGGCAATCCCCGGATCAAGCCCCCCTTCCCGGCGGTAAAAGGATTGTGGGACTGCCCGACCGTGGTGAACAATGTAGAGACCATTGCTGCCGTGGTTCCCATCATCAATGAAGGCGGTGAGGAGTATGCGAAAATAGGAGTGGGTAAATCCACCGGTACTAAACTGATCTCTGCCTGTGGCAATATCAATAAACCCGGGGTATATGAGATCGATATGACCATATCCGTAGAGGATTTTATTTACAGTGATGAATATTGTGGGGGTATTGCAAACGGGAGAAAGCTGAAAGCCTGTATCCCGGGTGGTTCTTCGGTTCCCATTTTACCGGCAAATCTCCTGCTGAAAACGGCAAAGGGCGAAACCCGTTACATGAATTACGAAAGCCTTTCCGATGGCGGATTTGCCACCGGTTCCATGATGGGTTCCGGCGGTTTTATTGTGCTGGATGACAGCCAGTGCGTGGTGAAACATACGTACACACTGGCCCGTTTCTATCGCCACGAAAGCTGCGGGCAATGTTCCCCCTGCCGGGAAGGAACCGGCTGGATGGAGAAGATCCTGCTGAGCCTGGAAACGGGGAAAGGAAAGATGAGTGATATCGACCTGCTCTGGGATATCCAGCGCAAGATCGAAGGAAATACGATCTGTCCCCTGGGTGATGCAGCCGCCTGGCCGGTGGCCGCGGCGATCCGTCATTTCCGGGATGAATTTGAGTGGCATGTGACGAACCCGGAAGACGCGGTAAGAAGAAATTACGGGATTGGAAGGTATGCGGATCCGGTGATGGTGCCGGCGGGGTAAATTAAAAAACAAAATCGCTAAAGAAGATAGCGGTTGACTTTTTGAGACTGTACTAAAGCAGAATGTGAAAGACAAAAACATTAAAGTGGAAGAAACTTTTAATGATTTTGAAGTGAACAAAGAAGGGAAGCCGTATAATATCCGGCACAGGGCTTTTTATTTTTGAATCGAATTACTGGCTTTGCGGGATCAGGGATGCGATGGTGGCAGAAAGGAATAAAATAATTGAATTGATCAAAGAGGCAGATGAGATTTCGAATATTGTTGCTGCGATTGTGAAAAATGCTGAATAAGCGGAGATGTGTTTTACTCTGGCTATTGTGAGAAAGGCAGCATAAACAGGGTGGTATTTTTAATTTTGACTTCCACCTTCGCTGAAGCTACGGTGGACAAGTTTGACTTGCGGCGGATTTGGGAAAGTGAGTTTTAAACTGGCTATTGTGAGAAAGGCAGCATAAACAGGGTGGTATTTTTAATTTTGACTTTTGAATTTGTATAATGTCTGACGAAGTAAAAAAAGAAGCGCCTGCGGGTTTTAAGGTCACCATCGATAATATCACAATCGAAGTGGCCCCGGGTACCACTATCCTTCATGCCGCCCGGCAGATCGGGGGCGATGTGACCCCGCCTGCCATGTGCTATTACAGCAAATTAAAAGGCAGCGGTGGTAAGTGCCGTACCTGTCTCGTGGAAGTGGCAGCCGGATCCACCGCGGATCCACGTCCCATGCCCAAACTGGTGGCTTCCTGCCGTACCACGGTAATGGATGGGATGGTGGTGAAAAATATCACCAGCCCGCGGGTACAGGATGCCCGCGCAGGGGTGGTGGAGTTCCTGTTGCTGAACCATCCGCTGGATTGCCCCATCTGCGACCAGGCGGGGGAATGTCACCTGCAGGACCTGAGTTATGAGCACGGGAAGGAGGGCACCCGGTTTGAGTTCAAAAAAAGAACATTCGAAAAAGAAGATATCGGCCCGTACATCCAGCTGCACATGACCCGCTGTATTCTTTGCTACCGCTGTACCTATGTGGCTGATCAGCTGACCGATTCAAGGGTGCATGGTATTCTGGACAGGGGCGATCATGCCGAGATCTCCACGTATATTTCCAAAGCGATTGACAATGATTTCAGCGGTAACATGATCGATGTTTGTCCCGTGGGTGCCTTAACCGATAAAACTTTCCGGTTTAAAAACCGGGTCTGGTTTACCAAACCGGTGGAAGCACACCGCGATTGCGACAAGTGCTGCGGAAAAGTAACCCTTTGGCAGCGGGGTGATGAAGTGCTGCGGGTGACGGCCCGTAAGGATGAATGGGGGGAGGTGGAAAGTTATGATGGCAAAACCGGCTGGATCTGCAATACCTGCCGCTTTGATAAAAAACAGGTGAGTGACTGGGTGATCGAAGGACCGGCTAAGGTGAATCGTCACTCGGTGATCTCGCAGGGACATTATGTCGGGGTGCAGCAGCCCAAAGAAACCCTGCCGGAAGTCATGGGAGGACGGGCGCCCAAACTGCTGATGGATATCCATGAGGTGAGCGGGGTGAACAGCGTTGATATCAGCGCCTTGCCCGGGCCGGCCACGAGCAATAACTTTAAGAAGAACGAACAATAAACGATGAACATGTATTTATTGGCAACAGACCTGTGGTTCATACTGGAAAAAGCAATACTGATCGCTTGTATCATCGGGCTTTCATTTTTTATTGCCATGTACACCACTTACGCAGAGCGTAAAGTGGCCGGCTGGCTGCAGGACCGGCACGGGCCGAACCGCGCAGGTCCTTTTGGGATCTTTCAACCCCTGGCCGATGGAGGAAAACTGTTTTTCAAAGAAGAGATCATCCCGCTGGCTTCCAATAAAATACTTTTCCTGGCGGGTCCGGGTCTGGCCATGATCACTTCCCTCGTTACCAGTACGGTGATTCCCTGGGGGGCGCCGGTGGCTACAGCACATGGAGCCATTCCCTTACAGGTGGCGGATGTGGATATGGGCATCCTGATTGTCTTCAGCGTGGTGAGTGTGGGTGTGTACGGGATCATGATCGGGGGCTGGGCTTCCAATAATAAATTTTCCCTGATCGCTGCGATCCGCGGCGCTTCCCAAATGGTATCCTACGAGCTGCCCATGGGACTGGCGCTGATCGCCGTTATTTTTATGACGGGTTCCCTGAAGATGAGTGAAATTGTGGCCAGCCAGGCAGCCAACGGGTGGCATATCATCTACCAGCCATTGGGTTTTATCATTTTCTTTGTCTGTGCCCTGGCGGAATGTAACCGTACCCCCTTTGATCTTCCGGAAGCGGAAAATGAACTGAATTTCGGGTATCACCAGGAGTATTCCTCCATGAAACTGGGCTTTTATCTCTTTGCGGAATACATCAATATGTTTGTGAGCAGTGCGGTTATTACCACCCTCTATTTCGGGGGTTATGATATCCCGTTTGTGAACGAGGCTGCCTGGGGACTGGAACCCTGGTTGTTATCGCTGATCAGTTTTGCGGTATTGATGACCAAGATCGCTTTCTTCCTCTTCCTGTTCATCTGGATCCGGTGGACTATTCCCCGTTTCCGTTATGACCAGCTGATGAACCTGGGGTGGAAAAAGCTGATCCCGCTGGCATTGGTGAATATGATTATCAGTGCGGCGGTGATGTTGTGGTTGAGGAAGTAGGAAGTAGGAAGTAGGGAGTGGTGAATGGTGAATAGTGAATGGGGCCTTCTGTGAGAATTGAGCACCTGCCTGTCGGAGGTTGAATCTTCGCCGGGAGGAAAAGACAGAGGAAACAGGAGAAAGACGAAGCCCGAAGGGCTGACATTATTATGGAAAGGTAAAAGGTAACGATGGAAACCCCGACCTGCCGGCCGGCAGGTTGATTCTTCCCGGCTTCCGGACCTTATATATAATATATTTGCGAAAATTTAAAAGCTGTAAAGCTTTATGCAATTAACGAACAGAGCAAAAGCGGTGGACCGCAGGCCCATGACCTTCCTGGAGAGCATTTATCTCTGGAATATCGCGAAAGGCATGGGTATTACGATCAGTCACCTGTTTAAGCGGAAAGCAACGATCCAGTATCCCGAACAGAAGCGGAGTTTCTCCAAAGTGTTCCGGGGCCTCCATGTATTGAACCGGGATGCGGAAGGAAGGGAAAACTGCACGGCCTGCGGGCTTTGCGCCGTGGCCTGCCCGGCAGAAGCCATTACGATGGAAGCGGCGGAGCGGCTCCCCGGGGAAGAACATTTGTACCGCGAAGAGAAATATGCGGCCCGGTACGAGATCAATATGCTGCGCTGCATCTTCTGCGGCTTGTGCGAGGAAGCCTGCCCGAAAGATGCGATCTACCTCTCGCAGACCTTTGCGCCGGCTAATTATGGCAGGAAAGGATTTATTTATAAAAAGGAAGAATTGCTGATCCCGCACCCGGTAACGGATAAGGAAGCGTATGAAAAGGCATTGGGCGACCGGGCAACCAAAAACTAAGAACGACTAACGGCTTTTAAGAAATGAATATCATTCAAATACTATTCTGGTTTTTATCCGTCCTGGCGATCTTCAGCGCCCTGATGGTCATTACCAGTAAGAACCCCATCTACAGCGTGTTGTGGCTGATCGCCACCTTCTTTGCTATTTCAGGTCATTATATCATGCTCAATGCCCAGTTCCTGGCAATCGTGAACATTATCGTCTATGCCGGGGCGATCATGGTATTATTCCTGTTTGTGATCATGCTGATGAACCTGAATAAAGAGACCGAACCGCAGAAGAGCCGCTGGCTGAAAATAGCCGGGGCCCTGGCCGGCGGCTGTTTGCTGCTGGTGCTGGTGGCTGCCCTGAAAAACTCCGTTACGAAGGAACAGTTCGCGACCGTGAACGAAGGCAGTATCGGGCTGATCAAAAACCTGGGGAAAGAATTGTTTACGACCTACGTGGTGCCCTTTGAGATCAGCAGTGTGCTGTTCCTGAGCGCCATGGTGGGCGCTGTGGTGATCGGGAAAAAAGAATAATAACATTGGGAAAGAGCCCCGGGCGGAACCCACCGGTGCTCCTCCGATTTTTAGCTCAAAGCTTACTATATGCCGATATTTAGTTACATAGTGCTGTCGATCGCTTTATTCAGCATTGGCATCGTGGGGGTGCTGACCCGCCGCAATGCCATTATTATTTTTATGTCCATCGAGTTAATGCTGAATGCCGTGAACCTGATGCTGGTGGCCTTTTCCAAAATGCACCAGAACGCGGCTATACTCGCCGGTGATGTGAGCGGAACGGCGGGTATGGACGGACAGTTATTTGTATTCTTTATCATGGTGGTGGCCGCGGCGGAGGTCAGTGTGGGATTGGCCATTATCGTGATGATGTACCGCAATATCCATTCGGTGGATGTGAATTTTTTAAACAGGTTAAAACACTGATACCCGGTCCGGGAGATAGTTTATGAATAACGTATTACAGATAGTCTGCCTGATTCCCCTGCTGCCCCTGCTGGGATTCCTGGTCAACGGGCTGGGGAGGAACTATTTATCCAAAACACTGATTGGCTGGATTGGCTCCGGGACCATCCTGGGTTCGTTCATCCTGAGTGTATGGGTCTTTATGCAGGTAAAAGAGGGCAATACCCATGTGGCAGAATATTTCAATTTCATCGCGGTGGATAAACTGGTGATCCCGTTTGCGCTCAGGATCGACCAGCTGACCTCCCTGTTCCTGCTGATCATTACCGGGGTGGGCTTCCTCATCCATGTGTACTCTGTTTCTTATATGCACGAAGAAAAACCCGGGCATTTCGGGCGGTATTTTTCCTATCTCAACCTCTTCGTGTTCTCCATGCTGCTCCTTGTGATGGGCGATAACTTCGTGATTATGTTCATCGGCTGGGAAGGAGTGGGGCTCTGCTCTTACCTGCTGATCGGGTACTGGTTCAAAAAACAGGAATACAATAAGGCCGCGAACAAGGCATTTATCATGAACCGGGTCGGTGACCTGGCCTTCCTTATCGCGCTGTTCTGGATCATTGCGAAGATCGGGTCGGTCTCCTTTGCTGATGTATTCGCAGCGGAGAACCTCGCGAAACTCACCCAGACCGATATCACGGTCATTACCTTATTGCTCTTTGTGGGGGCCACTGGTAAAAGCGCACAGATACCACTCTACACCTGGCTGCCGGATGCGATGGCGGGTCCCACGCCCGTATCGGCCCTGATCCACGCGGCAACCATGGTCACAGCCGGTATCTACATGATCGCCCGGAGCCATGTATTGTACAATATGGCCCCGCTTACCATGAATGTGGTGACGTATACCGGGTTGGCCACGGCCTTATTAGCCGCTACGATCGCGCTTAAACAAAACGATATCAAAAAAGTATTGGCATACTCTACCGTAAGCCAGCTGGGCTTTATGTTCCTGGCTCTCGGTACCGGCGCCTACGTGGCCGCCGTATTCCATGTAATGACCCATGCCTTCTTCAAAGCCCTCTTATTCCTGGGCAGCGGTTCCGTGATCCATGCCATGGGCGGGGAGCAGGATATCCGGAATATGGGAGGTCTCCGGAAAAAACTCGGGATCACTTTCTGGACCTTCGTGATCGGTTGTGTGGCCATTGCCGGTATTCCGCCCTTCAGCGGCTTCTTCTCCAAAGACGCCATTCTCCTAAGCGCTTTTGAAAAAAGTCCCCTGCTGTACGGGGTTGCCTTATTTACCGCTTTACTGACGGCCTTTTATATGTTCCGTTTGCTCTTTATCACGTTCACCGGGAAATTCCGGGGCACCGAAGAGCAGGCGCACCACCTGCACGAAAGCCCGCTGACCATGACACTGCCCCTGATTATTCTTGCCATCTTATCCATCGTGGGTGGTTGGGTGGGCGTGCCGGAACTGATCAGTGAAGGGGGGGATAAACTGAGCGCCTTTCTGGCGCCGGCAGTGGCCTCTGTTCCGCAGGAACACCCGGTATCTCACAGCGAGGAATATTTCCTGATGGGTTTATCCACCGGCCTGGTGCTGCTGGCGATCCTTGCCGCCTGGCTGATGTTCAGGAATTACCAGCGCAAAGAAGCCTCCGGCCTCGGCAAACTGCTCGAGAATAAATGGTACGTGGATGAATTATACGAGGCGATGATTGTTCAGCCCCTGCACAAACTGGGCGGAATATTCAAATCCATCGTGGATCCGAAACTGGTGGACGGGCTGGTCAATGGGGTGGGACGCGCCGTGAATTACGGCAGCCGCCAGCTGCGCTTATTGCAGAGCGGGCAGGTAGGCAGCTATGTATTGCTGATGGTGCTGAGCATTGTACTGATTTTTACCATTCAATTTTTTCTGAGAAAATAAACCCACCGCCATGGGCGGGCTACTGATATGATCGCATTCTTTTTGATACTTGTTCCTCTCGCTGCCGGGCTGATCTCCTTTTTGATAAAAGAAGAGAAAGCGGTAAAAAGTTTTGCCCTCCTGGCCTCACTGGCATCGCTGGCCGTTTCTGTACTGGGACTTACAGTACTGAAAACGGATCAGTATTTAAATTTCAATGCGCCCTGGATGAGTTCCCTGGGCAGCAGCTTTTCTCTGAAGCTGGATGGAATGGGCCAGGTGCTATGTTTGCTGACGGCTGTTGCTTACCCGTTGGTGGTAGGGGGCAGCTGGCAGGCATCGCATCAGAAACCCGGCCGGTTCTTTGGCCTGATGTTACTGGCGCAGGCCGGTTTGATGGGCGTCTTCCTGGCTTCCGATGCCCTGCTCTTTTATTTCTTCTGGGAACTGGCCTTGATCCCCATGTATTTCCTGGCTTCCCAATGGGGCGGCGAACGCAGGATCCCCGTTACGTTCAAATTCTTTGTTTATACCTTTCTCGGGTCGGTACTGATGCTGATTGGCATATTGTATGTCTATTCACAGACGGCTGATCATTCTTTCAGTCTTGCTTCTTTTTATAAAGTGCAAATACCGGGCAGTACCCAGTTGTGGGTTTTCTGGTTATTCTTTGCCGCTTTTGCCATCAAGATGCCGGTCTTCCCTTTCCATACCTGGCAGCCGGATACCTACGAACAGGCGTCCACGCCCACTACGATGATTCTGAGCGGCGTGATGGTGAAAATGGGATTGCTGGGACTGATCCGCTGGCTGATGCCGGTATTGCCCATCGCGTCCTATCAATGGGGAGATACCGTGATGATCCTGGCCGTGATTGGAATCATTTATGCTTCCCTGATCGCGATCCGGCAGGACGACCTGAAAAGGCTGATCGCCTATTCTTCCATTGCGCACCTCGGGCTCATGTGTGCTGCTGTTTTTTCAGAAAATATCAGTGCCACACAAGGGGTGATGATACAACTCTTCAACCATGGCGTCAATATCATCGGGCTCTGGATCATCGTAGAGATCATCGAACGCCGCTATGGAACAAGGAAAATTTCCGAACTCGGGGGATTAGCCCAGCAGGCCCCGGTGATGGCCACATTCTTTGTGATCATTGCGCTGGCCAATATCGCCCTGCCCCTGACCAATGGATTTGCCGGGGAGTTCCTGATGTTTAACGGGCTGCTCGGGGCGAAGTCAAAATATTTTGTGGTCTTTACCGTATTGGCCGGCCTGGGAATTATCCTCGCGGCGGTATATACGCTGAATATGATCCGCAAAACATTTTACGGGGAAGCTGTCAGCCTGAAAGTACCGGTAACGGACCTGAAGCTGAATGAGAAACTGGTACTGGGAGTGATCGTGCTGATCATTTTTTGGCTGGGAATCCACCCGCAGTCATTGCTGGAAGTGACCGACGGTTTTGCCAAAGACTGGGTTAATAAGATTGATATTAGTTATTTATTCCGCAAGTAATAAGGAACAGATCGTATGAATGCATTAATTGTATCGGCTGTATTGGGAGTGGTTATGATGTTCAGTGGAATCCTGCTGAAGCAAAAAACGGCTGTCCGGAATGTGGCCATTGCCGGCATCCTGCTCCTGCTCATCGTGAACCTGCTGGAAATGAACGGCATCACGCTCTTCAAAATTGATACGCATGGCATGCTGCTGTTTGATCATTTTGCCCTGCTGTTCAATGCAGTTGTTTTCGCAGCGGTCCTGCTTTATTTTTTATTGTCTTCCGCGGAGATGGAAAAAGTAGGAGTGAATTATGCCGAGTATTTTGCGCTTATCTTTTTCATATTATGCGGGGTTACCCTGGTTACTTCCTTCAAGTCCCTGCTGATCCTGTTCCTGGGCATTGAAATCATTTCGATTCCCCTGTATATCCTGACCGGCAGTGACAAGCGCAACCTGAAAAGCAATGAAGCCTCCTTAAAATATTTCCTGCTGGGTACTTTCTCCACCGGCCTGATGCTGATGGGGATTGCCCTGCTCTACGGGGCCCGGGGAACGTTCAGCACGGCGGTCAGCCCGATGGTTACCGCCACCCCGAATTTCCTGTTGCTCGGGGGCATGTCGTTACTGCTTTTCTCCATGGCTTTTAAAGTATCTGCGGCGCCCTTCCATTTCTGGACTCCCGATGTGTACGACGGGGCTCCCACGGTTTTCACCTCTTTTATGGCCACAATCGTAAAAGTGGTGGCCTTTGCCGGTTTTGTGCGTTTGTTTGACGACGCGTTTGAAGCCCAGCAGGCGCAATGGAGGATCTGGGTGGCCGTCATTACCGCGGTGACCCTCTTTATCGGAAATATCACTGCTGTTTTTCAGCAAAGTGTAAAGCGGATGCTGGCCTATTCGAGTATCGCCCAGGCCGGGTTCATGTTGTTTGCCTTGTATGCCATGAATGCGGATGGCAAAGAAGGGCTGCTGCTTTATACAGCTGCCTATTGTATTGCCACGATTGGCATTTTTGCCGTACTGGCCCGCATGAGTGATTATACCTTCGATGGGTTCAACGGGCTGTCCAGGGGAGAACCCCTTGTGGCCGGGGCGCTCACCGTGTTTCTTTTATCACTGGCCGGTATTCCCCTTACCGCCGGGTTTATGGCTAAATTTTATATGCTGAAAGCAGCGCTGGCCACCCCTGGCAGCAGCTGGCTGGTGGTATTCGCCGTATTGATGGCGGCCGTGAGTGTCTATTATTATTTCAGGGTCATCCAGGCCATGTATTTTAAAGCACCCGGCGAGACCGTTCAGCCTTCCTTCCCGGCTTTCTTTAAATGGATGCTGGGGATATTGGCCGTGCTGGTTATCCTTCTCGGACTATTCCCCGAACTGCTTTTGGGCCGCCTGTACTTTTAAGAACCCTTTCGCAGCGGATCATTAGCTATCTTTGTCCCGCAACGGCAAGGACTGTTCCGTATAGCTTCGTATATGAATTTCCGCGATGTATTTTCACTGGCTTTTCGTACGGTGCGCAGCAATAAACTGAGGACCGGGCTCACCGTTTCCATTATTGCCTTTGGCATCATGGCCCTGATCGGGATCATTACGGCCATCCAGGCCATGAACCAGAAATTCACAGAGAGTTTTTCCACCATGGGGGCCAATGCCTTCACCATCCGGTTCAAAGAAAGAAATATCCATTTCGGGGGAGGCAACCGCAGCGAGGTCAGGCTGAGTTCCCGCAGCGGGAGGAGATCCAGGATATCCAACCTCGATAAAAGGATCACGAAGGATGAGGCGGAAATGTTTGTCAGCCGCTTTGACTTCCCCTCCGTAAAGAGTATTTCCATTTTTGCCAACCGGAATAATATTGTCTCCTATGAGAATTACAAGACCAGTCCCAATGTGCTGATGTTTGGCGGGGATGAAAATTACCTGGCGCTGAACGGGTTCAGCCTGCAGTACGGGCGGAACATGAACCGCATGGATGTGCAAACGGGGCGGAATGTTTGTGTACTGGGCTATGATATTGCGAGGAGAATGTTTAAACAGGGAGCGGCCGGCGCGGTAAATGCCGTGATCCGGATCAATTCGATTCCCTACCGGGTGCTGGGAGTGCTGGAGAGTAAGGGTTCCTCCTTCGGGTTTAACCGGGATAATATTATTATTACCACGTACACGAATATTTACCGGAATTTCCCTTCCGGGTTTTCGTATGTAATTGCAGTGAAGGCCAATGACCTGCTCAAAGTGAATGCGGCGATGGGGGAGGCCGAAGGTGCATTCCGGTCGATCCGGAAGCTGAATATTACCGAAGAAAGCAATTTTGTGCTGGACCGGAGTGATAGCGTGGCTGAAAAGGCCATGAACAGCCTGCGTTTCCTGACTATTTCGGCGACGGTGATCGGGCTGATCACGCTGATCGGCGCCGCCATCGGTCTTATGAATATCATGCTGGTATCCGTATCAGAACGAACCCGGGAAGTAGGTCTTGTGAAAGCCATCGGGGGCAAGGGAAAGATGGTGAGCCGCCAGTTTCTCCTCGAGGCCATCATTATCAGTATGCTTGGCGCTTTGTTCGGGATCATCCTGGGCATTATTGTAGGAAATACCTTTTCACTGGTGCTCCATACCGGCTTCGTGGTTCCCTGGGGCTGGGTTTTATACGGGATTATCATCTGCACCCTCGTGGGGCTGGCGGCCGGAATTTACCCGGCGCTTAAAGCGGGCCGCCTCAATCCGATTGAAGCCCTCCGCTACGAATAACCGCCCGGTAAGGCATTTTTCCCCCTGTCAATTCCCCTGTGATTTTCCTGTAAATAATTTAGCCGGAAATGGTTCCGTATTAAAAAATCCTTAACTTGAAGCCCCTTCCGGAAAATACCGGCAAGGGTGTATTTTGTACAAACTTTTTCTTAGCATTGTATCTCTGAAAGAGATGACTATTCTAACTTTTAAAAACTAAAAAACAAAGATCATGGCAGAGATTAAACCAACTGCAACAGCATCAGTTAAGGCAACCTCAGTTCACGTAAAGAAAAGCAGCAATGCCATTTCATGGATCGCACCGATTGTTTGTATCATCGCCGGTTATGCTATCTGGCGTTTTATGATGGGAGCAGCCAGTGGGTTTAATGAACCCGATGCCGCCGGAGGATTCTGGCCTTCGCACAAGTCACCCAAAAACGCGTTTAGCAGGATTTATGAGGGAGGTATCATCGTACCCCTGCTGATCGGGATGTTCCTGATGGTGGTGGTATTCTCTATTGAGCGTTTCCTTACCATCCGTAAAGCCCTGGGTAACGGGTCTATCGCTGATTTTATCCGTAAAGTACAGTACCACCTCGCCAACCGGAATGTGGATGCTGCCCTGGGTGAATGCGACAAACAGCGTGGTTCTGTAGGGAATGTAATGAAAGCCGGTCTTCGCCGCTACAAGGAAATGATTTCCGAAGGCAACCTGAACACCGAGCAAAAAGTGATCGCGATCCAGAAAGAAGTGGAAGAAGCCACGGCCCTGGAACTGCCGATGCTGCAAAAGAACCTGGTCTTCCTCTCCACGATCACTTCCGTAGGTACCCTGATCGCCCTGTTGGGAACGGTAATGGGTATGATCCGCTCCTTCGCCGCCCTGGGTGAAGAAGGTGGTGGCGGTGCCGCTGGTGACCTGGCCGTTGGTATCTCTGAAGCCCTGTATAATACAGCCCTCGGTATCGGAACGTCCGCGATTGCCCTGATCATGTATAACGTATTCACAACCAAGATCGACTCAATCACTTATGGCATCGATGAATCAGGTTTCACCCTGACCCAAAGCTTCGCTTCTCTGTACAAATAAGAGGGCGGTTTTGATATGGAAAATGAACACTAATTCATCTAATTACTAAAAATTGACTCATGCCAAGTGTTAAGATACCTAAAAAGAGTACGGCGACGGATATGACTCCCTTCGTGGATATCGCATTCCTGATCCTGTCTTTTTTCATTATGGCGACCAAGTTTAAACCGCCTGAGCCCGTTGAGATTAAAACGCCGGGATCGGTTTTATCGCAAAAACTGCCGGAGAACAATGCGGTCATGATTACCATCGATTCAGCCAACCGGGTATTCTTCTCTGTATTGTCAGAAAAGGATAAAACAAAATACGACGCGATCATCAATGGGATCAATACCACGCAGAACCTGGGCCTTAGTCCCGCGGAAATTGCCAATTTCAGGCAGACCTTTGCCGTGGGTGTTCCCTTTGGCGGCTTAAAACAGTTACTGGGAACCAATGCGAAAGATCAGCCCAAGTTAAAGCAAACCGGGATCCCGGTGCTGGATACGCTCAATAATCAGTTAATCTGGTGGATCCAGCAGGCGAAACTGGCGTTCAGGGGAGAAAAGCTGAATTACCTGATCAAGGGAGACGGTAGTTCAAAATACCCGACGTTTGAAGCCGTGATCTCAGCCCTGAAGAAGAACGAGGAGTTTAAATACAATCTCGTTACCTCTTTGGATGAAATCCCGCCCGGAACGGAGCTGTACAGAAAGGAAGCAGCCGGAGAAAAAGATTTAAAAAAATAATTTCTAAAACAATTCATTATGGCTAGTATAGAAGAAGGTGGCGATAGTGGCCACAAAAAAGGCAGGGGGGTGAAGAAAGCCAAGAAACTTTCCACCCGGGTGGATATGACGCCCATGGTGGACCTCGGGTTCCTGCTGATTACGTTCTTCGTATTCACAGCGACCATGAGTACACCTACCACGCTGGACCTCAACATGCCGAAGGATGTCAAGGATGTGAAAGAACAGACGGAAGTAAAGGAATCTTCTGTTCTCAGTATCATGCTTGGGAAAAATGATGTGATCTACTATTATGAAGGGAAACTCCTGGAAGACGGCAGCAATTTTAAGACGACTACCTACAAAGGGATCCGTGATATCATTATTAATAAGAAAAAAGAAGTGATCTCCCGTTATGTACCGGATCCCGAATGCGAGGCCAAGGCCAAAGCGGAAGGAAAGCCCGTCAGCAATTGCGCCGACAAGGATTTTGTCGTCATCATCAAACCCAGCCCGGAAGCTACGTATAAGAATACGGTGGATATCCTGGATGAGATGACCATCAACCAGGTCCGGACCTATGCAATGGTGAAAATTTTTGACCAGGAATTTGAACTGATTAAAGTAACAGAAGGCATAAAATAAGACCGGGATTATGGAAAAATAATCCCCTGTGCATCTAATTAAAAACGCTACGTAATGGAAGCCAATAAAATACTATCAGCCGATGTTCTGGACATCATTTTTGACGGAAAGAACAAAGACTATGGCGCTTATGACTTAAGGAAGACGTATAACCGCCGTATTGCCCGTGCTCTCATCATTACAGGCTCCATAGCCCTGCTGGCTTTACTGACCTCGATCTTATCCAGTACGCTGAAGGCGAAAGAGGACAAAAAGCTTAAAATGAATGAGATGACGATCCAGGATGTGAAGCAGGAAGAGAAGAAAGAAATTCCTCCTCCCCCGCCGCCGCCTCCCCCGAAACAGGAACCCCCGAAAGTGGAAATGAAACAGTTTACACCCCCGGTGATCAAGAAAGATGAGGAAGTGGAAAAACCACCACCCCCGCAGGAAGAACTGAAAGAAGCCAAGATCGATGTGGTAAGTCAGGAAGGGATCAAGGACCAGGGCATTGCAGCCCCTACCGATATCGACCAGGGCAAGCAGATCGTGGAAGTAAAGAAAGAAGACGATGAAAACAAGATCTTCGATAAAGTGGAAATCGAGGCCAGTTTCCCCGGCGGCGACAGCAAATGGCGCCAGTACCTCGAAAGAAACGCGAACGGGCAGGTAGCCACCGATAACGGGGCTCCCGAAGGAACCTACACCACGGTGGTGCAGTTTGTAGTGGACAAGGAAGGAAATATCAGTGATGTAAGAGCCCTGACCAACCATGGTTACGGAATGGAAGAAGAAGCCATCCGGGTTATTAAAAAAGGACCCAAATGGAGCCCTGCTATCCAGAACGGACGCCAGGTAAAAGCCTACCGCAAACAACCGATCACGTTCAGGGTAGAATCTGAATAAATCTTGTTGAACATATTTAGAATCCCTCTTGTAAAAAGGAGGGATTTTTTTTTACAGTCCACAGCTCGTAGCTCGCAGCTCAAAACTCGCAGCTTTGATCCACAGACCACAGTTCTTAGCCAGCGGCTAACGACTAACGACTAACAACTAACGACTCAAAAACCCGCCGCTCGTACCTCACAACCTTCCACTAATTTTGCCTCCATGAACAAGCTCACCGGCTGGGACGATACCATTGCAGCGCTGGCTACACCGCCGGGCATCGGGGCCATTGGGGTGATCCGTCTCAGCGGTCCCCGGGCGATTGAGGTCGTTAATGCCCTGTTCCCCTCCAAAGACCTGCAGGCCCAGGCCGCTCATACCCTGCATGTGGGTTACCTGAAAGAAGGGGAGACCCTGCTCGATGAAGTGGTGCTCTCGCTCTTCCGCAATCCCCGTTCCTATACCGGGGAGGACGTGGTGGAGATCAGTTGTCATGGTTCCCCCTTTGTACAGCAGCAGGTGCTGGACGCCTGTATCCGGCAGGGAGCCCGGTTAGCCAAACCAGGGGAATTCACCCAGCGGGCCTTCTTAAATGGCAAGATGGATCTTACACAGGCGGAGGCGGTGGCCGACCTGATAGCCGCCAATACCGCCGCCTCACAAAAAGCGGCCCTGCATACGATCCGGGGCGGGTTTTCCGAAAACCTGAAAGAACTCCGGGAACGGTTGCTGAAATTTTCGGCCCTGATCGAACTCGAACTGGACTTTTCCCAGGAAGATGTGGAATTCGCCGACCGCGGCCAGTTCTACGCGCTGATCGGCGAGATGGAAACAGCCACCGGCAGCCTGCTGCAATCCTTCCGGCTGGGCAATGTGATCCGGAACGGCGTATCGGTGGCCATTGTCGGGAAACCCAATGCCGGCAAATCCACCCTGCTGAATACCCTGCTGAATGAGAACCGGGCCATCGTGAGCGAGATACCCGGCACCACGCGGGATACCATTGAGGAGATCATCAATATCGACGGCATTTTATTCCGCCTGATCGATACCGCCGGCATCCGCCAGCATACCACGGACCGGATCGAATCGGCCGGTATCGAAAGAAGCCTGGCCAAGATCAGGCAGGCGGATATCGTGCTGTATCTTTTTGATGTGAACAAGGATAAGACGGAAACGGAAAACTGGAAGCGGGAAGCCGATCAGGCAGGACTGCGTTACCTGCTGGTGGGAAATAAGATTGATGCCGGTGATGAAGCTGCCGCCCGGGTGGCCTGCAGTTCGCTGGAGCCCCTGGTCTTTATTGCGGCCAAAGAGAAAAGGCATATTGAAGTGTTGCGGGAGCGGATGGTGGACCTGGTATTGCAGGGGCAGGTGCAGACCGAAAATACCATTATCACCAATGCCCGGCATTACCATGCCCTGCAGCAGGTGGCCCATTCACTCAGCGATATTAAAGCCGGGCTGGATCATAAATTACCCGGCGACCTGCTTTCCCTCGATATCCGCCGCTGCCTGCATTTCCTCGGGGAAATCACCGGCGAGATCACCAATGAGGACCAGTTGGATTATATATTTTCGAAGTTTTGTATCGGGAAGTAGTTTTCTTTTCCCTTGTTTGTCAAGCATTTGTTTTTGTTTGATCATAAGGAAGATTCGTTTGCTTGCGATTTAGTCAGAGACTATCTTTTATATTGGGCTGGGCAAAGTATCGAATAGATGGGTTTCTATTCGTATTTTTAAAAAATTGAATTATTTTGCAGATACTTTCAAGCACTATGAAAACAATTGGCAGGTCTCTTCTTTTATTTTCGCTCTTACTTATTCTTTTTGGCGGGACTGCTTTTTCACAAACGCTCAATTTTGAATGGGCCAAGAGTGTCGGAACAAGCAATTTTGATATTGGCAATTCAATTGCCCTTAGTGGAACATCGGTTGTTACCGTTGGACAATTTGATGGCACGGCAGATTTTGATCCTGGTCCCGGGGTCTTCAATCTTGTGTCCAGCGGGAGTGTTGATCTTTACGTTTTAAAACTTGATACCAGCGGCCAGTTCATTTGGGCAAAGCGGATTGGTAATACACAATTCGAAGATGCAACATGTGTAAACACAGATGATCAGGAAAATATTTATGTTACAGGGAACTTTACCGGGACGGTTGATTTTGATCCTGGCCCGGGAGTGTTCAATGTATCCAGTGGTTCAGGCACATCTTGTTTTGTTTTGAAGTTGAACAGCGCGGGAGATTTGATTTGGGTAAAATCTTATGTAGGCGTTAATGTGCAATCATTTGCGCTCGACAGCGGTGGAGACATCGTTGCTGTCGGCCATTTTTCCGGCAGCATAGACTTTGACCCCGGCCCTGGAGTATTTACTGCTTCATCCAGCTCAGGCACAACATGGGATCTGTATATTTTAAAACTAGATAACAATGGAAATTTTAAATGGATGAGACAATTGCGTACCATTCCTGTCGGGGTATATATGCAGGAAGTATATCCTGTTAAAACTGATGCTTTGCAGAATATTTATGTGGGAGGAGCTTTTGTTGGATCGGTCGATTTTGATCCGGGTCCTGCAACTGCGACAGCGATGGCAACCAGCCAGGATATTTTTATTCTTAAGCTTGACCCCGGTGGTAACTATCAATGGGTGAAGACAACCGGTGGGGGACCCAGTACACGGCTTTTCTCTATGGAACTTGATAATGCAGGTAATATTTACAGCACAGGCTCATTTCTCGGAACAGCTGACCTTGATCCTGGGGCTGCTGTATTTTCAATGACTGCTCCGACACCAGGGCAGAATAATGGATATGTGTTAAAACTGGATAATAGCGGCAATTTCATTTTTGCAAAGCAGTTCGTCAACAATGCTTCAAGAGTCAGAGGGATTTCGCTAACACTTGACTGGAGTGATAATATTTACATAGGAGGAGATTATTTTGGCCAGGTTGATCTCGATCCGGGACCGGGGGTATTTAACATAGGTACTCCATCTTTCTTTGGCGGGGCATTCATGGCGAAACTGGATAAGAGCGGAAATTTTATGTGGGGTATTAATTACCGGATGAATGGAGATGCGATGGCTGTTTATTCGCTAAAAACAGATATCCTTAAGAATATTTATTTTACCGGCGATTATTACGGTACCGTTGATTTTGACCCGACGGCCGGTTTATACAATCTTACTTCAATGCCACTTTCGGATATTGATATTTCCAAGCTGAGTCAATGTAATAATTCAATAAACACATTAACTGCCAGTAGTTGCGTTGCCTATTCACTGAATGGAATTTCTTATACTGCTTCGGGTACTTATTATCAGACATTACCGAATGCTGTGGGTTGCGATAGTATCATTGTGCTGAACCTTACGATCACAAGAATACTGAAAAGTACAACTGTGACAGCCTGCGATGCTTATACCTGGAATACGAACACACTGAATACGAGTGGTGTTTACCGGGATACATTTTTGTTAGCGAATGGCTGCGATAGTATTGCTGAACTGAACCTTACTATCCATCCGACTATAAGAACCACAAGCAATGCATCCATATGTGAGGGCCAGGTATATGGGATTTATAACAGCAGCGGAACGTATATTGATATATACCCGGCAGCTTCCGGTTGTGATAGTATCCGTACGCTGAACCTTGTGGTCAATAATAAACCTGCTCCCAATCTCGGGAAAGATACAGCGTTATGCAGGGGCGAGTCATTAATATTGTCGCCCGGCAAATTCAAAGCTTATAACTGGAGTGATGGCAATCATTCCGGCACGATCACTGTTTCCGATACGGGAAGTTATTGGGTGGAGGTATTTGATGATAATAATTGCAGCGCAACAGATAGCCTGTTGGTAAAGCACTCCGGGAAATGCTTCCTATTTGCTATTCCCACCGCCTTTACGCCGAACAATGATGGGCTGAATGATGTATTCAAACCAGTTATCAACATGCCGGTCATTCAGTACCGTTTCAAAGTATACAACCGTTGGGGGCAGGTGGTATTTCATACAAATAATCCCCTCAAAGGATGGGACGGAAGGCTTGGCGGCACTGAACAGGACCCTGACATCTTTATCTATATGATCTCCTTCAGCGATCATAACAGTAAGGAATATTTTGAAAAAGGAACATTTGTGCTGCTAAGGTAAAGATTGATTACTATCAAGTAATTTGGAAACAACGATTCTGTCTAAAAGTATCCGTCCCTGTGTTTTTTTGCTCAACACCCTGGAGCCATTGCTAGGTAAGACTTATGAGCTTTTGTATCGGAAAATAGATTGCAGCCCCTGATCTACCCCTTTGATCAATAGAAAACAACCTTGCAGGGTGATTGGCGTCATTCTGTAATTCAGTCAATTTTACTTAAAATCACCTGTTCGTGAAGAAAATCAGCCTCAGTATTATCGAGGATAATAAGGTTATCAGGGACAATGTCAGCAAATTTATCAGCTTTCATGAGGAATTTGAGATTGCTGCCGTCCATGGAACGGCGGACTCATTCCTGGCTTCGCTGGTCATTTCCCCTTCCTTCCGCTGCGATATCCTGCTGCTGGACATCGGACTTCCCGGAACATCGGGTATTGATGCCATCCCCCGGATACTGGAAAAATGCCGGAGCTGAATATCGTTATGCTGACCACTTACGAAGAAGAGGATGTGATCCTGAAAGCCTTGCTGGTCAAGGGTCGGCACTTTTTGTATCGGGAAGCAACAGTTCCCTACCGCAACGCCTCCCACAACACTTCCACCGGGTGCAGCGCTTTCCGGCCCGTGCCATCCTTGATCTGGTGACGGCAACTCGTGCCGGGGGCGGCAATGATTACCTCATCAGGTTGTTGGCGGACTGTGGGGAATAAGACCAGTTCCCCGATCTTCATCGAGAGATCATAATGCTCTTTTTCATAACCAAAGGAACCAGCCATGCCGCAGCAGCCGGAGGGAATGGTCTGTACCGTATAATTTTCGGGGAAGGATAATAGCTGAACCATGGCGCCCATCCCCGCCACCGATTTTTGCTGGCAATGCCCATGCAACCGGATGGAACGTTTCTCCCGGGTGAATTGTTCCTTCTTTATACGACCATTGTCCATCTCCCGGGCAATGAACTCATCGATCATATAAACATGTTTAGCCAATTCTTTCGCCTGTCCGAACAGTTCATCGGAGGCCAGGTCAGGGTATTCATCCCGGAAACTGAGAATGGCCGAGGGCTCAATACCCAGCAAGGGGGTTTCTTCCGAAATAAGGGGAGAGAGCAGGGTTATGTTTTTTTCGGCAAGGACTTTCCCTTTCCGGATCAGTCCCTTGGATAACCAGGCCCGGCCGCTTTCCGCATGTTCCGGTATGAGCACTTCGTATCCCAGTTTCTCCAGCAACTGTATGCTCTTAATGCCGATCTCCGTGTCGTTGTAATTGGTGAACTCATCACAAAACAGGTACACTTTTCGCCGGCTGCCTGTACCAGCCTCGCGTTTATGTTTTTTATACCAGCCCTTCAGCGTGGTTTTATACAGGGTGGGCATGCTCCGCTTTACATTGAAGCCCGCAAATTTTTTGACCAGGCCACCCGTTGTTTTATTGGAGACTGCAAAATTGTACAGGGCGGGAACAATGGAACCCAGTTTGGCGATCTTACTGAAATTGGCGATCAGCTTCGACCGGAAGGGCGTTCCGTTGGCATCATAATAATGCTGCAGGAACTCGGCCTTCAGTTTGGCCACATCCACATTACTGGGACATTCGGACTTGCAGCCCTTGCAGCTCAGGCAGAGATCCATCACTTCATAGATCTCTTTATGATCAAAGCGGTTTAGTTTATCCGAATGCGTCAGGAACTCCCGCAGGATATTCGCCCTGGCCCGGGTCGTGTCTTTCTCATTGCGGGATGCCATAAAGGACGGACACATGGTGCCCCCGGAAAGATGGGTCTTCCGGCAATCACCACTGCCATTGCATTGTTCCGCATGCTGCAGGATATCCTGCTTATAAAAACGGAAAACGGTTGGGAAGGCCGGTGTCTGCTGACCGGGTTCATAACGCAGCATCGTATCCATGGGCGGCGTATCCACGATCTTGCCGGGATTGAAAATATGATGCGGGTCCCAGGTTCGTTTTACTTCTTTCAGCAGGGCATAGTTTTTTTCACCTACCATCTGCCGGATAAATTCACCCCGCAGCCTTCCGTCTCCGTGCTCCCCGCTCAGGGAACCGTTGTATTTCTTAACGAGGGTGGCAATCTCTTCCGCGATTACCCGGAACAGGCGATTGCCCTCCTTTGTCTTCAGGTTGATGATCGGGCGTAAATGGATTTCACCCGAACCCGCATGCGCATAATGCACGGAGTACAGGTTGTGCTTTTTCAGGATCTCGTTGAACTCACGGATATAGGCCGGCAGGTCGTTTACATCCACCGCGGTATCCTCAATCACCGGCACCGCTTTCTCATCGCCGGGTAAATTACCCAGTAACCCCAGTCCTGCTTTGCGGAGCGTCCATATTTTCTTGCTGTCTTCGCCGAACAATACCGGGAAATGATAACCCAGCCCGGCCGCCCTCATTTCGGCTTCCACTTTCCCGGTAAGGGCAAGGATTTCCTCCCGGCTCTCCCTTGCAAATTCAATCACGAGAATGGCGCCCGGGTCTCCCTGTACAAAAAAACGGTTCTTCGCCTGTTCCTTATTTTCTTTGGTGCATTCGAGGATATAATGGTCGATCAGTTCACTGGCCCCCGGCTGGTATTTCAACGCGATCAGGTTGGCCCGCAGGGATTCGTCGATGGAATGGAAATGCACACAAAGCAACCCCACTTCTTTGGGAGGAAGGGGAACTACATTCAATTTGATCTCCGTGATAAAGGCCAGGGTCCCTTCGGAACCAGCAATCAGTTTACAGAAATTAAAATCTTCTTTTCCCGCGGTAAAAGGAGCGGATTCCAGCAACAGGTCAATGGCATACCCGGTATTTCTTCTTTCCACGGAAGGTTTGGGAAACTGGCTGCGGATCTCCACCTGGTTTTCATAATTGCTCAGCATGCGTCGTACTGAGCGGTAGATATCCGCTTCGAGTCCGTTGCCTTCGCATTTCTGGTGAAAAGCGTCAATGCCGAGGGCTTTGAATTCGGTTTCGGTTCCGTCACTCAGCAGGGCTTTTACTTCCAGCAGGTGTTCGCGGGTACTGCGGTAGATCACAGAATTGGATCCGCAGGAATTATTGCCCACCATGCCGCCGATCATAGCCCTGTTGGCCGTAGAGGTCTCTGGTCCGAAGAAAAGACCATGGGGTTTCAGGAAGAGATTGAGTTCGTCCCGGATCACACCGGGCTGTACCCGGACCCAGTTTTCTTTTGTATTCAGTTCCAGGATACCGGTAAAATATTTTGATACATCCACGATAATGCCGGGGCCCACCACCTGCCCGGCTAATGAGGTGCCGGCTGTACGCGGGATCAGGGAAACAGCTTCCTGCCCGGCAAAAGCAACCAGTTTCTTTAAGTCAGCAATATTTTTTGGAATAGCAACAGCCAGCGGCATTTCCCGGTAAGCCGAAGCATCGGTGGCATACAGGGTACGGATCGTACGATCAAAAAATAAATCTCCTTCCAGCCGGCTGGCCAGTAACTTCAGTTTCTCCTTCATGAACGGGGGCTTGCGTTTAACACCCTGCAAAATTAACCCTTTCCCGCCTGAAGGAGAAAGCTGGTTTCGTTAACACTTGTTCGTGCCGGAGCGTTTTAACCCAAAAAATGATTTGATACAAGTTTATACTTCCCGCTGCCCGGATCAATCAGTGCCGGCGCTCTTAAAAAAGCGGGAGGGCCGGTTCCGGAACAACAGCCCCAGGTTTTTAAGCCCGGCGATAGCGAGAATCATGAATAACAACAGGATCAGGAGGGAGAATTCCACCCGGATATTTTTCAGCCAGATGGATTTCATCAGGATAAAGCCATGTATGAAGCAGATCGCTTTAGCGGCAAAACCATGACTGAAGCCCTGGTTGGTGAGCAGGTGATGAATATGCGTTTTATCGGCGCTGAAAGGTGATTTCCCGTTCCAGATCCGGACGGCAAAAACGCGGATCGTATCAAATACGGGTATCAGCACGATACTGAGTACAAAGACAGGGCTGTTCTCAATAACCGGGGCCGGGAGCGACGCATTTACCTGCATCAGCCGGATACAAAGCACTGCAACCACAAAACCCAGGACCAGGGAGCCGGTATCCCCCATAAATATTTTAGCCGGGTTCAGGTTGAAATACAGGAAAGCCAGCACGGCGCCCGCTAATGCAAAAGCGATCAGGGCGGTATTTGCATCCCCGGTAATGCTGAGGAATATTCCGAGGGTGACGAGGCTCATAAAGCCCAGGCCACCGGCCAGTCCGTCTATCCCGTCGATCAGGTTAAAGGCATTGGTGATACCCACGATGGCCAGCAGCGTGATCGTATACTGGGCGCTTACCGACAGCTCATAGATCCCAAGCAATCCCTCAAAAGAAGTGATCCGTATCCCGGACAAGGCCATCAGGGCCGCCAGGGCGATCTGCACCATGAATTTATACTTGGCAGGAAGATCTTTCAGGTCATCCATGATGCCCAGTCCCATCAGCATGAGTACGGAAAAAAAGAAACTGACCTGACCGGCCAGGTTGCTGAACGGGAACCAAAGGGCTAAGGCGGTCATCATCCCCCCCGTGATGGCAACACCTCCCATGGTCGGGATGGGCGATGTATGTTCCTTGCGGGCATTCGGCTTATCGTATAATTTGTATTTCCGGATCAGGCTGATGATCGGCGGGATGCTGATCAGGGTGACCACAAAGGCCGTGATCAGGCAGAGCAAGGCAAACTTATAGTCGGTGAAATACAGGTCTATCTGTAAAAGGTGGATGTGGCTTTTCATCAGTTATGGTTTGTCCCGATAGTGGATTTACGCTTCAAAGTAGACAGCTTCCTGCTTTTTTGCAAAGGCTTTTTTATTGTGCGGGGCAGAATTTTTTTTTCCGCCTTAGCGCCTGCAGTTTTAGGCTTGTCAGGGGGGATAATTGCTTAGGGCGAACCGTATTTTTCACATGATTCCCCGGCTCTTTTCCTGTTTATTCTACCCGTCGCTGCCGGGATTACCCACCCCCGTTTTTAAAACAGGGACCAGGGCCCGTAGTTTTTTTCTTTTGAATTAACCACAGCCTGTAAAGGACCTTGTTTTGAATACGGGAAAAAAAACAAAGATGCCCCGGGAAAAAGCGGGATGACAGGGCGGCTGAATGGTTAAATTTGCCGGAAATCATTGTTTTATTTCTGCCGGGCCGCACATATTATCCAGTCCCATCGAATACCTGAAAGGGGTGGGACCCATGCGGGCGGACCTGCTGAAAAAAGAGCTGAATATCTTCACGTTTGGCGACCTGCTCGAACATTTTCCCTTCCGGCATATTGACCGGACCAAAGTGAACCAGGTGAGCGAAATGACAGCAGAAACTGATTTTGCCCAGGTGGCAGGGGTCCTGCTTAGTTTTGAAATAATAGGCCAGCGGGCCGGGAAAAGATTGGTCGCTCAATTTAAAGACAAGACCGGCATACTGGAACTGACCTGGTTCCAGGGATTGAACTGGGTGCAGAAACTGCTTGAACCGGGAAGATCATACCTGGTCTTTGGCCGGGTCGGGTTCTTCAACGGGAAGCCGCAAATGGTGCACCCCGAACTGGAACTGCTGGTTCCTGATCAGCCGGTTGGAAAAAATTTCCTCGAACCCGTTTATTCCACGACGGAAAAGCTGAGAGCAAGGGGGCTGGGGGGCAGGCAGATCGGGAAATTGACCCAGGTCTTATTAGCCCAGGTCCGCGAAAAGGATATAGAAGAAAACATACCCGGAGCCCTGTTGCAGCAGTTGAAATTAGAAGGCCGTTACAAAGCATTTCAGCAAATCCATTTTCCCCAGTCTGAAGAGGAATACCTCAGGGCCGTAAAGCGGCTAAAATTTGAAGAGCTTTTCCTGGCGCAGGTCCGGATGAACCTGCTCCGCAGCCAGCGGCACCGGTTTTCCCGGGGAGTATTGTTTGAAAAAGTGGGTGATTTTTTCAATGATTGTTATAAGAACCATCTCCCGTTTGAACTGACCGGGGCGCAAAAAAGAGTGATCCGGGAAATAAGGGCGGATACAGCCACGGGCAAACAAATGAACCGCCTGCTGCAGGGGGATGTGGGCAGCGGGAAGACCATTGTGGCGGTACTGACCATGTTACTGGCCGTGGACAACGGGTTCCAGGCCTGCCTGATGGCGCCCACGGAAATATTAGCCCGGCAGCATTACCAGTCGGTCGGGGCTCTGCTTGAAAAAATAGGGGTGCCAGTAAAACTGCTCACCGGTTCCGTGAAATCAGCGGAACGGAAAAAAATACTGCAGGAACTCAGTACGGGAGAATTGAAAATCCTCTTGGGCACCCATGCCGTAATTGAAGAAGTGGTACAGTTTAAAAACCTTGGCCTGGTGATTATTGATGAGCAACACCGTTTTGGGGTAGAGCAACGGGCCCGGCTCTGGAAGAAAGCGGAGACTCCCCCGCATATGCTCGTAATGACGGCCACGCCCATTCCCCGGACCCTGGCCATGACCGCCTATGGCGACCTTGATTACAGCGTAATTGATGAATTACCGCCGGGCCGGCAACCGGTCACTACGGTACACCGATATGAGTCACAACGGAGCAGGGTGATGGATTTTATCCGTTCGGAGATCGCGAAAGGCCGGCAGGTATATATTATTTTCCCCCTGATCGAGGAAAGCGCCAAAATGGACTACGAAAACCTGATGAAGGGGTATGAAAACGTGAAGGCCTATTTTCCCGAGCCCGGATACTGGATCAGTATGGTGCATGGCAAACAACCGGCTGAACAGAAAGAACTAAACATGAAGCGGTTTGTTGAACAGGATACACAGATCATGGTCTCCACCACCGTTATTGAAGTGGGCGTGAATGTGCCCAATGCCAGCGTGATGGTGATTGAAAGCGCTGAAAAATTCGGGTTGTCCCAGCTCCACCAGTTAAGAGGCCGGGTGGGCCGGGGGGCGGAAAAAAGTTATTGTGTATTATTAACCGGTTCAAAATTGGGTAATGATGCCCGTGAGCGCATCCATATCATGACGTCCACGAATAACGGGTTTGAAATAGCCGAAAAGGACCTGGAGCTGAGAGGACCCGGTGAGATAGAGGGTACCCGGCAGAGCGGGGCGTTAAACTTCCGGCTGGCGAGTATAGTCCAAGACCGGGATTTGTTGGAAATAGCCGGAAAGATGGCGGTTTCGCTGCTGGAAAAAGACCCGGACCTGGTTTCGGCAGAAAATTTGCAGCTGAAGAAATTCCTTCATTACCGGAAAGGCCCGGTGCAATGGAGTAAAATTGCCTGATCCGCACGCTCTTTTACGGTGGATAAGAAAGGCAGCCTGGTCTAAATTCTTAACAGAAGTTTTCAATCCATTTCCGGGAAAAAATGGTTATTTTAAAGCAAATAAGTTGACACTGAAAAAGCTTTTCGCCGTAGTCGTTTCTTTAGTGACTGTCTGTACCCTTTCAGCCCAGGGCAATATTGAATTTATTGAGAACAAAGGCCAGTGGGACAACCGGGTTCGGTTCAAAGGGGATGTGAGCAATGGTGTTTTTTTTATACGCGAAGGCGGGTTTACCGTGGTTCAGCACAATCCTGCCGACCTGCTCCGCCTGGGCCAGTTCAAACACGGCCTGAACAGCGAGGGAAAAATTGCGAATACCATTGAACCGGTACGGGTGCGTTCGCATGCCTGGAATGTGGACTTTGTGGGAGCTTCCCCGCAGATGGCGGTGATTCCGGAAAAACCAATCCCCACTTACAATAACTATTTTATCGGCAATGACCCCTCCAGATGGGCGGCTGAATGCCGGATCTACCAGGGCATCAGTATTCAAAATATATATCCCGGGGTGGATGTCCGCTATTATACGGACAAGGGTTCGCTGAAATATGATATACTCGTAAAACCCGGCGGCGATGTTTCAAAAATTGCCCTGAAGTACGATGGAGTGGATAAGCTGCAGGTGAAAAACAAGGAACTTGTTTTAAGCACCTCGCTGGCCGACTTCAAAGAATCAATCCCCTACACTTTTCAGCCGGATATAACCGGCCGCCGGGAAGTGAAATGTAAATACATTGTTTCAGAAGGCATACTGCGGTTTA
The DNA here is from genome assembly GCA_016219985.1 of Sphingobacteriales bacterium. GTDB lineage: Bacteria > Bacteroidota > Bacteroidia > Chitinophagales > Chitinophagaceae > JJ008. The sequence continues at coordinate 196,601 of JACRJO010000029.1, read as the reverse complement.
AAGTGGATGAATATGATCATACCAGGCCCCTCGTCATTGATCCCACTATCATATTCTGTTCTTTTTCCGGTAGCCGCTCAGATAACTGGGGCTTTACAGCAACTTATGGACCGGATGAAAGCCTTTACGGGGGAGGGATCGTTTTCGGTAATGGAGGGGGCGGGTTCCCCGTATCCCCAGGAGCTTATGAAACTCAATACCAGGGCGGTGAATTCGATATTGGTATTATCAAACTGACCCCGAATGGAAGCAGCCGGGTTTATGCTACTTATATCGGGGGGAGCGGGAAAGATCAGCCCCACAGCCTGATCGTGGATCCGCAGGGAAACCTGATATTAGCGGGCCGGACGAATTCAAGCGATTATCCCGTCATCAATAATGGCACGGCCGGGGGTACGCTCTGGGATATTGTAATAACCAAATTAAATGCCACCGGCACTGCTTTGCTGGGTTCCCGGAAGATCGGCGGCAGCGGAAATGACGGGGTAAATATCTCGGATGTACGCGGGTTAAATTCCCTGCAACGAAATTACGGGGACGATGGCCGCAGCGAAGTGATACTCGACGGGGCCGGTAATGTATATGTGGCTTCTTCCACCCAGTCAGCCGATTTCCCGGGCACCAAAGATTATTTTCAACCTGATTTTGGTGGTGGCGACCAGGATGGGGTGCTGCTCAAGTTATCGCCAAACCTGAATACGATTCTTTTTGCCAGCTATCTAGGCGGCAGCAAAGATGATGCAGCCTATGTACTTTCCCTGAACCCTTTCAATAATGATATCTATGTGGCCGGAGGTACGGAAAGCACAGACCTTTTACCCAATACGCAGTCCGGCGGACAAAACGGTACCATCGGGGAGGACAACCATGGACTCATAGATGGTTTTGTGGCCATCATCAATAATGGCGGTACCAGCGTTATCCGCTCCGCATATATTGGTACGGTGGGTAACGACCAGGTTTTCGGGGTGCAGTTTGATGCCAATGGATTTCCCTATATCATGGGGCAGACCACAGGCTCCTGGCCTATTGTAAATGCAACATACGGGAATGCAGCCGGGAAGCAGTTTATCAGTAAACTGAAACCGGATCTTTCGGGATATGTGTATTCCACTGCATTTGGTTCCGGGGCAGCTACGCCCAATATCTCTCCAGTAGCTTTCCTGGTTGACCGCTGCGAGAATGTTTACATATCCGGCTGGGGTGGTTTTTTCAGTACGAACAACCCATTTTTAAGCGCAGGTACAACCGGGCTGCCTGTTACGCCGGATGCATTTAAAAGCACGACTGACGGGAAAGACCTTTATTTCTTCGTGCTGAAAAAAGATGCGGTTTCCCTGTTATTCGGCAGTTTTTTTGGTGAGTATAATGCACCCGGAAAAGCAAGCGACCATGTTGACGGGGGTACGAGCCGGTTTGACCGTACCGGGAAAATTTACCAGGCTATCTGCGGTAACTGCGATATTGGCGGGCGATCTAACTTTCCCACCACGGCCGGGGCATGGTCCACTACTAACAATGCCTCCAACGGTGCTCATTGTAACCTGGCATTGTTGAAGATCGATATGGACCTGTCCGGGGTAAGGGCAGGAATATTGGCGAGTATTAACGGCGTCCCGCGGGATACGGCCGGTTGTGTGCCTTTAACAGTGGACTTTACGGATACACTTGCTAGGGGACAGTCTTATGAATGGCATTTTGGAGACGGTTCCCCGGTATTGACCACAACCGTTCCCAATGCTTCGCACCTGTACAGTGCTATTGGCCATTATCTTGTGATGCTGGTTGCCTTCGACCCAACCGCCTGTAATGTCCGGGATACATCGTATGTACGGATCAGGGTGGGGGATATAGCAGCCGTCCCCAAATTTGTACCGCTAAAGCTACCTCCCTGCGGTTCCTTCGATTACCGCTTTGATAATACAACAGTGGAACCACCTGTCTTGCCATTTACCAATCAATCCTTTACCTGGGATTTCGGCGACGGCTCCCCGCGGGTGGTGAGTGGCCTGGCCCCTGTATTCCATTCTTATACCGGCCCCGGTACTTATAATGTCCGGCTGATCTTACAGGATACCAATTATTGTAATGCACCTGATTCATTTGTGATAGCCTTAAGTGTCGCTGATAATGTAAGGGCAGGTTTTACCACCCCGCCTACGGGTTGTATTCCCTATGATGCGGTATTTAATAATACGTCCCTGGCCGGTCAAAGCTTTTTCTGGGATTTTGGCGATGGAAGCAGCTCCACGACGGCCAGTCCCACCCATACCTATACGTTGCCGGGCACTTATACAATAATGCTGGTGGCCAGCAACCCCAATACCTGTAATAAAACGGATACGGCCTGGTTTACTATACAGGTTTTCAGCGCACCAGTAGCCGATTTCAATTTTGCCCCGCAGATGCCGGTTCCCAACACACCGGTCACGTTTATTAACCTGTCCACCATGGATGCGGTCCGGTTTAAATGGGAATTTGGGGACGGTGATTCATTGCTGACCACTTCCCGGGCCAATTTCGATTACCAGTACAATGCCACGGGCACCTTTAATGCCTGCCTCACCGCCTATAATAATATCGGTTGCCCGAACAGGCTCTGCCGCCAGGTGAGCGCCACCATAAACCCCCTGCTGGATGTACCCAATGCTTTCACTCCACAGAGCGGGGATGTCAACAGCGTGGTGATGGTTAAGGGCTTTGGTATTGTCAAAATGCAGTTTATTATCTATAACCGATGGGGACAGAAAGTGTTTGAGACCCATGACCGTCGCAAAGGATGGGACGGGAAATGGAAAGGAGCTGTGCAACCCATGGATGTATATGTGTACACCCTGGCGGTTGAATTCTTTGACGGGACGAAAACTATTAAAAAAGGAGATATAACATTGATCAGGTAACCGGTTGAATCATGAAGGGGATAAAACAAACTATATTGATCATCTTCAGCTGCGGATGGCTTACGGCCTTTTCCCAGGACCTGCATTTTTCCCAGTTTATGAATGCACCCCTGATGACCAACCCTGCCAATACCGGTTTTATTCCCGATGGGGATTACCGTCTCGGGGTCAATTACCGTAATCAATGGGCCTCTATTACCGCCTTCCCGTATAAGACCATGAGCGCTTTTGCGGATGCGCAGGTTTTGCAGAACAGGGATAATAACGGCTGGCTGGGCATTGGCGGCGTCATCCTGCGGGATGTGGCGGGCGCCAGCGTACTTACATCAACCAAGGTATATGGTTCGGTAGCCTATCACCAGATGATCAATTCAGGGAGCCTGGTAAGCCTGGGATTTAATGTGGGCTGGGCCAATAAGAATATCAATACCTCGAACCTCAGTTTTCCCAGCCAGTGGAACGGGCAGTTCTTTGATGCACACCAGACCGCGGCAGCTCCCAAACTGGATTACAATAATATCAGTTACCTGGATATGCAGGTGGGGATGAATTATGCCTATTTCCCCAGCGACCGTGCTTATATAAATGCCGGCTTTTCCGCCTTGCATATCAACCAGCCCAAAGAATCCTTCTTTACGGAACAACCGGGGGTCAATAACCGGATCCCGGTGCGCTATACCGGGTTCCTGAACGGCAGTTTCAAACTGAATGATATGGTGATCATCAATCCCAATGCCTACTTTTCCCTGCAGGCCAGGTCCTATGAAGTGGTGGGGGGGATGAATGCCCATTACAATTTATCCGGGGACGGGGAAAAAATCCTGATGGCGGGAATCTATTACCGGTACCAGGATGCACTGATACCCATGGTAGGGCTGGGTATAAAAGATATTACGTTTACGTTTACCTATGATGCCACCATGTCCTCCCTGAAAAACTTCAACAATACCCGCGGGGCTTTTGAATTTTCCCTGGTCAAACAGGGTTCTGTAGGCCGTTACAAGGGGAATAAGCGGGAGTCCATGTGCCCTTCATTTAAATATTAGTTTCCTCTTTACCAGGTGCCCCGGATCTGTTCAGCATAAACTATTGGTATGTTTAAAACGCCGCTTTCAAAAGTTATTATGAACTTTGAGGCCTGTTGTTAGCCATCTTGCGCTCGTAGCTCGCAGCTCATAGCTCGTAGCTATTTGGGCCTCCGTCAAAAGATAGTTAACTTGACCCTATATTGCATAACCGGCTGAGGCATGAACCCCAACCGGTCATTTTTTGAGATATGGAAAAACAGGCTGTATTCACCGGAAGCCCGAAAGAAAATCTAAGGGCACTACGGGTGTTGACAATCGCTCTTTCGGCGGGTGTTTTTATCTTTTCCCTGCTGGCTCTGATGGTAAACAGCTGGAAAGGCCCTGTACCGGAGCATAAAATCGTTCAGGCCACACCGGTACTCATAGGGATCGTACTGGCAGTGGCAGCGCTTTGCCTTATCAGGGCCCGGCTGATCTATTCCAAAAAAATAAAGGAGATAAAAGCGGGTGGCAGTACCCTCCGGGTAAAGCTGGACCAATACAGGCCCGCCCTGGTTCTGTACCTGGCTCTCTGCGAGGGACCGGCTCTTTTTTCGGTCATTGTTTTTTTTCTGACCGGGAAATACGAAATACTGGGAGTCGCCGGTATCATGCTGGCCCTGATGCTGGCGAAAATGCCGGGAGCCAAGAAACTGATCCGTGAGCTGGACCTGGACTGGAAAGAGCAGGAGGAACTGGCTTGAACCATTTAAATATTAACAATGAAAAAGAAACTACTTGCGGTATTCCTTTTATCAGTAACCCTGCTGGGTGTACAGGCACAGGAAGAACAAAAAGGATGGAAGAGTGATCACCTGTTTATCGGCACGGGACTGAACCTCGGGTTTTCCCGCGGGTTTATCATCGGCCTGAACCCCGAAGTCGGTTATAGTATCAATAAAATACTGGATGCGGGAATCGCCATGAATCTTACCTATGTCACGCAGCAGTACCAAACGGTGAATATTACAGCACGCTACCTGGCGCTGGGTGGCGGTCCTTTTGTACGGGTATGGCCGATAGAGCAGCTTTTTGCCGGCGGGCAGTTCGAGTTCAACCAAATTTCCTACAGCGAAAAAGCGGATGGGGAAATTATCAATAAAATAAAGGTAACGGCTCCCAGCTTACTGGTGGGTGTTGGGTATGGCAGCCGGATCATCGGCCGGGGGCAATTTTACACCAGCATCATGATCGATGCATTGAATGATATCAATTCTCCTTACCGGGACCAGTATAACCGGGTGCTGCCGGTGTTCCGTACCGGGTTCAGTTTTTACCTCGGCAGGAAAAAAGAGAAAGACTGATCAGTGGCTGATCAGGGGAAGCAAGGCGGCCGGTTCATCAATGATCCGGATCCTGCTGATGGCATCTTCATACAGAAAACCTTCCTGTTTCATCAGGTCAATATGCCGGATCAGGTGATCGTAAAAGCCGCCTGAATTCAGGATAAAAATCTGCTTATCGTGAATGGTGAGCTGGTTCCAGGTTACGATTTCAAATAATTCGTCGAGAGTCCCGAATCCGCCCGGCAGGATCAGCGCGGCATCTGAAATGCTGTAGATCCTTCTTTTCCGTTCGTGCATATCATCGGAAATGATCAGTTCGGTGATTCCGCGGTGCTGCACTTCCCATTCGAGCAATAATTTGGGAATAATGCCGGTTACTTTCCCGCCGTGCTGCATTACGCTGTCGGCAATGATGCCCATAAGGCCGGCGCTGCCCCCGCCATAGATCAGCCGGATCTCGTTTTCCGCTAATATTTTTCCCAATGCATGGGCCTGTTCTGCGAAAACAGGGTTGCTGCCGATTTTGGAGCCGCAGAAGACGGCCAGTGATTGCAGGGTCATAAAAATAAATTGGGGCAAAGGGATGACATTTTTATTTATCTTCAAAATTCATATTGACCTGTTTTACATTGATCATTATTCCTTAACAGAAACCTCCTGCTATGTCACCTGTTGTTCTCTTTAGTTTTGTGATCGGGTACTTTGCCCTGCTGCTGGGCGTGGCCTGGTACACATCCCGTAATTCTGATAATGAATCTTTCTTTATCGGGAACCGGAACAGCAACTGGATGCTGGTGGCTTTCGGGATGATCGGTACCTCCCTGTCAGGAGTCACGTTTGTAAGTGTGCCCGGTGGGGTGGGGACCGGCAATTTTTATTATTACCAGGTGGTGTTGGGTTACCTGCTGGGGTATATCGTGATCGCTTTTGTACTGATCCCCCTCTATTACCGGATGAACCTGACCAGTATCTACACCTACCTGGAAAAACGGTTTGGGATCAATGCACATAAAGCGGGGGCCTTCTTTTTTATCCTGTCCCGTACCGTGGGGGCCACCGCGCGGCTCTACCTCGTGATCAGCGTGCTGCAGATCTTTATTTTTAACCGGATGGGTATTCCTTTTGAAGCCACCGCATTTGTCATCCTCCTGCTCATTCTCCTGTACACTTTCGAGGGCGGGGTGAAGACCATCATATATACCGATACCCTGCAAACGACGGGTATGCTGGTGGGACTGGTGGTTTGTATTGTTGTTATTGTAAAGACCCTGGGTACCGGTTTCGGCGGGGCAATGACGATGATGGCCGATAAGGGTTATACCCGCATCTTTAACTGGGATGTTAATTCGGGCTCCTTTGCCCTGAAGCATATCCTGGGGGGCATGTTTATCGCGATTGCCATGACCGGGCTTGACCAGGAAATGATGCAGAAGAATATCAGCGTGAAAACGCTGAAGGATTCCCAGAAGAATATCATGACATTCACAGCAGTGCTGATGCTGGTGAATTTTCTCTTCCTCGTCCTGGGAGGTGTGCTTTACCTGTACGCAGGCCAAAAAGGGATCAGTGTGCCGCCGGATGACCTGTTCCCCACCATCGCCCTCAGTGATGCCTTTAGCGGGGTTATCGGGATCATCTTTATCATTGCGATTATATCGGCCCTCTTTCCCAGCGTCGACGGGGCCATCACCTCCCTTACCTCCTGTTTTTGCATCGATATCATCGGGATCAATAAAAAGCCCGGCACGGAAAAGGAAAAGAAGAACACCCGCCTCAAAGTGCATTTTACCTTCGCCCTGATCTTTTTCCTGATGGTGCTTGTATTTAAATGGATCAACGATAAACTGATCATTGATTTTATCCTCAAATTCGCCGGGGTTACCTACGGTCCTTTACTGGGTTTGTTTTCCTTTGGCATTCTTACGAAAAGAAAACTGAACGACAAACGGATCTGGGCCGCCTGTATCATTGCTCCCCTGCTGGCGCTCGGGCTGGATATGCTCAGCAATCCTTCCTGGTATGAGGTTAAACTGCATATCCTGTTGCCCACCCTGCAGGAGTGGTCCGCGGCCACTTTCAACGGGTACAGGATCGGTAATGAACTGATCCTGATAAACGGGATCTTCACCTTTATCGGTCTCTGGCTGATTTCAAAGAAAGGCAATGCCGTCAGCGGCCGCTTGCAAGCGGTATAGGGTTATCTTTGCAAAAAAAAATTGCAGTTAGTGAACCTGGTCAACCCCCTCGCGGAAGCCTACGCTGAAAAATATACTTCTGCTGAAGAAGCGCTGTTACAGGAGCTGGCGGACTATACCCTGAGCCACCACCGGGAATCTGTGATGCTGAGCGGGCAGGTACAGGGTCAACTCCTCGGGATGATCAGTTGTATGATCCGGCCGCAGCGGATCCTCGAGATCGGCACTTTTACCGGCTACAGCGCTTTGTGCCTCTGCCAGGGCCTGGCCCCCGGGGGACAGTTGCATACCATCGAGCTCAGGGAGGCCGATTCGGCCCTTGCCCGGAGCTATTTTGACCGTTCCGTCCATGCCGGCCGGATAATATCCCATACAGGTAATGCGTTAGATATTCTTCCGGGTTTGGATGAAACCTGGGACCTGGTATTTATTGATGCAGACAAACCGGCCTATATCCGTTATTTTAACCTTGTTTTTCCCCGGTTGCGGAAAAACGGTTTTATTTTAGCAGATAATGTACTGTTTCACGGGCAGGTGCTGCAGGAGCCGGTCAAGGGCAAAAGCGCCAAAGGCATACAGGCATTTAATGATTTTATCCGGGAAAGAACAGATATTGAAAAAGTAATGGTCACGGTCCGCGACGGACTGTACCTGATCCGAAAATTATAACCATTGATGATGATGCGAAGAATGCAAATGATCCTGTTTTTCTTTTTCCAGTTTGCGACGCTTATTACCAGCGCCCAGCAACCGGAAACGATACGGGATTATATCAATACCTATAAAGAACTGGCCATCGCTGAAATGCAGCGTACCGGGGTGCCGGCGGCTATCACGCTGGCCCAGGGTATTCATGAAACGATGGCCGGTACCAGTTCACTGGTTCAGCAATCCAATAATCATTTCGGGATCAAGTGCAAAACCGGCTGGACAGGCGCCTCTGTTTCGCATGATGATGATGCGAGGGGAGAATGTTTCCGGAAGTACCCGGCTGCGGAGGATTCTTACCGGGACCATTCCGATTTCTTAAAGAAGAGTCCGCGTTATGCTTCGCTCTTTTCGCTGGATCCCACCGATTATACCGGTTGGGCTATGGGACTGAAGAAAGCCGGATATGCCACCAATCCCCGGTACCCGCAGGTGCTGATCAAACTGGTGGAGGATTACGGGTTGCAGGAATATACCCTGATCGCATTGGGCAAAAGCCCGGCAGAAGAAAAGGATCATACGGTTCCCCCGGCGGATACAACAGTATACAAAGGGATTGGCGGCTTTAAGTCAATGGGAAAGCTCTTCCAGCCGAAAGAAGAAAAAGACCGGGTCAATTTCATTTATCCCAAAGGTGAATTCCGCATCAATTATTCCCGGGTTGTCTGGATGAGAAAAGGGATTTCTTTTCTTTCTGTGGCGCAGCAATATGGCATTCCGCTTTCCCGGCTCTTTGAGTTCAATGAGCTGGAAGAAGCTGAGTCAGCCGAAAAAGACCAATTGGTTTTTTTGCAACGGAAACGCAGGACGGGCGCTGAAGCGTATTATACTGTGCTGCCCGGGGAATCTCTTCACGATATTGCACAAAAGCAGGGCATCCGGCTGGAAAGCCTGCTGGAGCTCAACCGGCTGAAGAATAATGACAGGCCGGCTCCCGGGGAAAGTCTCAGTCTCCGGAAAAAAGCGGCCGCTAAGCCCAAACTCTTGCTAAAGGAGAATGTTCCTCTTTATTCAGTTGAAAAAAGAATCACCGGTCACTAACCAGTAAACGAACTATATGCCGATTATTGAAGTACATGACAAGTCATTTGAAACCTACCTCTCTGAAGAAATGATCCAGCAGCGGGTGAAGGAACTGGCGGATGCGGTTAACGCGGATTATGCCGGTAAGCGTCCCTTGTTTATTGCCATCCTCAACGGGTCCTTTATGTTTGCCGCCGACCTGTTCAAACACCTTACGATCGAAGCCGAGATCTGCTTTATCAAACTGGCTTCCTACAAAGGGATGAAATCGTCCGGAAACGTGGTAACTTCCATTGGCCTGGAAGATGACCTTTTTGGCAAAGAAGTGATCATTGTGGAGGATATTGTGGATACCGGGAAAACACTCCACAATTTTTTACCTAAACTCGGACACCAGCAACCCCGGTCCCTGCGGATCGCCACGTTATTGCACAAATCCGAAGCCACGGAGTACCCGCTGAAACCCGATTATGTGGGGTTCGTTATACCCAATAAGTTTGTGGTGGGGTACGGGCTGGATTACAACGGGCTGGGGCGGAATCTCAAAGAGATATACCAGGTAATATGACAGGGATAAATGGTTGCTGCATTCTTTGTATTTTATCAGCTAATGCTTCCTCGTGAAAGCTGTTTGTCAAATATTAATCCTTTTGCTTTCCGGCTCTTCCTTATTTGCCCAGCAGTTTTATGTCAGGGGCGAAGTAAAGGATGAGGCGGGCAATGTGCTGCAAAATGTGATCATCAAACAGTTTAAGACCGGCTATATCTTCCGCAGTGGAGCGGCCGGCACTTTTGGGATTGTGGCCAATAGCCAGGTGGATACCTTCAGTTTTTTCCTGGAGGGATACCGGCCGGAAAAATTGCTGATCAATGCGGAAAAATATGTCAATGTGCGCTTGAAGCTGGCGCCTTCCTCCTCCTCTCATCTTTTCCGGGACCGGCTTTCTTCTTTTACCAGGGACCTGGGACGGGATGAGCAAAAGAAATGGTTTGCCGGCGATGAAACCTATGCCAGCCTGATTGAAAACCGCTTCCTGAATGCCCGGCAGTTTCCCAGCACGGGGATGTCGTTGAACGTGGACCGCGCCTCTTACAGTAATATCCGCCGGTTTATCACGATGAATTCTTTTGTTCCCCCGGATGCGGTCCGGATCGAAGAGATGCTGAATTATTTCAGTCTCGATTACTATCCGCCGGCCGGCCAGGCGATCTTTCACCTGAGCTCAACACTGACCACCTGTCCCTGGAACCCGGAGAACCAGTTGTACTATATCAATATGTCCTCAAAAAAACTGAACCTGGACACATTACCCCCGAGCAATCTTGTTTTTTTGATCGATGTATCGGGATCCATGGACATGCCCAACCGCCTGCCCCTGCTGCAATCCGCATTCCGGTTGCTGGTGAATAACCTGCGGGAAAAAGATTCGGTGGCCATCGTGGTTTACGGGGGCATTACCGGTATCATGTTAAACTCCACCAGCGGGGCCGAAAAAGAAAAGATCCTGAAAGCGATTGATGAACTGACCCCGGGAGGATCCACCCCCGGCGAATCGGGCATTAAGCTGGCTTATAATGTGGCCAGGCGGCATTTTATAAAGGGAGGGAATAACCGGGTGATCCTCGCTACCGACGGGGACTTCAATGTGGGATTAAAGACAGAGGCCGAGCTGGATGAGATGATTACCGCCCAGCGGGAATCGGGTGTGTACCTGACCTGCCTCGGGGTGGGAATGGGCAATTACAAGGATTCCAAGATCCACCTGCTGGCGGAAAAAGGGAATGGCAATTTTGCTTACCTCGATAATTTCAAAGAGGCCGAGAAAGTCTTACTGAAAGAATTTACACAAACCCTGTATTCGGTGGCCGATGATGTGTACATGTACGTGGAGTTTAATCCTGAATTTGTAAAACAATACCGGCTGATCGGGTTTGATAATAAGGTGGGAGCGCTGCGGGACTCCGCATCGGTGCTGGAAGGAGGGGAGATCGGATCAGGACATTCCATGATCGCGATGTTTGAGATTGAACCGACCGAGAACAACCGGGGCGCGGTCCGGGACAGTATTTATTCAGGCAAATTTGCAGAGATCAAACTCCAGTACCGGAATCCCGGTGATACCATCCACCGCTATTATACGCATACCAGCCATTTTGCGTTCACTCCTTTCTTCACACTGGGCAAATGTTACCATTTTTCCGCCTCGGTGGCCCTGTTCGGGTCCCTGCTGCGGAATTCACCATTTATCAAAAATAAAAACTGGAATGATGTGGTGACCCTGGCCGAATTGTCCCCCGGCGAAAATGATTTGTTGCAAAAGGAGTTCGTCCGCCTGGTAGAACAGGCAAAAGTGCTTTATTCAAAAGGGAAAAAGAAAAAAGGCGGGGGAGATCCCGCCTGGTAATTAGTTAAGAGAACATTTCCTTGATCTTGTCGAAAAAGTTTTTATCGCTTTTCTCCGGCTGCGGTTTGAAATTGGGTGAATGCCCCAGTTTTTCGAGGGCCGCTTTTTCTTCCGCGCTCAGGTGCTGCGGGGTCCACACGCTTACCTGGATCAGCTGGTCCCCTTTTTCATAAGAATTTACGGCCGGGAAGCCCTTCCCCTTGAGGCGGAAAATCTTACCACTTTGTGTACCCGCGGGAATCCTGATCTTGGCCCGTCCGTCGATCGTGGGCACTTCCACCTGGGTGCCAAATACAGCATCCGTAAAGGAAAGATGCAGCTCATACGCCACATTCAGTCCCTCCCGGTATAATTCTTTGTGCGGTTCTTCTTCGATCAGGATGATCAGGTCACCGGGCATACCTCCGCGTTCACCGGCATTTCCTTTCCCGCTCACATTCATTTGCATTCCTTCCTGTACGCCGGCGGGAATATCAATGCTCACAGTCTCTTCCCCGTAAACCCTTCCTTCCCCTTTACAGGAAGCACATTTGGCGGTTACCGTTGTTCCTTCCCCGTTACAGGAAGGGCAGGTGGTTACGGTTTGCATCTGCCCCAGGAATGTATTTTGTACTCTTCGTACCTGGCCGCTGCCCCCGCAGCTGCTGCAGGTCTGCACACTCCCTTTATCCTTTGCCCCGTTGCCGCCGCAGGTGGTACAGGATACATATTTTTTAACCTTGATATTCTTGGTCACTCCCTTCGCGATCTCTTCATAGGTCAATTTCAGTTTTACGCGGAGATTGCTTCCCCGAACGCCACGGCTTCTTTGCCCGGTGCGCCCGCCGCCTCTTTGCCCGCCGCCAAAGAAACTGCCAAACAGGTCTTCCCCGAAAATATCCCCGAACTGGCTGAAGATATCATCCATGTTCATTCCGCCCCCGCCATAACCACCCCGGCCATTGCCGCTAACCCCGGCATGTCCATAACGGTCGTACTGCGCTTTTTTATCCGCATCGCTCAGCACTTCGTAGGCTTCAGCCGCTTCCTTGAATTTTTCCTCAGCGGCTTTATCCCCCGGGTTGCGGTCGGGGTGAAACTGCATGGCCACTTTCCGGTAGGCTTTTTTGATCTCATCTGCCGAAGCGGTCTTGCTTACTCCCAGTATCTCGTAATAATCTCTTTTGGACATTTGCGTGTTTGATCCGTTAATAGTTCACTTATTTTCCCACCACCACTTTGGCATGGCGGATGATTTTGTCATTAAGGTAATATCCTTTTACCACTTCGTCGATCACTTTTCCTTTCAGATCAGCCGAGGGGGCCGGGATCTCCGTAATGGCTTCATGCAGATCGGGGTTGAATTCGTTATGGATGGTCTGCATCGGTTTTACTCCTTTAGCCTGGAGCGAATTGCGCAGTTTGTTAAAGACCAGCAATACGCCTTCCCGGATGGCAGCTGCATCGTTACTGGTATCCAGTTGCTTTTGCGCCCGGTCACAGTCATCCAGTACCTCCAGCAGGTCCGTGATCACATCCCTGCCCGCGGTTTGTATCAGTTCGATCCGCTCTTTGGCAGAACGGCGTTTGTAATTCTCAAACTCAGCCACTTTCCGCAGGTATTTATCATTGGCTTCTTCCAGGGCCCCTTTTAATTTCTCCAGTTCATTCTCTTCCGCTACCGGCTCGTTCAGATGCGTGCTGCCGCTTTGGTTTTCGTCCGTATTGATATCCATGCCGGCCTCATTCCCCGGCAGGGTGGTTTCGGGTTCCTTCATTTCTTCTGCCATTTTTTACAATTGTTTGCAAAGGTAAGGTTGTCAATAATATTGCCAACCCGGGGTTTTGGGACAAAATGACCTGTATTGACGGGGATCAGGGTCTGGAAGTCAGGGGCTTCAGCTGATCAGCTGCCAGGCGCCCGCCGGGTTTCAAGGCCCGGCATTTAGGGCTTTCCGCTATCTTCGCCGCTTTATGAGCAGTGTTTACCTTAAAAGAAAGATATCCCCCCGCGTGGTCAACGGCCATCCCTGGGTTTTTGCCAATGAAGTGGAACGGATAGATGGTGATGTTAAAGGCGGGGAGGTGGTGGAATTATTCAGCCACGACAAAAAATTTGTCGGGAAAGGATATATAAATCCCAAATCCCAGATCCTGGTGCGCCTGCTGACCCGGAACCGGGCTGATGAGATCAACGAACAATATTTCCTGGACCGTCTCCGCCAGTGCTGGGCATACCGCCAGCAGATCGGGTACACGGAAAATTGCCGGCTGGTGTTCGGGGAAGCAGATGCTTTGCCACAACTGATCGTGGATAAATTCAACGACTATTTCGTGATCCAAACCCTGGCGCTGGGAATCGATGTATGGAAGCCGGCGATCGTAAACGCGATCAATACAATTTTTCAGCCCAAAGGAATTTATGAACGGAATGATGTGCCGGTCCGGGAGCTGGAAGGACTGCCCCAGCAAAAGGGATTTTTATCCGCCCCCTTTGATACCCAGATTATCATTCAGGAAAACGGGCTTAGGTTTCATGTGGACCTGGAGAACGGGCAAAAGACCGGTTATTTTCTCGACCAGCAGGATAACCGGAAAGCCATTCAGCATATCGTGAAAGAAGCGGATGTATTAGGCGCATTCACCTATACCGGGACTTTTGAAATACACGCGGCGCATTATGGGGCGAGGTCGGTACTGGGCCTCGATATATCTGCTAACGCGGTGGCACAGGCCAACCGCAATGCGGAACTCAACGGGGTGCAGGAACGTTGCCGGTTTGAAACGGCCAATGCATTTGATGTATTAAAACAATGGGGAAAAGAAGGAAAGCAATACGATGTGGTCATGCTGGACCCGCCCGCTTTCACCAAGAGCCGGGAAACGATACAGAAAGCCATTACCGGCTATAAGGAGATCAATCTCCGCGGGATGAAACTGGTGAGGCCCGGCGGATTCCTGGTCACTTCTTCCTGTACCAACCTGGTGAACCCTGAACTTTTTTTACAGATCATTGAAATGGCCGCCAAAGATGCGCGCCGGAAAATAAGGCAGGTCACTTTTCAGACACAGGCGCCGGATCACCCCATTATCTGGGGCATGGAGAATACACGATACCTGAAATTCCTGGTGGTACAGGTACAATAGTCAGAAAATAAAAAGGGAGTATTAACGGGATACCTGGAACTTGCCGGATTCAATAATCTTTCCGGTAGCATCCACCAGGTGATAAATATAAATACCGCGGGTATAATCGGTCAGGTTGAGTGTAAACCGCTCGGGGATATTCTGGGTCTCATACATTTTTTTGCCCAGGACCCCATTGTAGATCTGAACGGTCAGCCCTTTTTTATAATTTCCCTGTAAATCAAAAGTAATATAGGAAGTGGCCGGGTTGGGATATATCCGGGCAATGCGGTCTGCCTCTTCACCCGGGTTAGTTCTCGGAGACTGTGCCTGCGAAAACAGGGTGCTCAGCAGTAAAAAGGTTAGTATCGGGAAAACTCGTCTCAACGAAACAAATTTACTTTTATTATTCGAAATGTAGGTCCTTTTTTTTGCCTGGGCAACGTAAAACTACGAAGTGAAATTTCATCTTATAAACCAATGAATTATAAGATTGAAGAGGAAAGTATTAACGATATTTTAGGATAGGGAGTCGAGAGCTGTGCGGATCTTGTCAAAGTCCGGCACATCACCGGCTTTATCCATTATTTCCGCATATTGAACCCGGCCTTCTTTATCGATAACAAAGGCGGCACGCTTCGACACCCCCTTCATATTGAGGATCCAGTCCGTGTACAGGCTGTCATACAGGGCGGAGACTTCTTTATTGAAATCACTCAACAGCGGGAAATTATATTGCTGCTCTTCTTTGAAACGGGCCAGTGTAAATACCGAATCCACGGAAATGCCGAATACCCGGGCATTGACCGCATGGTACCGGGCTATATTGTCCCGTACACTGCAAAGTTCCTTGGTACAGACACTGGTAAATGCCTGGGGGAAAAACAGGAGCAGCACATTGTGACCCCGTTGTTCGGACAGGGTTACCGGCTTCTTTTCGCTGTCAAATAAGGTAAAATCAGGGGCTGTTTGACCAATCGTCAGGCTCATGTGTATGCAGGATTTATTGTCGCAAAATAAACAGGTTTGTTGGCATAAGGTTCAGCGGTTCCATTTATTTACCCCGTTTAGAATTTGGGGCAAAGCAGGTAGCCTTCATTCCGTTGCAGGAAGCCAATATACGAAACGGAGAGTTCAAATCCGCCACGGCCATAACTCGACGGTTTGAGTTTTGAAATATTCACATCATAACTGAGGGCAACGGAAAAAGGATGGTAATCCAGTTTCACCACGGGAACCAGGGCGTCATTCCAGCGGAGAAACCCGCCGGCATGGATCGTGTAGGCCGGGTGATCCGGGTCTTCCCCTAATTTCAGCCCGTACAGAACCCCCGCCATCGTTTCGGCAAACCCACCCTGTTCCGAATGATCGGCCTGCAGGGTGATATAGGCATATTCGGATACCCCAAACCGTAAGCCACCCGAGAATACCCATTTGGGCCGGAGTTCGATGGTATTGTTCCGGTAAAATGACTGGGTGGGCCGGTTAAAATGATGATAGGCCACACCGAGGTAGAAATTATTGTCCGGCTGCTGATTCAGGTTTGAATTATAGCTCATGCCCACGCTGCCGTCCAGGTAACTGTATTTGGTATTGGCGAGATTTTCCCCGAGACCGCCATTGTCGTACTGGCTGTTGGTGGTCATTTTGGAGGGATCGAAGCGCCGCTGTACCAGGCCCCCCATAAAACCAAGGGAGAGGTAACGGTTATTTTCCGCGCTCAGGGATTTGTGATAGTTCAGGGCCGGTAATACATGGACAGAGGTCCACCCGATCGTACCGGCCCGGTCGTACAGGGCCTGCATCCCCAGGGTTACAAAGTCGTTTAATTTACCGACGGGCATTTTATACTCCGCATTCACTGAACCAGTACGGTAAGCGTTGGTCACACTGTTCCACTGATCCCTGTACACCGCCTGCACCCGCACATCCCCGGTAAAAATTCCGGCCAGGGATGGATTTCTCCACAACGGGGCTTCGAAGAACTGGGAGAAATGGATATCCTGCGACAGCACGGATACCTGCCAAAAGCAGGCCGTTAGAAACACCATATATTTTTTTACCCGTTGCTGCATAAATTGGATTACAGGATCAATGCAATATTTCCGTTCAGCCGGATGATGTCCCCGTTTTCACAGAAGACCTCTGCCTGGTAAACATAAACATCCGCCTTGGGCTTTTGCCCTTTATACGTACCGTTCCATCCCGCACTGGCGTCATTTACGGGAAAATCCCTTTTCTCAAACACGATTTCGCCCCAGCGGTTAAAGATCCTCAGGAGTTTTACGCGTTCAAGCCCTTTCCCCCGGGGATAGAACACATCGTTGCTGCCATCGCCATTCGGGGAAAAAGTATTGGGAATAAATAAGTTGCCATCCTTGCAGATAACGGTGATCTGTATGCGACCTGTATTACTGCAGTTATTGCCATCGGTAAAATATACCTGGTAGTTTGTATTGAACTTCGGCCCGGCATCCGGTGTGGGGCAGTTGGCGCAGCTGAGCCCGGTTGCGGGAGACCAGATCCAGCTAACTGTATTGGGCGAATACGTGGCCGGAATGGTAACAGGGAAACCGGCCTGGATCGTCAGTTGACCCGGCAGTGTAACCGTTGGCAACGGGTTAACAACAATGGTCTGCCTTGTAGTGTCTGCACAGCCGCTGCTGTTAATGGCAATCGCCGTGGCAACAAAAGTCCCGGCCACCGCGTAATTCTGGCGGGGCGGATTTTGAACTGAGTCGGCATTGCCATTGGGGAAGGTCCACTGCCACCTGACAAGCGAAGTATCGGGACGGATAAAGATGCCGGAATGTAAAATGGAATTATTGATACAAATAACCGAATCACCGGCAATATCAATCAGGGGTCTTTGTATGACCTTGATAAGGGCCTGTTTCACCAGGGAATCCCGGCAACCCGCCTGCGTATGTACGGTTAGTTGCACGTTGTAGATTCCCTGAGCCGTGTACTGGTGGGAAGGATATTGCAGGGTGGAACTCCCGCCGTCGCCGAAATCCCAGTTATATAAGACGACCGGATCATTAAACGTTGTGGAGTCGGTAAAATGTACGGTGCCGAAATCGCAGAAAAAGGCAGTGTCCGCACCAAAATTGGCCTTCGCGCCGATTATTAATAAAGTATCCACACCCTGTAAAGGGATCAGGCAGCCCGAAGGATCTTCCATGATCACTTTTGGAATAAAGTTTCCAAAAGCTGTATAGGTATGAAAAGCGGAAGGGGTGGTTGAAATCTCCGTATTCCCGTCGCCAAAATCCCAGAAATAAGAAACCATCGGGCCGGGCGTGAGGGTGTTCATCGAAATGGACAAGGGCTTACAGCCCCCGATCGGGCTATAATTAAGGCGGGATCCTGCTGTGTCATAGACCTGGATATTTTTTATAATCGAGTCTTTACAACCTCCCGGGCTGGTGATTACCAGTTTCACCGGGTAGATACCCGGCAAAGAAAAATAATGGACCGGGTTTTCCAGGGTGGAAATTCCCTGGCCCACTCCGAAATCCCAGCTCACCGAACGATAAAAAGTGGATGTGTTTGTAAACTGGACTTCGAGCGGCGTACAGGAAGTGACGGAATCGCTGACGGTAAATCCGGGTACCGGCAGCGCTACCCGGATATAATTGGTCTTGCTGATGGAGTCAGCGCAACCAAAAGTATCATTCACCCGCAGTTTTACCGTGTACAATCCCGTGGCCGCGTAGCTGTGAGAAGGGGAGTAAACGGAAGAGGTATTGCCATCGCCGAAATCCCAGGAACTGTTTAATCCTGCTGGCAGGGAAGTATTGGTGAAATTTACAGTACCCCCGGGGCAACTTAATGTATCGGCCGTAACAAAATCAGGAAGGGGATCCGTGGCAATGACCAGGTCGGTCCTTATCAGGCTGTCCTTACAACCCGTGGCATCGGTAATAACCAGCTTAACCGAAAAAATGCCGGCTGTATTGTATGTATGCTGGAATGGCGGGGCGCTGAAGTCCTGGATATTGCCATCGCCGAAATCCCAATGCCAGTTAACAATATTGTTGACGCCGTCTGTGGTGGATAGGTCATTAAACGTGGTGATCAGCCCGGTACAACCCGATACATTGCCCGCACTAAATCCGGCCACAGGCCCGTTTACCCGGATATAATTGTTTTGTACCAGTGTACTGGTACACCCGTTGTTATCACGAATGGTCAGAGTAACGGTATAGAGTCCGGAATTTAGATAGGTATGATTGATGACAGGTGTGTTTACCGTGCTGATATTGCCATCGCCGAAATTCCAGGTATAGGTGAGGATATTGGCCGTGTTGATACCCACCGGGCTGAATTGAACCGTACCGGGTTTACAGATCGTGGTCTGGTCGGCCGTAAAATTTGCCCGTTCATCAATGGCATTGATCAGTAAGGTTATGGTATCCGAGCAGCCCCCGTTCGTTACGACCAGTCGCACAGCGTAAATGCCCAATGCCGGGAAGATATGTACCGCGTTTTGCGTGGTTACCCGGGGACTACCATCCCCGAAATCCCATTCCCAGGTTTGAGGGGCGATCGAAAGATCAGTAAATGTAAAGCGCAACCGGTTTGCACAGTCCGGGGTGGGGGTGTAGCGGGCAATGGGCGGCATCACATAGATATAATTGGTACGTATCAGGGTGTCGGGGCAGCCATTGTTCACCGCAACAAGCCGTATGGTGAAATAGCCGGTATCGCTAAAAATATGCGACGGGTTTTGCAAAGTGGAAACCGTTCCGTCTCCGAAATCCCAATGCCATTCATCAGCCGGAACCGAAAGATCTGTAAACTGGACAGGTTGCCGGGCGCAAACGGGGTTCGGCGTTGCGGAGAAATTAGCCATTGGTTTGGTCCCCACCCGCACGGCAGCTGAAATGATCAGCGTATCCTGGCAACCGGTACTCGTGGTAATAGCGAGACGTACGGTATAAGTGCCTTGCGCGACATACGTATGCGTGGGGATGGCTAAACCGGAACTGCCACCGTCGCCGAAATCCCAATCATAAGAAGTGACAGCATCCAGGGCATTGATTACAGGAACCGGTGTAATGGTGAACGGAACGCAGCCCCGGACCGGCAGGGATGGAATACTGATCTGGGCTCTCCGGATCCGGATAAAATTCGGTTTCACAATCGTATCCGTACAGCCAAATGCATTGGTCGCAACCAGGGTAACAGTAAAACTTCCGTACGAAGAATAGGTATGCGAAGGGTTTTGGGCCGTGGAGGTATTGCCATCCCCGAAATCCCATTGCCAGGCAGCAGCAGCCCCGGTGGATAAATCCTGGAAGTTAACAGTAAGCGGGGGCTGGCAACTGACGGTAACCGGGGCCGTAAAGTCGGCTACGGGCCGGGGATTGACCGTAATATCATGGGCAACTGAATCAATACAGGTGGAAAACGTGTTATACATTTTTACGGTAAATACTCCCGGTGTACTGTAACTGTACGTTGCGTTGATTCCTGTGGCGCTGCCCCCGTCACCAAAGGTCCAGCTGGCACTAACAGGAACCGGCACAGAAGTATTGGTGAATGTCGCTGGTTCATTGATACAAACAGACGGCGGATACGTAAACGAACTGTTATTGGCCCCGATCAGGAGGGGGCTGCTGCGCAGAGTATCCTGGCAGCCGGCCGAGCTGGAAGTCGCTAATGTGACAATGTATGAACCGTTGCTGGCATATGTATGAACCGGGTTTGTTGTTGTGGAAAAATTGCCATCTCCGAAATCCCAGGAATAAGACAGCATGGGCGGGCCGGTGGATGTGTTGGTAAAACTGATACTGGCCGGCGCCTGGCAAACCGTGGGTTGGGTAAAGGTAAAAGAAGCGCTGACCCCGGGAGTTACGGTAATATAAGAAGGCCGGCTCAGGGTGCGGGTACATCCCTTGTCATTGGTTACCCGCAGCGTGACATTGTAAGCGCCTGCGGAAGTATAGGTGACCTGCGGGTTTTGAAGGGTGGACGTGACCCCGTTTCCAAAATCCCAGTTCCAGCTGATATTCGAATTACCCGCCCCTGCCGAGGACAGGTCAGTCAGTTGCACCCGCAAGGGGAAGCAGCCGCTCAGGACATTGGCCGAAAAATCAACGGTCGGTGGCTCGTACACGGTTATATAATTGGTCCTGACCAGGGTATTGGAACCGCCGGCATTACTGGCAATCAGCGTTACGGTATAAGTGCCGGGTGTAAAATAAGAGGCAATGGGGTTCTGAAGAGTCGAGGTATTCCCATTCCCGAAATTCCAGTTCCAGGAAGTCGGATTCCCGGAGGATTGATCCTGGAAATTGACAATAAGCGGGGAACAACCGGCCAGCGGCGAGGCCGTAAAATTAGCCACAGGCTGTGCAAAGACTCCCAGCGGGGCTGCAAGCAGGCAAAGAAACACAAGGCTTCCGGGATGGATATGGCTGATTAGTCGCTTCAACAGGTAGCTGGTTTAAATTGGGGGACCATATTACTTACAAAAACTATTCCTATAACCCCTTTTGGTCCGACTATTTCTTCCGTACAACAAATTATAATGGAATAACCGTTGTGAGTAAGACAGGGATCAGGACGGATTGTTTAACACGGGTGTACGAAAAGGGAACGAAAATACATGTAATGCTATTGTTTATCTAATCGCAGGGTTTTTATATCAGTCCCGCTGGTTTGCGAGGCTTCCACATAGGTCCAGCTGTTCCGGGTAATCTGCCAGGTTCCGTTTATCAGGGTCAGCGGGTAGGGAGGACTGGCAAAATTGGCCCAAATGCTCATTGCATTGGCATTGCCTTCCCAGGTGCCTGTTTTTTCAACAGCGCCATTATGGATCGCATCTACTGTTTTGTTACTGTAATACTTAAACCGGTAGTTGGTGAAATCGGAACTGATATCGGCGCTGTTCAGGGTGAAACTGGTAATCACCCACTGGCCGTCCGTCATGGCCCTGATAACCAGGTCCTCCTGGGCGTTCTGAATTGCTTTCTTGCAACCGGTCAACAGAAGGACCAGGCTGAAAGCCATGAGGTGTTTTTTCATATATCCGGTTTATGTCTTCACAAAATAGACATATTAGCCAGCTTATCCAACAGGTAAATTGCTTGCGGCAAGGGGAATTATACTACTCTTAACAGGGGCCTGCTCCTGGTTTGTAATTATGAGGTAATTTCGCGGGGACTTATAACTTTATCAATGAAAAGGAAACTGCTGCTTTTTGTCATTTTTACCGCCCTGTTGCGGAATGGAAATTCCCAGGCGCCCGCTGACCTGTTGCTTCAATGGTACCAACGGGCCCCGCTGGAAAAAATCTGGCTGCATTTTGACCGGGACAATTACCTCGCCGGGGAAACCGCCTGGTTCAAAGCCTACCTTTATTCCGATTACCAGCCCGATACCATCAGTTCTGTATTGTACGTGGAACTGCTGAATGAATCTTCTGTTATTCTTTCCCGTAAAGTCCTGCCGGTGATGCTGGCCAGTACATATGGTCAGTTTGAACTACCCGATACCCTGGTGACCGGTATGTACCTGGTCCGGGCCTATACCCCAACGATGCTGAACAATGGGATCGACTATGTGTACAAAAAGAAGCTGTTCATCTTCGGGAAAAAACCCGTCAAAACAGAGCCGGCTGTCACAACACATACTATCCTGCTTGATTTTTTTCCCGAAGGGGGCAACCTGGTCAGCGGATTCACCAATACCATCGCGTACAAAGCCACCGATGAAAAAGGCCTCCCGGTTAACATAAGCGGTACAATCAATAACAGCAAAGGGCAGGAAGTTGCTTCCTTCAGTTCCTATCATGACGGGATGGGAATGTTTGAACTGGCCCCGGAGGCAGGCGAACAATATACTGCCCGGCTCAACGATGCGGTTCCGGGAAAAACCTACCCGCTACCGGTTGCTGCGGAGAAAGGAGTGGTCTTTTCCATCATCCCCCATCCCCAGGGAGGATTTTTTGAGATTCACCAGCGAACAGACAATCCGTCCCTGAGGGCAGCCTACATGATCGGGCAAATGCAGCATCATGTATTGTTCCGGCAGGAACTGCCTGCTGCCAAAGATGAAACGCAGGGGGTGCTGAATACGGAAAAACTGAATTCCGGGATCATGCAGGTCACTGTTTTTACCCGGGAAGGCCTGCCCCTGGCGGAACGGCTGTTCTTTGTCAACAATAAAGAATATATCCGGGCGGCAGAACTGCGTACCGATACCCTGAGCTTTGCGGAGAAAGGCAGGAATCATTTTAAGATACTGATAAAGGATACGGTGCAGGGGAGTTTATCAGTATCGATTACCGATGCCGACTATGCCCTCTCGCCTCAGCGGCCCGAAAATATATTTTCCGGGTTGTTGCTGACCGCCGACCTGCGGGGGTATATTCATAATCCTGCCTGGTATTTGTCTTCTGAAGATGATTCGGTAAAAACGGCTGCCGACCTGCTGATGATGACCCATGGCTGGAGAAGATTCCGCTGGGAAGAACTGGCCAATAAAGTAAAACAACCCCTGCCATTTGCTGACCCCTCTTATATTACGGTCACCGGGAGGATTACCCTGGGTGGTACCAACCGGGGTTTTTCGGAGAAACCACTGCTTGCCCTGATTACCGCGGAAGGGATGCGGCGGAATGCGCAGTTTATCACGACCGATAAACAGGGAAATTTCAAACTCGATTCGCTGTTGTTTTTTGGAGATGCCCGTATTTTTATATTGGATATCCGGGGAAAGAAAAGCCAGTATATTGATGTGAAGATGACCAGTGATACACTGGGCCGGACTTACCCGGTTGCCCTTCCGGGTCCTTCTTTTTTTGCAGGAGCTTCCCTGCCCGGCCAGCAACAAAAAATGGCAGATGATTTCGATGCGATCCGGAAAGCCAATGGCCTGATGTTAGAAGAGATCACCCTGAAAGTGAAAAAGAAAAATCCGACCGATCTGCTGGATGAGCAATACACCCGGGGGGCGTTCAGCGGGACCGCGGAAAAAACCATCGACCTGGTGAATTCCGAAGAGTTTGCAACTGAGGCGAATATTTTTGATTACCTGCAACTACGGATACCGGGCCTGGATGTGGCTACTGATGGCAATGAGTATAAACTTTATTACCGGCAGGGTCCGACGATAAGCTCGCTGGGACCGATTCCCATGACCGTGTACCTGAACGAGATTGAGACCGATGCCACCGTGATCGCCACCTTGCCGCCTTCGGAGATCGCACTGGTGAAACTGTACAGTACCTTTATCGGGGCCACAGGCGGCGGGGCCGGGGGAGCCATGGCCATCTATACCCGGAAAGGCGCTGATATCACCAGCTCATCCCGGGGTGACCTGATTACTTACCAGGGTTTCTCTGTGGTGAAGGAGTTTTATGTACCGGATTATAAAACCGATCATTCTTTATTGTTCAAGCCCGATACCCGCATTACCCTTGACTGGCGGCCGAATATTTTTGTCAATAATGTGAACCCGGTGATACCTGTCAGTTTTTATAACAGCGATCGTACCAAACGTTTCCGCGTGGTGGTGGAAGGAATGACGACTTCGGGGAAGCTGATCAGTCTGGAGAAGATTATTTCAAAATAGGCTTCTTAGATGAGGATTGGTAATTATTGGATTATTGATTATTGGCTTCAGGTTGAATATTTATTACAGGCAGTAATAACCTGATAAGCGTAAATGAAATAAGGCTGAGCTGTGGATTATATAAAGAAGTATCCAGCCTGCTTTAAGACTTTCTCAGTAAAACACAGATTCGCCCCGCTTTGTAATAATTAATAATCGAATAATAAATAATCAGTAAAACTATTCAGCGGGGAAACCTGCTGCCGCCTTCACCTCGTTCAGCTGCAGGGTATGCCTTTTACTGTGGGCCGCGATAAAAATATAGAGTTGGTAACAGTCAATCCAGCCGAAGGGCATTTGCACGACCCGGTCCCGCATGTCTTCCGTGGAATTCCTGATGTATTTAATGTGTTCGGTCCGGGTGGCTTTAAAATCAGCCAGGGCGTCTGCCAGGTTCTTGTACCCCGTGTTTTTAGGTTGTATCGGCTCCGGCGCCTGGTTCTTTTTGCTACGGTCCTGGACCATTTGCACCAGCGCTTCATCCTGTACTTTTATTTCCTGTCTTTTCTCGGGATTGGGGGGATTTTTCATGGCCCCTTCAAACATGGTCCAGAGTAATTTTTCAGCAGCGGCAATATGGTAAACACATTCTTTTACCGACCAGCGGTCGGGGGCCGTTTTAAAGTCCAGTTGGGCAGCAGACAGGCCTTTTGTGGCTTTCACGATATCCTTATGCGATTCCTTCATCAGCGTGATCGCATATTTTCGTTCCGCTTTTGAAAGGGAATTATCCTTGATGGTTCCCGCTGAACCCGTTACCACTAACAGCAAAAGTAAAAGACGGCCAGTTGTTCTCCTGAGCATGGCTAGCATTTTGACGTGAATGAATCGGAAAGGCAGTGATTCAAAGGGCTAAGGGGAGTAAAAGATAGTACAATTCCGGAAATTCCGGGCAATGTTTTTAAGGGCTTTCCGCGTAAATAGCTATTGATGTAACTTCCGGTCATGAAAATAGCATCCATTGTTTCTTTTCTCGAATCATGGGCCCCGCCATCCCTGCAGGAGTCCTATGATAACGCCGGGCTGATCACCGGGAATGCCGGCTGGGAATGCACCGGTATTATTTGTTCGCTTGATGCCACGGAAGCGGTGGTGAAGGAAGCCATTGCCCGGGGTTGCAACCTGGTGGTGGCACATCACCCGGTCATTTTCGGGGGACTCAAAAAGATCAACGGGAAAAATTATGTGGAACAGACGATCATCACGGCCATAAAAAAGGATATTGCCATCTATGCCATCCATACCAACCTGGATAATATATTCTCCGGTGTCAATGGGCGGATCGCTGACGAGTTGGGCCTACAAAAAAGATCCATCCTGTCGGCCCGGGAAAATACCCTGAGGAAATTATTCACGTTTGTACCGGCGGATCATGCGGAAGCAGTACGGGATGCCCTCTTTGAAGCAGGGGGTGGCCGGATCGGCCAGTACAGCGAATGCAGTTTCAACAGCGAGGGTACCGGTACGTTCAAAGCGGGGCAAGCGGCAAAGCCCTTTGTGGGAGAAAAGAACCGGCGGCATACCGAAAAAGAAATAAAAATGGAACTGGTTTTCCCTTCGCCGTTGCAACCGGCCCTGCTCGGGGCCCTGAAGGCCGCCCATCCCTATGAGGAGCTGGCTTATGATGTGGTGGAACTAACTAACCCGCACCCGGAAACCGGTTCCGGCTTATTAGGGGAATTGCCGGAAGCCCTGGATGAGGAGGCGTTCCTGCGGCTCGTCAAAACAGTATTCGGCACGCCCCTGATCCGCCATACCGCTTTATCCGGACGACCGGTAAAAAAAGTAGCGGTTTGCGGGGGAGCAGGTAGTTTTCTGATTTCCAAAGCTTTATCAGCTGGAGCGGAGGCGTATATTACGGGGGATATGAAGTACCATGAGTTCTTTGATGCTAACAGCCGGCTCTTAATTGCAGATCCCGGTCATTTTGAAACAGAGCAATTCACCATCCCCCTCCTGCAGGAAGTTTTAGCCAAAAAATTCCCTACCTTTGCCGTCCTTAAAACTGAGGTGGAAACCAACCCTGTACGGTATTTTACATGAGGTAAAACCGGGGCCGGTCCCCTTCAAACGTCAAACTTTCAAATACTAAACCTGAAAATGGCACACGTTAAAGAATTTTCCGTAGAAGAAAAACTGACCTCCCTCGTTACGCTCCAGAAAATTGAGAGCAAAATGGATGAGATCAAGATCCTGAAAGGGGAGTTACCGATGGAAGTGGCCGACCTGGAAGATGAGATCACCGGTCTGCATGCCCGTCAAACCCGTATCGAGGAAGAGATTAATGGTGTGACTGATTTTATTGAGCAACGCAAAAACGCGATCAAGGAATCCGAAGCGCTGGTCAAGAAATACGAAAAGCAAAGTACCAACGTAAAGAATAACCGCGAATTCGAAGCCGTCAACAAAGAGATCGAGATGCAGCAGCTGGAAATGAAACTGGCGGAAAAGCATATCAAGGATGCGACCGAAGAAATCGCGGAGAAAGCCCTGCTCTTAGAGAAGGCCAAAAAGAATATCGCTGCCAAGGAAGGCGTGCTGGCCAACAAGAAAGGGGAGCTGGAAAAGATTATCGCGGCCAACGAAAAAGAAGAAAAACATTATGCCAAACTGGCGGCTGAAGCCAAGGGACATGTGGAACCCCGCTTGCTGGCCAGTTATGAAAAGATCCGGCACAGTTACCGCAACGGCCTCGCCGTGGTACCCGTTGAGCGGGATGCCTGTGGTGGTTGTTTTAACGCGATCCCCCCGCAAAAGCAAAGCGAGATCCGCCAGCATAAAAAAATCATGATCTGCGAGAACTGCGGACGTATCCTGGTGGATGAAGAACTGGGCAATAATGTGGAATTAAAATAACCGGGTAAAAAAATTACTGCTACAAAGGTCCTGCTCCCGCGGGACCTTATTTTTTTGTCCCGCGACCCTGCCCGTGAAAAAGTTTATGCAGGGGTGACCCATATTCCGGCTCAAAAACCTAATTTGCTTTTCAAATGCTGAAGCGGCTTTCCATCTCCAATTATGCCATTATCGATGAACTGGAAATAGATTTTTCCGGGCGCCTCAATGTGATTACCGGGGAAACCGGCGCCGGTAAATCCATTATCATGGGCGCGCTTGGATTGATATTGGGTGAAAGAGCGGATGCGGCCGCCCTGGTTAAAAAAGAAAAGAAATGCGTGGTGGAGGGTTTTTTTAATGCCGGGCACAAACAAGCCGTAGCTGCCTTCCTGAAAGCTAATGAACTGGACACAGAGGAAGAACTGGTCCTGCGCAGGGAAATTGGCAGCAATGGGAAATCGAGGGCCTTTATCAATGATACCCCGGTCAATCTTTCACAACTGCAGCAATTAAGTGTATTGCTGGTAGACCTGCACCAGCAGTTTGATACGCTTGAACTGGGCGAATCGGATTTTCAGCGCGAAGTCATCGACGCCCTGGCCGGGCATGCCCCGCTGCTGGAAGAATACCAGCAGGTATTTAAAAAATGGCAGCAGGTGAAGAAGGAGGCCGATGCACTGAAGCAACAGAAAGCACAGTTTGATAAAGAAGCCGATTATAACCGGTTCCAGTTTACCGAACTGGAGGAAGCGGGATTTAAAGAAAATGAACTGGAGGAAACGGATGCCGAACTGAAATTGCTGAACAACTCGGAAGGGATCAAGGCGGCATTGAATAAAGCATTTTTTGAACTCCGGGAAGGGGAGCAGCCGGTGGTGCAGCAGCTGAAAGTAATCATGAACCAGCTGAACAGTTATACAGGTTATCATCCGGATCTTCCCGCCCTGCTGAAACGGCTGCAATCGGCACAAATCGAACTGCAGGATATTGCCGGGGATGTGGATCGTATCAATGATCATATCCAGTATGATCCCGAACGGGTTGAACGACTGAATGAACGGCTGTCCCTGGGGTATAAACTGCAAAAGAAACACGGGGTCAGCAGCACCCGGGAACTGCTGGAGATTCAGCAGCAGCTGGAAGAAAAACTGCAGGCCGTCTTACAGATTGATCAGTTGATTGAACAAAAGGAAACCGAAAGCCGCCAGTTATTTGAATTGGCCGGGGGCCTGGCAAAAAAAATATCGGGGGGCCGGGCCAAACAGGTGAAGCCCTTTGATGAAAAAGTCAATAAACTGCTGGTACAGGTGGGTATGCCCAATGCGCAACTGAAAACGGTCATCAGTACCGTGCCCCTGAATGAAACCGGCGCGGATACGATCGAATTCCTTTTCGACGCTAACCTGCCTGCCGGTAAAAGTGGAAAGGAAGGCCAGTTTCAACCCCTGCGTAAAGTAGCCAGCGGCGGTGAACGAAGCCGGCTGATGCTTTGTATTAAATCGCTGGTGGCGCAATCCGTGGACCTGCCCACCATGATCTTCGATGAAATCGATACCGGTATTTCCGGCGAGGCCGCCCGCCAGGTCAGCATCATCATGAAGGGACTGGCCACCGCTCGCCAGGTCATCTGCATCACCCACCAGCCGCAGATCGCCGGGAAAGCCGATGCGCATTTTTTTGTTTACAAGGAAATTGTGAAAGACCTGGTGAAGACCCATATCCGCCTGCTCAGTACCGAAGAACGGATCAGCAGCATTGCCAAAATGCTCAGCGGGGAAAAGCCCACTGCCGCCGCCATGGAAAATGCAAGAGAAATGCTCCTGAATTAATCCCTGTTATTTCCCCGCACCCACATCGTATCAACCCTGTGCGGGGGTACCTGTTTTCCCGGAAATGGCCTGTTTGGCCCGGTTATGCATGATTCTTGTGCCGGAAGGGTATAGTTTCCTTTCACTAAATCCGCATGTATGAAAACACCCGCATCTGCCTTCCTGCTGCTCTTAGTTTGTTTGCAATTATCCATGGATGCCCAGGTACAATGGTACCAGTCGCAGGATGGCCATGTACAACCCAATGGCACGTATGCCTCGCAGATACAGTCCCTGACACCTCATTCTTTTGTGGCCGCCTATCTCTGGCAGATCAATAATGAGAACTATACCTGGAAGATCTCCAAATCAACTACCGGCGGCGCCGAACAACGGGCTTTTTTTCTTTCCGGTTCTTATGCCATGATGGAAATGAAGGCCGGTTACCGGAACAGTATCTACCTGCTGATCCGGAGTTTTCCCTTTGCGCAGGATCCGCAATACACATTGTATAAACTGGACAGCAACCTGCAGGTGAAAGCGCAAAGAACACTTTCATTTCCCAATGCATACAGCCTCTTCAACCTGAATGCTTTTGAAACTGATAAGGACGGCAATGTCTACCTCGCCGGGGATGGACAGTATCCTGACGGGCCGGGTTACAGCCCCGCCTCCTTTATCCTTAAAACAGACCGGAACCTTGTGACCCGCTGGAGCCGGATGGATTCCGTCTCCACTTCCTTTGCAAGAATTCATATTGAAAGAAACGGTACCGTCCGCATCATTGAGGATTCCTATACTTTTTTTCCCGATATCAGGGTGCAAAAGATCAGTGCGGCGGGGCAGTTGCTGCAGGCAAGAACCTATCAGGCCGATCCGGCGCGGCTGAGTTTCAGTTCCACACTCGACCGGGACGACAACCTCTTGCTCTATGGTACAACGGAAGGACCGGATGGCCAGTCTATGTACCTCTATAAAGTATCCCGGCAAACAGGGAATACGATCTACCGGAAAAATTATTTTCCGGCCACGGGCACCAACCTCGATGACCTTAAACTGGATGAAGAAGGAAATATCTATGCGCTGCTGTCCCAATACCTTACTACCGGTTCCCAATGCCGGCTCAGCCGCATCCGGTCCCGTAACGGCTCCCTGTACTGGAGCCAGGCTTTTCCTTTTTCGCAGGACAGTTGTATCCTGAAAACAATTGTTACAGCCGGGGAAGACCGCCTGTATGTGATCGGCGAAAGAAAAAGCGGGCCCTATTTTTCGAAAGGCTTTGCCCTGCAATTGAAAAAGAACGGGCAAAGGGAGGAAAATTTCATCGCACCCGACAGTGTGTCTTTTCAGCGTTCCCATTTCCTGCTGCAGGGCATTGCTGACCGGGAAAACCGGCTTATTGCTATCGGGAATACCAATGACCTGGACAGCATAACCGGGGGCAGCAGTTATTTCAGTTCCTTTGCGCTCCGGCTGGCCCCCGCCCGCCACGGGCATGGCTGCGGGACTGATGACCGTCCGGGAATGGAATCCGGGACTATGGCAAAAACTGCAGCTGCCGAAACGGTAATAGCAGCGGCAACGGTGTATCCCAATCCTGCACAGGACCGGATCACCGTAACGAACCCCGATCCGGCCCATTATAACCTGGCCCTGATCTATGATATGAGCGGGAACCTGCAGGCACAGCAAGCTGTCAATGGAACCACGGCCTCTTTTGGCCTGGAGCGCCTTGCAAGCGGTGTGTACCTGCTGGTGCTTCGTTCTTCCAAAGGACTGCCGGATAAAAGCACCGTGTTCGCCGTGAAGCGATAAGGAACTGCCCCGTTTCAGCAACCGGGCCTGGTGAAATATCCTGTACCGGGATCAGAGGGATGAGGCCGCCTGGGTAGTATCCCGGCCTGCCTCATTCAATAGCTGATCCCGTTTTTTGTTCATACATACTGTTCTTTCAGGAAGTCCGCCCCGTTCTGGTAGAAAATATTATCCATTAATTTTTTGGGGGTGATAAAGGAAGAGACCCGGATGCCGGTAACTTCTGTAAAATCCTTCTCCCATTCTTTGAAATGTTCAACCAGGTAATTCTTAAATTTTTCCAGCCGGGTCACGTTCGGGCAACTATCCACCGGGTTGATCATCCCGTCAAAATCGGAACCAATACAGATGCGGCGGGCCATTTCCCCCATATTATAATTGAAATCCCGGCAAATTTTAAACAGGTGGAAGACCTGGTTCAGGAAATGCCGGGCATGGAAGCGGGGCCAGTCCTGTTTATCGGCGTTGGTGATATCCGCCACGATAATGATATCAGAATTATCCGGGTCAGATTGAATTACATTTTTGAAAAAATCCTTTTCTCCCGGGCTGATGATCTCCTCTTCATAAATGTCTCCCATATTATCGATCGACATCATCCATTCCTCGGGCACACCGAGGATACGCTGGTCAAGGGAAAGACCGATCAGGCCGCCGGAGGCCACCACTTCAAATACATCTTCATCATACAGGTTAATACTGCTGGGGTTGAATGAAGTCCCCAGCAGGTAACCGGCCGGTTTATAATGCCTGACCGAAAGGAATTCTCCCTCATGATGTGTTTCAATAAAATATTTTCCCCTGTTTTCTTTTTTGATCCCGGTCAGTCCGGCGTGGGTGCAAACGAGGGGCCAGCCGGTTTCGCCGATCCGGAAATCATAGAGCTGTTTCCGGGCATACAGACTGGTATGTTTGATATCGAGCAAGATGTTTTTCTCCTTCATCTTTTGCAGCAGCCGGAACCCATGCTGGGTAATGCCATTTCCCCGGGGATAAAAAGGCTTGGGTTTGAAAATCTGGATACCAAAAGCATGATTGCAGAAACCATTGTCCTGCAGGTGGGCGATATTGAGGGAGAAAATCCGGTTGGCCGTTGTAAAGGTTTCAAAATTGTTCCAGTATTCCGTGAAGATCTCCGTCTCGCTTTTTTGCTGCCTTGGCCCGAAAAAAGCATGCGCCCCTTCAATCGTCAGTACGGCATGGACGGTGTCCGCATTGCTGGCTTTGTACTGGCTGAACGCAGACAGCAACTTTAATTTTTTCCCGTTGGAGGATGTATTCTTTTTCAGGTTGGCCAGTTCTTCATTCAGCATCCGGAAATAGATATCCCCCGACCCGATATCGGTGATCCGGCTGAGGTTGATGTATTGGGTCTGTTCTTCCGCCGCGATCTGCTGGATCAGCCCGTCATTCATCATGGCCATTTCCGGGGGATGAAGGGCGATCACCACCAGGTTCAGTTTCCCGCTGATTAGTTGGGACAGGGAGGCCTGGGAGTCCACCACCTCATTGATACCGCTGCATTTCAGCAGGAGGGTGATGACGTTGGGGTGCTTAAACTTGAGTTTGATGATCTCCCAGGGAGAAGGGAAATCAGGCGGCAGGGACATCTGGGGCTTCAGCGCCGGGTGGAGGTGAAAATCAAAATAAGGCATAAGGCAGACTTAATGGTTAATGAATGCAGGCCGGCAACCAGGGGGAACTGCCCGGCCGGGGTACGAGGGGCGCATAAGGCAACCGGTCCTGGTAAACCGCTATCCTAAGTTGCGATTAATTATTCACCCGGGCAATACCCTTCTCCGGCAGAATGGAGAAACAAAAACCCTGTTCCGGCACCCAAAGGTTCCAAAACAGGGTCAGACCCTTCTGCCGTCCAGAGCAGAGAGTTTAGTTTTTCGATATTATAACCGTCTCATCAGCGGTATCGTTAAGCGCAAAGCTCTACTTTAAAAGCCAGGCTGAAATAGCTGAAAAAATCTCCTTTGTCATTGGGGCTATGGCCGTTCCAGGCATGTCCAAAGGTAAAGGGGTGGCGGTTGCCGGTAGCGGCTTCCCCGATTCCGATGATACCATCATTGGTTTGCAGGCGGAAGCCATAAGTGGCATTCTTCTTCAGTTCAATCGGGTTCAGTTCAAAACGGATCCAATGGGTATCGTCATTCCGGTC
The DNA here is from genome assembly GCA_016219985.1 of Sphingobacteriales bacterium. Taxonomy (GTDB): domain Bacteria; phylum Bacteroidota; class Bacteroidia; order Chitinophagales; family Chitinophagaceae; genus JJ008. The sequence continues at coordinate 163,660 of JACRJO010000029.1, read as the reverse complement.
TACCTGCCGGATACAGTTTCCGATGGCGGCGCCCCAGGTCCGGTTTTCTGTATCAAATTCATGCAGGGTCAGCGCTACCTCACCGGGTTGGGTGACGGCAGAGGCAAAAACCTGTATATTATTGACTAATCCTTCAGAAGGGCAAATAAAAGTCTGTCCGGCCAAATGGTCATGGGTATGCGGCCTGAGATGACCGATCCAGAGAGTCGTGTTGTTCTGAGCCTGGCTGAGTACCGGGCGGGAATGGCTGCTGTGTTGTTTAGTTTCCATAATATATATGTGATTTTAAAATAAATAGGGGTACGGTTGCAGCGGTCTTGGTATGAAAAGAGCTAACAGTTCAGTAACTCCATGGACAGGTAAGATATTGTGTTACTGACAGGGATCAGGCACAAAATTAACATATAGCAGGGCGGAAAGAGTAGGTGATTTTACCAGATTTTTTTAGTAAATTGTCAGGGGCCGGATGGTAAAAAGTGAATGTGGATAACCCCTGAAAGCAGGTGAAAAACTGGTGCAGAAAGAAAAATTTTTTTCCCCCATTTTTTGCACTTTATTTCGCCAAACTGACTGACGGTACATTCCCTTAACCAAGAGATAATCATTTCTTAAAGACAAGATTGGAACTGACCCGGTGGTCACCTGCCCGCTGGCCTGCTTTGCCGGGTCTGCAGGTTAGTGAAAGCGGATGGTTTAACCTTTTATCGCCCTGACTGAATTATGGAGCTCCCGAACATCAACAAAGACCGCAAGACAAGAAGAAAGTCAACCCTCGACCTTGGTACCATGGTATATGGAAAAGTACCCCCGCAGGCCAAGGACCTCGAAGAGGCCGTGCTGGGCGCCATTATGCTGGAGAAAAACGCGTTTGACACGATTGTCGAGATTTTAAAACCCGAATGCTTCTACGTGGAGGCCCACCAGCGTATTTTCAGTGCGATGCAGGGCCTGGCTAACAAGAGCCAGCCGATCGATATCCTGACCGTGGCGGAGGAACTCCGGTTCCGGGAAGAACTGGATATGGTGGGAGGCGCTTATTACGTGACCAAGCTGACCAATGCCGTGGTATCTGCGGCCAATATCGAGGCCCACTCCCGGATCATTTTGCAGAAATTCATTCAGCGGGAACTGATCCGTATCAGCGGGGAGATCATCGGCGATGCATACGAGGACTCCACCGATGTATTTGACCTGCTGGATGTGGCCGAAAGCAAACTGTTCGAGATCACCAACAATAACCTGCGTAAGAATTTTGAAACGATCGATTCGGTACTGGTCAATACCATCAAACGGATCGAGGACCTGCGGCATAAGAATGAAGATGTAACCGGGGTGCCCAGTGGTTTCCCTTCACTCGACCGGGTTACCTATGGCTGGCAAAGTACCGACCTGATCATCCTCGCTGCCCGTCCTGCCGTGGGTAAAACCGCTTTTGCCCTGAACCTGGCGCGTAATGCGGTGATGCACCCGAGTAAACAAACCGCTGTTGCTTTGTTCTCCTTAGAAATGAGTGCCGGTCAGCTGGTACAACGGATCCTTTCTGCCGAGAGCGAGATCTGGCTCGAGAAGATCAGCCGCGGTAAAATGGAAGAGCACGAAATGAAACAGCTGTATGCGAAAGGCGTTCAGCGGCTGGCCCAGGCCCCTTTATTCATTGACGATACCCCCGCCCTGAACATTTTCGAATTGCGGGCAAAATGCCGCCGTTTAAAAAATAAACACAATATCGGCCTGATCATCATTGACTATTTACAATTGATGAGTGGTACTGGTGAGAACCGCAACAGCAACCGCGAACAGGAGATCAGTAATATTTCGCGTAACCTGAAAGCCCTGGCCAAAGAGTTAAGCGTTCCCATCATTGCCCTGTCCCAGTTGAGCCGGGCCGTCGAAACCCGGGGCGCCGGTAAGGACGGGAACAAGATGCCGCAACTGAGTGACCTTCGTGAATCCGGTGCGATCGAACAGGATGCGGATATGGTAATGTTCCTGTACCGTCCCGAATACTATGATATCACCACCAACGAACTGGGTGAAAATAACAGGGGCGAAACCCATGTGCGGATCGCCAAACACCGGAATGGTTCCCTCGAAACGATCAAATTGCGGGCCCTCCTGCATATCCAGAAATTCACCGAGGATGATGGCGGCGGCTTCAGCCCCACCGGCCTGACCGGTAACTGGAAACCCGTCAGTGATATTGACAGCGATGGCGGCGCCAAAGTATTTGTGCAGACCGGCAGTAAGATGAATGATCTGCCGGATGATGAGGATACACCTTTTTAAACTTCAATCCCCCGGATTAAAGGAGAGAATTCCGGAATAATCCGATCGTTTGAAATGTTCTTTATGGCACTCCCGTTTTTTTATATTACCAGCTACAACCCGGGACAACAGCAGATCAGCTTGGATGAGGATACGAGCCGGCATATCGTGCAGGTGCTGCGGATGAAAGCCGGTGAACAACTGAACCTGACGGATGGAAAGGGGCACCTGCTTTTGTGCGAGATCGCGGCAGGACATAAGAAGCATTGCGAGGTGCTGGTCCGGGAGGCGGAATACCAGGCTGCCAAAACACGGAGTGTGGCAGTCGGCATTTCCATTATTAAAAGCGCCAGCCGCTTCGAATGGTTCTTGGAGAAGGCCACGGAAATTGGCGTGACGGAGATCATTCCCCTGGTTTGCCAGCGCACGGAAAAGGAACGGTTTCGTCATGACCGGATGAATGCCATCTGCATCAGCGCCATGCTCCAGAGCCAGCAGGCCTGGCTGCCGGTACTCCGGGAACCGGTACCCTTTGCTGCGGTACTGGATGAAACAAAATTCTCCGGACAATTCATTGCGCATTGTGAAGAAGGGCCAAAGAACCCGCTGGCCCGGCAACAACAACATGGCTCCACGGTGATCCTGGTCGGACCCGAAGGAGATTTTACCTCTGCTGAGATCGAACTGGCCCTGCAAAAAGGATTTATGCCGGTAAGCCTCGGGGATACCCGGCTGAGAACAGAGACCGCGGGAGTGGTGGCCGCAACCTTACTTTGCCTGGTCTGATAAGTTTTCTTTATTTGCTTCTTCCAGCACCGGTTCATTCAGGTGCACCACATGGGCTTTCCGCTTCTTCGCCCTGCTCATCATGGTCATATTCAGCATTTCGACCACGAAGGAAAATGCCATCCCGAAATAAATATAATTTTTCAGGTGCAGGTCATGGGCGGTCCCGCTGTCCCAGCCTTCAATAATCAGGCTTAACCCGATCATGACGAGGAAGGAGAGGGCCAGCATTTTAAGCGTGGGGTGTTTATGAATAAAGCCGGAGATCGCGGGGCTGAACAAAAACATAATGAGCATGGCAATCACAACAGCCGCGATCATGATCTCCACATGTTTGGCAGTACCACCGGCCGTAATGATGCTGTCGAAGGAAAAGACCGCATCAATGATGACGATCTGCCCGATGGCCTGTCCGAAAGAGAGCGGTTTTTGATTCTTCAGCGCCTCGTTCGGGTCTTCTCCCTCCAGTTTATGGTGGATCTCCATTACCGATTTATAGATCAGGAAGAGCCCGCCCGCCAGCATAACGATACTGGCCAGGTCAAATCCCTTGCTGCCCAGTGAGAAAACAGATTTTCCTTTTTGTGAAAGCAGCCAGCCCAGTCCCATCAGTAATAAACTGCGCATGAGGATCCCGGTGATCATCCAGGCGCGCCGGGCCCTGCCCTGCACCTTATCCCCCTTCAGCCGGTTGAGGATGATACTGACAAAAATTACATTATCAATTCCCAATACCACTTCGAGGATAACGAGGACCAGGAAACTGATGATACTTTCACTTGTAAACAGGTATTCCATATTTTAAAAGAAAGGCAAAATTAATGAATTGCAACAGACCGGCGGGTTGTAAACCGGTTTACCCGTCAGGGATGCAACGTGCGGGTAATTTTTTTTACAATACCAGGGCCCACATAGATAAATCCGGTCCATACCTGTACCAGCCGGGCCCCGGCCTCCATTTTTTCCCTGGCATCCGCCCCGGTGAAGATACCGCCTGAAGCGATGACCGGTACCTGCCCCTTTGTTTTATTGACGAGGTATTTTAATACGCCTGTACTTCTTTGTTGCAAGGGCTTTCCGCTAAGTCCCCCGGTCTCCCGGCTCACGGATTCTGATTCCCGGGACAATCCTTCCCTGCTGATCGTGGTATTGGTCGCCACCAGGCCATCCAGTTTAATCTCTACTGCCAATGCAGCCACATCATCCAGCTGTTCATTGGTAAGATCGGGTGCAATTTTCAGGAATACCGGCCGGGCGGTTTTCTTTGCGTTATTCAATCCCTGTAAGTGCACGAGGATCTTTCTCAGGGATTCTTTTTCCTGCAATGCCCGGAGACCGGGTGTATTCGGCGAGCTCACATTCACTACAAAATAATCCACATAGGGGTGCAGTTCATTAAAACAGGTCTCGTAATCCTTCCAGGCCTCTTCATTGGGCGTCACTTTATTCTTCCCGATATTTCCGCCAATGATCATCCGGGAGCGATTGCCCGGGCTTTCGGCTTCTCTTCTCTCCTTCCATTTTTTCAAACGGGCTGCCACCGCTTTTACGCCTTCATTATTAAATCCCATCCGGTTGATAAGGGCCTGGTCCTTTGGCAAACGAAATACCCTGGGTTTATCATTGCCCGGTTGCCCGAGCGGCGTAACGGTCCCGATCTCCACAAATCCAAAACCCAGGCATTCCAGTTCCCGCAGGTATTCCGCATTCTTATCAAATCCGGCGGCCAGTCCCACCGGGTTCCGGAAAGGCAGGCCAAGGAATGTGGTGATTAATTGCGGATCCTTATTGGTAAACAGGGCGGCCAGTAATTTTCGTCCCGGGAGCGTACTGCAGATCAGCTTCAGCATTTTCATGGAAAAATGATGGACGGATTCGGGCGAAAAATAAAAAAGGATCGTGCGGAGTATCTGGTACATAATAGTATTTATTGCTGGCTGCTGAGTGTATCGATGAGTTCATGGCTCAGCAGCAGGCTGGTCAAGGGTTCCTCTTTATCGAAATTAATAAAGGTCCATTGCGGGGAATGGCTGTCCCGGATGGCCACCAGGGAGGTGTGAACCCGGATGTCAAATGTTTTTTTCAGGGGATCGAAGCTGGCATTCCCGGTCCCGTATTTGTTTTCCAGGATACCCACGATGAACCCTGCTTTCTCGCTGTAGTCAGCACTGTCATCGTCCATATCCGTGAAATGCATCCGCATGATCATGGAATAATCCACTTTTACGAATGATCCTTCCCCCGTCGTAAGCGGCGGGTATATTTTCCCCAGTTTAAGGGAATCCAATACCACTTTTATTTCCCTGTTATCAAAGGTGTTTTTCATTACTTCCGCCATCTGTTCCCGGGGGACGATCGTAAAGAGTTTTGGATAGGTGAAGTCCAATATCCGTTCTATATCCAGCAGGTGATTCAGTTTCAGGAAACTGTCCAGCCTTGGTTGCAGGGTCGTGTCGGCTTGTGCATACCCGGTACCGGAGAAAAGGCAAAACAGGAAAAGCAGGGGGAGACGGCGCATGGGCAAATTTCCCAAAGAAATCCCATAGATAGGGCCCGGCAAAAAGTTTTTTTCATCAATTTCATAACCATTAATTTTGGTATAGAAAGTTGCATAAACAACTATAAGGAGTTTGTAGTTGGTGGTTTGTAGTTTGTAGTTCCTCCGGAATGAACACGAACGACAACTAACTACAAACTACAGCCTACAAACTACAAACTATTCTATGCAGGAAGCGTACATCATCGCCGGTTACCGGTCAGCAGTTGGAAAGGCCAAAAGAGGCGGATTCAGGTTTACCCGGCCGGATGACCTCGCCGTGACCGTTATTAAGGGATTGCTGGCTTCTGTGCCGCAGCTGGATGCCAAAAGAGTGGATGATGTGATCGTGGGCAATGCCGTGCCTGAAGCCGAACAGGGCTTGCAGGTGGGGCGGCTGATTGCGGCCCGGGCATTGGGTGTTGAAGTGCCGGGACTGACCATTAACCGCTATTGTGCCTCCGGGCTCGAGAGTATTGCGATGGCCACGGCCAAGATCCGGATGGGAATGGCCGATTGTATTGTGGCCGGGGGGGTGGAAAGCATGAGCCTGGTACCGACCACGGGCTGGAAAACAGTACCCGCTTATTCCATTGCACAGGAAGAACCGGATTATTACCTGAGCATGGGACTTACGGCCGAAGCCGTGGCGAAGGAATATAATATCAGCCGGGAAGCGCAGGATGAATTCTCTTTTCAATCGCACCAGAAAGCGATCGCTGCCATACAGGCGGGGCATTTTAAATCGGGTATCCTGCCGGTAACAGTGGAAGAAATATACCTGGATGCCAAGGGCAAAAAGCAAAAAAGAAATTATGTGGTGGATACGGACGAAGGTCCCCGGTCCGATACTTCCGTTGAGGCGCTGGCCAAACTGAAACCGGCTTTTGCCGCGGGAGGATCTGTGACGGCCGGTAATTCTTCTCAAACCTCCGATGGGGCTGCTTTTGTGATCGTGATGGGTGAGAAGATGATGAACGAGCTGGGATTAAAACCGATCGGGAGACTGGTAGGCTCTGCTGTAGCAGGGGTACATCCCCGGCTCATGGGTATTGGCCCGGTGGCGGCCATTCCCAAAGTGCTGAAACAGGCCGGGATGAGCCTTTCCGATATCGACCTGGTAGAACTGAATGAAGCGTTTGCTTCACAGTCGCTGGCGGTAATCCGTGAAGCCGGCCTCGATCCGGCCAAAGTGAATATTAACGGGGGAGCGATCGCCCTCGGTCACCCGCTGGGCTGCACCGGTTGCAAACTCACGATCCAGACCCTGCAGGATATGAAACGCCTGAATAAAAAATACGGAATGGTATCGGCCTGCGTGGGCGGGGGACAGGGTATTGCCGGGATTATTGAAAATATTGTGTGATAAAGAGCAGCCGGGTTCACGAATAGTGACCGGGGGGCAATCTTTTACCGGTCTTAACCGTTGGTAGAGGGTTAACCGGAACCTGCTCATGCAGGCCTGGAATTTATTCATTGAATGAATTGAAAATACAGGAAGATGAAATCAACATACCCTTTGTTACTTGTGGTATTTATTTTATTAAGTACCCGGGTAAATGCCCAGCAAAACTCCGTTCAGCCCGGATTACAGGATTCATATCCCGCCTCCGGGGAAACTGAAAACAGCGGCCCCGCGCTGAACCTGGTAAAAGTAAACCTGAGTGCCATTGTGCTGAAAAATTTTTCCCTGCAATACGAAAGAGTGCTGAATAAAAAGTTTTCTGCCGCCCTCGCTTTCCGGGTGATGCCGGCGTCCACCCTTCCATTTAAGAAACAGATACTGGATGCGGTGGGAAATGATCCTGATACCCGGGAAGTGGTGGAGACTTTTAAGATGAGTAATATCGCCATTACGCCTGAATTCCGTTTTTATCCCGGGAAAAAAGGGTATGGCCGCGGGTTTTACCTTGCTCCTTTTTTCCGCTATGCATCCTACAAAACAAACCAGCTGGTATTTGATTACAGCGATGGCTTGGGCATTCAGCGCAGCATCACCCTTTCCGGCAAGCTCAATTCCAGTACTGCAGGATTGCTGCTGGGGGCACAATGGCCGCTTGGTAAGATGCTGGTCCTCGACTGGTGGATACTGGGTCCGCACTATGGCGCCGGTAACGGGGACTTCGCCGGGCTGTCCAGTCAGCCAATGAACCCGATAGAACAGAATGACCTGCGTACCGAACTGGAAAATCTCGATATTCCCCTAACCCGGAAAAAAGTAACCGTGGATGCGAACAGCGCCAGGATGGAACTGGATGGCCCCTGGGCCGGTGTCCGGGCGGGGTTCTCACTGGGGATAAAGTTTTAATTTGTTACCTCGGGTATATTCCGTTTTTTGACTTTGGAATCTTCTTTTTTTCAACTACTGTCGGGTTAACTTGCTTTGATTATTTCCAATTAGTCATGGGCTGTTAGCTATTAGTTATGAGCTATGAGCTATTAGCTCTTAGCTATCAGCTTTTAGCTAAGAGACCCATAGTTTAGTTCAATGGCTAAGTCCAGGTATCGGAGCTTATTCCATAAATAAATTTGTATGAAACGGGGTTGCAATTTATATTTGCAACATAGTTACAAAATATGAAACAAAAACTAGCCCTGTTCCTGTCTGTCTTTCTGCTCGTACAATTTTCGCCGGCGCAGGAAAACCTGGCACCGGTTAAGAAGGACAGGTTCGAGAAGCTGCCGGTTAAGGTGAAGCTGAGCGGGAAGATCACAGATGCCAAAACGGGAGAGCCCCTGCCGGGGGCCTATGTTTATTTCACGGATGATAAGATAGGCACAAGCGCCGATGCCGCCGGCCTGTATATCCTGACCAATATTCCGCCTGGTCACCACGTGGTGGAGATTTCCTTTACCGGGTACAGCACACTGGTGGAACATATCGGGATCCATGCGGATATGCAAAAGGACTTTGCACTTTCGCCGGTGATCGTGGAGAACCAGGGGGTGATCATCACCGGGGTATCGGGCGCCACATCGATTCGCAAAACACCGGTGCCGATTACTTCTGTTAAGAGAACTTCCTTATTACAAATTCCCTCTGCCAATATTATTGACGCACTGAGTCATGTGCCCGGTGTGTCGCAGCTCTCCACCGGTCCCGCGATTTCCAAGCCCATCATCCGCGGGCTGGGGTACAACCGCGTGGTCACGGTGAATGACGGGATCCGGCAGGAAGGACAGCAATGGGGTGATGAACACGGGATCGAGATCGATGAAATGAGTGTGAACAAAGTGGAGATACTCAAGGGCCCTGCGTCGTTAATGTATGGGAGCGATGCACTCGCAGGGGTGGTGAATTTTATTACCAATGTTCCGGCGCCGGAAGGAACGGTCCGTGGCAATATCCTTACAAACTACCAGTCCAATAGCCGGCTGAGCGGGAACAATATAAACCTGGCCGGTAATAAAAACGGGTTCAACTGGAATGTATATGGCTCGCTGAAATCAGCGGGGGATTATAAAAATAAATACGATGGCCGGGTTTTGAACTCCCGTTTCAATGAAAAAAATGCCGGCGGTTATTTTGGGTTGAATAAGGGATGGGGTTATACGCATCTTATCTTCAGTCATTTTGACCAGCATGTGGGACTGGTGGAAGGGGACCGGGATGATGCGACCGGAAAATTTTTAGTGTATGCCGGCACAACGCGGGAACGGATCGCCAGCGATGCGGACCTGTCCTCCCGGAAATTATGGGTACCTAACCAGCGGGTACAGCATTACAAGCTGGTCAGCGAGAATAATATTGCCATTCGCAATACCCGGCTTAAACTCAACCTGGGTTTCCAGGATAATCAGCGCTACGAGTTTGGCAACATCGACAACCCGTCAGAAAAGAGTCTCTTCTTTGACCTGAAGACTTTCAACTATAACCTTCAGTGGCAATTGCCGGAATTCAAGGAATGGCATACTACCCTTGGCGTAAACGGGATGCAGCAAAACAACCGTAACAAGGGGCTGGAAGTCCTGATCCCGGAATATGGATTATTTGATATCGGCGGGTTTGTTTATTTCCAGCGCTTCTATAAAAAAGGCACACTGAGCGGGGGCCTCCGGTTTGATAACCGGTCGGTGGATTCCAAAGCTTTCTATGAAGGCAGTATTGAAAAATTCAAGGCCTTTACCCGGAATTTTTCCAATATTTCCGGCAGCCTGGGACTGAGTTATGAGCCCACGGACCGGGTTACCGTGAAAGTCAATATCGCCCGTGGTTTCCGGGCGCCTGCGTTGGCAGAGCTCGCCAGCAACGGGACACATGAAGGCACCAACCGGTATGAGTATGGTACCCGCGATCTGAAATCAGAGACCAGCCTGCAACTGGACGGGGGGATTGACCTGGATTACGAGCACTTCAGTATGGCGATCTCTGCATTTTATAACCGGATCCATGATTTTGTTTTTTACCGCAAACTGGAATCAGTATTCGGCGGGGATTCCCTGGTAAATACGGGCGGTGACTATATTCCGGCCTTCGTGTTCAACCAGCACCATGCCACACTGGGGGGGCTTGAGTTCAGCCTGGATATTCACCCGCACCCCATTCACTGGCTGCATTTTGAAAATAATTTTTCGTTTGTCCGGGGCCGTTTTGATCAATTGCTGGACGGCGTTAAGCCCGGCAGCGATCGTCTTCCCCTGATCCCGGCTCCCAAATGGAGCAGTGAACTCCGGGCCGATATCAAGAAACTTGGGAAAAGCTTCCGGAACTTTTATGCCAGTTTTGAAGGGGAAAAAACCTTTAAACAGGATCATTATTTCAGCGGGTATGATACCGAGACGGGGACAAAGGGTTATTTCCTGCTGAATGCGGGCCTGGGGTCGGATATTATGAATCATAAGAAGAAAACAATCTTCAGCCTGCACCTGGGTATGATGAATATCGGCAATATAGCCTGGCAAAACCACCTGAGCCGGCTGAAGTATGCAGCAGAAAACCGGGTAACAGGAAGGACGGGTGTTTTCAATGCCGGGAGAAATTTTTCGGTGAAACTGAATATCCCGCTGGAGTTTAAACTGAAGTAGCCGGGACTTCGGGGTTAGTGGTTGGAGGTCCTTAAGAAGAATAAATTCTTTATAAACAGAAAGCTTTCCAAAGCGGCCGGCTGCTGCCTGCAAATCCCTTCCTGCTATAGATTTTTTGACTCCTGTCTGCGCAAAAGCTCCGCTGGGCAAGTTTTACTTTTTAATTTGACTCCTCCTCCGGTCAGATTTTCCGACCTTTAACCCATGGAAATATCCCTCAACACACCCGCCTTACTCTTCCCGGCCATCTCTCTCTTACTCCTGGCCTATACCAACCGTTTTTTGGCTTTAGCCAACCTGGTGCGCAAATTACACGATGAGTATATAGAGACGCATGTAAAAAACGATGAATTCAAGGAGGCGCATAAAAGCAAGATCATTCTCTGGCAGATCAAAAACCTGCGCCGCCGGATCAACCTGATCCGCTATATGCAGGGATTGGGTGTGTTCAGTTTCCTGGGTTGTGTGGCCTGCATGTACAGTTTGTACCGGGGATCTGCTGCCGTCGCTGAATTTATTTTTGCGATCAGCCTGCTGAGCCTGCTGGCCTCGCTGTTTATCTCCCTCGCGGAGATCATCCAGAGTACCCGGGCCATCGAACTCGAGCTGAGTGATATTGAAGAACTGGAGAAGGGAAATATATTTACGGATATTCTTGCCGGGAATAAGGGCAAGTAAGATAATTTTAAATGATCCTCATGCAAAGAATGCGGAATGCCCTATTGGTTTTTACATTCCTTACGGGAATCCTGTTCGCCTGCTCGAAAAGCGGCAGCTCAACGGATACAGGTTCCGGCGGCCCGCATGTGGTAACGGATAATGATACAACAAGGCCGGTACTCGAGATCACCAGCCCGGTCAGCAACCAGGTATATGCCAGCGGCAGTACGATCAGCGTGAGTGGAAAAATATCGGACGACCTGGGCCTGTACCGGGGCAATATCCGGATTACCAATGATGCAAACGGGGAAATCCTGAAGGAACAGTTATATGAAATTCACGGGGTGCTGCTGTATAACTTCAATATCTCTTACCCGGCCTCAGTCACGGCCGTATCCGATTATACTGTTGCGGTTTTCTTCGAAGACCATGGGCTGAACGGGGTCAGCCGCACCCTCAAAATAAAAGTGAATCCCTGATCTCAGCGGGATTCGAGTATCCGCAGGACTTTTTCCCAATTCCCCCCATCGTAAACTTCTTTCAGCCCTTTTTGTTTTAACGTGTTCAGGGCGATCCTGCTCCGGTGACCCGAAGCGCAGCAAAGTACCACCGGTTTATTCAGGTGCCGGATCCGTTCCACACTGATGGCGATCCGGTCCACCGGTATATTCAATGATCCGGGTATCCTTCCCCGGTCATATTCATTGGCCGTTCTGACATCAATAATTACGGCACCCTGCTGCAATGCTTTTTTGACAGCGCTTGTACCTAAAAATGAAAAAAGTCCCATACCCTTTATTTAAGCGACAGCAATCCTGTTTTTTCGTTCCCCGATCTGCTGTCTCCACATGGCATAATACAATCCTTTTTCCTCCAGCAGTTTTTCGTGATTACCTGTTTCCACCACATCTCCTTTTTCCAGTACATAGATCCGGTCGGCATGCAGGATGGTTGAGAGGCGGTGGGCGATCAGGATGGTAACCTGGCTTCCTTCCCTTGAAATATCACGGATGGTATCGGTGATCTCTTCTTCGGTGAGGGAATCCAGCGCCGAAGTGGCTTCATCAAACAATAATAATTTGGGATTGCGCAACAGGGCCCTCGCAATGGACAACCGTTGTTTTTCCCCGCCGGATAATTTTAACCCGCCTTCGCCGATCATCGTATCCAGTCCTTTCTCCGCCCGGGTCAGTAAGTTCTGGCAGGAGGCTTTGTTCAGTACATCTTTCAGGTCATCCTCCGTGGCGGAAGGATTCACGAATAAAAGATTTTCCCGGATGCTGCCGGAGAATAACTGGGTATCCTGGGTGACGAATCCGATCTGGTTACGCAGGTCTTCGAAGTCAATACGGTTCTCATCCATGCCATTGTATAGGATCTTTCCCTGTTGCGGGCGGTATAACCCAACCAGCAGTTTCATCAGGGTGGTCTTGCCCGAACCAGAGGGTCCGACAAAGGCAATGGTTTCTCCCGTCTTTACTTTAAAACTGATATCATTGATGGCATTCTGGGATGCGGTCTGATGCTTGAAGGCCACATGGTTGAATTCAAGGGTCTCGATCTTCCCGAGGTGACTGGGATTGGCGGCACGGGGTTCCGGCGCCTTCTTCATCAGGTTCCCAAAATTTTCCAGGGAGGCCTGGGCTTCGCGGTACGTAAGAATAATATTGCCGATCTCCTGGAGCGGTCCGAATACAAAGAAGGAGAAGATCTGCATGGTTACAATCTGTCCTGCGTCCATGCTGCCCCGGTAAATAAATAACATCAGCAGGAAGAGGATGACCTGGCGGAGCGTATTTACAAATGTTCCCTGTACAAAACTGATACTGCGGATCCTTTTCACTTTTGTGAGTTCCAGCCCGAGTATCTTAAACGTGTTTTTGTTGAGGCGCGATACTTCCTGCTGGGTCAGGCCCAGGCTTTTTACCAGTTCAATATTCCGCAGGGATTCAGTAGTGGCGCCGGCCAGGGCCGTGGTTTGTCCCACGATCTTTTTCTGGATGGTCTTTACTTTCTTGCTCAGCAGGTTGGAAATGACGGTGAGCAGGAAGATACCGCCGAAATACACCAGCGGGAGGCTCCAGTGGATGGTAGTGGCATATACCGCCACAAAGAAAATCCCGACAATCACGGGAAAGAGTACATTGATAAAGGAAGCGACAAATTTCTCCGTATCCAGTCTCACTTTCTGCAATACACTGAGTGTTTCCCCGCTGCGGGCGTCTTCAAATTCCTGGTAAGGAAGTTTCATGGCATGCTGCAATCCCTGTGTAAAGACAGTGGCCCCGAATTTCTGCGTGATCAGGTTCAGGAAATAATCCTGGAAGGCTTTGGCGATCCGGCTGATCATGGCCACGGTGATAGAAGCCAGCAGGAGCCAGACGACTCCATAATAATGCCGGGTCTCCATCACTTTTTCCACGATTCCTCCCGGCTTCACTTTCACGACTTCCTCGGTGATCGCGCTGTTGAAGAAAAGGAATTCATGCCAGCTAAAGGCTTCCTTATTCTGGTGATAAGTGGCCAGGTTGATCAGCCGCCCGAAAATGATCGGGTCGACCAGGGAGAAGCCGATATTGATAGCGGCCAGTATTAAAACAAGGCCGACCAGCCATTTGTAGGGCTTCAGGTACTGCAATAATATTTTCATAATAGGAGTTGAGGCGAAAAGAATGGGAATTCAATGTACAAACATCGTACAAGTTCGGGAAAAATGACAACTTAGCAGGAATCCGGGAGTTTTGAGGAGGAAACCGGGCCGGCCCGGCACTCCCGGGGCGGAATTGAGTGGAGTCTGCCAGGTATTCAGTACAGGGAATCCTTGTTTTGACAGGGGCCGGGGGAAGAAATGGCGAAATAAACAAGGATTTAATTTTTGTATATTTATAAAAAGCACTGCTATGAGAAAGTCAATCCTTTCCACAGTTGTGCTCTCTTTATTCCTGCTTGTACCCGCATCAATAATATGGGCGCAAACCATCAGTTCCCAAAAGGGACTGACCACGGCTATTTTCACAACAAATTTTGGACTGGTAAAAATCTACCTGCCGGATGATATCCGCCCGGGTGACCACGTCACCGGAACAATAATCGCTGAACCCTCCGGACGTAACGCAAGTCAACTGGAAAAGAATCGCTCCGCGCTCCGGAACCAGCAGCTCCTCATTGGCGGGAATAAATACCCGGTACCGGAAACAAAATCTGTCTTTAGTTGGGTAATACCCCAGGACGGACCCGCTGCTGCATTGGTGGAATTATTAGCGGAAAATGGAAACAAGGCAGGTGAAGTTTCAATCAACATAAAAAATAGCGGAACGTATCCTTCTTACCCGGGAGGCTGTGTGATTCCCTCCCATGTATTGACGGCGGCCCCGTTGCGGATTTCCGGCAGTTTTGACGGGGATCTTTCCAATACCCGGGTCAGTTTACAGGAACGGCCTCTTGAAGTGATTGCCGAATCACCGAGGGAATGCCTGGTACAGTTTCCTGCTGAGGGACAGGGATCTCATACCCTGCAGGTTTCAGAAAACGGCCAGTCCAAATGCACACAGAAAATTTCAGGAGTGGATATGGAAGTAACCACGGGAAAGCTGAAACTGAAGAAAGGGGAGGGCACTTATATTGATATTAAACTTACCGGGCTTCAGAACCTGCCGGATAAAGCGGTGCTGACAATCATCAACAACACACCCGGTATTGTACGCATGACAAACGGAAATAACCAGGTGATACCAGTATGGCCTCCTTCCGATAGTGCAGCGGGTGTTTTCATCGTGCATTGTCCGGCGGTAAGTATCACGACCGGGGATTTCGAGGTCAATATTAACCTCGACCTGCCGGAGCCGGGTGTTACTGCTACATCGTCAGGTGACCTGCCCCCGGGATATACCCGCAGGTCCTGTCAATGCAGTGCGGCAGTCAGTATTACTAAGAGTGACAACCGCTATACGGCTGTTGTTTCTCCCGCCTGTACGGGGGTTTATGGAGTGGGTATTAATACCTTTTCGGCCTGTTCGGTGAAATCCGTAACCTATGCATGGAGTTTTAAATCGGGAGCCGAGAATGCGGAACTGGTTGGGAAAACCGATGGTAATACGGTAACCGTGAGGAATAAAAACAGGAATGGATTTGTCTTATGTGTAACGGTAACGGTTACCTGTATTGATGGCAGCGTTTGTTCGGCTACTGAATGTGCGGAGCAACCCGGTGAGACCGTTGTCACCGGAAGCCGCTGTGCCTGTTCGGCCAGTTGCAGTATTGTAGCATCAGCCCGTGATCATGACCACGTGACATATACTGGTATCGTGAAGGCGGAATGTAAGGGTACTGCGGGTACAGGGAGTACACGGGTAGCCTGTTCGGTTGGCCCGGTTACCTATCATTGGAGTATTGGTGAGAGTGGAAAGGAAGTGGCTGAGATCTCCGGAAAAGCGGATGGGCCGGCCGTAACGGTTAAATTAAAAAAGAAGGGGCCGTATAATCTTTACCTGTCCGGTACCGTCACCTGCAGTGATGGTACTGTCTGCGAATATTCCTGCAACATAGAAGTCCCCGATGAACCCACTACAACCGGGAAATTCTGCAATCTTGAACCGCAGGAAAAAAGAGAGCCCCTGATGGACGGGGGATTTAATCAAAAATACAGGTTGACGGAAAAACTGATCCGCCGGGATGATTATATCGTGCTGGGTGCAGAGGGGCAGGACTGGGATATGCTGACCTGGAAATGCAAACCTGTAAAGCCCGATTGCCCGGATACGGAAAGCGAGAAAACAATCCTGCTCAGCAGCCGCGTAAGATTTGAATGGGAAATTCTTTCCGGAGAGGGGAGCCTGGTGAAACTGGGTTGTTTGCCCGATGGGCAAAAGTCCGACAGGGGCGATGTGATCATCTTCCGGCCACCGGCCCTTGCTTTACCGGTGAAAGCGGCGGATACGATTGTCACTACGGTGATCAAACTATTGATCATAGATGACAATGCATCTCAGCCGGAAGACCCGACCGTGGAGAAGATCGTTACCATCACTACAAAAAGAGGAAGGGGATATCCCGATCATTATAAAATAAATGTAACCGGGGATGCGATGAGGGCGCCGGATAAACGGATTCCCGCCCCGGTTCCCGGTTCCTGCAGTGCGGAAGGTCCTGATTGGGAAAAGCTGACACCCATTTCACCGGACCCGCCCGAAATACTGTTGCCTGGAGTGGCCGATAATGATAAGATGGTAACGGGTCAATGGATCGTATTGCAGACCGGGGATGTACGGGATATGGACAAACTGACTATTCGCTGTTTATCACGGAATAATTGCCCGACACAGCCCTGGATAAAAGAATACGAGGATGCACCGGAATGGGAATGGAGTAAGACCGGGGCTGGTCGTTTTATCACGGAACTCAACCGGCAATTTATTTTCTACGAAGCCCCGCTGGAAATCCCGGCCGGCCAGGATTTTGTGGATGTGGAATTTAAAGTGATCGTTAAAAACACCGGTGGTAAGATCAATGATAAGAACACAAAGGAGGGGAAGAAAAAGATCCGCATTTTCCGGGCGGGCGTAAAGTTGTCCCACCCCCCGCTTGCCTGGTTGCCGGAAGAAGATAATTTCATTGAGCTGGTATCGGAACTTATGTACAAGGACGGGGACTGGAAACCGGCCCTCGCACATATGTGCAGGATCCATTATTTTGAATTGCTGAATGTATCCAGGGAAAAAGGGGTTTGCCTGAACAGCCCCGTACCCCGGGAAGCGGACCCCTGTCATGACCTGTATTTTAAGAAGGGGGAGGCGCCGGAAGTGTTTGATGACAGGAGTGTCAGTAATTGCAGCATAAAGAATTTATTTCAGCAGGCGAGGAGCCCGGTTGCCGCAAAGCAGTACAGCATAAAAGTATATTCGAGGGATTTTGGCGCCTATGGGTTCCTGCGAAGTTTTGCGAATATCAATAAGGGTGGCAGGGACAGCATTAAGGGAGAAAAACCAGTATATGAACCAGTGCCGGCCCATGTGTCGCATACCCTGGTGCATCCGCAGGGGCGCAGTAAAAAAACACTTTACCGGGATAACCGGGTCACCCTGCCGCATGATATAGATGAGAACCAGTTGCCGGATGCCGGCTGGCAGGTACAGGGCGGAGTAAGGGTGCCGGATCCCCCCGATAAAGGGGCGGATGAGGATGACCTCCCGGCCGGGGATGGTTTCAACGGGGACGGGCTATCCAATTATGAGGAATACCGGGGGTTTAAAGTCATGGACAACGGAAAAGAAGTGCATATCCGGACTCATCATTCAGTTAAAGATATATTTATCCGGAACCGGGACAACCTGGATCTTTCCCTTTATGCCGGCGTGAGTGAACTGGATGTACATGAAATTGAAGAGAGGCAGTATGTGGATGACCGGTACCGGATCGTGAATGCCAATAATAACCGGGCAACCCATGCAAGCGATCAGCGGGGATTAAAACTGATCAATGCCGGAACACACCCGGCATTACTCGGGGTTGCCATTTCAGAAGGGGCATTAACGCCCACGGTACCCAATTTCGAAGCGGAGATCAGGGTATATCTTACCCGCATACAGAAAGCGATAAGGGACCGGAATATTCCGGATGCGGCCGCAAAGATTCGGGCGGTTGTATCGCATGAATTATTGCACGGGAATAATGTATGCCATCATGGGGAAGGAGATGAGTCAGCCGAGAATTCATTCGACCGGGTGCATGGATTGCGAAGCGGGGATACCAGTTGTGTGATGCGGTATGATAATGTGGGCACCGTGATCCGGGGATTTGATCCGGAAGCGGTGGGTACTGATTTATGTGACAGCGCCGCCGGTACCGGGTATAATGCCCATGACCAGCATTTTGGGAATGCCAATGCTGGCCGCGGCAATTGCAAACAGCAGGTCCGTGTATCCGGAAAGGCCGGCCGGCCCAAACCTTGTGGGAACCGTTAAACCATTTAAACCAGGAATTATGAAGCGTTCAATATGTCTTATACTGTTCCTGCTGGTGATATGCTCCGGGGGCAGTTCCCTTTGTGCACAGGAAGGGTTGCAGGTTATGCTGCGGGCTGATGATAGCCTGGGCGCTATGGTACTGCAAAATGAGCCGGTTATTTTTTCTGTAACCATTACAAACAAAGCGGCCCGGTCTGACCAATCCTGGAATGCTTCTGCTGACCGGAGGATCCGGCAGTTGAATGAACTGGAAAAACAGGGGAAGATAAAAAAAGAAGAAGCTGACCGGGAACGGGCTGAACTGGAAAGGGGAAAAAGAAAATCAACGTCCATCCGGCTTGGCAGTGAAACAGTGCCATGGACCGCACAATTAAAATGGTCAGCGGCGAATGTAAAGGAGAACCGGTCTATCATATTGCCGGTGAAATTACTGGAGAACCCCGCCGCTGAACATATAGCGCTCCTGGAAGGAAGCGGTACGGCGACCGCCTATTTTGCTATTTCTTCTCCGGATATGGCGGGTTTACCCCCGGGTGAGTACGAGGTCAGTGTTGGGATTAGCGATCAAACGGATAAGGTTAAGTTAACGGTCCGGGCCGGTATATTAGTACCGGCATCCATGACCGAAAGCCAATTAGTGAAATTTTCCCGGTATTACTGGCAGGCCGGTGATGCAAAAAAAGTATGGGAATATGCCGGGATCATATTGAAGAAAAACCCGGTTTCGGTAAACGGATTTTCCCTCGCAGGTGATGCGCAACTGATGCTCGCGGATTACGAAAAGGCATTACACAATTACCAGGAGGCAA
Organism: Sphingobacteriales bacterium; assembly: GCA_016219985.1. Classification (GTDB taxonomy): domain Bacteria; phylum Bacteroidota; class Bacteroidia; order Chitinophagales; family Chitinophagaceae; genus JJ008. The sequence goes on along the minus strand of JACRJO010000029.1, from coordinate 144,617 downwards.
CCCGGTATTATTATAAGCAAAACGGGGAGGGTGCCGAGCCGCCCGAATACCTGTTGAACATGATCGGGCTGGTAAAGGAGAAAATGGGGAAATAGTTTTTGTACGTATGAAATCATTTATCCCGCCCATCCTTCCCGGTCGAGGCTCCGGTATTGAATGGCTTCGGCGAGGTGTTCCGGCCTGATCTCTTCTGTTTGAGAAAGATCGGCAATGGTACGGGAGACTTTCAGGATCCGGTCATAGGCCCGGGCCGACAGGTTGAGTTTTTCCATAGCCACTTTCAGTAAATTGGCGCCTACGGTATTGATCACACAAATCTCTTTGAGCATTTTGCTGCTCATCTGCGCATTGCAATAAATACCCGGATGATCCTTGTAACGTTCCGCTTGCCGGTCGCGGGCCCTGATCACCCGGTCACGGATAGCCGCGGATTGCTCGGCGGGCCGTATGGCCGACAGCTCACTGAATGCGACGGGTGTTACTTCCACATGCAGGTCAATACGGTCGAGCAGGGGACCGGATATTTTGTTCAGGTATTTCTGCACGGCGCCGGGCGGGCAACTGCATTCCCGGTCGGGGTGATTATAGTATCCACAGGGGCAGGGATTCATAGAGGCCATCAGCATAAAGGATGCGGGGAAGTCAACGGCTACTTTTGCCCTCGAGATGGTCACCCTTCTTTCTTCCATCGGCTGCCGCATGACTTCGAGTACGGTCCGTTTGAATTCGGGTAATTCATCCAGGAACAATACCCCGTTATGCGCCAGTGAAATTTCCCCGGGTTGCGGGATGCCGCCCCCGCCTACGAGGGCTACATCGCTGATCGTATGGTGCGGCGAACGGAATGGTCTTTTAGAGATCAGGGTGGAATTCTCCGGTAATTTCCCGGCCACGGAATGGATCTTGGTTGTTTCCAGGGCCTCCTGCAAACTGAGCGGGGGAAGGATGGTGGGTAATCTTTTTGCCAGCATGGTTTTTCCCGCACCGGGCGGACCAATTAAGATGGCATTGTGACCACCGGCTGCCGCGATCTCGAGGGCCCGTTTGATATTCTCCTGTCCCTTTACTTCGGAAAAATCAATTTCGAAATCATACTGGGAATTGAAAAACTCTTCGCGGGTATTGATGATCACCGGCTCCAGCCCCTTTTCGCCCTTGCTGAAAAAATCAATCACTTCCCGGATATGACTGACCCCATATACCTGCAGTTGGTTCACCATACCGGCTTCCTTGGCATTCACCTTTGGTACGATCAGTCCCTTGTATCCTTCTTTCCGGGCCTGGATGGAAATGGGCAGGGCGCCCTTGATCGGGCGGATTTCGCCATTGAGGGACAATTCGCCCATGATCACATAACGGGAAAGGGCCTCCGCATTTTCTATCTGGTCGGAAGCACCGAGGATACCGAGAGCAATGGGCAGGTCAAAGGCGGTGCCGCTTTTCCGGATATCAGCCGGCGCCATATTCACCACCACCTTGGTGCGCGGGAAAGAATAATCATTGGTTTTAAACGTGCTTTCGATCCGCTGCAGGCTTTCTTTCACCGCGTTGTCCGGGAGACCCACTATCATCGGGTCCTTGCCCTGGGTGGCGATCCAGTTTACTTCAATCGTAATGGTGATGGCTTCCACGCCGTACACTGCACTGCCAAAAGTCGTTATCAGCATGGGCGGAAGGTAACACAATTTGCCGCCGGTTCTCCATCAGGGGAAGGGGATTTACACCGTAAAGAATGTTTTATTTCTCCTGGCTGATGGTGATTTCAGCGAGAAGCGAAACTTCCGGGTCGGCGATAATTGAATGGACAGCATTGCCAAGGGGGATGGTAAAGGTTTCTGCCTGTTTGCTGACCACAATTTCTTTTAACAGGGATTTGTTTTCTCCCATATCCAGCCGGAGTTCCAGGGGAAATTCAAATGGTGCAGCGGCCTGCAACTGGGTGATGGTTAACAGCAGGTTTTTTTCTTTCGGCACATATTTCCAGCTGACCGACACACGGGGATTAACCGCTGTGTACAACCATTGCCGGAAGAATTGCCCGAGATCCCTTCCTGATACCTCCTCCACGATTCGCTGGAAATCGCTTGTTCCGGCATTACCCCCCGCATATTGCGCATAATACCGGCGGATGCTTTCATGAAAAACAGCATCCCCGAGTTCCCGGCGGAGCATGTGTAATACCCAGCCGCCTTTCTGGTAGCTGTTCGCGTTCAGCAGGCTTTTATAATTCGGGGTGCTGTCCACCACGGGCCGTTTGCTCTGCCTGACAAAGTCCAGCACGGCCTCCCGGTCTTCCTTCATGCGGGCATTCAGGCTGTCTGTCCCGTATTTTGATTCCATATAAATATGGGTGAGATAAGTGGCAAACCCCTCGCTCAGCCAGAGATGGGCAAAGGTTTTTTCCGTCGCCATATCCCCGAACCACTGGTGGGCGATCTCATGGGAAAATAATCCTTCTTCACTGCGCCGCCCGGTGACAGAACTCTCGTAATAAAAAATAGCGCCGGCATTTTCCATTCCGCCATAAATGGTTTTGGACTGTACGTTGGCTAATTTTTTATAAGGGTAGGGGCCGATGTACTGGTCAAAGAAAGCAACAATATCCCTCCCGATGGCATAATCATAAAAACCCTTATCCATTGTTTCCGGGAATACCCAGCTGCTGACGGGGATACAGTTGTTTACAAAACCCGCATGCTGTACCGCGAAATCCGCCACACCGATCACCATTACTTTGGTAGGCAGCGGAATATCTTCACTCCAATGCGTGAATTTCTTATCAGCAGTCAGGTTGATTTCTTCTAACTGGATCCCGTTGGAGATCACCTGGTAATGGGAGGGCGCGGTAACCAGGAATTCAACGGTTGCTTTATCTGCGGGATCATCCACACAGGGAATCCAGTGATGAGCCCGGTTGGGCCAGTTGTCGGCAAAGAACGTGCGGTTGCCATACATATTCCGGGAAATGATCAGGCCGTCAGCCGGGATGCCCCTGAAATAAACGGTAAATGAAGCCGTGTCGTTGGCGGATTTCTTTGTTGAAAAGTTCAGGCTGATTTCATTGCCGGAATGAACCGCTTCCACCGGGACGGAACCGTCTTCCATGATCGTATAGGCGGACATGCCTTTCCCGTTTTTACCGGGACTAACTAAATCAAAACGGATCCCCGGGCTTTCTGCCAGGAACCGGACCTTTATGGTGGCTTTCCCGTATACCGAGTCTGTTTTGTCGGAGAGCTCCAGTTCATACCGGTAATGCAGTACATCAAAATTCCGCTGGCACCGGGCGGACACGAAGAAACAACTTAACAAGGCAAGCAGGATCGTTTTTTTCATAAGCCGAAAATTCCAATAAAAGTAATGATTTCTGCCCGCCCTTCCGGGAAGGGGGCCTATAATTTCTCCAGCATCTCCACCACTTTTTCCCGTTTCAGGATCACATACCCGATCCGGTCATTGCTGATCCCTTCTTTTAGCTGGTAGCTGAAGCTGAGTTGTTCATCCGTTACAGTGGTTTCAAAATAGCGGAAGGAAATATTGGGATAGGTCTTCAGTTCTTCCCCGATCTCGTAGAGATGCGTGGAGAGAATGAAAAGGGAGTTTTTGATCCTGATCAGCCCTTTGATCACGGTCAGCGAACATTTCATGGCGTCCTGTACATTGGTGCCTTTGAAGAGTTCATCGATCAGCACCAGCCATTTTTTCCCGTTATTGATCTTGTCAATCGTGTTCTTGATCCGCTGGACTTCATTGAAGAAAAAACTTTCTCCCTTTGCAATATTATCCACGACATTGATATTGCTGAGCAGCCCGTCGAATAAAGTCAGTTTCATTTGCTGTGCCGGTACGCCCATCCCGATATGGGCCAGGAAGACGGCAGCCCCGACGGATTTGATCAGGGTGCTTTTGCCGGCCATATTGGCGCCGGTCAGGAATAAAAAATTCTGTTCGGGATTCATCTGCAGGTCATAGGCTACCGGCTTCGGCAGCAGGATATGATAGAGGCCACGGGCATCCACCAGCGGGCTGTCCTGTTCGAGGAATTCAGGAAAACTCAGGTCATAGGTTTTGACGGCCACGGCCATGGAGTACCAGGCATCGAGCCGGCTGAAGGTGTCGATCAGTTCGAGGGTATTGGTTTTGTACCGGCCGCGGAGATGGTACCCGAAATACAGGTTTTGCCGGATGGAGAACCGTTGCCCCTGTTCCGTTTCCGACAGTTTCCGCAGCGGGGGTTCCCGGAGGAGGCCGCTGATCCGGTCAATATAAAGTTTAATATTCGCGGGCAGGTCCAGGTCTTCCAGCAATTCGGCCACTTTGCGGATTCCCCGGTAGAAGTCGGCAAAATGCGGTATCGAATATTTGACCATGGAATAATCCGCATTGTGCAGCCATTTATACAGCAGGTTATTGAAGGAGGCCGGGGACTCGTTGATCGGGTCGAGGGGGTAGTCCAGGAACTTATCCATCACCAGTACGGTCCCGTTGCTGATCTCAGAGGGCCAGTGCCGGATATGTTCCATAAAGGTCCGGATAACTTTTTGTGTCCCCCGGATCTTTTTGAGATCATTATGGGGCTCACTGAAGAATTTATGCAGCCATTCCCGTCCCCCGACGGTTTTCGTGAAGTTCAGTTTATGGAAAATAGAGAATTCTTCCTCGGGATGGAAGATGGAGATGTCGTTGAAGGAGATTGTATCTATTTGCATAATTCTTAATAAAATCCCAAGAACCAAAGATACCAAGACACCAAAAAAGCATCAAGGGGCAAGCATCCTGCCTACTCGCCTCGCGGCGAAGCGGGCCGGACAGGCAGGCAAATAATACTCAATAAAAAGAACCAAGATGCCAAGATCCCAAATAAGCATCAAGGGACAAGCACCCTGCCTACTCGCCTCGCGGCGAAGCGGGCCGGACAGGCAGGCAAATAATATTCACTGCGTTCTTTGGGGCTTTTTGGGGTTTTGGTACAATTTGTTTCTGGTAAAAAAAATCAATATATCTGCTCCGGGTTATTTGTCTCCTCTTTTTTTCAGGATGGCTGTAAAGATCAGTACCAGTTCCTTTGCCTCCTGTCGCAGTGCTGCCATCTGTAATGATCAGCCTTAGCCAATAAGCTGATTCCTTTGCTTCCCTGCGACAGGTTTTAATTTTCATAATAAAGTCCCTGCCCCCAATACCTTCATTTGCTTCAATATAATTCGCCCCGGGTGAACTGCTGGATCGCAGCAATTGTGCTACGTATTCATTGTTTGCCGGGTTTTTCGGGAGCTTCATACAAAAATCCCTGACTCTTTCCGCAAACAGGCTCGTTCTGTCTTCCAGGTCAAATTTCCTGTTTATCTCTGCCATATATTTTTTAGGTCAAACCTACTGGCAGCAAATTTTCTATCAAAGATCAAATCCTCACAACAGCCCGCTTTTTTTCTGATTTACTCCTGTCTTTTTCTCTATCGAAATGTTCTCTTTTTTGAAATTGTATTTTGGTTTTTCTTTGGCATCTTGCTGTCTTGGCATCTTGGTCATTATTTCGGCCTGCCTGTCCGGTAGGCAGGGTTCTTGTTTCTTGTATCTTGGTCATTATTTGGCATCTTGGTGTCTTGGCATCTTGATCATTATTTCTGCCTGCCTGTCCGGTAGGCAGGGTTCTTCCCATTTGGAATTTCTTTGTTTCTTGTTTCTTGTATCTTGGTCATTATTTCGGCGTCTTGGTATCTTCGGTTCTTGGTTCTTATCATCTGTCAAATCTCAACCTCTCCCCCCATTGAGATTCATCCCATACCCCGTTTCCATACACCAAACGGCCATTTATAAACGTATGTGTAATGGTCGCCGGAAACCGGAATCCTTCCAGCGGGCTCCAGCCGCATTTGTATAAGAGGTTTTCCCTGGTAACCGTATAGGGCTGCTCCAGGTCCGCAATCACCAGGTCGGCATAATAGCCTTCGCGGATATAACCCCGCTGCGCTACCTGGAAGCAGTCGGCCACGGCATGACTCATTTTCTCCACGATTTTTTCCAGGGAGATCTTTCCCTGCCGGTGATAATGCAGCATTAATAAAAGCGGGTGCTGCACCAGGGGCAGGCCGGCATGCGCTTTTTCATAAGGCATTTCTTTTTCTTCGAGGAGATGCGGGGCATGATCTGTTGCGATGATATCCAGCCGGTCATCGAGCAGGGCCTTCCAGAGGGCTTCCTTGTTATGCGGCGCCTTGATGGCGGGGTTGCATTTGATCCGGTTACCCAGGGTTGCATAATCGGCACTGGTAAAATGCAGGTGGTGTACGCAGACTTCGGAAGTAATACGTTTGTCCTTCAGCGGAAACAGGTTGGTGAAAAGGGACAGTTCCTTTTCGGTACTGATATGCAGGATGTGCAGGCGGGTCCCGTATTTTTTGGCGATCTGGATGGCGTACAGGGAAGACGCGTAACAGGCTTCTTCATCACGGATCAGGGGGTGATCAGCCGGAACCAGTTCGCGACCGGATCCGCTGACCCGTTCCCGGTTTCTTTTGATGATCGTTTCATCCTCGCAGTGCGTGGCGATCAGCAATTCGCTTTCGGCGAAGACCCGGTCCAGGGTATTGGGATTATCCACCAGCATATTGCCGGTGCTGGCGCCCATGAAGATCTTGACGCCACAGATATCTTTTTTCTTTTCATTGGTCCGCAGGACTTCCTCCGTATTGTTGTTGGAAGTGCCCATGTAAAAGGAATAATTGGTTAATGAGCTGCGGGCCGCGATCTGATATTTCTCTTCCAGCAGGTCCTGGGTCAGCGCATTGGGGATGGTGTTGGGCATTTCCATAAAACTGGTAACCCCGCCGGCCACGGCCGCTTTGGCTTCAGACCCGATCGTGGCTTTATGGGTCAGTCCCGGTTCCCGGAAATGTACCTGGTCATCGATACAACCCGGCAAAAGAAATTTACCTTCCCCGTTGATCTCTGTATAATTTTCTTTTACACTTCCGATCTGCGGGGCGATACGTTCAATCCGGCCATTCGCCAGGAGAATATCCGCGGTGCGGATGCTTCCTTCATTGACGATCTGTATATTCCGAATCAGGTAATTTTGCATATCTTGTCTGTTGAAATTATTAGTCAAAGCCAATACCCATGCAATTTAAACAAAGCCTGTTAAGACTGGCGCTGATCCTGCTTCCATTTTCCGCATTTTCACAAAACACTTACCTGCCCCAGGGCGATAAAGCGGGTATTTTACTGGAGCGGCTGGAAATAAAAGGCCGGACCGATTCTTTTTTCAATTACTCAAAAACAAAACCCTTCAGCCGGAAACAGGCTGTAGCGGCATTCAGCCATTATTTACAGGGTCCGGGAAAATCCATTTCCCCGGTGGACCAGTACAACGGGCAGGGGATCCTGAAGAATAACCTGGAATACCTGCCGGCCGGGGAGCGGGTAAAATTCAATTCAAAAAAACCCTTCCTTAAAAACTTTTATACCTCCCCGGCCAATCTTTACGAAGTACATGTGAAGGATTTCGACCTCGTGATCAACCCGGTGATACAGCTAACTTTTTCAAAGGAAAAGGACAATGATGAAACCCTGTTCCAGAATACAAGGGGACTCACCCTTCGCGGACGGATCGCGGATAAAATCGGGTTTGCCACTTACCTCACCGATAACCAGGAACGGCTCCCGTTTTATGCCCGGGATTTTGTAAGCGCCCGTAAAGCGGTTCCCGGCGCCGGTTTTTATAAAGGGTTTAAAGGAACAGGCTATGACTATTTTGATGCGCGGGGCTATTTCACATTTAATGTGACCCGGTATATTGATGTGGCTTTTGGGTATGACCGCCATTTTATCGGGAATGGATTCCGCAGTTTATTCCTGAGTGATTTTGGTAACAGCAATCTCTTTTTAAAACTGAATACCCGGATCTGGAAATTCAATTACCAGAACCTGTTCATGGAACTGCACAACGCGGATGACCGGGTGGGCGACCGGCTGATCGGGAAGAAATACGCGGCCATGCACCACCTCGATGTGGGGGTGACCAAATGGCTGAATATCGGTTTATTTGAAGGCGTGATCTTTGGCCGGCCAAACCGCTTTGATTTTGGTTACCTGAACCCGATCATATTCTACCGGTCCATCGAGCAGCAGAACGGAAGTTTTGATAATTCAGTCGCCGGGCTGGATGTGAAAGCCAACCTGCCGCACCGGGTTCAGTTATATGGGCAATTGCTGCTGGATGAGTTTCTTTTATCCGAAATCAAAAAGAACCGGGGCTGGTGGGCCAATAAATGGGGAATCCAGCTCGGTGTAAAATATATCGATGCCTTTGGCATTCCCAACCTGGACCTGCAGGCGGAACATAACCGGGTGCGGCCCTTTACCTATTCTCACGGCGATTCCGTAGCGAATTACACCCACTACAACCAGCCGCTGGCCCACCCCCTCGGAGCCAATTTCAGTGAGTGGATCGCGGTTGCCCGTTACCAACCCGCTCCCAAATGGTTACTCACCGGTAAACTGATGGCTTATACCCAGGGCCGCGACAGCAGCAGCCGCAGTTTCGGGAGTAATATCTTCCTGCCCAATACCCCGCCTTATCGCCAGGGTGATTATGGATATGAAAATGGCAGTGGCTGGAAAACATCGGTGTTCCTGGCCAGTTTCCTGCTTTCTTATGAATGGAGGGAAAATTTCTTCCTGGAGCTGAATGCCGTGCTGCGGAAACAGGAAACGAAAACAGCGCCGGTTTCATCCGCAAATACATCTGTAATCAGTTTTGGTCTGCGCTGGAATATGCAGAGACGGGATTTTGATTTTTGATACCTGATTGAATACTAAGAACCAAGAACCAAGATGCCAAGATGCCTGCCTACCGGACAGGCAGGCCAAAAAAGCATCAATGGGCAAGCACTAAATAATATTCAATAAAAAAGAACCAACCGGACGGTCGCGAAAGGTGGGAACGACTTAAAATAGTAAAAAGCCCCAAAGAATCCTTTGGTGCTTTTTTGATTATTATACGTTGATGCTTATTTGGCGTCTTGAATCTTGGTTCTTATTTGGCATCTTGGATCTTGGCATCTTGTTTCTTTCCCCCCATCATCCTTCAAGATGAATCGAAAACACAATCATCCTCGATTGTATTTTATCAAACACATTGGAGAAACGCAGGTTCTCGTCCCTTGCATGGATATTGCGGAGGCCATTGCTGATCTTGATCTCGGGAGAGAAGATAAAGCTGGGGAAGAAGAAATTGAAACCAATCCCGAACTCGGGACCGAAATCATGCTTTTCGATTTTGATGAGTTCTTCGGCTTTCTTGGCCCGGGCATTGCTGGCCATATCTATATCGGCTTTGAAACCGGCCAGGGTGTAGACCCTGAAATTACCGATCCGGTCACTCTGAAATTTTACCTGGAGGGGGAAGGACATAATTACTGATTCCACTTTTTTGGTAACTTCTGTCCGTCCGTCGAGGTCGGGGTACTTCAGTTTATAAAAAATATTCCGTTCGATGAACATCAACTGCGGGTTAAACCGGACCTGGAAACGGTTGGAGATCCGCGCAGTGGCGGAAAGTCCCAGGGTCAGCCCGCCTGAATTAAGGGGTTCTCCCACATACACGCTGTCGGATTGTAAAAAGCGGGGATGCAGTTCGGTCTGGAAGCGGGCCAGGTTGATACCAACGGTGATGCCGAAATAATAAGGTTTGCTGTCATGGTCATACATATTCAGTTCCACCTTGCCCATTTGTGCAGCAGCCGGTTTGGAAAGGAATAGTAAAACGGGTAAGAGAAAGACGATTAATTTGCTTTTTTGCCGGAATAGATGCAACATATACCTAAGGTCAGCGGCTGAAACTCTGCGTCAGAGTACCCCACTTTTTTTAAAATGTCAGTAAATAATTGGCGATCCGGAAAAGCGTTGGCCGATTCATTGAGGTACTCATAGGCCTCTTTATTTTGCCTGAACCAGCGGGCTACCTGCGGGGCTACGATCCCCATGTACAGGTTGTACAAACTTTTCACCGCTTTGCGGCGGGGTTTTGAAAATTCCAGCACGATCAGACGGCCCCCGGGTCTTAATACCCTTTTTATTTCGGAAAGGCCTTTTTCGAGGTTTTCAAAGTTCCGTACTCCAAATGCCACCATCACGGCATCAAACGTATTATCAGCAAATTTTATTGTTTCAGCATCTCCTGCCTGTAACTGGATTTTGCCGGCAAGTCCTTCTTTTTCAATCTTTTTTCTCCCCAGCTCGAGCATTCCTTCTGAAATGTCAATACCGGTGATCTGCCCGGGTTTGAGAATGTGATAGGCCATCAGGGCCATATCGGCTGTACCGGTGGCTACATCAAGAATATGCTGCGGATTGTCCTTTTTCAGCATACTGATCGCTTTTTTCCGCCAGCGGACATCGATCCGGGCTGAGAGAAAGCGGTTCATCAGGTCGTAACGTCCGGCAATCCGGTCAAACATTTCGGCAACCTGTTCTTTCTTGGTCTTCCCGGAGTCTTTAAAAGGGATGATCTTATCGTGCGGTAAGGGGGTTGACATGGGGGGCAAAGTTAAGAGAAAAGTTCGGGGTTGGGGGTTGAGGTTGAGGGGTTGAGGTTGAGGGTTGAGAGGTTGAGGGTTGAGAGGTTGAGGGTTGAGAGGTTGAGGGGTGAATACTACCGACCTCAACATTAAACCCTAAACTCCGAACTCCGAACTCTGAACTCCGAACCCCGAACACCGAACCCTCAACCCATATAGTTACCTTTGCCCGCATGGAAATCGTCTCCGCCAAATACGTGATCAGCAGCGCCACTTACAAGCAATGCCCCCCGGCAGACCGGCCGGAATATGCGTTTATCGGGCGCAGCAATGTTGGCAAGTCGTCCCTGATCAATATGCTGACCGGGCAGATCCGGCTGGCCAAGACTTCTGCTACCCCCGGCAAGACCCAACTGATCAATCACTTTGAAGTGCTTTCCTCGGATAAAAAGAAATGGAATATTGTGGACCTCCCCGGTTATGGTTATGCAAAAGTGTCGCAGAAGGCGCGGAACAACTGGGGCAATATGATCGAATCCTATATCCGGAAGCGGGAAAACCTGGTTTGCCTTTTTGTACTGATCGACAGCCGGCACGAACCACAGCCGATTGATCTTGAATTTATCAACCAGCTGGGGGAGTGGGAGATCCCTTTTGTCCTTGTGTTTACCAAGACCGATAAGAATAAACCAGGCGCCACCCTCCGTCATTGCAAGGAATTCCTCGATGCCCTCTCCGGTCAATGGGAAGTACCCCCGCCTCATTATTTAACTTCCGCCACCACAAGGGCCGGCCGGAAGGAGATCCTCGCTTATATCGGGCAACTGAACCAGACTTTTACCCGTCTCTGACCAGGTAGCGGAATCGAAATAATATAGTATTTTGCGGCTCATACCTTCTTTTTATGAAACTGATCTTATCCGAACGAAACGTGGTCGTCATCCTTTTTGTACTGGTGCTGCTTACATTTACTGTGGCCCAGGAACAGAGCCGGGCAATGGAAACGGTGTATTCCGGTTCTAAGCAGGAGGGGCAGGCAGTTTCTGTTACGGGCAGGACAACTATTCAAATCGCCGGGCATTTTACCGGCCATCTTCAATAACGAGGCAGCAGGCCTTCGTTTCGCCTGAGCCGCATTCAGCATTTATTTTATCAGCAGGAACCGGGAAAAACCGGGGGTAAAAGGGTCACCAGCGGGGAGCCCCGCTGCAGCGAAAGGGGGATAACCGGGTCAGTTGACTACTTTATTGGCGCAACTGCTGCTTGCAAAAGCTTCCGGTTTGGCTTTGAATGCAAACCCCATACCCAGGATATATCCCATGGCTTCTTTCAGGGCGTCATTGCTCTTAAAGTGCGGGTTGGTGTTAATGTCTGCATGCACTTCCATGTCCACATCATAGCGGGTAAACAGGTGGCAGAGCTCATAGGCAATTTCAATACTCCGGGCTACTTCTGTCAGCATCCGTTCCTTGATGGTAAAAGCTTGCCGGGTCTTTTCATTGTGGATGAACATGAACCCGCCCTGGCCTTCGCGGAGGAAGACAATAACGGTGGCAAATTCTGTTTCCTTTCCTTTTACCTGTGAATCGGTACCGATGCAGACTTTCAGCCGGTGGCCATTTCCTGTTTCCCTTTTGATGGCCGTTTCAACCGCATCAATAATGGGTTGTTCAATAGGGTCACCATTAAATTTTCTCCAGCGCATATAAAAAGAGGTTTTCCTAAGTTACAGGAAAACCTCTGAATTACAAAAGGGGCACGGATTATCGTTCTGTTACAACTTCGCTCAAACTCTTCGTACGAAGCGCCAGAACCAAAAAAAGTTTATTGGCGGATGATCTTTTCGGTCCATTGCCGGCCATCCTTACTGAAGCGGACCAGGTACATGCCGCTGGTCATCCCGTTGGCCGTAATCGTATTGATACCGGTAATGAGCACTCCCCGGGCCAGGGTCCTGCCATTGAAATCACATACCAGGTAGTCGTAGTTACCCGGGCTGACCACGGAAAGGGTATTCGATTCAGTCAGGTTACTGATAACCTTAGGCCTGGGCGTACCGGCACTGTTGCGCAGGGTCACCATATTGGAATAATACTCCCTTTGGTTGTCAAATGTTACCCGAAGACGGTATACTAAGTTGCCGGGGGCAATGGGTTTATAACTGAAACTGCGCTCCGCCGGGGCAGCCTGGTTCACCGGGGCAAAGCTCCTTCCATCGGTGGATACTTCGAGCACCTGGCTGCTGATGGTTTCATCGGCATCGATGATCCAGCTCAGCTGGTGGCGTTCGCCATTCAACTGGCCCTGGAGGGTCAGCTGGCGGAGGGGCAGCGGGATCCCTTCGGTAAAATTGCCCTGCAATGCATAGGAGCCGAGGCTCGCATAATTGGGGGCGTACATATTGCCCTTGCCTTCAATCCGCAGGTAATAGGTACCGGCGTTCAGGTTGGTATCGATCACAGAACTGAGCAGGGTACCGGGATTGTAAACGCTTAACTGGGTCTGGATGCTGCTGAACAAGGTTACCTGCATATCCAGGTCGGATCCGGCATTGCCCGTACCTACATTATAAGGGATGGCGCTCAGCTGGAAGCGGCCATAGGATGGCTGGGTGAATTTGACCAGGTCCTGGTCGGTACTTTGTTCGATGACCCCGTTCACCGTAAACTGATTGCTGCTGAAAGGGATATTGGGGGCAGCGGCAAAGCTCCCGGTATAGTCATCGGTGCGGTAGGTAAATCCATTGTAGGAAGTGATCACGGATAAGTCGCTCTGGTAATTGGTACAGCCAAAAGAATTCGGGCCGTTATTCCAGAGGGTGAAATTCTGGTAATAGCCCACACCCATAATGGGGGCCCAACCGATCTCACCGGTTCCCTGCCCGGCATTGTAATCCGATGTTTTCACACAATTGGCGTCATAACTGGCCTGGTGAAACAATCCCAGCGTGTGACCGGCTTCATGGGCGGCCGCTTCGGCAATATTTTTTACATTATAGTTAAGCAGGCCGGTGAAAACGAAACAGGGGGTATCATCGCCCCAGATAAAGGAATTGACAAAAGCCACACCCCCCGCAGCGCCGTACCATTCGTAAGTGGGGGTCAGGATCACCCGCATCCGGTTGGCAACCGGTGCAGCGAGGTACTTCGTGGAGTCGGTGGTGATATTAATATTAAAAGGGCGGTAGTCTTCCGCTATCCGGTTAAAGACAGTCGTGATCTGTGTATTGTTCAGCCCGGAGGGAGCGCAAATGATCGGCCCGGTGGAATTCCAGCTGGTTCCGCTGACCGTATGGCCGTCAAAATCGAGGAACATTACAGCGGAGGCGGAAGGATAACTGCTCATCACCGGTACCTGGGCGCGGACCGTCCCGGCACAGAGCAGCAGGACCAGGGCGGATGATAAAAAGTTTTTCATAACAAGACGGATTTAGATTTCGAAAGGGTACAAGGGATACGGATAAAAACGGGTCAGCTATAACTAATTTTCATAGGAACTATTCATTCACCAGTTCATAATAATTTTTTTTCACCAGTACGAGTTGCCCGTCCTGGTTCTCCAGCACATAAAGATCACCGTGTTTGAAACTGATGATGCGCCCGCTGTAACTGATGCTGCCATCCGCATGGGTGATTTTGGATAGCGTCAGCCTGGCGCCGTTGAAACTGTCCGAGCGGATCACAATACTCTGGATGCTGTTGTTGTATTTACTGGCGGTGGAAACCACTTCGCCTTCAAACTGGAAACTGCTGTTGCCGGAGAGCCGGAATTGGGAACTCTTCCCTACAGGGGAACTGATGATCTCATTTACCTGCTCCGGGTTGACCGGGATTTTGTCCGGCAGGCTGGCAAAGAGCCTGGGTTTGTTGTAGTCCGGTTCATTGAGCGGGATCTTTTGTTCCTGGCTGCTGGAAACAAGACTGAACAGCGCAAAACCTGCGCACAGGATGGTGGCACGAATGTTTTTCATCTGAACTTTTTTTAAAAGTCAATAGGATATTGTTCGGCAGTCAGGATTGGTAACTGCGGTTTTCAGTGGGGGACGGTACTGCAAGGTTTGTGAAAGTTTTAATCAGTTCCAAAAACGCAGGTAGCATTTCCGGAAAATGGAGGGGAAGTACCCTGGGGAATTCGTAAAACTTCGAAGGGTTTCTTGTTTATCTACGATTCAATACTGGTTTGTACTTAACAGTACAAGCGTGCAGGCTTCGATGGTTTCGATGTTGTTCGAGGCGGCCAGGCCGGCTAATTCCTCGTTTTCCGTACCGGGATTGAAGATGATCCGTTTGGGAGCAAGGGAAAGTATATAGTCATAATATTCCTGTTGCCGCTGCGGGTTCAGGTAGAGTGTTACAGTATGAATGCCTTCCCATTTTTTCTTTTCGGTTTCCACCGCCACACCGGCCACGACGGTTTTTTTACCACCGATCGCCAGCACCGGGTGCCCCTGGTTCCGGAGCCGCTGCACGGCGAGGTAACTGTACCGGGAAGGGTTGTCGGAAGCGCCGAGTACCAGGGTTTTCTTGTGGTTCATCCTGTAAAACTAAGGACAGATTTTTAAAACAGCCGGTAATGTTTTACCGGAGTTTTGTGAATGATTTCCCGTAGTGCATCCTTCAGTAAAGGGTATTTGAATTGAAACCCCGTTTCCAGTAAACGGGTGGGAATGACCCAGCGGCTTTTCAGGATCAGTTCAGTTTCAGTGCCGATCAGTGTGGCGCCTGCTTTTAATAACCAGGCCGGGGCGGGTAAGCCCCATTTATATCCTGTTACTTCCCGCAAGCTGCGCATGAATGTTTCATTGTTTACCGGGAAGGGGGACGAACAATTATACACGCCCTTCATTTCCGGGTGACGGGCAATCCATTCAATAGCACGGCAGCAATCTTCTGCATGAACCCAGCTATACATTTGTTTTCCATTGCCCTGTTTCCCGCCCAGCCCGTATTTCAACAGGTTAAAATAGGGAACCAATACACCGCCGGTTCCCAGGGTAATGGCCATACGCAGCGCCACTTTCCGGGTCAGGGGAGTGGATTCATCAAAAAATGTTTTTTCCCAGGCCTTGCAAACCCGCACCGAAAAATCATCCTGTATTTCGCCGGTATATTCATCCTGGGCTTTGTCCGTGGCATGCCGGTAGATGGTGGCCGAGGAGGCATTGATCCATAAGGAAGGGGGATTCCTGCATTCACGGATGGCTTCCCCGAGCGCCCGGACAGGTTCGGTTCGGCTGCTCATGATTTCTCCTTTGTTTTTTTCTGTGTAACGGCAATTCACACTGCGCCCGGAAAGATTGATCAGCAGGTCCGCTCCTTCAAGCGCTTCTATCCAGGCACCGGGATTTTTTCCATCCCATATAACCCGGGTTACTGCATGACCGGCATGCTGTGATTGTTCCGGGCCGGCATAACGGTTATTTACTGCCTTCGGCAAGGAACGTGTCAGTACCAGGAGGGTATTTTCCTTTCCAAAATGACGGATCAGTTCATTCCCGATAAACCCGGACCCGCCCGCGATCACAATTTTCTTATTTATCATATCAGTTTTTTAAATGGATCAGTTCTTTCCGCCGGATCGTGAGCAGTTCCCGGGTTGCAATGACCAGGTACCAGCTTACATAAACCGGGATCGCGGCAAAAAACAGGAGCGTAAAATAAAAGGCTGCAAAGGGAAAGAGGGAAGCCCCGCCCAGTAACAGGACCAGGAGGGCGAGACCCGTTTCCCCGTACAGGCTCCTGTATTTTTTGTGGTACCAGGATTTCCCTGAAAAGAAAAGATGGATAAGAAAACTGAGCAACTGCCAGGCCGCCAGTATCCCGTAAAAAATAGTGACGGCCACTTTTCTTTCATTGTCAAAACAAAACAGCACCAGGCTCGCCAGGAAAAGTGATACTTGGGTAAGCAGGTCGGCCAGTTTAAGGAATTTCATCAGTGAACTATTTATAGTTTCAGAAAATAATGAAAGATCAGGTTCAAATAAAAGCCGGAATTACCGGCTCCACCTGGAGGATGAACCCTTATTTAAAGACTTTCATCAGGGCTCCCACGAACCAGCTTTCTTCCGCTTTGATCATACTGTCGAGGGTCTTATCCGCCTGTTTGCCCAGCTTCTTAATACTGCTGATCGTGTCCACAAAGGTCTTCACCTGCTTATCTTTTTTATCGCCTTCCACGGCTTCCAGCCGGTCCAGCAGGTGCAGCATGGGCTCCAGTTCCCTTTTCTTCCTTTCCTTCACAATTTGTTTCACCACTTTCCAGATATCTTTTTCCGCGGAAAAAAATTCTTTGCGTTCACCCGTGATCAGCACCCGGTCCACCAGGCCCCAGTTGATCAGTTCCCGGATATTCATATTGGTATTGCCCCGGCTGATATTGAGCTCTTCCATGATATCGTCCTGGGTCAGGGGGTCGGGACTGACCAGTAATAAGGCATGGATCTGGGCCATGGTCCGGTTAATACCCCAATGGGTGCCAAATGCACCCCAGCTGCTAATGAATTGTTGCCTGGCTTCGGTGAGTTTCATGGCTCAAAATTAACGACTGTTTTCGAAATTTCAAAAATTATTGAAAATATAGTTGGCCTTGTTTTGCCCGGCCGCCCGTACACAGGGGTACTGCCGGCTGCCGGTAAAAGGGGAATATCTTTAAGGAGGAAATGGGGGCGGATGCCCTGCCGCCCGTTGCCGGGAAGCGTGGCGTCAGTTTTTGTCTTTGCCGGCAAGATGCGGCTTTCTTTTTTTTGCTCCCGGCCTGTGAACCAGTGAAACCAGCAGGGTAAGAAGCGCCAGCGAGGAGGCGACGATGCCGGTCCAGACCAGTAATTCCGGATGATGCCCGTCGAGTATTTTTATGACCAGGCTAAAGCCAAAGCAGGAAACGCCCGTTACCGCGAATAAAATAATCAAGGATGAGGTGGTTGATTCCCTGTCAGACATAGATGCGAAATTACAGGTAATGTAACGGCGAAAATAGCCCCGGGGTATCAGCGGTGCTTGTTTTTTTTCAGGCGTACTCCCCGCGGCCGTAAAAGCCGGCCTTTTCCTGCAATTATCCTGCCGGACCGGTACCCGTCAAAAAAAAGCTGCCGGGTGGCAGCGCTGACTATTTATACGGGCTTTATTTACAACAGCATCGTAATGGGATTCTCCAGGTATTTCTTAAAGGTTTGCAGGAAAGCCGCGCCGGAGGCGCCGTCCACGCTGCGGTGATCACAGCTCAGGGTCACTTTCATGAAATTGCTTACGCCGAAACCATCTCCTTTACGCACCACCGTTTCTTTGATCCGGCCCACGGCGAGGATGCAGCTGTCGGGCGGGTTGATGATCGCGGTAAATTCATCGATGTCCATCATACCGAGGTTGGAGATCGTAAAGGTATTGCCCGTGAATTCGCTGGGCTGTAATTTTTTGTTCTTGGCTTTGCCGGCCAGTTCCTTGCTTTCGGAAGCGATCTGCGGCAGGGTTTTCTGATCGGCAAAACGGACCACCGGTACGATCAGGCCATCTTCGATTGCTACGGCGATCCCGATATGGATATGACTGTAGCGGCGGATCTTATCTCCCATCCAGGAAGCATTGATCGCGGGGTGCTGGCGGAGGGCCAGGGCCACGGCTTTCACCACCAGGTCATTGAAGCTGATCTTTGCGGGACTGATCTCATTCAGTTGGGTCCGGGCAGCCATCGCATTATCCATGTTGATCTCCATGGTCAGGTAAAAATGCGGGGCGCCGAATTTACTTTCACCCAGTCTTTTGGCAATAACATTGCGCATCTGGGAATTGGGTATATCGGTATATCCTTCTTCGGTACTTCCTGCAAAGGCAGCCACCGGTGCGGCAGTCGCAGTTGGCGCAGCCGCGGTTGGAGCAGCCGGGGCAGCGGGTTTATAATTATCAATATCCGCCTTCGTAATTCTTCCGCCGTCACCCGTACCCTGCAGCAGGCGCAGGTCCAGTCCTTTTTCTTTGGCGATCTTTTTGGCAAGGGGAGAGGCTTTCACTCTACCGTTCTCCGCAGCAGTAACAACCGCAGTTGCCGTGGCAGCAGCAGCCGTTGCGGGGGCTGAGGGGGCCGTACTGGTTTCAACAGCAGCAGGAGCCGTTACCGGGCCGCTTTTACTTGCCGCCACAATAGCATCCACATCCACTTTCCCTTTTTCACCAATTATACAAAGCAATCCGTTCACCAGGATCTTTTCCCCTTTTTGGGCGCCTGCATACAGCAGGGTTCCGTTCTTATAACTTTCCAGTTCCATGGTGGCTTTATCCGTTTCGATCTCGGCCAGTATATCTCCTTTCTTCACCGGGTCGCCCACATTTTTATGCCAGGAAGCGATCACACCGGCTTCCATGGTATCGCTCAGGCGGGGCATCAGCACCACTTCTTCCATTTTGGAGATATCTAATCCCGTTTTTGCAGGGGCAGCCGTAGCCGCGGGGGCCGCTTGTTTTGTTTCTTTCTTTTCTGCGGTTGCCGGTGCAGCGGCGGGGGCGCCCAGTAATCCTGAAATATCTTCACCCGCGTTGCCGATGATGGCCAGCAGGTCGTTTACCTGGATCTTGCCTCCTTTATCAGCGCCGGTATGCAGGAGAATACCGTCTTTATAGCTTTCGAGTTCCATGGTGGCCTTATCTGTTTCTACTTCGGCCAGCAGGTCGCCTTTCTTAACCGGGTCACCCACTTTCTTATGCCAGGCGGCAATCACTCCTTCCGTCATCGTGTCGCTCAGGCGGGGCATTAATATCACTTCAGCCATGTGCTGTTAAATTTTGGCCGAAATTAAGGTAAAATAGTGAATGCCGAACGGCAGGCTCAATAGTCCAGTTCCAGTCGTAACCGGTCTTTCAGTTCTTTGATCACCGGGTACAGTTCCGTCATTTTCTGAAACTGTTCTTTGGCGGTCAGGGTGGGTTCTGCGGAAGGGCGGTCTTCATTTTTTTCCTCCACCAGCACACTGAACTGCAATTGTTTGTTGTGCAGGTGCTGCTGCAAAAAATGAAACAGGGCATTCCGTTCCTGCTCGATGAATTTTTGTTCAATATTATTGGCCGTAACTGCTTCAAAGGAATTCGTATCCTTTATCCGCAGGAGGGCTGTCTGGAATGGCTGGGCGGCCGGGTTGCGGGCGGCTTTCAGCTGCACGATATATTCTTCCCAGGCCTTTTTCAGGGTATCGTATTCGAGGGGTTTGTTTACGGTGTCGTTCCCGTTATTCCCATTTCCCTTGTATTGTTTCCGGATCTTGTCCAATGCAGAAAGCCCGGATCTTGTTTTGGGTTGCAGGCTAACCGGGTTCGTTCCGGGCGTTTCCGCTGCAACAGGTTGCGCAGGTACCGATGCCGGGACCCGGGCCGTTTCAATGATCAGTTTGGCTTCCTTTGTCTTCCCGGGGTTTGTGCTTTTATCAACCCCCGTTTGCTTTTGGGTAAACGGGCGGATCGGAACAGCCCGGAAGGCGAGGGGAGCTTCAGCTATTTTTTTTTTACCGATACTGCCGCCATCAGCCGTTAATTCAAGGGCCTGCTGCAGGTAACAAAGTTTGATCAGGGTTAATTCCACATGCAGCCTTTTGTTCCGGGCCGACTTATAATTGATCTCGGATTCATTCAGGATATTCAGGGCGCTGACCAATAAGGCGGCAGGTACTTTTTTGGCGGTTTCTGTGTACCGGTGTTTAAAACTTTCCACGGCTTCCAGCAATACGGCCGCTTTTTCATCCTTGCAGACCAGCAGGTTCCGGATGAACTCGGCCATACCGTTCAATACCAGGTCGCCCTCGAATCCCTTGCGGTTGATATCATCATAGAGCAGCATGGCCGAAGCCAGGTCCTGTTCCTGCATATAATCCAGCATCCGGAAATAATAGTCGGCATCCAGGATATTCAGGTGCTCCAGGGTATTGGCATAATGGAGCACCCCATTGGTAAAACTCACGATCTTATCGAGGATACTGAGGGCATCCCGCATACAGCCTTCACTCTTCTGGGCGATCAGTTGCAGGGCCGCTTTCTCCGCTTTTATTTCTTCTTTCTCACAGATCTCTTCGAGGTGATGAACCGTATCATTAGTGGTGATCCGTTTGAAATCGAAGATCTGGCAACGGCTGAGAATGGTCGGCAGGATCTTGTGTTTTTCCGTGGTGGCGAGAATGAAAATGGCATAGGGCGGGGGTTCCTCGAGGGTCTTCAAAAAAGCATTGAAGGCCGATGAACTGAGCATGTGCACCTCGTCGATCACATATACTTTGTACTTGCCGGTCTGGGGTACAAAGCGAACCTGGTCCACCAGGTCCCGGATATTATCCACCGAGTTATTGGAAGCGGCATCGAGCTCAAAATAATTCATCGAAGCGCCGTCATTAAAGGACGTGCAGCTCTGGCATTTGTCGCAGGCTTCCCCGTCTTTACTGGGCTTTTCACAATTGATCGTTTTCGCCAGGATACGGGCACAGGTCGTCTTTCCCACACCCCGCGGACCGCAGAAAAGAAAAGCATGGGCCAGCTGCTGGTTTTTGATGGCGTTTTTCAGGGTGGTGGTGATATGCGCCTGTCCCACGACCGTATCAAAGGTCTGGGGCCTGTACTTTCTTGCCGAAACGATGAATTTATCCATACCGGCTGCAATTTAAGAAACCCGGGGGTAGCCGGCGTAAAAAGCCCTTCCCTGTGAATAAGTTTAGGACAGGATGGGGTGGGGTTTAAATTCCATCGTACGGTCAAAGAGATAGCGGTAGGTGATCAGGTGACGGGTGCGGAATGTGTCCCCGAAATTTTCCGCCACATTGATCATCTTCGGGTTGAAATCCCCGATCCACAGCAATTCATAATCCTCATATTTTTTCATGGGCTGCACCACCAGCTTGGCTTCATTGATCATATAGGAATCCACGCCGGTTCCCTGGAATTCGGGAACCACGCCAAAGGCAAGGCCGGTAAAGCGGGTGTTCTTTTTGGTCAGTTTGATCCAGAGGAATTTCAGTTTGTGCCAGAGATCAAATTTCCCGTTGAGGTATTTGAACCACTGGTTCAGGTCCGGCAGGTTTACAAAGAGGGCGATCGGGTCCTCGTTATGGTAGACAAACCAGACGATCTTTTCATCCATCACCGGCTTCATCTTTTTGAACAAGGCCAGCACCTGTTCTTTCTTCAGTTCTTTCATCCCGCCATGGCCTGCCCAGGCTTTATTATAGATAGTGGTAAAATCCGCCGCATATTTTTCCAGCTGGCTCTTCCGGATATAACGGGCGGAAAAGGCCGGGTCTTTTGCAATGGCCGCATGGCGTTCAATAATTTTCCGGCTTACTTCCCGGCGGGGGTCCAGCCCGTAGCAATACTGGTTGAAAAAACAACGGAAGCCATAGGTTTCAAATAAATTCCGGTAATAGGGCTGGTTGTAATTCATCCCGTAGGGCGGTGACTGGAAGCCTTCCACAATTAACCCCCACCAGCGGTCCCTTTCCCCAAAATTGATCGGGCCGTCCATGGCGCCCATCCCTCTTTGCATCAGCCAGTGTTTGGCGACATCAAACAACGTATCTGCGGCGGACTGATCATTGATGCAGTCAAAGAACCCGATCCCTCCCACGGGGACCTCATCCCCCCGGGTCTTGTATTTTTTATTGACAAAGGCGGCGATCCGGCCGATCAGTTTGCCTTCATCGTCCCGGAGTACGAAGCGGGTGGCTTCCCCGAAGCGGAAGGACTTGTTTTTTTTCGGGTCAAATATGTCCTCGATATCCTTGTCCAGCGGACGGATATAATTGGGCTCGTTTTTATTGATTTCCACATTGACCCGGATAAAATCCCGGGCCAGTTTGGGGGAGGTGACTTCGGTCAGTTGCATAAAGTGCGGCAAAGGTAAGGATACTCAAAAAAAACCGTTGGGGCGGGTTCAGCTATTGAAAATTGAACATTTGAGGTAGCGAGCTGTGAGCTGTGAGCTGCGAGCCACGAGCCACGAGCTGTGAGCTGTGAGCTGCGAGCTGTGAGTTTCGAGCCCGCCTCCCCGTCTAAAACTATTTACCTTCCCGCCTCGCGGCAAAGCAGCTCAAAATGGGTATGCCACGAATTGACACGCCTGCCTGCCGGTTAGGCAGGAAAAGGCACGAAAGAGTTTGCTTTACAGAAAAATAAACGACACCCAAACTTTCGGAGGCCAAAGTCCCCTTCGGGGGACCTGCCTACCGGACAGGCAGGTTTAGGGGGCCATGATTTTCCTGCAAAGAATTAAAAGGCAGGCCTGTAACCGCAGGGGTTTCATTTTTTGTAAAGGCTTATAAAGCTTTGCGGGATATAAAATAACCGCGAAAGGGAATTTCCTCCCCGTCTTACCGCCTTCCCGGCTGACCCATATTTGCCGCCGGCGGGGGATCACTCTCCTGGATTTGCGTAATTCCATCCATCCCGGATCCTGCGAAGCGACTCTTTCTCTTATCCCATAGAGGCAATGTCATTATGTAAGGGTGAGCCACAGAAATAACTAACTGCACATTCGGGAGCCGTATCCTTACGCCAGTAGAAATGAGGAAATCTGCATTGTCCCCCGCCCGGCGAGGGAAGTGGGTCAGCCATAAGCGACCTTACAAACAGGGGTGGACAAGAGAAGAGTTCCTTTGTCCACCCCCATTTGAAGATTCTTTCAAATCGCATAGCCGGCCCCCGCCGGCGGGGGATAGCGAGCAGTCACTCTCTTCGGTTTGCGTAATTTGCTGGCCACCCGGGGCGGGGCGGGCCCCTGGTTGAGAATCAGCCTTTTTCAGCCCGAATAGCCCCCCGGTTTCCGTTTCCAACAGGCTTTTCCACAGCTTTAAAATCTTTAATTTTCTAATTGGAGGATTAAGCCTGCCCCCTTACCTTTGCGGCCTGAAAATACCGGTACAGACCGGACTCCTAATAAACACATAATCATGGCAAACGTAGGTAAAGTAAAACAGGTCATCGGCGCCGTAATCGACGTGCAATTTGATGGCAAACTTCCCGAGATCTACAACTCACTGGAACTGAAAAAAGAAAATGGAGATATCCTGGTGCTTGAAGTACAACAGCACCTCGGTGAGGACAGTGTTCGTACCATCGCGATGGACGGTACCGAAGGGATCGTGAGGGGTACGGAAGTGGTGGATACCGGTATCGCGATTGCCATGCCGGTCGGTGAAGCCATCAAGGGTCGCCTGTTCAATGTAACCGGTGATGCAATCGACGGCCTGCCTGCCGTAAGTAAAGTGGGTGGCCGCCCTATCCACGGGATGCCCCCGAGCTTCGAGAACCTGAGCACCAATACCGAGGTCCTGTTCACCGGGATTAAAGTAATTGACCTGATCGAGCCCTATGCAAAGGGTGGTAAGATCGGTCTGTTTGGTGGTGCGGGTGTGGGTAAAACCGTATTGATCCAGGAGCTGATTAATAATATCGCGAAGGCCTATTCCGGTTTGTCTGTATTTGCCGGTGTGGGAGAAAGAACCCGGGAAGGAAATGACCTGATGCGGGAGATGATCGAGGCCGGGATTATGAAATACGGCGACGCTTTCAAACACAGTATGGAAGAAGGCGGATGGGACCTGAGCAAAGTGGATATGAAAGAACTGGCTGAATCCAAAGCCACATTCGTATTCGGACAAATGAACGAACCTCCCGGAGCCCGTGCCCGGGTGGCGCTCTCCGGTCTGACCATTGCAGAATATTACCGGGATGGTGACGGACAGGGCAAAGGACGGGATATCCTGTTCTTCGTGGACAATATCTTCCGTTTCACACAGGCCGGTTCCGAGGTATCCGCGCTGCTGGGCCGTATGCCCTCGGCGGTGGGTTACCAGCCTACACTGGCAACCGAGATGGGGATCATGCAGGAGCGTATCACTTCTACCAAGAACGGTTCCATCACATCCGTGCAGGCGGTTTACGTACCGGCGGATGACCTGACGGACCCGGCGCCGGCAACGACCTTCGCTCACCTCGATGCGACAACCGTATTGTCCCGGAAGATCGCCGACCTTGGTATCTACCCCGCGGTGGATCCGCTGGACTCGACTTCCCGGATCCTTACCCCGCTGGTGGTGGGTGAAGCACATTATAATTGCGCCAACCGTGTGAAGTCCATGCTGCAGCGTTATAAAGAATTGCAGGATATCATCGCCATCCTCGGTATGGATGAGCTGAGTGATGAAGATAAAATGGTCGTTTACCGGGCCCGTAAAGTACAGCGTTTCCTTTCCCAGCCCTTCCATGTGGCCGAGGCCTTTACCGGTCTGAAAGGGGTGCTCGTACCGATCGAAGAAACCATCCGTGGTTTCAACATGATCATGGACGGTGAAGTGGATGAATACCCGGAAAACGCGTTCAACCTGGTGGGAAATATTGATGAGGCGATTGAGAAAGGGAAGAAATTGCTGGCGGCTGCGCAGGGCTGATCCTTCGGCAAGCTCAGGATGTCAGCATCACCATAGTGAATGAGTTCAAAATTGAAAATTTAATGAATTTAGAAATATTAACACCGGAAAAAAAGCTGTTCAGCGGGGAAGTGTACGGGGTGCAGATGCCCGGTATCACCGGTAGCTTTGAAGTGCTGGACAAGCACGCTCCCTTAGTCAGCGCCCTGAAAGCCGGCAAGGTAAAAGTGCTGAAGGACAGTAAGCAAAGCCAGTTGGCCCATTACGAGATCCAGGGTGGTTTTGTGGAAGTACTGAATAATAAAGTAACGGTACTGGTGGAAGGTGCAGTTGAACTGGCCTGATCCGGGATCAAATGAAATTTGGCCCCTCCCTGGCGGAGGGGTTTTGTTTTTGGGGGATAGCTGTGAGCTTTGAGCTATGAGCTGCGAGTTTTGAGCCCGCCTTCGCTAACGCTATGGCGGGCAAGTTGCAAGGCCGGTCGTTCCATCACTCACTCCGGGTCGAAAAGCCGGGAGATCGTCAGGACATTTTAAACTTTGGATAATATTAATTGAGTTGGGGGTCCAGGGGGAAATTGATCATCATCTCATAGTCCCCGCCCAGGTGACGGAGGGAGTCCTTCCAGATGGCCTGGTGGTCCTTGTGGAAGACGAGTTTGCGGTTGGCCGTTACCGTGAGCCATGTTTTTTCCGTCATCTCCGTATTCAGTTGTCCCTCGCCCCAGCCGGAGTAGCCGATATAAAAGCGGATTTTGTCTGGAGTTATCTTCCCTTCTTTCAGCAGGCCGACCACGGTCTCGAAATCACCTCCCCAGAACACGCCCTTGCTCACTTCCTGCCCGCCGGGGATCAGCGCGGGCGACTGGTGTAAAAAATGCAGGGAATCCCTTTGTACCGGGCCGCCGTCGAATACCGGCAGTTTATGACCCTCCAGTTCCGGGATCAGTTCGTCGAGGGTGCTTTCAAAAGGCCGGTTGATCACAAACCCGAAACTGCCTTCGGGCTGGTGTTCGCAGAGCAATACAACGGTCCGCAGGAAGTTGGGGTCCTTCAGGAAGGGGTCTGCGATCAGTAATATGCCCGGGGCCGGCTCAATCATAGTTCAATTTAAGGGGAAATTTCTTTTTTTTAAATTTCTGTTCCAAAGCCGGGCGCCCCGCCTTTTTAAAAAGCTAAAGAACAAGTTAAATTGGGCCGGATACGGGGCCCGGCGTATATCCGCTGCGGAAGGGGCCTTACATTTGCAGGCAGCCCGGGGGGCGGATAGTGTCATGAAAATAAACCGGATACAGTATATTACGACCGATTAAAAAGCAGTGAAACGCATATTTACCATAATTACGGTGCTGATCAGTTTGTCGCTGATCGGGCTGATCCTGATCCAGGTCTCCTGGATCAATAATATGGTGCTGTTACGGCAGGAGCAGATCAAGCACAGCGTGGAGGAAAGCACCAAGATGGTGGGGAATGAACTGGCCCAGCACAAGGGCGGGTTTACGCCGGGCAATACCAAGAGGGGCTTGCTGAGCGATGAGTTTACCCTCGAGCTCTTTAAGCCGGTTACGGTGGGACAGCGCTTCGATGTGGAAGAGATCCGTAAAAAATTTATCCGGGCCTTCCAGCAGAATAACCTGAAGAAAGTCCGGTTTGAGTTCGGGATCGCCTCCTTCGACCGGCTGGGAAATAATGTATTTGAAAAGATCTCCCCCAATTTTATAGCCGCTTACGAGGATACCCTGAATAATTTTTCCTACAACTGGGGACTGGAGGCTTTGAGCGGCACGGCGGGGGAAAGCCTGGGTGTGAATGAGGTCCTGTTCGTGGTAATCCCCAATATCAAAAGCCTCGTATTAAAAGACCTCCGCTGGCGGATCGGGGCTTCCATCCTGTTTACCATTATCATCATTGCCGCCTTCTACCTGACGGTACGCACGATGCTGCGGCAGAAAAAGCTGGGAGAGATCAAGAACGACTTTATCAATAACATGACGCATGAGTTCAAGACCCCCATTGCCACGATCTCGCTGGCCGTGGATGCCATGCGGAATGAAAAAGTGATCAGCGACCGGCAGAAGCTGGGGTATTTCAGCGGGATCATCAAGGAAGAGAACCAGCGGATGAACCGGCAGGTGGAAACCATCCTGAAAGCCTCGCAGTTGGAGAAGCAGGAAGTGGAGCTGAACCTGAAGCCCGTGCATGTGCACGAAGTGATTAAAGATGTGGTGGATAATTTTGCCCTGCAATTAGAGAGCAAGAGCGGGAAAGTGGAACTGGCCCTCGATGCCTCCAATGACCTGATCGAAGCCGATGAAGTGCATTTTTCCAACCTGGTGAACAATCTCGTGGACAATGCCGTAAAATACGCCAAGGACAATGTGCCCCCCTCCATCCGTTTATCCACCCAGAACCTCAACAGGCACTTTACCCTCCGGATCGAAGACAACGGGATCGGGATGAACCGCGATACCGTGAAGCGGATCTTCGAGCGTTTTTACCGGGCCCATACCGGCAATGTGCACAATGTAAAAGGCTTCGGCCTCGGCCTCAGTTATGTAAAAACCGTGGTGGAAGCCCACCATGGCGAAATCAAAGCCGAAAGCACCCTGGGAAAGGGCAGCATCTTCACGATGGATTTGCCGTTGAAGAAAGGGTAGGGGCTGATTTTCAGCAAGATAAATTCCCCTGTTCTATAAGCACCCTTGTATTTCCGGGAGCTGCGGTTAAAGAAAAATCTCCTTCTCTCATTCTGCTCCCACTACCCGGGACCAGGGGCACCCGCCTTACAAACAGGCCCATCTCACCACTCCTGACTACTGACTCCTGACATCTGGCAACTGACATCTAACAACTAACCCAAAAGGCATTACGGTCCCGGATAACCCAAAAAGGGTATTGCGGGGTTGGGTCTAAGTGGGTAAATTCGTGAACCGGTGATTTGTATTGGTGTAGTAGGAATAAGAAAAGTATATCAGTAAATGGCTCTTATATAAAGTGATGGGGATATACAAATTTATTGGTGAGTATGAAATAATGTGTCGTATGCAATGCTATTTCTGAGTGTCAAGTAAAAAAAACCTTAACTTAAAACATGTTTGGGAAAAAGAGAGTTGATATTAATGCAATTTTAGATGGGCAGATCGAACAATTGCTAAGAGAGACGTCACAATTCGAGGATATGCTCAATCACAAAATTTACTGTGAAAGTTGTGGCACATGTATTACAATGGAAAATATTGGAATCATGATTCCCTACACCGAAAATTCTGTTACGAAACTAAAATTCTACTGCGAAAAGATAAATTGCATCGAAGATTACAATAGTAATGGATAAAATTAAAGACTTTTTCGAGCCTCTTCTAAGGTCGTATGGATTGCCAGGAATTTTAATACTGGTAATAATATTTATGCTATATGTTGCCGCGACTAAGCCCGAGAATTTCAAAATATATTTTGGCTTCCTCTATCAGACTTTAGCCTGGCCTTTTAAGTCTTTTAGGAAAAAGGCTATTCGCTATCGAATAGAAGGACCAACAACAAAAGCTTTAAAAACAATATCAAAAGAAATTCCGGACATTGAAATACCTGATCTTGTAATAAAATGGGTATCGGAAGATAATTTGTTAACAAAACTGCAAGAGGGAAAGGCGATAATTAAGCTCAAGTTCGAAAATGACAATACAAGAAATGTGCTTAAAGCAACCCATATTTTTGTTAGAGATGCTTTTTTAAAGCATAGTAAGCCATATTTCAGTGACTCGTTTAAGAAGGCGATGGATTTGATAGTAACGAAAAAGTTGCTACTCCAAATTAAGAATAATCAGTCGAATCTCGTTTCGATGTTTTTTGAGGAGAACACCATCGACAATGACGAAGTGTTCGAAAAGTGCGAAAAGATTGAGGAAGTGGACGACAATGGGTTGTTTACACGAATTTTATTAAGAGAATTAAATGGGTTCGGTAATAAACTTCTAGGCAGACTTCCAAAGCCAGAGCACAAAGAGGAATCAGATAGGTTTTTAGATTTCGTCAATGAGATAGCAACTCGTGATTTTGACGATTATACTCCGTTATCATTTACAAATGACACGTTGAAAGTCGGAATAATCTTAGTAGCAAGAATCGAAACTTATGCAAATTATGGATTAGAGCCTTATCTCAGAAGAATCAAGTTGGGAAGGGCCAAAGGAATAGAATCTTTCTACTTACTAGCTAGATCAGAAAAAGTAGAGATACTCTCTAAGGTTGCTCAGGAACTCTTTCAGAGTGGCAACTTTATTTTGATTAACAAGCCTAAGGAATTTAAAGACAGCAAAGGACGACCTGTAGTCTGTTTTTACATAAGAATTAATGAAGACAGTCTTTTTGCAAGTACTTTAAGAGAAATTGGTGACGCAATTAAGGAAAAATCCACGGTCAGGGGGGTTGTGGTTAGCGTTCGAGAAAGTGCGGTTAAATTAGACATAAATGGAATTGAGGGATGGGTTAAAAAGGATAATCTGAGTATAATTGAGATTAACGATGCTCGGATGTATTTCAAAGAGGGAACTTACATTGAAGCTATTCCCATAGAAATTCAGCAAAATGGCGTTGTGGAGCTTTCCCTGAAGAATACTGCAAGTGATCCGAATAAAGTTGTCACTTCTAAGTTTGAAATCGGGAAAATGTTTTTTGGGAAAATATCATATGTGGATGACGAATTTATTAAAGTTGATTTAGGCCTAGAAAAGGTCGAAGGGTTTGCTTATCGTCAGGATGTGACACGAAGTAGGTTTCTGTTTCTACACCGCAAGTTCAAAATTGGAGATGAACATGAATTTGAAGTATTAGGATATAACTTTGAAAAGGCAAGCATACGTTTAGCTTTAACTGATATGCCAGACTATTGGGAAATAACTAATCATTTTCCAAGTGAAAAAGTACAATTTTACGTTTGCAAGAAAAGCCCAAGAGCGTTCGTTGGAGAAATCGAAGAAGGAGTAGAAGCGATTTTGCCATACCCCGAAATTAGCTGGACAAAGGAATCCATAGTTGAAAGAGCTAATAAAATAAAGCTTGATTCTCGAATAGAGTGCCGGATAAAAAAAGTTGATCGTGCTGATCGGATAGTGATATTATCTCTTAAGGAGTACGACAATAATCCATATTTTAAATTTTTAGATATACATAAAGGAGAAATTGTAGACTTTGTGATAGAAGAAATTACGCCCTATGGCATAAATGGCTCTTTAGTTAATTCAGGGTTAAGAATCTATGTTCCTAAGTTTGAAATGGGGTGGAGCAATTCAAAATATGACTACGAAGTACAAACAAAGAAAAGAGTTTCTATTAAAGCTATCGATCACACAAATAGCAAACTTATAGGATCGTTTAAGCCGGTTCTTCCCCATCCTTTGAAAGAAATTCATAATTCTTACACGATCGGACAAGTGTTAAAAAACATGCAGATTCAAAAAGTAAACGATTGGGGCATAGTGTATTCTTTTAACCATCAAAAGAAAATATACAAAGCTATCTTATTGAAAAAAGAAATCAGTAACTACGGTTGGATTGAAAGCTGTACTCCATTTTCCAATTGCTTAAATGGTATTCCACTTGAAATAAAGTCTATCGATCTGGAGAATAACCAAATTTTATTAACACTCAGAGATTTAACACAGAAAAACTTTGACAGGGGTGAATCCTTACAATATGAGAATACCTACCAAGCTGTAGTACTGGGAAAACATAGAAATCAGAACAAATATGGAATTCTTCTGCCTAAGATTTGGACTGAAGGCCTTCTTGAATTTAATGGAACGCTTAGCCCCGGCTCTTATATTGAAGTTAGGCCGTCATCAAGGACATCATCCGAATTAATATTTTTGATAGATTGACTACAATACACTGCACACAACAGGGAGTTTGCTGCTATGCTGGCGACGAATATATTCTCATCTTCATATCACTATCAGCCCATATCCAGCCGAGGTAATTCTATTCAGCTTTTGTTGTTATCTTCATCATCAGTTTTTCGATCGGTTGCGACTCCGGGCTGGACATTATAAAAATTTCAGCACAGCAGCAAACAGTGCTCGTTGTGGCAAGCGTACACAGATATGCATTTCTTCGAAAGTTCCTCGGGTCTGCTCCGTGCCTCGTCCGTACTCCCTTCGGGACTCAGCCGTGGTTAAAGCGCATGATACGCTTTAACCACGACCAGGCATCGGCTTTGATACGGCGGAATGGGGCTGTTGGTGGTGTAAGCTTTGAGCCATTAGCTATGGGCCCGCCCTCGCTTCGCTATGCTAGGAGCCCACCAGGCGATATCAAAGCCGGAGGTACCCTGGGCAGGGGCAGCATCTTCACGGGGGATTTGCCGTTGAGGAGGGGTAGTAGTTTGATTTTCAGCAAGATAAATTCCCATTTTATATAAGCATCCTCATAGTTTAGGGGAGCTGCGCCAAAGGAAAATCTCCATCCCTCCTTGGGCTCCACTACCCGGGCCCAGGGGCACCCTCTTTACAAACAGGCCCATCTCACCACTACTGACTCCTGACAACCTGCCTACTCGCCTCGCGGCGAAGCGGGCCGGGCAGGCAGGCTGACAACCGACATCCTGCCTACCGGACAGGCAGGCTGACAACTAACCCAAAAGGCATTACGGTCCCGACTAACCCAAAAAGGGTATTGCGGGGTTGGGTGTAAGTGGGTAAATTCGTGAACCGGTGATTTGTATTGGTGTAGTAATAAGGAAAGTATATCAGTAAATGGCTCTTATATAAAGTGATGGGGATATACAAATTTATTGGTGAATATAAAATAATGTGTTGGCGGCAATGTTAACGTCCATCTCCACTTGATACGGTAAAAGAATGGGAATCAAAAACAGCTATAAAAAACTAAAAGATTGGTGCAATGCAAACCAAGGGTTATTGACATTGTTGGGACTAATTGTTGCCATTTTACCACTAATACCATTTAATAAAATTGACTTTAAAAGTGCTGGGCCTGTTGTTGACAAAATAATTTCCGTTTTAGTTTACGAAGTTAAAATACCGTTATACCTGTTTATCGTTATTCTCACAATCTCGGGGTTCTATTTTCTCAGAATAAAGAGGAGGTATACAAAAAAAAGTCTAACATTGAGAGAATTAACAGGAACGTGGAGAAATGATTGGGGAACAGATGGAGATCATGAAATCTTTACTCTAAATGAAAATGGTAACTATGTCATCAATGGTGAACACGTATTTAATTTGACAGACTTCAACTTTGATCCAAAGTCAAACAAAATAACCTTCTACAAGACTGCTGTTCGGCCGGGTGATGAACGAAAAGTGTTTAACTCAGTCGAAGTTAAAAACAATGAATTGTTAGATGGATTTGAACAGAATTACAAAATTAAGTACACCAAAATATCTAGCTAAACACTGCCGCTAACATGGAGTTTTCTGCTATGCTGGCTGATGAATATGTACTGATCGTCCCGTTCGCTTATCATCTGTAGTCCGGGCTGAACGAATAAAGCTGATCTACAGAACATAACATCAACTGCATTAACTTTACTCAGCAGCGGTTTGGGGCTGACGAATCACGGAATATCAGCACAGCAGAAAGCCCTGGACGTTAGCAGCAACCCTAAAGTGACATTCCCTAACTAATGACAGAAGCGAAAAATAACGAAACAGAAAAACTTGGTTTCTTAAACCTTCTCATACTTCTACTTTCAATTTATGTTCTTGCAGCTTTATTGGTGGACACTTTTTTTAAATTGCCGCCAGAAGTTTCAAGAATATTAAATATAGCAGACAATGTTATCTGTTTAGTTTTTTTATTAGACTTTGGAATTCGGTTTTACAGTGCAGGCAACAAGTTGAAGTTTATGCGATGGGGCTGGATAGATTTAATCTCAAGCATTCCGACCCTTGACTTTATGAGAGCAGGCAGAATGTTAAGGCTTATAAGATTATTGAGAATTTTAAGAGCCTTCCGTTCAACAAAACATTTAGTTCATCATATATTTAAGCGTAGGACACAAGGTGCTTTGACGGCAGCAGCTATCATTGCTGTTTTAATGGTTATATTTTCTTCCATAGCGATCTTACAAGTAGAGGACGACCCTAACAGCAACATTAAAACAGCAGAGGACGCAATTTGGTGGGCTTATGTAACTATTACAACAGTCGGCTATGGCGACAAATTCCCTGTAACGACCGAGGGCAGAATTATTGCTGCATTGTTAATGACGGTTGGTGTTGGTTTATTTGGAACATTTACCGCTTACTTAGCATCTTGGTTTGTTGGTGAAACAAAAAAGGAGGACGACAATGAGAAATAAAAATAGCGGAGGCTTACAACTCATTATTGTTGTTATTGTGCTTGGACTTGGCATTAAGCTATGTACAAACAAAAAGGAAAGTTCAAACACATATACGCCTACTAATTTCATTGACACAGTTGCAACTTTAAAAGATTCAACATTAAATAATAAGCCGACCGCTACAACAAAGAAGAAAAAGAAAAACAAAAAGAATAAAAATTCACAGGCAACAGAAACAGTTTCAACAAACTCTTACTCCACACCAATCACAACAAGTAAAAAGACAAGGTCTTATTCATCAAGTAGCAATTCAAGCGGTTGTTCATCAAGACAATGTTATGGCTCAACAAAGAAAGGAGGACGGTGTAGGAATATGACTACAAGTTGCAACGGATATTGTTGGCGGCACGGTGGATAAGGGTATACTGCTAGCATGGGGTTTGGCGTTATTGGGGCTGGACGTTGTAATCTTCAGATAATCAATGAATTCCCTGCCTTCGGCATTCCCTGAACCGTTGGTAGCCATTCTAATTTGATACGTACCTAAAATTCATATAAGGATAATATACATTTAATGAAAGGATTTAATCCATTAAGGTTTTTTATTTTGACAATATTCATTGGGGGACTTACCCTTCTTTCATTTTTGACTGCATTTGGTAAAGACGAGGGTACACTCTATGACAACTTTTTTCTAAACTTCATGGCCAACACTTTTTATATATTTCGCTTTCCGACACATGTTTTGTTTTGGAAATATATGAGTGGTAGTTCTTTTTTCTTTGGACTTTTACTAAATACTCTTTTTTACGCAGGCGTAATTGAAGCGACCATAATCATTTTGAAGAAGCGTAAATAAATGGAATATTTTTTTACTGAAAAATTTAATTTGACACAAGAACGATAAGGCCCAATATATGTGTCGAAAGTTTTTCCGAAGTATAGCATTTCAGCCACTTTAGTAGACGGAAAAATAGCTTCCCACAAAAGGTTTTATGCAGCTGGGCCAGACGTAATATGTTTTTTGTCTGCAGTGTATATGTTATTCCCCCACAACAGCCCCCCATCCCCATAACTCAAAAACCGGAACCCATTTTCCAGGGCGTAAGCATAAACCTTTCGCCAATCATCCCCGATCAGGGCGGCCACCAGCAGGAGCAGGGTGGACTGGGGCTGGTGGAAATTGGTTATCAGTCCCTTTACGATCCGGAAGCGGTAACCCGGTGCAATCAGTATTTGGGTCCGGGTCAGCAGCCTGTCCAGTTTCCGCTCCTCCATCCATCGCAACAAGGCTTCCAGCGCTTCCCTGGCCGGTATATCACTATTCGCCAGTTCATAAACCTCCCATTGATTAATTTCAAGAATATCCCTTTGTGGTTCCCTGCTCGCAGCTCGCAACTTGCCCGCCATAGCGTTAGCGAAGGTGGGCTCATGGCTCGCCGCTTTCCTCCCCATCCAATACAAACTCTCAATCGTCCGTAGCGAAGTGGTCCCGACCGCGACAATCCTCCCGTCCAGGTTTGCCAGCAGGTTTTTAATGGCAGCGGCAGATACGTCCATCCATTCCGCATGCATTTCGTGCCCTTCCATCCGCTCGGCCTTTACCGGTTTGAATGTACCGGCGCCCACATGCAGGGTAAGAAATTCCGTGGCAATATTTTTTTCAGCAAAAGACTGAAATACCGAATCGGTAAAATGCAGACCGGCAGTAGGAGCGGCCACGGAACCATCCTGCCGGGCATAAACGGTCTGGTAGCGTTCGCTGTCCGATTGCTCCGCCTTGCGTTTTATATAGGGGGGAAGGGGAATGGCGCCGGCTTTGTGCAGCAGTTCCGCAAAGGATAAGGAGGCGGGTGTCCAGCTCAGTTCAATGATAAAACTCTCCCTGCGCTTTTCGATATACGAAGCCCGGAGCAGGATCTCTTCCTTTCCGGACTGAATATGCTTCTCTAATAGTTGCCCCGGTTTCCATTTTGAAGCGCCCCCCACCAGGCAATGCCAGTACACTTTCCCGGTCTGCAGCATGGCACTTGTTATATCCGTGTATTGCTCATGCGGCTCCAGGCAGAAGATCTCGACCTGCCCCCCGGTGGGTTTTTGAAAAAGCAAACGCGCCTCCACCACTTTGGTATTGTTGAAAACAAGTAAACTGTCATTGGGAATATGCTGGGCGATGTTCCGGTAGGTATCTTCTGTTATCCTTCCCTTATCATAGATCAGCAGTTTCGACGCATCCCGTTCAGCAAGCGGGAAAGCAGCAATACGTTCTTCCGGAAGGGTATAGGTATAGTCAAGTATGTTTAATGTTCTCGGATCTTTCATGTTACAACTGACTGTTGTAGATTGAATGACAAAGATACTGTTCTGCTGCTAAATGATAATCGTTATAAAACGGATACAAACAAGGATGGCTTTTTCTATAAACTCTTTCTGATTTGTTTCCAGCCCAGCCTGCCGGTTCTCAAGAATCAGTTCATATTCAAAAGGATTGGCAATGCGCCCCCGGAATACCCAGATTTTATAGCTCCTTTTTTTGCCGGAGCTGTCCATTTTTGCTGCCGCTACTGTTGCCCCGATGGCAAAAGAATAATGCTGGTTTGTAATGAGCATACAGCTGGTATCTCCATACAATAAGCCCGGATGGAATATTCCCCGGGTGTAGATTCCTTTAAGCTCTTCCGGGCAACTATTAACCTTAATGCTGTAGTTACTGTAATGGAAGCTGTCATTTGAAATCCTGATTTCCCATTTATACCGGCTGAATCCGTTTTCGTTGCAAATCCCATTGTTCAATTTATTCGTCCAATCACCCTGCAGTTCCTGTGAATAGCAAACCGGAATAATTACGAATGCAAGAATAAATGCAGGAATGTATTTCATTTTTTTTGGTGTTTAAATGCAGATGCAATGAGTGAAGTGAATGCACAACCGGAAGTTCCTCATTTCTTCTGCAGTGAAACTGTTCCGATTTAATAAGTGTTTTCGCATAACACGAAACTTAGAACCTCGAACCTCGAACTTCGAACACACGGCTCGCGGCTCGTAGCTCGCAGCTCAAGCCTCGCAGCCACTAATCCACATCTTATCCACCGCAATTCACACTCCATTCACCCCTTTTTTCCCACAAAGAGCCTCCCATCGCCTGAAACCCTTTACTGTACTGTGTTTCAAGCGAAAACATGTTGTGGAAAAAAGAAAAACGGAAAAATTTGGTTGATAAGTGGGAAAAAGTGTTATTTTGTGTCAATTAATTCAAATTTGACTCAATCCCCTGATAATGATAGGCTTTCTCGGAGAATTCGAGGCTACGATGGACGCCAAGGGGCGTTTCCTCCTCCCGGCGGGGTTCAAAAAGCAATTGCCGGAAGAAGAAACCACCCGTTTCGTTATCAACAGGGGCTTTGAAAAATGCCTGGCTCTCTACCCCATGCGGACCTGGGAGCCTCTCTTTGAAAAGATCACCGGCCTGAATGAGTTTGACCCCAAACAACGGGAGTTCAGGCGGGCATTCCTGAACGGCGCCACATTCGTGGAACCGGACAGCGCCGGAAGAATCCTGTTGCCGCCCAACCTGAAGGCTTATGCCGGGCTGCAGAAAGACATCGTGCTGATGGCAACAGGCGACAAGTTGGAAATCTGGGATAGTAATAAGTACAAAGAGATCTTTGATTCACTTTCTTCGGACACATTCAGTGATTTGGGAGACCAGGTGCTGGGTAGCGGATCGGATAAGCCGAAAAGTTAAAGCGGTTCAGTATGGAAAAGCCTAAACAAGATAAAGGTGCTTCCGGCTTACCCGCTGACCCGCAGGACTATCATGTTCCGGTATTGCTGAGCGAAACCCTGGAGGCTCTGAACATTCAACCGGGTGGCATCTACGTGGATTGCACATTTGGCGGAGGCGGTCATTCAAAAGCCCTCCTCAGCCGGCTGGGCTCCGCGGGTAAACTGGTCGTATTTGACCAGGATGCGGATGCAAGGAAAAACTTACCTGATGACGAAAGATTAGTTTTTGTTTCACACAATTTTCGTCACCTGCAGCGTTTCCTCCGGTTAGAACAGGTCACAGCAGTGGATGGTATCATGGCCGACCTGGGCGTCAGCAGTCACCAGTTTGATGAGGCGGAAAGAGGGTTCTCCACCCGCTTTAACGCCGCCCTCGACATGCGGATGGACCAGCGCCAGGCGCTGACCGCTTACGAAGTGGTCAGCACCTATACGGAACAACGGTTGCACAAACTGTTTGAACAGTATGGCGAGGTTACCAATGCCAAAACCCTGGCCCGTAAAATTGTACAGGTCAGGAATACGGCTTCCCTGAAGACGATTGACGGATTTAAGAATGCGGTCCGGGATATAGTAAAAGGAAATCCCAACAAGTACTTTGCCCAGGTTTTCCAGGCGCTGAGGATAGAGGTTAATGATGAATTAGGTGCATTAAAAGAAATGCTGCAGCAAGTCCCCAACCTGTTAAAACCCGGAGGCCGGGTCGCCATCATCACGTTTCATTCTCTCGAGGACAGATTGGTCAAGAATTTTTTCCGCCGCGGTTCATTTGATGAACCGGAAGAGAATCCCTTTATCAATACCCCGTCTCTCAGCGAACTGAAACTGATCACGAAAAAGCCCATCGGGCCCACCGCGGAAGAAATGAAAAGAAACCCCCGTTCGAGAAGCGCCAAGCTGCGGGTGGCAGAGAAGATCGGGAAGGAATAAACAGGGAATCGTTACTCCATATATAAGGGTATAAAAATCTGGAAAGTCTATATCCTTTGAAATCAACCCTTGTAACAAAGGGTGATGAAAAACCAGTCCCACCGGGAATCCCGTGCGGACAAAAAACTAACAGGCGAAAAACGCATGTATGCCGGAACAAGAAAAAAAAGAAAGAGACCTGAAAGCTGAACAGTCCACCGGGCTGAACAGCCGGTCTGCCCGCCCTGAGGCGAGGCAGGCCGACCAGGCAGGCTGGAAACGCTGGCTGAATTATCAGTCCATCGTGAAGCAGGTGCCTTTCTTTTTGTTCCTGGCATTGCTGGCGGTATTGTATATCTACAACGGGCACCTGGCCGATAAGACGATACGCAATATCAACCGCACTGAAAAAGAAGTGAAGGAATTGCAGTATGAGTACACGGCGGTAAAGGGGGAGCTGATCTCCCGCAGCAAACAAAGTGAACTGATCAAAGCGGTGGAACCCCTGGGGCTGAAGGAACTGACGGAATCACCGGTGGTATTGAGAGACAGCAGTTTGCTTAAGTAAGAAGAAGAACAACGGACGGTCTGCGAAAGCAGCATATAACAGAACAACTAACAACGGACACAAGCAAAGCGGCATTGGAAGTAAAACGCGACATACTTTGGAGAGTATATCTCAGTTTTCTTGGCATCGTGGTGCTGAGTTTACTGGTACTCGGAAGGGCCTTTTATATCCAGCGGGTGGAAGGCGATCACTGGCGCAGTATGAGTGACAGCCTGCACCAGCGTTTCATCGAACTGGATGCACAAAGGGGTACCATCTACAGCGAAGACGGGCAGATGCTCAGCGCTTCCATCCCCACATTTGATATCTACATCGACTTTAACGCGGACGGACTCCGGGAAAAGAAGGGAAAACGTTTTTATGAAAACATCGATTCCTTCTCCATGTCCCTCGCTGCTTATTTCGGCGACCAGTCAACCGCTGAATATAAAAGCGAACTGAAAGCGGCTTTTAAAAAGAATGCCCGCTACTATTCCCTGAAGAAGAAACTGAGCTTTGAACAATACAAGGTTTTCCGCGAATTTCCACTGGCCCGCCTGGGGCGCAACAAAAGCGGCATCATCGTGGAGACCAACAGCAAGCGCCTGCCTCCCTTCGGCCTCCTCGCCAGCCGGACCATCGGGCTCTCCCGGGAACATATGGCCAGTGATGGCAGAGTCCGTAAACAGAATGTGGGACTCGAAAGAAGTTATGACAGCGTGCTGAGCGGCAAGAGCGGGCAGAAACTGGTGCGCTATATCGCGGGAGGCACGGCCATCCCGATCGAAGGATCCGAGACTGATCCGGAAAACGGCAAGGATATCTATACCACGCTTGATGTACAGATGCAGGATATCACCGAAACAGCGCTCCTCCGGATGATGCAGCAATGCGAAGGTCCTTATGGAACCGCCATCGTGATGGAAACCGCCACCGGTAAGATCAAGGCCATGGCCAACCTCGGCCGCCGCCCCGATGGCAGTTACTGGGAAGATGATAATTATGCCCTGCGTACCACGGAGCCCGGCTCCACGATCAAATTAGTGACCTTATTATCGGTACTGGAAAAAGGAAGCAGCGCACCTGATGATAAAGTGGAAGTGGGAACAGCCGGCCGCATGCAGGTGGGCAATAAAATGGTTTCCGATGCGGAAAGACAACCGAAGCCGGTGCTTACCGTAAAAGAATGTTTTGCCCATAGTTCCAATATCGGGATGAGCAAACTGGCCTATAAAGCCTTTGCGCAAAAGCCCGCAGAACTGAAAGAGTTTATCCATCGCTTTCATCTCGATGTAAGAGTCCCGGTTGACCTGGCCAATGTGCCCAAACCCACGATGGCCCCGCTGGATCAGAAGGGAAGCGCCGAAGGCAATATGCTCTGGATGAGTTTCGGCTATGGTATCCAGGTAAGCCCCCTGCATACCCTGATGCTGTATAATTCCATTGCCAATAACGGGCGGATGATGAAGCCTTACCTCGTGAACAGTATCCAGAATAACGGCGTGCTGTATAAAGAATTTCAACCCACGGTGCTCAGTGAGAATATCTGCAAACCGGGGGTGATCAAAGTGGCCCGTGAGTCCATGGAAATGGTGGTGACCGAGGGAACTGCAAGAAGAGTGTTAGCCGGGATGCCTTTTCCCGTGGCGGGTAAGACCGGTACGGCCCATGTATCGGACGGCCCGATCAAATATGACCATGGGGTGTACCAGGCCAGTTTTGTGGGTTATTTCCCCGCCGATAAACCGCAGTACACCTGTGTCGTGGTTATCCGGACGAAGGCCCATGCCGCTTCCCATTACGGGGGAACGGTGGCCGCTCCCGTATTCCGGGAAATCGCCACCAAGTTATACGCGATGTACGTGGACAAGAAAGATCCTTCGCTGTTTGCTGCAAAGAGGGACAGCGCTGCTTATTTCTATGCCGGTTATTCCCCGGATATAAAAAATGTGTACAACACCTTAAAAGTGAAGTACGCGGATTCCACCCTCGAGAATAACTGGGCCATGGTCTATGCTTCCAATTACCAGCCGGTGGTAAAGGCGAATACGATACGGAAGAAGGTGATGCCGAATGTGCGGGGAATGGGATTAAAAGACGCGTTGTACCTGCTGGAGAACATGGGAGTGAAAGTAACGGTGACGGGTAAGGGAAAAATAGCGGCCCAGTCCGTCGCACCGGGAACCGAACTGTCAAAAGGCATTTCCGTGGTACTGGAACTGAGCTGATAAAAGAGTATTGAATTAAAAGTTGTTGTGGTATTACAGGATGTATTATATAAGGTCCCGATCCGGTCAGTGGCAGGCGCCACTTCTGTTGCAGTCAATGACCTGCAGCTGGATTCGCGGAAAGTGAGACCGGGCGCCGCCTTCATCGCGGTAAAAGGGGCAGCGGCCGACGGGCACCAGTTCATTGAGAAAGCGATTGAAAACGGGGCGGCGGCAGTTATTTGCGAAACCTGGCCCGCGCAGCTAAAGGAGCAGGTGGTATATGTGCAGGTGGAGAACAGCGCGGCAGCGGCGGGCTATATGGCGGATAATTTTTTTGAGAGGCCGTCCGGAAGGGTGAAGCTGGTGGGGGTGACGGGAACAAATGGAAAAACAACGATTGCGACATTATTATACAAGCTCTTTACAAGATTGGGATATCAATGCGGATTGCTGAGCACGGTGGAGAACCGGATCGCGGGGCAGGTGCTGGAGGCCACGCATACCACACCGGATGCGATCAGCCTGAACCGATTGCTGAAACAGATGGCCGATGAGGGCTGTACCCATGTTTTCATGGAAACCAGTTCACATGCCGTGCACCAGCACCGGGTAGCCGGGCTGCAATATGCCGGTGGCATCTTCAGCAATATCACCCACGATCACCTCGATTACCACAAAACCTTTGATGAGTATATCCGGGTGAAGAAAGCCTTCTTCGATTCATTGCCGGCCGCGGCTTTCGCGGTCAGTAATGCCGATGACAAGCGGGGAACGGTGATGCTGCAGAATACGAATGCGAAAAAGTATTACTACAGCCTGAAGACCGTGGCCGACTTTAAAGGGAAGATCCTCGACAACGGGCTGAACGGGCTGCAGATGACGATCAATGAAGTGGAAGTGCATTTCCGGCTGATCGGTGAATTCAATGCCTATAACCTGCTGGCGGTTTACGGGGCGGCGCTTTGCCTGGGAGAAGATAAGCAGGAAGTGCTGACCGCTTTAAGTGAACTGACCGGCGCAGAAGGAAGGTTTGATTACCGGGTATCAGCCAATGATCGGGTAATGGCGATTGTGGATTATGCCCATACACCGGATGCCCTGCTGAATGTACTGGCCACGATAAAAAAATTGCGAAAAGGATTTGAGCAGGTGATCACGGTCGTGGGATGCGGGGGCGACCGGGATAAAACGAAAAGACCCCTGATGGCCGCCGTGGCCTGTGAGCACAGTGACCGGGTGATCTTCACCAGCGATAATCCCCGGACCGAAGACCCGGAACAGATCATCCGGGATATGGAAGAAGGACTGCCGGCGGCGTATAAGCGAAAATATATCTCGATCACGGACCGAAAGGAGGCGATCAAAACGGCGATCAGCCTGGCCCAAAAAGAAGATATTATCCTGGTAGCGGGAAAGGGACATGAGAAGTACCAGGAAATAAAGGGGGTCAGGAGCCCTTTTGACGACAAGGAAATGATAACTGAATTTTTTGAATTGCTGAATAAGTAACCCATAACCGGAACGAAATGTTACATCACTTATTTGAATGGCTGAACAATGAGGGAATCGAATTCCCGGGCAGCCGCCTGTTCAGTTTCATTACGTTCCGGGTACTGGCCGCGGTATTGCTGTCTTTGTTCATCACCCTCGTGTATGGGAAAAAACTGATCCGCTTTCTCCAGCACAAGCAGATCAGCGAAAGCATCCGTGAAGAGGGACTGGCTGGTGAGGAAAGCAAGAAAGGAACGCCGACCATGGGCGGGATCATCATCATCCTGGCCATCCTGATCCCGACCCTGCTGCTGGCCGATCTGACCAATGTCTATGTACAGGTATTACTGATCAGTACCGTATGGCTGGGTATCATCGGGTTTATTGATGATTACCTGAAACTGAAAAGCAAAAGAATGGCGCAGCAGAAAGGCGCTGAATATAAGAAATCGAATAAGGACGGGCTGGCCGGTTGGTTCAAGATACTCGGGCAGGTGGGACTGGGTGTACTGGTGGGTGCTACCCTGTACTTTAACAGTGATGTGAAAATATGGAGAGAGTATGTAGGGAAAGTGCCGCCTTCCGATACAACACAGGTAATGGCTAAAACAGTCAGTGGTAAAATAAAGTATTTCGTGGAGACAAAGGCGCCGGTAACCACCATTCCCTTTGTGAAGAACCATGAGTTTAATTACTCCAAGCTCTTACCGGCTTCCATGAGAGAATACACCTGGGCGCTCTATATCCTGATCGTGATTTTTATCATTACGGCAGTATCCAATGGCGCCAACCTGACGGATGGGCTTGACGGGCTGGCCACGGGGACTTCCGCGCTGATTGGTACCCTCCTTGGCATATTCGCTTATGCCAGCGGTAACCTGGTCTTTGCGGATTACCTGAACATCATGTATATCCCGAACCTGGGCGAGTTGTCCATATTCATCGCGGCCATGATCGGGGGGTGCGTGGGATTTCTCTGGTACAATTCTTACCCGGCGCAGATGTTTATGGGCGATACGGGCAGCCTGACACTGGGGGGAATCATAGCATCCCTCGCCATTATTGTACACAAGGAATTGCTGATCCCGATTTTCTGTGGTGTGTTTTTCGTGGAGAGCCTGAGCGTGATGCTGCAGGTGGGTTATTTCAAATACACGAAACGGAAATATGGCGAAGGCAGGCGGATCTTCCTGAAAGCGCCGCTGCACCACCATTACCAGGTAAAGAAATACCATGAAGTGAAGATCGTGACACGGTTCTGGATTATAACCGTGTTGCTGGTAGTGCTGAGTATTGTTACGCTGAAACTGAGATAAACAACCCGGGCCTGCTGAACGGGCGTGCAGGCGGGTTCAAGATATAACCGAAAAACCCGGATCCAATCCTTAAGAAGACTATCGTTCTGATCCAATCGAATTGTGGTGCAGTTGTAGTAAAACCAATACTTCTGAAGAACCGTGTTCCGTACACTGAATTTAGTTATGGGTAAAAGGTTTGTCATATTGGGAGGGGGCGAAAGCGGCGTGGGCGCCGCCCTGCTGGCGAAGCAAAAAGGCTACCAGGTGTTCCTTTCCGACGGAAGTTCTTTGAAGGAGGAGTATCGTAACGAATTAAAGCAGGCCGGGATCGATTTTGAAGAAGGGCAGCATACGGAGGAAAGGATCCTGGCGGCGGATGAAGTGATGAAGAGTCCGGGCATTCCCGAGAAGGCCGCGATCGTAAAAAAGATCCGGGCCCGGGGAATAAAAGTGATCAGTGAAGTGGAGCTGGCCTACCGGTTCAAGGG
Source organism: Sphingobacteriales bacterium (assembly GCA_016219985.1). Lineage (GTDB taxonomy): Bacteria > Bacteroidota > Bacteroidia > Chitinophagales > Chitinophagaceae > JJ008. The sequence goes on along the minus strand of JACRJO010000029.1, from coordinate 100,684 downwards.
AGATAGCAAAATAATTGCCATCACCGGGAGCAACGGGAAGACCACCACTACCGCCCTGACCCATCATATCTGTAAAACGGCCGGCCTGGATGCCGCCCTGGTGGGAAATATCGGTGATTCATTTGCCAAACGGGTGGCCCTGGATCCCCGCCCGCTCTACGTGGTGGAGCTGAGCAGTTTCCAACTGGATGATATCGAGACATTCCGCCCGGATGTGGCCATCCTGACCAATATCACCGAAGACCACCTGGACCGTTACGAATACAAATTCGAAAACTATATCCGGAGCAAATTCCGGATCGCGATGAACCAGCAGGCAAATGACCATTTCATTTACTGCGCGGATGATGAAGTAACCATGAAATATTTAAACCAGTTCAATATCAAATCAAACCAACTGCCAATCAGTATGAAAAGAGAACTACCAAACGGAGCGTTTATTAAAGACGGGGATATGTATGTAAGAACCGGGCAGGATTTTACAAACATGAGCGTGTTTGATTTTGCCTTAAAGGGGAAACATAACCAGTATAATACAATGGCAGCATGTGTGGCAGCAACAACCATGGATATCCGGAAGGATAAGATCCGTGACGCGGTTAAGGATTTCCAGAGCCTGGAGCACCGGATGGAGCATGTGGCCACGGTCCGCGGGGTGGATTTTATCAACGACAGCAAAGCCACCAATGTCAACTCCACCTGGTATGCCCTGGAGAGCATGACCAAACCCACGGTACTGATACTCGGCGGGGTGGACAAGGGCAATGATTATTCCCTGATCGCGGACCTGGTAAAGGAGAAAGTAAAAGCCATTATCTGCCTCGGCACGGATAATTCAAAGATCTATGACGCTTTTGAAAATGCGGTGCCTGCCATCATTAGTACGGGCAGCGCCCGGGAAGCAGTGCAGGTGGCTTTTCATTTTGCCGGGAAGGGAGATGTGGTTTTACTCAGCCCCGCCTGCGCCAGTTTTGATTTGTTCAAAAATTACGAGGACCGCGGAACCCAGTTTAAACAAGCGGTTAAGGATTTATAATATACATGGAAGCGACGAGAGACATACGGTTCAATGATTTGAAGAATACCTTCAATACGCAGCACCTGTTCAGCAAAACGAAGGGGGACAAAGTGATCTGGGCCCTGGTGGTATTGCTGACCCTGGTCTCTTTGCTGGCGGTGTACAGCGCCACCGGTTCGCTGGCCTATAAAAACTACAAGGGGAATACCGAAGTTTACCTGTTCAAACAGGTGGCCTTTATCCTGGCCGGGATCATGGTGATCTATTTTGCCCACCTGGTCAACTATACATTTTATTCCAAAGCAGCCCGCTTTGTGTTCCTCTTGTCTGTTCCGCTCCTGATCTATACCCTCTTCTTCGGGGTGAAGATGAATGAAGGCAGCCGCTGGATCAGGCTCCCGATCATTAATATGACGATGCAGACCTCTGATCTCGCTAAGCTGGCACTCTTTATGTACCTGGCGCGCCTGCTCAGCAAGAAGCAGGATGTGATCAAGGATTTCAAAAAAGGATTCTTGCCGGTGATCTGGCCCGTGGCGCTGGTTTGTATGCTGATCGCCCCCGCCAACCTGTCGACAGCCATGTTACTCGGCGCCAGTTGCCTGTTGTTATTGTTTATTGGCCGCGTCAGCACCAAACATATCCTGATGACGATCGGGCTCGCCCTGATCCCGGTACTGATCCTGGTTTCCGCTGCGGTGATCCGGCATAAGGCCGATGGGGAGACCGTGGTGGCCAAAAGAACTTCCGGAACACTGACCGCCCGGGTGGATACCTGGATCGGGCGCGTGGAAAGTTTTATCTACGGAACAAAAGAAGATATTAATGGCGGGGCTTATCAATCGGGCCAGGCCAAGATCGCGATTGCCAAGGGAGGTGTATTTGGAGTGGGACCGGGCAACAGCACCACCCGGGATTTCCTGCCGCAGGCGTATAACGATTTTATCTATGCCATCATTATAGAAGAGTATGGACTGGCAGGCGGCGCTTTTATCATGTTTATCTACCTGGTTTTTCTCTACCGCTGTATCCGGATATTTAAACGATGCCCATTTGCGTTCGGGGCCTTCCTCGCATTGGGACTGAGTTTTACCCTCGCGATACAGGCAGTGGCGAATATGGCGGTAACGGTTAACCTGTTTCCGGTTACCGGGGTAACCCTGCCATTGGTGAGCATGGGCGGTACCAGTTTCATTTTTACCTGCCTCGCGATCGGTATCATATTAAGTGTGGCGAGGAACGTGGAGCAAACAGAAGGTAAAGCACTGGAAAAAGCGGCTGTTGCCTGAGCAACGGTCATAACGAACAGAGTGAAATGAGTGAAGTTAACAGTAATAGTGAGGTTTCAGGCTCCCCCACCCGGAAGCAGGGGAGACACATCATCATCGCAGGAGGAGGAACAGGAGGTCATATTTTTCCGGCGATCGCCATTGCGAATGCGTTGAAAAAAAAGGATCCGGCCATTGAAATACTTTTTGTAGGAGCGAGGGGGAAGATGGAAATGGAGAAAGTGCCCCAGGCCGGATACGCGATTGAAGGGTTGGATATCGCGGGATTCAACCGGAGTTCTTTGATAAAAAACATCGGTTTACCATTTAAACTGGTAAAAAGTTTTTTGCAGGTGCGCCGCATCTTTAAAAAATTTAAACCGGATGCCGCGATCGGGGTGGGAGGATATTCCAGTTACCCGGTGCTGAGGACGGCCCAGGCGAAGGGTATAAAGACCTTTATCCATGAGTCCAATTCCTTTGCCGGTAAATCCAATATCCTGCTGGGAAAAAAGGCGGTACTGATTTTTACCGGCACAGATGGAATGGAAAAGTTTTTCCCCGCGGAAAAAATCAAAGTAACCGGTAACCCGGTGCGGGCATCCATTACCGGCACGGGCATCAGCCGGGAAGAAGGGTTGAAATACTTTTCACTGGAAGAGAAAAAGAAAACCGTATTCGTGGTAGGGGGCAGCCTGGGAGCCAGGTCTGTCAACGAAGCGATCGATAAAGGACTGGATGAGTTATTGCAGGCCGGCCTGCAGCTGATCTGGCAAACCGGAAAACCGTATTCCGCAAAAGCAAAGGAACGTGCCCTTGGAAAACCTTCCGTTTGGGTCAATGAGTTTATCACGCAGATGGAATATGCCTATGCCGCCGCGGATATCGTAGTGGCCCGTGCAGGCGCCATGACCGTAGCTGAACTCTGTGTTGCCAAAAAGCCCGTTTTGTTCGTACCCTACCCCTTTGCTGCAGAGGATCACCAGACCGTGAATGCACGGCAGTTAGTGAATAAAAATGCAGCGCTGATGGTGAAAGACAGTGACGTGATGCAGGAACTGGTGAAAAGAACACTGGAACTGGCCGCCGATGAAAAAAAACAGGAGGAGCTGAAAAAAAATATCGCCCTCCTCGCCGTGACCAATGCGGATGAGGTCATTGCAGCAGAAATGCTGAAAACGATCTGATCACAAAAGGAGCAAACCGATACTGTCCTTATGAATACCCCCTCCGGGGGATTGAAAAACGGAGATGAATGACAGACATGAACCTGATAAATAAGCGCTATTCCTTCTCCATCGGGGAAGAGGGGGAAGGGGTGGTGTACTTCATCGGTATCGGTGGTATCGGGATGAGTGCACTGGCGCGGTTCTTCCATGCCGGGGGCGTAAAAGTGAGCGGGTATGATAAAACGCCCACGGTCCTGACCCGGGAACTGGAAGCCAGTGGTATCGCGGTGCATTACGAAGAGGATCTTGCGGCGATACCGAAGGATGCAGGCCTGGTGGTGTACACACCCGCAGTGCCGGCCAATCACCGGGAACTGCAGTACTACCGGGAGAACGGGTACCGGGTCGTGAAGCGGAGCGATGTATTGCAACTAATAACAGCAGGTTCTTTCAATATATGTATTGCCGGTACCCATGGCAAAACTACCATAACAACCATGACCGCGCATTTGCTGCGCGACAGTGGTTTTGGCTGCAATGCCTTCCTCGGGGGCATCGCGGTGAATTACGGGTCGAATTTCTGGAGCAGTGAGCGGAATGTATGCGTGATCGAGGCCGATGAATACGACCGGAGTTTTTTGAAACTGAGCCCGGATATCGCGGTGATCACCGCCATGGATGCGGACCATCTGGATATCTATGGTACCGCTGAGGCGATGGAAAACGCGTTTATTGATTTCAGTAAGGCGGTAAAACCGGGTGGTACCCTCGTCCGCCAGTTTGGGCTGAAAAGAGGAAAAGAACTAAGAGCGGACCAGCACCTGACCTACAGCCTGCAGAATGAAGCGGCAGACCTGTATGCGGCGAATATCCGGATGATCAGCGGGAGTTATGAATTTGATGTGGTACTGAAGGAAGAAGTGATCGAAAATGTGCATTTGAATATGGGGGGTATGCACAATGTGGAAAATGCGGTGGCGGCCATCGCCATCGCCAGTTCTTTGGGAATCGAAAGCGAAAAGATCAAAGCGGCCGTGGAAAATTTCCGGGGCGTGAAGAGGCGGTTTGAATACATCCTGAAAAATGACCGGATCGTATTCATTGATGATTATGCCCATCACCCGGAAGAACTCCGGGCGCTGATCAGCGGGGCCAGGACCCTGTTCCGGCAAAAAAAATGCACGGTGTTGTTTCAGCCACACCTGTACAGCCGGACCCGCGACCTGGCCGATGGCTTTGCTGAAGTGCTGGACGGGGCCGATGAAGTGATCCTCTTAGCTGTTTACCCCGCCCGGGAACTGCCCATGGAAGGGGTGAGCAGTGAAATGATCCTCGAACGAATGAAGAATGAACAGAAAGCGGTGATGGGAAAAGAGGAATTGCTGCGCTGGATAAAAGAAGAATACACAGTCACCCTGAATAAGGAGTTCGGGCAGGTGCTGATCACGGCGGGAGCAGGAGATATTGACGGATTGCTGGAACCTATAAAGAATATTTTGAAAGCACTATAAATTGAAAGCGGGAACGACGATACGGAAAATCATTTTTATCACGGTATGGCTGTGCATCGGCGCAGGTATGTTCACCCTGCTGATGGCGGCTATCAGCAAAAAGAACAAGGGACGGTGTAATGGATATACCATTGTGATCAACGGGGTGGAAGCCAATTATTTTATTGACGAGGAAGAGGTGGAAGCGCTTTTAAAGAAATCGGCAAAAGGAGATATCAGGGGACAGCAGGTTTCTTCGCTCAACCTGCATGCTATGGAAACGGCGCTGGAGCGAAATACCTGGATCAGTAACGCGGAATTGTATATCGATAACCAGGATGAACTCCATGTAACGGTAACAGAGAAAGAACCGGTGGCCCGGATCTTCACCACGGCGGGCAGCTCTTTTTATATTGATAAAAGCGGGAACCGCATGCCTTTGTCAGATAAGCTCAGTGCCCGGGTGCCTGTGTTTACCGGCTTTCCCGTGTTGAAAAAAATGACAGGAGCCGACAGTGTCTTGTCAGACCGGGTAACAAGGGCGGCCAACTATATTATCCATGATCCGTTCTGGCTGGCCCAGGTGGCGCAGATCGATATTGCAGCAGACCGTACTATTGAAATGATCCCGGTGCTGGGAAACCATGTGGTGAAGATGGGGGAAGGGGAGGATATTGAAAGACAGTTCGCCCGCCTGATGGTTTTTTATAAGCAGGTCATGAGCCGGACCGGCCTCGATCACTATAAAGTGATCAATGTACAGTATGCGGGGCAGGTCGTGGCTTCCCGTTTCGCCGGGGACCCTAAAGTGGATTCAGTGCAGCTCAGGAAGAATGTGGAAAAACTGCTGCAGTTGTCGCGGGATGCAGAAAATGATACCGTAACCCGGGTGTTGCCGGTCCTGCAGCCCCCGATGGAACCCGATGCGGCTGATGATTTATCCCGGGAGGATTCGAGGACGGTAGCTACAACAAATAATGCAAAAGATCCTGATCCCGTCCCTTTGAAACCTGTTTCTGCAGCCAAACCGGCCGAAAAGAAAACGGCACCGGCTGCGGGGCAAGTAAAAGCAAACCCGAAACCGGTACAGGGGAGCAAACCGGCTTTCCGCAAACCCAGGGCGGTCATGCCGCCGAAAGGGACTGAGGATCCGGACAGGGGGTATAACTAAAAAAATAATAACGATTTCGATAAAAACAACAACTACTAAAGCAACAACTAAAACAACAACTATGAACAACGAACAACCCATTATTGTCGGTCTTGACATCGGTACCACCAAGATCGCGGTAATTGCCGGACGGAAGAACGAGTATGGCAAACTGGAGATCCTTGGATTTGGCAAGGCCAATTCCAATGGCGTGAAGCACGGGCAGGTGCTGAACATTGATGAGACCATCAAGGCGATCCGGACGGCGCTTGATAATTGTTTTGCCTCGAACCCTGACCTTGATATCAGTGAAGTATATGTGGGTATTGCCGGTCACCATATCAAGAGCCTGCAAACCCGCGGCGATATTGTACGCCAGCGTACCGATGAGGAAATCACCCAGCGGGAAATTGATCAGCTGATCGATGACCAGTACAAGACCTATATTCCTGCCGGCGACCAGATCATTGATGTGATCCCGCAGGAGTTCACCGTTGATAATTTTCAGAACATCCCCAACCCGATCGGGTACGGCGGGGTGAAGATCGGCGCCAATTTCCATATCATCACCGGCGATAAGAATGCGATTCGCAATATCAACCGCAGCGTGGAGAAAGCCAACCTGCGCACCAAGGACCTGGTATTGCAACCGCTTGCTTCTTCCTCTGCCGTTATGGGACAGGAAGACCTCGAAGCCGGGGTGGCCATCGTGGATATCGGGGGCGGCACCACGGACCTCGCCGTGTTTTACGAAGGAATATTGAAACATACGGCCGTGATTCCTTTCGCCGGTGAAAATATTACCAATGACATTAAGACCGGCCTCGGTGTGCTGAAAACACAGGCCGAACAAATGAAGATACAGTTTGGCAGCGCCCTTGCCAATGAAGCGAGGTCCAATGCCTATATCACCATTCCCGGTTTACGGGGAATGCCGGCCAAGGAGATCAGCGTAAAGAACCTGGCCAATATCATCCAGGCGCGGATGAGCGAGATCATGGACTTTGTGACCTATCACCTGAAGCAGGTGGGACTGGATAACAAGGCGCTCAATGGAGGGATCATCCTCACGGGGGGCGGTTCACAGCTCAAACACCTGATCCAGCTGACCGAATACGTGACCGGGCTCAATGCAAGGATCGGTTTTCCCAATGAGCACCTCGCGGGCGGGCATATCGAGGAATTGTCCAAACCCACGTATTCCACCTGTATCGGGCTAATCCTGAAAGGATATGATGACTTTGAACATAACCGGAAGGAATTTGATAAGGATTTCCGGAAAGTGGATGTGCCCGAAGGACTGAAGCGGACGGCCGAAGAAGAAATGGTGCCGGTGGTGGAGGAAGTGATCAGTCGCGAGAAAGTGAAGAACCGGAAAGGGCTCAGCAATTTCTGGGGCAAGTTCAAGGATGGGATCATTGACCTGTTCAAAGAAGAAGAAGACAAACATTTATAAAATCAAAAAGAGGACAGCCAGATTCCGTAAAGTTTTTTCAAACTGAGGTTTTTGACTTTTAACTTTTACTAACCTGAAAATTCAATTAAAAACTTACGTATGATACATTTTGATCTGCCTAAAGAAAAATCATCCATCCTGAAAGTGATCGGTGTGGGCGGTGGCGGCGGCAATGCGGTGAACTTCATGTTCAGCCAGCAGATTGACGGTGTAAATTTTGTGATATGCAATACGGATGCGCAGGCGCTGGCCTGCAGCCCGATACCCAACCGGATCCAGTTAGGGCCCCACCTGACGCAGGGCCTTGGCGCCGGGGCGAATCCCGATATCGGCAGGCAGGCAACCGAAGAATCGCTGGAGGAGATCAAGCGGATCCTGGAAGTGAATACCAAGATGGCTTTTATCACGGCCGGCATGGGCGGTGGTACCGGCACGGGTGGCGCTCCCATCATTGCCAAGATCTGTAAGGACCTCGGGATCCTGACCGTTGGTATCGTGACCACTCCTTTTGCCTACGAAGGGAAAAAACGCCAGTTGCAGGCCGAAGAGGGAATCAAATCCTTAAAAGGCTATGTGGACACCCTGCTGGTGATCAGCAATGATAAATTAAGGCACCAGTACGGCAACCTGAAAATGCGGGAAGCATTTGCCAAGGCGGATAATGTACTGGCTACTGCATCCAAGTGTATCACGGATGTGATCAACAGCACGGGCCAGATCAATGTGGACTTTGCGGATGTTTGCACCGTTATGAAAAATGGCGGCGTGGCCATCCTCGGAAATGCAGAAGCATCCGGGGAGAACAGGGCGCAGAAAGCCATTGAGGAAGCGCTGAATTCCCCCCTGCTGAACGACAGTGAAATTCATGGAGCTAAATGGATACTGATCAATATCAATTCCGCCCAGGGCGATCATGAGTTTACCATGGATGAAGTGGAAGTGATCCAGAATTACCTGCTTACCCAGGCCGGTGAGAATACGGATGTGATCCTCGGTATGGGTTATGATAACACCTTAGAAGACCGGATCGGCATTACGCTTATCGCGACAGGCTTTGAGCATAAGGATCCCTTTGCCAAACCGGTACCGAAAAAAGAAGAACCCAAGCAGGAAGAAAAGATTGTAATGGTGCTGGGGCAACATATCGAAGCCCCGGTAATCCCCATCAGCCAGCCCACCGAAGCACAGCCGGTGGTTGTGGCAAAAGAAGAACTGCCCGCGGAGAAAGCCGCCCCCCTGCAGGTCGCCGCCAAAACCGAAGATTACCTGATGCCAAAACTGGTGGAAGAATTTCCCGCTGCAGCACCGGTCATAGACCTGAGTGATATTAAAGAAACGACCGAACCGGTGATTGTTCATTGGGAGCTGCAGCCGGCAGAACCGGTTTCTGTTTCCAATATCGAGGTAAATTTACTTCGTAATACTACGAAAGAAAGCGAGGGTAATTTTACTGTTGGCAAAATGTCAACTACGGATAAAAACGATGAGATAATTTCGAAACCGCTGCACGCATCCGTTCCCCCCGTAATTAAAGAAACAGATGCTGAGTTGATTCTCAGCTTGAAAGATAGTACTAGTAGTACATCCCCGGTGTCTGCAGCATCGGGAGGTTATCTGGCCAGACCGTCCAATATCTACGCGGAAACAAAAACAGAGGCGATCACCTCAAAAATTTCCGCAGAAGAACCGGTCCCTTCTGCAAAAAAGCCTGCCAGCGAAGAACAGGAAGAACTCCTCGATTTGCAAATGCAGCTCGTAGAACGGGATGACATTCCAGCGGCGGATATGCCGTTGGCCCATCAGGCTCAGTCACCTTTGTCCACCGAAGTTGAGGATCCTGCACTGCAGGACGAAGCCGAGGAGCAAAAACGTAGGGCAGCCGAAAGACTGCACAAGTTACGCAACTTGTCTTTCAATGTTAACGCTGCTGACCCCAATAATGAGTTTGAGACCGTGCCGGCTTATATCCGCCGCAATATGGAATTGTATAACAGCAATTCCCATATTGAGAATTTCTACAGCAGTTACGAAGTCAAGTCTGACGAAAAAAACCAGGGACATATCAGTACGATAAATACCTTCTTAGACGGTAAGAAGCCCGATTGAATTATCCGGCCTTGATCCGCGACCCGTTGTTCGTTCCAATGAAGCCCCGTCCGCCCCGGGTAGTCCGGGCGGCACGAGCATTTAGCTAGTGTTTTTTAGTTGTTCCCCCGGTATTCTTACCGGGGGTTTTTGTTCCCGTCAGCGTCTCTTTTGCCGCAGGCAAAAGGACACTGACGGTAAATCGAAACGACGTTGATTGAAAAGGGACAGTGATAAGGGAAGGCTGCAGGCAAAAGGACACTGACGGTAAATCGAAACGACGTTGATTGAAAAGGGGCAGCGATAAGGGAAGGCCGCAGGCAAAAGAGACGCTGACGGGAAATCGAAACGACGTTGATTGAAAAGGGACAGTGATAAGGGAAGGCCGCAGGCAAAAGGACACTGATGGCAGATCAACCCCTCCACTATTTAAAATCATCTTTTTCCTTCTTTCCTCCTTTTATTTTCGTGTTATGATACCGGAGGATGAATCGCTTCAGCGCTGGCAACATCTCGAAAACCTTATCGCCGCAAAAACGGGACAGGCTCCTGGTTTGAATGATATCCTTTTATATATAGGGGTCCTCGAATCCGGCATGCCTCCCAGGGCATTAACCGAAAACGAAAAAAACGAGCTCATCGAAATGGCCATCTGCACGGTGCTGGTACCCGCCCGTTATTATGAACTGTTCTGGGTGGAAGATACCGGCTGGCCGCATTATAAACAATTGCAGCGCCTTCCCCCCATGAACCCCGCTGACCGGAATGAATTTTTAAAGAAGTATATCCTGCTGTATGCAGCGAAGAACCGGTGGGTCTGAAAGGGTCCCCGGGGTGCAGGTAATACAACCATGATACATAGGGGCTTATAACGCCCCGGGTAAAAAGGCCATTTGTTTCGGGAAAAAAGAGTACCTTTGTCCTTCATTCCACGTAATACTACATTAGTATCAGTATCGGCAGGTTGTAAGCCGGTGGACCCTGCTCCCGGCAAATGCCTCGGAGTCTTTTTATAAACTTTCGCTGATTCAGAATCTACAACGTCTTAGCCAGCTCCATAAAAAAATTTAAAAACCTGTATGGCTTTTAGAAAATTATCATTGACAGAACCTGTCCTGAAGGCGCTTGCCCATGAAGGATATTCCACACCTACCCCGATTCAGCAACAGGCGATACCGCTGGTGCTGCAGGGTAAAGACCTGCTCGGTTGTGCCCAGACCGGCACCGGCAAAACAGCCGCCTTCGCAATTCCGATCCTCGAACTCCTGCAGGCCCAGAAACCTCTGAAGCCGGGAATCAAGGTATTGATCTTAACCCCCACCCGTGAACTGGCGATCCAGATCGATGAAAGCTTTGCCGCTTATGGCAGGTATGCCGGTATCCGGCACACCGTGATCTTTGGCGGGGTTTCGCAGCATAACCAGGTAAATGACCTGCGGCGGGGAACGGATGTTCTTATCGCCACACCGGGCCGTTTGCTGGATCTTATCGGGCAGGGATTTATCCGCCTGGATCAATTGCAGATCTTTGTGCTGGATGAGGCCGACCGTATGCTCGACATGGGCTTTATCCATGATGTTAAAAAAGTAATCGCGAAACTGCCGGAGAAAAGACAGACCCTGTTCTTCTCCGCCACCATGCCGCCGGAGATTCAGAAACTGGCTGCCGTCTTATTAAAGCACCCGGCTAAGGTGGAAGTGACGCCTCCGTCCTCTACCGTTGACAAGATCGAACAACGGCTTTGTCATGTAGCCAAAAAAGAGAAACCGGAATTACTGCTTCACCTGCTCGGGAACCCGGAGATCAGGACCACCCTTGTCTTTACCCGTACCAAACACGGGGCGGACAAAGTGGTAAAGATCCTGCAGCGGAATAAGGTCAGGGCAGCCGCCATTCACGGGAATAAATCACAGAATGCCCGGCAAGCCGCGCTGGCTGATTTTAAAAACGGAACACTGCGGGTACTCGTGGCTACGGATATTGCGGCCCGCGGTATTGATATTGATGAGTTATCACACGTGATCAACTTTGACCTGCCCGATGTGCCGGAAACCTATGTACACCGGATCGGCCGTACCGGGAGAGCCGGTAATGCGGGGATCGCGATTTCTTTTGCCAGTGCGGATGAGAAGGAAGAATTAAGGGATATCCAGAAACTGATCGGGAAGAATATCCCGGTAATAACGGATCACCCGTTTACCGAAAATGCTCATGTCATGGCGCCGCCCCCGGGAGAACGGACAGCCCGTCCTTCGTCCAGGCAAAAACAAGGAGACAGGCCGCAGAATAATAACCGGGGCCATAACAACAGGCAGCCCAACAGGCAACAACCGGTAAAGAAAGCGCATAGTCCTGCACAACCTAAACCGGCGGCCCATCAGCATCAGTCACAACCCAAGTCCCAGCAGCCGCAGCGCCTGACACTGGAGCAATGGGAAGAGGAAGAGCGCTGGTAATTATTTGAGGTCTCTTTTGCTGTTGACGCGGTAACAGATGGCCCAGATAATAGCGGTGAGCACCAGGGTCAGCCCGATATGCAGGGGGATCCTGTCAAGGGCTTTCTGGTAATTCTCCGGCGTGTCCAGTTTTCCGAGAAAGGCCGGAACCGGTATCATCCGGTCGGAGATCTCGAAGGGGAGGAACCGGCCGATATCCTGCACTTTTATCCGGAATAAACCGACCAGGATATTTTCCAGGATCAGGAAATAGAAGATGAAGATACCGAGGGCCAGGAAGGCTCTCCGGATCAGGAACCCGATCAGGAAGGCAATGGATAGTTGCGAAAAAGTTTGCAGGGCAAACAGGCCTGCATAATAGGATTTGCCCCAGTTATCGCCCGTTCCGTCCCCGCTATTGGAGAAACCGCTTACGATCGTCACGACGAGGTACAAGAGGGTGATCAGGAGGGATACAATCAGGACATCGATCAGTTTGCTGGTTACAAATTGTCCCCGGCTCCAGCCGTCAATAATATTCTGCCGGTGGGTGCGGAATGAATATTCATTACTGATGAACATGATCACCACCACCGCCGGGATGAATACAAACCAGGAAGAAAAATAGGCCACCGATTGCCAGGCATCCGGGAATGCGAAGGGATTGCCAATGGCCATCTTCACTATTTTCCCGGCCGTGCTTTGTTGTTCGGTCATTTTATCATAGGCCATGAAAAACATATAATTGATCCCCGGGTAGGAGAGGGCCGTCAGGGCCATCACCCACCAAAAGGCACTATACTTTTTCATCTTCAGCCATTCCGTCTTGATCAGCCTGGTCATATCCGTAATTTCAGGGTTAGTTATTGGTTAATTCAAAGAAACGGGCTTCCAGCCTTTTTTTCTTCAGCAGGAGATGGTTCAGCACGATCCCGTTTTCAAAACAATGCCGGTTGATATCATCCAGCCTTGCCGTGCCCCTGGCAAAGATGACCTGGAGGGTATTGGCTTTTTCATCCACTGCCACGTTATGGCCTTCGTTGCGGAAGAAAGAAGCGAGTGCCTGAATATCTGCCGTGCCCATTTCCACGATGTCTTCATCCATCAGCACTTCTTCCACATTCCCCATGGTCAGCAGGTTGCCGGTCTTCAGGATGGCCACATGGGTGCAAACTTTTTCCACTTCATCCAGCAGGTGACTGGCCATGATAATGGTATGTCCCTGGTCACGGAGTTCAATGATGAGCTGCCGGATCTCGGCAATCCCCACCGGGTCCAGCCCGTTGGTGGGTTCATCCAGCACTAAGACTTTGGGATTGCCCAATAAGGCCGCTGCAATGGCGAGCCGTTGCTTCATACCCAGGCTGTAGGAACTGAAGCGGTATCGTCTCCTGTCATACAGGTTTACTTTTTTCAATACAGCGTCAATATCGGCTGCCGTTCCCCGCCCGCTGATGGCCTGGGTGATCTTCAGGTTATCCACGGCGGAGAGGTAGGTATAAAAATTGGGGGTTTCGAGCAGGGAGCCGATCTTCCTTCTTTGGGCAGGAGAACCGGGCTGACCAAACCAGCGGAAATCCCCGGAATTGGGTTTGAGTACATCCATCACGATTCCCAGCAGCGTGGTCTTTCCGCTGCCGTTGGGACCCAGGATGCCAAATACACTTCCCGGGGGTACATCAAAGGACACCCCGTTCAGGGCACGGACGGGTCCGTAGGATTTGGCAATATTCTGCAAGGAGAGAACTATATCCATAAAAGACATTTTCAGTCCCAAGATAAAAGTTTCCGGCCGATCCCCAAGAAGAATAATTTAACCGGTATGTTATTCTATGTTTAAAATGCCGCTCAGAGCTCGTAGCTCACAACTCACAGCTCGTAGCTATTTGGGGGATTTGTCAAAACTTACCTAACTTGACCCAGGTGATTATTTAAAAATCAGCATGGCAGTCGTACTCATCACAGGCGGAACAGGATTGCTGGGCCGGGCGCTCGCCGGGGCCCTGGTGGCAAGGGGATATGAGTGCATCATTTTGACCCGGCAGCAAAGAAGCGGGGGGGCTGGTCTCCGTTACGCATCCTGGGATCCGCGGAATAATACAATCGATGAAAAGGCCTTGCAGGAAGCGGATTATATTATTCACCTGGCCGGAGCGGGGATCGCCGAAAAAAGGTGGACAAGTAAGCGGAAGCAGGAGATCCTGGACAGCCGGGTACAAAGCGGGAAACTGCTGGCCGGCAGCCTGCGCCGTATTCCCAATAAAGTAAAAGCGGTGATCAGCGCGTCCGCAACCGGATGGTACGGCGCTGACCCGGGCAGCAGGGACGGGAAACCCTTTACAGAAGAAGACCCGGCCGGGGCCGGCTTCCTGGGAAATACCTGCCGTCAATGGGAGGAAAGTACGAGGCATGTAACGGTGTTGAATAAGCGATTAGTAGTATTCCGGATCGGGATCGTATTGAGCAAAGAAGGCGGGGCGCTGAAAGAATTTTTAAAACCGCTGCGGTTTGGAGTGGCGGCCATCCTGGGCAGTGGAAAACAAATAACGAGTTGGATCCATATCGACGACCTGGTACAGCTATTTATCTATGCGCTCGAAAACCCGGAAATAAAAGGAATTTATAATGCCGTGGCCCCGGGGCCGGTAAGCAACCGGGAACTTACCCTCGTACTGGCTAAGCTGAAAAAACGCTTTTATATCCCGTTACCTGTTCCCGCATGGCTGTTGAAATTAATATTGGGGGAAATGGGTCCTGAGATCCTGAAAAGCGCAACGGTCAGTTGTGAAAAAATACAAAGGACCGGTTTCAAGTTCCGTTACCCGGATATCCACAGCGCCCTGGCCAAAGAAACGACTCAGGCGAGGTAGTCCATATTTGCAATTTCGGCATGATTGGGATGCCAGATATTACTGAATTCCCCTAACAGGGCGATCCCGTTTTCAAATTCAAGTTTGGGTAGTTTCAAACGAAGAATATCTTCTTCTCTTACTCTTCGGTAACGGGGATGCAGGGTTCCTCCCTTTGTGCCTGCCGGTTTATCCGGTTCGTACTGGTAGGGCGGATCCACCAGGGTGCCCCGCGGGTACATGATTCCGGGTACGCCTTTGCCCCGGATGTCGAGCAGTTCCGGGTGATCCAGTCCGAGGGTATGCCCGTATTCATGGGCGGCGGTGGTGGAGCCCTCGTATAAATTTTCCAGTTTGAAATAACCGCTGTTGCACCCGAGCCCGTCAACAAATGAAATATTGCCATGCGCGAATTCCTCGATACGGAAGTAATTGTTGACGGGGTCGAGGTTCTGGTAAATATCGATATCGGTCAGCAGGGGCTGGCAGTCAGCGCTGATCCGGAATACGACCCGGTACAGGTAATCCCCGATGGGGACCCAGGTATCGGGTTCATTCCACATGGTTTCGATCTCTTCGCGAATCAGTCCGGTCAGTTCCTCCGTTGCCGCGTTTCCATAAGTAATGATGCGGGACCGGATGACGAGTTGTTGTTTTTCAGTTTCTGCTGTTCCCATAGGGTTGAATCCTGTTTATATGCGGACCTCTTCTTTTATACATGTGACTTCTATTTTATTTCAGGTGCTCCTCCAGGTAATCACTTACCTTCTGATACAGGTGAACCCTGTCTTTGCCCAGTACATTGTGCTCATGACCGGGATAGATCATATAGTCCACCTGCACACCCTTGTCTATACAGGCTCTAACGAAATTTACAGAATGTTGTTGTACCACCACGGGGTCCTGGAGTCCATGGATCAGCAATAATTTTCCCTTCAGTTGACCGGCCTGTTTCACCAGGTTGGTAGCCTCATATCCTTCCGGGTTCTCCGCAGGGGTATCCATATACCGTTCCCCGTACATGATCTCATAATATTTCCAGTCCATCACCGGTCCGCCGGCCACCGCCGCTTTAAAGATACCGGGGTGGTTGAGCATAAAATCGGTCGTCATAAATCCGCCAAAACTCCAGCCAAACAAACCCATCCGGTCTTTATCAATATAGGATTGCGATCCAAGGTAACTGACGGCCGCCATCATGTCCTCCATCTGGGCTTCTCCCAGTTTGCGGAAGATGGATTGTTCAAAGGCTTTGCCGCGGTTATCACTGCCCCTGGTATCCAGGGTGAAAACCACATAACCCCGGGCAGCCATATAGCGGAACCAGTAGTCACCGGCGCCGCCGTTCCAGCTGTTCAGGATCATTTGCGCATGCGGCCCCCCGTACCAGTACACGATCACCGGGTATTTTTTATCAGCCGAAAAGTTTACGGGTTTGAATAACCGGCAATACAGGCTGTCGCCTGCTGTATTCTTCAGGGTAAAGAGGGACAATTCACCGGTCGCATATTCTTTCAGCGGGTTACCCGCCTGCAAAAGGGTTTTGGGCGGGGATTTGGTTAATTTTTTAACATCAATCAGTTGAATGGTTCTTGGGTTGCTGATAGTGCTGTATGCATCGAGTACGGTGCTGCCATCGGCACTTACCTGCGTGGCATGCACCGCAGGGATCGGGGTAATAAGGGTCAGCTTCCCGGTTTTCAGGTTTACGGAACAAAGGTTTTTATTGATGGCGGAAAGAACCGTGGAAACAAAAAAGAGGTTTTCCCCTTTCGGGTCAAATCCTTTTACTTCCAGCACTTCCCAGTTGCCCTGTGTCAGTTGTTTGATCAGTTTCCCGTTGATGTCATACAGGTAAAGATGGTTCCAGCCGTCGCGGTTGCTTTGCCAGATAAACCTGGAGGGGTTGTTTTTGACGAAGAGCAGGGGCACGAGCGGTTCCACGTACTTGTCATCCTTTTCCTCAAACAGGGTTTTTATAAAATCACCGGATGCGGCATCATACTGGTTCAGTTTCATGTGATTTTGTTCCCGGTTCAGCACGGCAATAAAAACAGTGTTATCATCGGGACTCCAGGCAATATTGGTCAGGTACTGTTCGGCAGGCTGGCCTGTTTTCAGCCAGATCGTGGATGCGGTTGCAGTATTGTAAACACCCACCCGTACCTGGTGACTTTTATCCCCGGCCATCGGGTATTTGATCAGTTCGGCTTTGGCGGGTCGTTCAGTCCAGTTGATAATGGGGTAATCGGTTACCATGCCCTGGTCCATACGGTAGAAAGCCAGTTTGGTTCCTTTGTTGCTCCAGAATGTTCCCTTGCTGATGCCAAATTCATCCCGGTGTACGGAAGAAGCATAGACAATGTCCTTGCTTCCGTCGGTGGTTACCTGGCTGGCCTGTTTCCCATCGGAAACGAACAGGTTGTAATGATCCAGGTAGGCCACGAATCCCGCCGGGCCCTCTTCCGCGTTTTCTTTGGCGGCCATTTCTTTTGAGAGCAGGGTCTTGTATTTCTTCGCAGCCGGGTCAAACTGTATTTTGTTCCCGTTATTGTTCAGGATCCATCCGTCTTTGGCAAATTTTACAGGAGGCATTGTTTTGAATGTATCCGTGCCTGCCTGGCGCATCCAGTCGTTTAAAACTCCCAATGAAAGGAAAGGAGTTTCCTGGCCTGCCAGTTTGTAATTACCCCGCATCCAGAAATCCTGTCCGTTTTGTTTTTTCAGAAAAATATAGTCATTGCTGCTTTCAAAAAACTGCAGTTGCGCCAGGTTTTCCGGCGCCAGGCTGGTCCGTGCTTTCAGCATGGCGTCTTCAAGGCTGAGGAGTTTATCCTGGGAAATGCTGAGTAAACAAAAACCGGTTAGCAGCACGGTAAGCAGAAACTTTTTCATGAGCGGTTGTTTTGGTCATCTAAAGTTAGTGATTATTCATCTCTGCATATGACTGGCGGTCCCGCGCCTGTCATATGCAGCGGTCCAGCACCTGTCATATGCAGCGGTCCAGCACCTGTCATATGCAGCGGTCCAGCACCTGTCATATGCCCTTATCGCCCTTCTCTTTCTTTGCCAGGAACCGTTGATGCGTATCTTCTGCAAAGCGTCCCGGTATATAGCCGCAAAACCGGGCAGCCATTTCCTTATCGCAGAAACTGTATTGATTCAAACCGGCATATTCCCGGAAGGAGGAATAGTTCCAGCTTTCAGCTCTTCTGCAAAGACCCGCTGCCAGCGGGTTCTGATGTATGTAGTGGAAGCAGGTAAGGGCATACTCCAGGTTTTCTTTCATCGTATTTTCCAGGAGGGATACTTGCGTGAGGCATTTTGCTTTTGTTTTTTGCCGGAAAATTGAGCCCGTTTGCCGGTAACGGGAATTATAGATCCTGGCATAACCGCTCAGCAGTTTCCTGACTGCATTGGAAACCGGATTCAGCAGGTTGCCCCCCTGTCTTTTAAATACAGTGCATTTTTCATCGGTGTGGATCATAAAATGAAAGTGATTCGGCATCAGGCACCAGGCAATCGTGGAGCAATTCCCCGGGAATAGTCTTTTGTACAAATTCAGGAAAGTCTGATAGTCGTCTTCGGTATGGAATATCTTTTGCTTGTTATTACCCTGGTTATAGATATGGTAGAGATGATGGGGGAGGAATTGCATTTTTCATAAAAGTATCCGGTATGACAGGAAATGCAACGGGAAAAAGGACAATCAAATTTTGTTTTTTTCGGGAACCCCGCTGTGAAACTAACAGGCTATTTAGTGAAGCAGGGATATATGAAAGGACAGGATCTCCGCCGGTTAATGCAGCGGTGCCAAAAGGCGGTCAGGTCCCTGGTACAATTTTCAGGAACTAAATTCTGCTTCGGGTCCGGTTAGGGGCAGGCCTTTTGCCGATGAGGGGCAACTAATTCCGGTAGTATTACTATACAACTAATTCCAGGCGCGTGACCGCCAGGAATTAGTTGCGGATCGGTCTCCCGCTTTTCAGCACACTCTGTATCCGTTCCAGGGTTTTTTTCTCCCCGCAAAGGGAAAGAAAGGCCTCTCTTTCGAGATCGAGCAGGTATTGTTCAGAAACCAGGGTCGGTTCACTCAGGTCGCCGCCGCACATGACATAGGCCAGTTTCCTGGCCACCAGTGCATCGTGCCCGGTGGCATAATTGGCGGTCTTCATGGCATGGACGCCCGAATACAAAGCGCCCAGCGCGGATTGCCCGAGTACCTTGATATCATTCCGGGGAACAGGAGCAGTATAGCCGCTGTCAAAAATTTCAATCACTGATTTTTTGGCTTCCGCAATTCTCCGGCCCTGGTTCATCACCACTTCATCATGGCCTTTGCGGAAGATACCGAGTCCGAATCCTTCGTGAGCCGAGGTGGCGACTTTTGCCGTGGCAATAGAAAGGAAACGGTTCTTCAGGGTAATGGTCTCGGGTTCGTCTTCGTGCATTTCGTCCGAGGCTCTCAGTACAAATTCCTTCGTGCCGCCGCCACCGGGGATCAGGCCCACTCCCAGTTCCACAAGACCGCTATAGGTTTCTGCCGCGGGGCAGCATTTGTCCGCATGCAGGTTCAGTTCACAGGCGCCACCGAGGGTGAGGCCATGCGGCGCCACCACGACGGGAACAGAAGAATACCGGGCCCGCATCATTGTTTGCTGGAAAAACCGGATCGCCATATCCAGTTCATCGTAATCCTGCTCAATGGCAAACATAAAGATCATCCCCACATTGGCGCCGGCGGAAAAATTGGCTCCTTCATTGGCAATGACGAGTCCTTTATAATTTTTCTCCGCTTTTTCAATACCGGTTTGTATCCCGCTCAATACATCACTCCCGATACTGCCCATTTTCGTGAACCATTGCAATCCCAGCACCTCATCTCCCAGTTCGTATAAGCGGCAACTGGCATTTTTCCAGATCTGCTTATCGGTATAATTGCTCATGACAATAAAGGCTTCACCGCCGGGTAAGACCTTGTATGTTTTTGAAGCCGGGTCAAAGCAATATTTCTTTCCGCCTTCCACTTTATAAAATGACTTATTGCCGGCCGCGATCATTTCCTCCACCCAGGGAGCGACTTTATAACCCGCCGCTTTCATGGCATCTGTGGTTTTCGCGAGGCCCAGCACATCCCAGCTTTCAAAAGCGCCGATCTCCCAGCCAAAGCCGGCCATCATCGCATCGTCCACACGGTAGAGTTCATCGCTGATCTCCGGAATGCGGTGAGAAATATAGGAGAATAAACCGTAGTGGAAAAGACGGTAAAACTCACCGGCCTTATCCTGGCCTGCAACCAGCATTTTTAAGCGGGTGTATAAATCATCAACCGGTTTAGCGGCTTCAAGGCTGGCAAATTTGGGTTTTACCCTTGGCGCATATTCCAGGGTTTCCAGGTTCAGCGTGAGGATCTCTTTTTCACCGCCGGCTCCCTTTGTTTTTTTGAAGAAGCCCTGGCCGGTCTTATCTCCCAGCCAGTTATTCGCTACCATTTTATCTAACCAGGCCGGGATGGCAAACTGGTCCCGGGCTTCATCAGCGGGACAATTATCCGCCACGCCTTTTGCCACTTTTATCAGGGTGTCAATGCCCACCACATCCGCTGTTCTGAAGGTGGCCGATTTGGGCCGCCCGATCACGGGACCGGTCAGTGCGTCTATTTCATCAATGCTCAGTTTGAGTTTCTCTTTTACATTCATAATGGCCATCATCCCGAATACCCCAATCCGGTTGGCAATGAATGCCGGGGTATCCTTGCAGAGCACGGTTGTTTTACCAAGATAGAGATCCCCGTAATTCATCAGGAAATCCACGATGGCCGGATCAGTATGGGGGGTGGGAATGATCTCGAGCAGCCGCAGGTAACGCGGCGGGTTAAAAAAGTGGGTGCCGCAAAAATGTTTTTTGAAATCCTCGCTGCGGCCCTCCGCCATCAAATGAATAGGGATACCCGATGTATTGGAGGTGATCAGGGTACCGGGCTTCCGGTATTGCTCTACCTGTTCAAATATTTTTTGCTTGATGTCCAGCCGCTCCACCACCACTTCAATCACCCAGTCGCAACCGGCGATCTCTTTCATATTATCCTCAAAATTGCCGGTCGTGATCTTTTTCACCACTTCTTTATGGTAAACGGGTGAAGGATTGCTCTTCAGGGCAGCAGCCAGGGCATCGTTAACGATTTTGTTTTTATCGGAGGGTTTTGCGAATCCTCCTTCGGGAGGCGGGGGAGTTATATCCAGCAACAATACCTGTACACCCACTCCTGCAAAATGGCAGGCAATCCGGGATCCCATCACCCCACTTCCTAATACAGCTACTTTTTTAATGGCACGCTTCATAGATTCAGTTTTTTAGTCCAACGGGAAGAAGCAAAAATTAGTTAGCTATGCAACTAATTGGAAATCGAAGATAAGGTTTTTTAGGAACCGGGAAAATTGCGGCTATTCTTTATTCAAACCCAACCGGGGGAAGGCTTTTTTCCTGCAGTTCATGCCGGTAGCGGCGGATCATTTTCTTATTGTTTTTGACGCCCACACTGCTGCTCATCCCGCTCAATGCGATCCGGAGCAGGTAATTGATAGCGGAACGGTCCCGCTGCCGGATAAAGAAAACAGATCCGGTGCGTGTTTTATTCTGGTCCCGGATCACAAAACTGTTAATGGCAAAACTGGTCAGCCGGGTAAAAAAAACCTGCTTTTCATCCCTGCCGGTTTTCAGGAAACGGATTTTCAGGTTCTCATACTTCATCTTCATTTCACCAAGAGCGAGGTATTCCCTGCCCAGCACCCGCATACTGAGAGTATCGAATTTTCCGGAAAGCAATTTCAGCGAGGTAAGCGGAACAAGGGCGGGATTCAATACGGTAATATCACCGGGCTTTGCTTTCAGGCTCATCCGGAACCCGCCCAATGAATCGGTGTACGATTGTTTCACCCGCAATTGCACCCACAGGGAATCCATTACATAACCCGTGGCCCGGATCGTCAGGCTGTCGGCGGGCCGGCGCCCGTGGTTTTTTACATTTAGTAAAGTGATATCCAGCCGGGTGACCGGAACCGTACCGGCTGCATTTGTTTTATCACTTAATTCGGTATAACCCGCCCGGGCCTGGTTGAATTGTATCGTATCCGCTGATATAGGGAAGGGAATTTTCCGGAGCATATCCACCGGCAAGGGTTTGATCGCGCCGGCGGCAAAAGGCAGGCGTTTGTCTTTATAATCGGTGAACCAGGCCCCCTCAATAGTTACTTTCCCGATCCGGAATACACTATCCCGGGTAAAACTGTTCTTGTCCACCGGCCCGATCTGCAGGGGACCACTGCCGGTGCTGATATAGTCTTTCCTGAATTTCTGCCGCGCCATAAAGGAATCCCGGGAGACCGTGGGGGTGTTGGAAAAGGAATCCAGTGAAAACATATTGGTTAACTGGCTGTACCCGGCATTCTTCCAGCGCAATTGCGTTACCCCGTTTCTATAATCACCCGTAAATCCTTCGAGGATAATACGATTGTTGCCTGCCACCAGTTTGTAGGGATCCGTAAAAGTTTCTTTCCGGATATCCAGCTCTCTTAAACCGGCCTGTTCGATGCGCAGGGTGCCCTGCTTTTTCCCGATGCTGTCCATGATAAAGTCCCGGGCGCTGAATGCCACAATGCTGGTTGACCAATCGGCCGGTTCATCCCCGGCCGGGCGGAATACCAGGTCTTTCAGTTCTGCTGCGATCTCCCCGCCGCCCGCATCATAATGTTTCCCTTTCGGGCTGGTAAAGGTGAAATGATCCAGGTTGAAATCCAGTTTTCCTGCGGTAATGATCCTTCCATTCTCTTCCTCTTTTATCCGCAGATCTTTAATACGGACCAGGTTATCTTCTTCAACACTTCCGTTCCAGTTAATGTGGAGGGTACCCTGTTCATTTTGCTGGCTAAAACGGATATCGGGCTGGCGGATCAGCAGTTGACCGATTTCCGTTTCGGGCAATACCCATTTCTTAGCGGAACTAGTGAGTAATGCAGAAAGGAAGGGCCGCTCCAGCACCAGGTTGCCGGCGCGGTATTTTCCCCGGAGTATGGCATTGATATCGGGGCTGCCTGCCAGTTCCGGAACAAGGATCTCCGTCTTATTTCCGTCTTTGTTGTTTTTGTAATGCAGCTGGTGGAGGGTGGAGGGCTGACCATCGGCCACGTTGTATTTTTTTATGTGAACCGTACTGGTTGAATCGGTGATCTCCAGGTCTTCCCCGCTGATCACCGGGTTCTTCAGCCGGAGGGGATTGCCCGGCTCAGCGAGAAATTCAGCTGCCGACAAATGGCGGATAAAAGTCCGGATGGTTTTCCCGCCCGCGGTCAGGGAAAGGGAAGTATTGGCTCCTTCGGTGTATTTTAATTCGACGACTGGCTTCCGCGGTGATGCCGGCCTGTCCCTTTCCGGCAACTGCAGCTGCACCCAGGCCTTGTCCCAGCGTACACCCGTTGCCGTTATATCCCCCGTTTCTTCATCGGTCAGTACATCGTCCACTGCTGCATTCTCCGCCCGTATATCCATCCGGTGTTCCTGGTCTGTTACCTGCAGCTTTTTGGCCATCAGGGAGCCCTTCCGGCTGCCGGAGTACTTCACTTCATTCAGCCGGATGTCGAGGTTCCCGGCGCGGATCGTGCCCGAAGCAAAGTCCAGGTATTCCACCGCGTGTTCGATGGCCTTTGTTTCCCGGGCCTGGAAAAGGGTTTGGGTCCGCAGGGTCATGGAGGCATCTTCCAGCGAAACGGAGTTGTTATTTTTTAAGCTGATATTGATATAGCCCTTTATTATATCCATCTTATCCAGCCGGATCAGCTGTCCGATTTCTCCCAGGGTAGTGAAAATGCTTTTTTTCCCGTTGGACTTTGCAGACAACTGATCCGCGTTGTAGTTTATCACGGGACGATAGAGGGTCGCGTGGCGGGCTTTCAGTTGCTGGTTGAATACCAGGTCATCCCAGGACAGTCCGCTCAGTTCTAAGCGGGGAATGCTGAAACGGTTAATGATCCGCCCGCCGGATTGTTTATGGAATACAAAGCGGTCGAGAATGACCCGGTCTTCTTTGATCAGGATGCTGTCAAAATTCAGTTTATAGGTACTGTCCCGGATAAAATTTTCATAATTGCGAATCGCCAGCGCCACACTCTTAACGGTCAATGGCCGGGGAGATAGCCTCGCCACCCGCAGCCCCTGCAGTTTAAATGTATTGCGGGTAAAATGGAAAGAGGCCTGGCGGCCGTCTATATTGGTATTGATGTGAAAATCTGCATTGTTCACCAGCACGAACCCCAGTAAAAGATCGCCGGTCAGCTGTTGTACAATCTCCTCCAGCCTCGGAGACTTCTTTTTCTCCCCGGGCTTTTTTTTTGCATTTTCCACTTCGAGATCAAAACGGGGATTGAGGCAATACACGGAATCGGCCTTGATGACCTCCGAACGATAGAGCGTATCAAAATCAATATGGGCCAGCCGCAGCGTATCCACGAAAACCCGGAAGCTGGAGCGGGCCCCTTCTTTTTGTTCGGCAGCGATGGTGCAGCTATCGAACTCCACCCGTTTTTCTTTCAGGTTGATCCGGAAATGCGAGAAGGCAAGACGGTGCCGGCCATCGGGGAACAGGATATCCTGCTGCCGGCTGCTCAGCACCAGGTTATCACTGAAAAACAGCTTTTCTTTCCCGCTCAGTGCGCTGGTATCCACCGACAGGTTATCGATATGAAAATGAATATTACTGATGGTCAGGGGCCCTTGCCCGGGCTGGATATTATTGAGCAACGTAAACCGGGCTCCCTCGATCTGGAAGCGGTTTACCCGGAGCGCCTGCAGGGCTTCCTGGATGGACTTATAGATTTTCCCTAATTCTTCGGGAATGGATACTTCTTTTTTATGATCCTGGTCCTTTGCCGGGAGGGGCCGCTGCCGGGTTACCACAATTTCCGGCTGATCCAGGTTGAGTGAATCGATCAGTAATTTCTTCTCAAACAGGATGGGCAGGATTTCCTGTACTGATAATTTGATATGCCTGACATGAAAACGGTAGGCAGTAACGGCATTCACCGAATCGGTGCTGTAGATCACCGCGTTTTGTAATTCCACTTTCCGGCTGAACCAGCTGAAGCGAAATTTTTCAATCTTCATTTTAAGCCGGCCGTTTGACCTTGACTCCACCAGGTCCTGTACAATTTGTTTGGCGTTGTAGTTGACCCAGCTATGAAAACCGGCTAACAATACGAGCAGGATACCCGCCAGGATGCCGGTAAACTTCAGTATTTTCTTTCCCGGGAGTAAGGTCGTCAAGGTGCGGAGAAATTTTAGTATGAATTTACTGAAATTGAAGGGCCCGCAAATGAAAACCCCCGTTTATCGGCTGAATAAACGGGGGTTACCGGAATTTTAACGATTAACTGACAGAAGATCCCGGGTCAATCGCCGTTCCTGGTTGTATAAAGTGCAGTTTACCGGCCTTATCCTCTGCCATCAGGATCATGCCATTGCTTTCAATTCCCCTCATTTTACGGGGCGCCAGGTTAGTCACCACCGTTACCTGCCGGCCAACGATCTCTTCGGGCTGAAAATGGAGGGCGATGCCGCTTACAATGGTGCGGGTTTCCGTACCCAGGTCCACCGATAGTTTCAGCAGTTTATCCGCTTTTTCCACTTTCTCCGCGGCTACGATCGTGCCCACTTTGAGATCAATTTTGGCAAAATCATCAAACTGTATCCCTGGTTTCGCCGGAGTTTCTTTTTTGATTTCTTCCCCACCGGCCTGTGGAGCAGGGTTTTTAGGTTCTTCCATTTTTTTCAATCCGCTTTTTAATTTTTCAATTTGTGCTTCTGTTTCGCTGTCTTCTATTTTCCGGAACAGCAATTGGGGTTCCCGCAGGCTGTACCCCACACTGAGGAGTTTGATATTGCCGGCATTTTCCCAATCCAGCATTTTATCCACCACTTTCATCATGTGCATCATTTTCCTCGCGGTGAAAGGCAGGAAGGGGTTGACCAGGATGGCGAGGTTGGCGCTCAGCTGCAGGCAGAGATGCATCGTGTTATCGATGCGCTTTTGCGCGGCTTCCTGTGCCGGCAGGTCTGCCGCTGAAACTTCTTCCCCGGGGCGGTTCGGGCTGATCTTTTTGGCCAGGATCCAGGGTTCATTTTTCTGCAGGTACTGGTTGCCTTTGCGGGAGAGATCGATCACTTCAAACAGGGCTTCCCTGAATTTGTACTCCTCTAATAATCCTTCAATTTTTATTTTGGCCAGCTGAATATCCGTGATTAATGCTTTATCGGTTTCATTCAGTATTTCTTCGTGCAGCCTGGGAACTTTTCCCCCGCAGAGCTTATGCATCAGCACCCAGGTGCGGTTGATAAAATTGCCGAAAATAGAAACCAGTTCGCTGTTCACCGCGTCCTGGAACCCTTTCCACATGAATTCACTGTCCTTGGTCTCGGGCGCGATCTGGGTGAGGTAATAGCGGAGCATATCCACGCACTGGGTACCGCCGTTTTCGGTTTTTACAAAATCATTGATATAATCCCGCATATCCAGCTTCCAGTTGCGGCTGGTGCTCATCTTATCACCCTCGAGGTTGAGGAATTCATTCGCCGGCACATTCTCCGGCAGGATATTGCCATGCAATTTCAGCATCAGCGGGAAGATGATGCAGTGAAATACAATATTGTCCTTCCCGATAAAATGCACCAGTTTGGTATCTTTTTCATACCAGTAGGGTTTCCAGTCCTTCTTATGATCCAGGGCCCATTGCCGGGTGGCGCTGATATACCCGATCGGGGCATCAAACCACACATATAGGACCTTGCCCGCTCCTTCGGGGAGAGGAACTTTGATCCCCCAGTCGAGGTCACGGGTCACTGCCCTGGATTGCAGGCCGCCTTCGATCCAGCTTTTGCATTGTCCCACAACGGTCGGGCGCCAGTCATCCCTATGCTGTTCAAGGATCCATTTGCGTAGAAAATTCTCATGCTTGCCAAGCGGCAAATACCAATGGGATGTTTTTCTTTTCACCGGGGTCTTCCCACTCAGGGTACTGACCGGGTTGATCAGTTCATCGGGACTCAGGGTACGCCCGCAGGTTTCGCACTGGTCGCCAAATGCCCGGTCGCTGCCGCAGTTAGGACAGGTGCCCTTGATATAACGGTCTGCGAGAAAGGAATTGGCTTCCTCATCATAATACTGTTCGGTTTCTTTTACTTCCAGTTCGTTCCGGTCGTTTAAATAAGTAAAAAATTCCTGTGCCGTTTCGTGGTGAAGGGGGTCGCTGGTGCGGTGATAAATGTCGAAGCTCATACCGAGGTCCTCGAAGTCCTGTCTCATGGCCTCGTGGTATTTATCAATAATCGCCCGGGGCGTGGTGCCTTCCTTCGTGGCCTGGATCGGGATGGCGGTGCCGTGTTCATCACTGCCGCATACAAACACCACCTCTCTTTTCTGTGCCCGCAGGTAACGGGCATAGATATCAGCCGGGATATAGGCCCCGGCCAGGTGTCCCACATGCTTCAGCCCGTTGGCATAGGGAAGGGCCGAAGTAATTAAATATCGTTTGGGGAGGGTCATTTTCGCACTCGCTTTAATAGCCTGCAAAATTACCGGAATCGGAATCATTGCCCAAAAGGATGATTTCTGATAACTTTATGGCTCAACTACAATGAACCTGATGAAAAAGCTCTTTTTACTGGTGTTGATCAGTGCCTGGCAACCCCTTCTTGCCAATGACGGCGTTTTCTATGCCATGGGCAATACCCTGATCCCTTTAAAGGAAACCACTGTTCAGTTGAAAAAAGAGGTCCTCAGCCTGGAGCGGAGGGGCGACTGGATGCAGGTGGATATTTACTTTGAATTTTTTAATCCCGGGCCGGAAAAGGAACTGACCGTGGGCTTTGTTACCCCGCCGGCCATGGGCGATTTCCCCGAAGAGGAAGTCGGTCACCCGCAAATAAAGGATTTCCTGGTAATGGCCGGGAACCAGATCCTGCCGTTTAAGATTGCCCAAATGAAGGAAACCGGTTTTAAGGTGAGCGGCAAACTGGCGAACGGGCAGGATTTTGTGTACCATTTTACTGTTCGCTTTGCCAAGGGGATTACGATTATACGTCACAGTTACCTCTATCGCGGCGGCGCCACGGTCGATACCAAAAACGATTTTTTTTACCGGCTTACGACGGGTACCTCCTGGGCCAATGGCGCCATCGGGGATTTTGAACTGAATATCAGCATGGGGGACGATGGCTATTTTGGCGTTCCTGCTGGTTTTGGGGAAACTCCTGTCAACTGGACGATCGTGGGGATCGGCCAGATCAGCCCGGTACTTGTCCATAATCCGTATGACGAGGAGGGAGGAGGCAGCCGCCTGCGGATGACGCTGATCCGGAAAGGTAAACTGCAACTACGGCAAACTCAATTCCGGCCCCAAAAAGACCTGGCACTGACCATCTTTCAGCCGCACAGCGAAGCGGGTTTGTGGTGCGATAAAAAGGGCACGAATGATTTTGCAAATTATCCCGAACTACTCTGGGGGGATTCGGTGGAGGCCGTGGTTCATGCTTTATCCGGTCAGCAGCTCCGGCTCTACCGCAACCTGAATGTGGCCCGTGCGGGTTATGCATTTAAAGATGAAAGCCTGAGGAAAGCGTTTTCGAAATACAACTGGTACCTGCCCGACCCGGCCATTAAACCGGAAAATGCCCCGGATTACTATGTTTCGAAAGAACTGATGCGACTGATCATAGCGGAAGAGAATAGCCGCAAACAAAAAACCGGTACTGAATAAGCACCGGTCTTTCTGTCAGCTGCACTTATTTTTTTCGTTTGTGTTTCAGCATCCAGTCTAAGTAATCCGGTTCGGCAAACGCATTGTCCCAGCTGTTATGGTTTACGCCCGGGTATTCTGAATATTTCACTTCAGCCTTTAGTTTTTTGAGTTTGTCCACCATATCACGGGACATTTTTACATCCACGACCACATCTGCTGCTCCATGAAAAACCCAGAAAGCGGTTTTACTGACCCGTTTGTCATATTCCTGCACATTCCCGCCGCCACAGATGGGCAGGGCTGCGGCATAGGTACCCGGGTAACGGAAAACGGATTCAAAACTTCCCATGCCGCCCATGGATAAACCGGTAATATATACAGCGGCCGGATCCACCGCTTCTTCACTCATTATTTTCTTCACCAGTTCATTGGCGGCAGTAAGGGGCCAGTTGGCTTCCCCGCTGTAATCCAGCTTAAATTGGACAGGTTGCACGGTTCTGTCAATGGTTGAGGCCGCCCAGAAAGATTCTTCCGGGCATTGCGGGAAAAGAACGATGGCCGGGAACTTTTTCCGGTTTTCATCTGCCAGGAAAAGTTTGGCGCCATGGGTCAGTTGTTTTTCATTGTCCGTTCCCCGTTCACCTGCCCCGTGCAGGAATAAAAGGAGCGGGTATTTCTTTGTCTTATCATAATTTTCCGGGTACAGGATCCGGTAAGGCAGTGTTTTCCCTTCGGCAAAAACAAATTCTTTTCTTTCATACAATACAAAGGCCGGGTTAAATACCGGTCGTTTCAGCAATCCCTGCTGGTCCAGCCAGTCGGCAAAACGATCGATCCAGTTGTCGGAAGGCAGGTTTTGTTTCCGCATCCCGAATCCATGCCCGCCTTTTGCATACAGGTGGAGTTCCGCGGATTGTTTTGCAGCCACCCAGTGTTGATACAGGTCCACGCTGTGCGGGGCCAGTCCCAACTGGTCGTCACTGGCGGCTGTGATAAAAAGCGGCGGGGCAGTGGCAGCCACTGTTCCATACATTTCCTTCGGGAAGTAGGGATAAACGGGTGCAGCAAAATCGGGTTTGTTTTCTTTGTTGTAGCCGAAGAGCGCCGCGGAAGCAAGGGTGCCGCCGGCGGAAAATCCCATAATGCCGATCCGGTTGCTGAGTACATTATATTCGGCCGCGTGTTTCCGGACATAGGCAACCGCCGCTCTTCCGTCCGCGATGGCGAGGGGAAGAACCTTTCCTGTTTCTTCTTCAAATTCTTTTTTTCCCATTTTCGCAGCTACTTCTGCAGTCGGGTCATTGCCCGCTGTATGCGCCAGCCGGTATTTCAATACAAAACAGGTTACTCCTTTTTGCGCCAGCCAGCTGGCCACATCAAATCCCTCGCTGTTGATGGATAAGGCATAGAAGGCGCCGCCGGGACAAATGATGACCGCTGTCCCATTGGCCTTGCCGGGCTCTGGCTGAAAAACAGTCAGGCTGGGCTGAACGACATTATAAACTACCCTGGTCTGCCAGCTGTTCTGGTCATTTACCGCTTCATTCCAGTTCCAGTTTTCGGACCCGGGTGCGGCTCCATCATACAGGGGAAGTACTTTTTCCTGTGCAGGGAGGTGGTAAGCAAAAAATAGGCTGAAAAAGAGAAAAAAACTGTTTTTCATGATTGAGTAATTAGAGTATAAATGTAAAGAGAAAACCCTCCGCAATGCGGATGGGCTTGCCTGATCCTGATCAGCGAAAGAATTTATTTCTTCAGCTCGTTAAAGGTAACTGTCGGGGCCATAACCTTATGACATTTTTCTGTTATAACTTCTTTGGCCAGGGTAAGGTGTGCAGTTTGTAAAATCCGGTCAGAGGAACTGCCCGCTTTTAGCTGGTATTCGCCGGCTTCAGCCACCCATACACTGCGTGTCGCATCGTAAGAAGCCAGGTCGGAGGCACTGATTTCAAAACGAAGCGTTTGCGTTTCACCAGGTGCCAGCAGTTTTGTTTTGGCAAAAGCCTTCAGCTCAATCGCCGGTTTGTCCAGTGTTTTGCCCGGTGCGGTAATATACAATTGCACTACTTCCTTTCCGGCTGTTTTCCCGGTGTTGGTAACCGAGATGCCGGCACTAATCTTACCATGGAGCAACGGGCTGCTCAATTTCAGGGCGCCGTAACTGAAATTGGTGTAGCTGAGCCCGTAACCAAAGGCATAAGCGGGTTTGATATTAAATGTACTGAAATAGCGATAGCCCACATAGATTCCTTCTTCATAGATAACTTCAGCCGGGATTGCTTTCATGCCCAGCATGCCGGTGCTGGCTTTTTCCGGGAATTCAATACCCGGGAAATTTTTTGAACTGGCTTCGTCTTCATATCTCACCGGGATACTGGTGGCTAATTTACCGGATGGGTTGACTTTTCCACTGAGTATATCAGCTACCGCATTGCCGGCTTCCTGCCCGCCCTGCCAGGCCAGCACAATCGCGTCTGCGTAATTGCTCCAGGAGGCGATATCAATCATGCCTCCGCTATTTATTACCACAATTACGTTCTTGCCTTTTTGATGATAAGCCTCCGCCACATTTTTTATCAGGGAGGTTTCCTGTTCTGAAAGATAGAAATCATTTTCTTTCTTCCGGTCACGGAATTCACCCGCGTTGCGGCCGATCGTGATCAGGGCCGCATCAGTCAGGTCCGTTTTTGTACTGAGCAGGGCGCTATATTTGTCAAACTCCGGTGCAGCCGGTGTGGGGTCCATCATTTCCCTGATAAACTCTTTTTTGGGATGTTGGGCAGTATAGTCGTCCAGGTATTTTTTATAGGTATTTAGAATTTCGTTATTCAGTTGATACCCGGCTGTTTCCAGGCCCTGTACCAGGGAAATGGTATAGGCTTCATTCACATCGCCACTGCCAGTTCCGCCGGCGATAAAACTATACGAAGTATTGCCATAGGCAGCAAGGCGGAGATTATTTTTCAGGGGCAGCGCCTGGTTTTCGTTTTTCAGGAGGATGATCCCAGCGGAAGCCGCGGTACGGGCCAGTGCGGCATGGGCTTTGAGGTCAGGCTTATTGCTGAAGGCATATTTTTTATAAGCCGGAGACCCCAGGATATAATCAACAATACGCCCGGCATTCAGATCGAGTACGCTACCGGGCAATGTGCCCTGAATCACCGCATTGGTAATGGCCTTTTTCTGATCCGGGCGGCCGGGCATCAGCAGATCATTTCCGGCTTTCATCTGGGCTACTGCGTCTTTTCCCCCAAACCAGTCTGTCATCACGATTCCTTTAAAACCCCATTCCTTGCGCAGAATGGTACTGAGGAGGTTATAGTCTTCGGAGGTATAAGTACCATTAATCAGGTTATAGGAACTCATCACGGTCCAGGGCTGTGCTTCCTTTACCGTAATCTGGAAGCCTTTCAGGTAAATTTCGCGAAGCGCTCGTTCACTCAGGATGGTGTTTACGGTATTCCGGTTAGTCTCCTGGTTGTTGGCCGCGAAGTGTTTGATGGAAGTGCCCACCCCGTTTCTTTCAATACCATTAACCATGGCAGCGGCCATTTTACCGGCCACCAGCGGATCTTCGGAATAATATTCAAAGTTCCGGCCTCCCAAAGAATTACGATGAATATTCAGGGCCGGGGCCAGCAATACATCCGCAGCGTATTCCCTTACCTCGTTTCCCATAGCCCTGCCGACTTTGCCCACCAGTTCGGTATCCCAGGTGGAAGCCAGTAAAGTACCCACCGGCCAGGCCGTGGCATAATATGTACGGGGATCATCCTTACGTTTGGGTTCAATCCTTAAACCAGCCGGCCCGTCGGCCAGGACGGTAGCCGGAATACCCAGGCGGGGAATGGCAAATGTAGTACCCGCTGCTCCCGGTACTTTATCCGCGGTTTGTCCCACCACCGGGGCGCCATTGTTCAGGCCCGGTATATTCATGCCCATCCCCACCACCAGGTTTACTTTTTCCTCGAGGGTCATTTTGGCCACCAGGGCTTTGGCGGCCGGTGATTGTGAAATGGAATAAACCGGTAAGGATAATACGGCCATAATCGTAAGGAGTCTTTTCATACTGCAAGTGTTTATACGTCAAAGTTCCTGCAGGACGCAACAGGCCGAGTTGATATATGTCAAAAACTATTTACCCGAGCGGATCCGGCTCAGGGTCTCCAGTGTGATCCCCAGGAATGAAGCAATATAAGTCAGGGATACCCGCCGGATAATTTCAGGGGAATAAGCCAGCAGCCGGTCATACCGTTGCTGCGCGGTTTCAAACTGGATGGAATCCATCCGCACCTGCGACAGGATCAGGGAACCGGTAACCATTTTGCGAAGCAGCCGTTCTACTTCGTGATGCTTATCCGCCATGGACATAAGATCATTGTAATGAATCCCTGATATGACGGAGGGTTCCAGGGTGTGCACCCCGAGGCGGCTGGGGCTGCGTTGAAAGAAACTGGTAATCGATAAAAAGAATTGCTGATCCAGCGCCAGCCATTCGGTAATATCTTTCCCGTTTTTAATATAATAAGTACGGGCGGCTCCTTTATGAATAAAATATATATAATCGCTGATCGTGGATTCCCTTACTACCGGATGATCCTTGGGCAATTCCCAGGTTTTCCAGGCGTCCATAAAGGCCGTTTCCGTTTCCGGGGATAATGGGGATATTTTTGCCAGTGCCGATTTGAGCAGATCCATAACTGGAAATTAAACAAAGAAATAATACTTTTAGTTTATGATTAAGATTCCTCCTTATTTGCAGAAAGGCGATACCGTAGGACTGGTTTGCCCTGCCGGCTATATGCCCTTTGAGAAAGTGAAGACCTGTGTAAACACCCTGCAGGACTGGGGCTATAATGTGAAAGTGGGCAATACAGTGGGAGGGGGCTCCGCCACTTATTTTTCCGGGACCGATGAGGAACGGCTCCGCGATTTCCAGCTAATGCTGGATGATGAGGAAGTGAAAACGGTTTTATGCGCCAGGGGCGGGTACGGTACCGGCCGCATCATTGACCAGGTCGATTTCCGAAAATTCAGGAAAGCGCCCAAATGGATCGTGGGCTACAGTGATATCACGGTCCTTCACGCTCATCTCTACAGCAATTATTATATCGCTTCCCTGCATGCACCGATGGCGGCGGCGTTCAATGAGGAAGGGTTTAAAAATGAATATGTGCTTTCCCTGAAAAATGCCCTGGAAGGGAAGAAGATTAGATACCAGTGTGATATCCATGAGCTGAACCGCAGGGGTGAAGCCATCGGGGAACTGGTGGGCGGCAACCTGGCCCTGCTGGCCCATCTCGTGGGAACGGATTCGGATATCAAGACACGCGGGAAGATTCTTTTTATTGAAGATGTGGGGGAGCAATTGTACAACCTGGACCGCATGCTGTACCAGTTAAAGAGAAGCGGTAAACTGTCCCGCCTCGCCGGGCTGATCTTTGGCGGGTTTACGGATACAAAAGACACGGAACGTCCCTTTGGCAAAACGGTTCCTGAAATACTCCATGCTATCGTAAGTGAGTATGACTACCCGGTTTGTTTTGATTTCCCGGTAAGCCATACCGATCGGAATTATGCCCTGAAGATTGGGGCCGGTTACAAACTCAAAGTCGGGAAAACCAAAGTAACCCTCGAGGAATAAAAAAACCGTCCCGCAACTTGCGGGACGGTAACCCTTAACCGGAATTTATACTGTTTCCAGTTTTTCCTTGCTGTGCTTTTCAGGCATGGCTGCTTCGGGGTTCACCCCCAGGCCGGTGGCGATCGCCATTCCCAGCCCGATATCGGCCCGGAAGAAATGGCAAAGCTGGCGGTTGATGATCTCCCCTTTTTTCGGTCCATCGATTCCTTTCATGGCGCCGACGATATTGCTGACCAGGTTCTTCTTGTCGGAATCACTTAATACATCACGATAGAAAATACCGGGCTGTGTATAGTGATCGTTTTCGCCTTCGCCGTTCCGGTCATACCAATCCGCTACCTGGGAATCCAGTGTCCAGGCAGGTTGTTTGTAGTTTTCATCCGGGGTAATATTATCAAAACTGTTGGGATAATAATTAGGGGCTTTGCCACTGTTCCCGTCCACCCTCATCGTTCCGTCCCGCTCGTAATTGTTAACGGCAAAGGGGCATTTGTTGACCGGTATCTGTTCATAGTTGGCCCCCAGCCGGTACCGATGGGCATCGGGGTAGGAGAGGATCCGTCCCTGCAGCATTTTATCCGGGGAATAACTGATACCATCCACCACATGGGCCGGGGCGAAAGCTGCCTGTTCCACTTCGGCAAAATAATTCTGCGGGTTCTCATTCAGTTCCAGTACGCCAACATCTATCAGCGGAAAATCTTTATGGCTCCAGACCTTGGTCAGGTCGAAGGGATTCCACTTATAGTTCCGGGCCTGTTCTTCGGTCATGATCTGCACTTTCACCTTCCATTTCGGGAAATCGCCATTGTCAATGGCATGAACGAGATCACGCTGGGCCCAGTCGGGGTCTTCTCCTTTCATTTTTACGGCTTCATCATTGGTGAAATTCTTGATACCCTGGGCGGTCTTGAGATGGAATTTAACCCAATACCGTTCGTTCTTAGCATTGATAAAACTGAAGGTATGGCTGCCAAATCCATGCATGTGGCGATAGCTGTAAGGCGTCCCCCGGTCGCTCATCAGGAACATCACCTGGTGCAGACTTTCGGGGTTCAGGCTCCAGAAATCCCACATCATGGTGGGGCTCTTACAATTGGTATAGGGATCCCTTTTTTGGGTATGGATAAAATCGCTGAATTTTTTCGGGTCCTTAATAAAAAAGACCGGGGTGTTATTGCCTACCAGGTCCCAGTTGCCGTCCTCTGTGTAGAACTTCATCGCAAAACCGCGGGGATCTCTTTCTGTATCCGCACTTCCTTTCTCCCCCCCCACCGTGGAGAAACGCAGGAAGGTTCTTGTTTTCTTACCGACCTGGCTGAAAAGCTTAGCCCGGGTGTATTTTGTAATGTCGTGGGTTACGGTAAAGGTTCCGTAAGCGCCGCTGCCTTTGGCGTGTACCACTCTTTCAGGGATTCGTTCCCGGTTGAAATGGGCCATTTTCTCGTGGAGGATAAAGTCCTGGAGCAACAGGGGCCCCCGGGCGCCAACACTCATGCTGTTCTCGTGCTCGGTATAAGGAATCCCGGAAGCAGAGGTCAGTTTTTTCTTTTCGCTCATAGTATGATTTTTTGAATGGTGAAGGGAATACACAAAATTGCCGCAGTTTGTATTATAAATCAAATTGATTAAATTTATATTCCCATAGCTAAAATCTATATTATGACATTGGTGCAACTGGATTATATCGTGGCCGTGGATACCTGGCGGCATTTCGCCACCGCGGCTGAAAGATGTTTTGTGACCCAGCCAACCCTGAGCATGCAGATTCAAAAACTGGAGGAAGAGCTGGGGGTTAAGATCTTTGACCGGAGCAAGCAGCCGGTGGTGCCGACCGTAACGGGCACCGAGATCATTGACCAGGCCCGGGCGATCCTGGCCGGCCGGAACCAGCTTTTAGAAACGGTCCAGGAAAGAAAGGGTATGCTGGTGGGTGAACTGCGGATCGGGATCATTCCCACCCTCGCCCCCTATTTGCTGCCTTTATTTGTACAGCCATTTACCCGGAAATACCCGGATGTGAGGCTGGTGGTGCATGAAATGATGACGGAACTGATCATTGCCCGGCTGCGGGAAGGGAAGATCGATGCGGGTATCCTTGTTACTCCCCTGCAGGAACCGGGGATTAAAGAATACGTGCTTTTTTACGAAGAGCTGATGGCCTATGTATCCCGCAAAAATGCAGTGTACCAGAAAACCTATGTACTGCCCCAGGATATTGACCCGGGGAAACTCTGGTTGCTGGAAGAAGGGCATTGTTTCCGTTCCCAGATCGTGAATCTTTGTGAGCTGCAGAAGATCAGCCGGGAGAACAGTCATTTTGATTATGAAGCCGGCAGTATTGAAACCCTTCGCCGCATGGTGGAAATGAATGACGGTATTACCATCCTTCCCGAACTGGCCACGCTGGATATGCCACCCCGGCAAACCCAGCTGATCCGCCCCTTTAAAAAACCTTCTCCTATGCGGGAAGTCAGCCTGGTGGTGCACCGCAACCTGGTGAAGAAAAGACTGATTGATGTGCTGCAGCAGCAGATCCTGCTGACCATACCGGAAAAGATCCGGAAAAACAAAACGCCCAATGTGGTGCCGGTGGAATTATAAGGCGAGGACAGAATCGAGTTTCTGCAGGAGTTCCCTGTACTGGTAAAGATCGTTATGACTGCCGCCTTTAATGGTGACCAGTTCGTCTGCTGGTTTCAATAAAGGCTGTAACCGCTTCGAATTTTTATAGGGCACGACTCCGTCTGCCGTACCGTGAAAAATAGTAACCGGCGCTTTTACCAATTTGAGATAATCATGTGTGGGCAGTTCATAATGCAGCATCCACCGGACGGGGTAAACCGGCAGGTAATGACTGATAACGGCCGGGAAATCATAATACGGGGTTTCGAGTATCAGCCGCCTGCAATCCCGGACGGAGGCCAGTTGTGCGGCGATGCCGGTCCCCATACTTTTCCCGTAAATGATAATACTGTCGGCTGCAAACCGCCTGATGGCCAGTTTGTAAACCTGCAGGGCCCAGTCATAAAGTTTTTCTTCCGTCAGTTTCCCGGTGCTTTTTCCAAAACCGGGATAGTCGATCATCAGTACCTGGTATCCCTGCCGGGTGAAATAAGGAATATATTTCGCATACCAGGAGATATTCCGCTTGTTGCCATGAAAGTAAAGCACCACGCCTTTGGTTACCGGCCCGGTACTGGCAAAATCAACGAGATTCAGGGTGTCATCCTGGTTAAGGGGAATGGAGATGTCCTTATGGGGTTGCGGGAAATTATAATGATAGGTCCGGTTCAGGGTAACGGGGTGAAATAAAACGGCATCCTGCAGGAAATACAGGGCCATGCCGCCGACCAGGTACACGACGAGCAGGGTCCATCCCCATTTGATCCATTTTTTCCTTTTCATCGGGGCAAAGATGACGAGAAAAAAATATCCCGGAAGAAAAATTTAGAAACATATTCTGTTGAACAACTGTTCCCTAAATCTTCTCAGGAAGAATGTCATTAAGTTTAGGGAGGTAAATAAAAATATATTTTGAGCCTGTATTATTACGCCAGTAGAAATGAGGGAAGGCACATTGTCCCCCGCCTGGCGGGGGAAGCGGATCAGCCATAAGGAACCTTACAAACAGGGGTGGATATAAGAAATTTTCCTTTGTCCACCCCCATTTGAAAATTCTCTTAAATCGTGCAGCCGGCCCCCGCCAGCGGGGGACCACTCTCTTGGGCTTGCGTAACTTCTTAGCCGGGAAGAAAAGAAGACGGGAAGTGGCTTTGTACTGTCTTTCCGTCTTACCGCCTTCCCGGCTAACCAATATTTTGCCGCAGGCAAACGCAGATAAGAGAAGCTTACTCTGACGCTGGGTGGATTCAACTATTGAAAACTGAGCATCGGGCGCCTGCCTTGCCTGCTTCGCCCCGAAACGAACCCCAACTCGCAGCTCGCAGCTCACAACTCACAGCTCAAAGCTCGCAG
The DNA here is from genome assembly GCA_016219985.1 of Sphingobacteriales bacterium. Classification (GTDB taxonomy): domain Bacteria; phylum Bacteroidota; class Bacteroidia; order Chitinophagales; family Chitinophagaceae; genus JJ008. The sequence continues at coordinate 62,358 of JACRJO010000029.1, read as the reverse complement.
CTCGCAGCTCGCAACTTACAGCACGCCCCTAACTATTCCTGTTGAAATAACTTCTCAGGCTGTACATCGCGTTATTGCTTATTTCGTCCAGCATGCATTTCAGGATATCATTGTCAGACGGGGGAAAATCCCTGCGGCGGTTGACCCGTTGTTTGTCCTCTTCACCCAGGGCTCTTTCGTCGCCGGTAAAGCTGCTGAATTCGGTACTCCAGTTATGGGAAGCCCCGTAATGATCGTTCCATACCCGGCGCCCGTTCTCATCCCTGACGGTTACCTGCAGGGTGGCATCGGAACGCATGACCCGGCGGGTGCTGGTAACAGTGGCATATACCTTGGCGTATTCCCGGACCACTGAGTCGGGGCGATACACGGTCTCTTTCACCAGCACATCCCGGGATACTTTCCGGGAACTGCGTTCATCATGGGTGCGCCCGATATCCATACCGGAGAACTGAAGGCTCACTTCTCTATCGACGCGGATCCGGCGGCTTCTTGCATCCCAGGCGGAATAATAACGGACAAAATCGTTCCCGCTGTTGTTTTGTAACTGGCTGATCAGCCGGTCGTCCAGGTTCGTTTGTCCCGGGCCGTAAGCGCTGTACACAAAACCACCTTCCTGCTGCATCGGGACGATCACCACATTGGTCACGGCATATTCAAAGACCTCGTTCATTTTCAGGATGGCTTCCCGGTCGCCGGGCCTGAAATTCAGCACAGCCTGGAATTCCCGGTAGGCATCGCGGTAGCTCTGTTTGGTAGAATGCTGCATAAAGGCCAGCCCCCTTTCGTAACGGGTATCGCCCGCTTTTTCACGGGAAGTAACCAGGGAAGAGGAGTAGTCTTCGGGGAGTACGATGCTGAATACACCCGGTACCCGGTGGATGGCTTCGTACATTTTTTGCAGGGAAATATATTCGTAATACATCCATTCCCATTTCAGCTCATTGTTACTTTCGCTGTGGGAGCGGATCCGGCTTTCGTGGTCATTTACCGCATAGGTATAGGCATTGCGGAGGGTGGCCAGCAGTTTGGGATCTCCGGGATCTTTCTGCAGTTTTTTAGCGGCCAGTTCAACGGCTTCATCATAACGGCCTTTTTGATACAATTTGCCTGCCGATTTGCAGGCCAGCAGCAGAACAACCCCGGAAAATAATACAGTGTAGAGTTTTAGTTTCATACACGCCTCCTTTTCCTTTAAGACGTTCAAATAACAGTCCGGTTAACAAACAGGCAGGGTAATTAGCCAATCCTTAACAAATGGGCGGCCGGTCAGTACTTCAGGATGTCACGGATGAAATTATGGTATTCGTCAAAGCCGGGAAGATTGTTGTGCCCGCCGCCGTGGATGCGGATTAATGTCACTCTTTGCGGGTTTAGTTTCTGGAGGGCCATGCTGTGCCGGATCGGGATCAGGAGGTCACGGGTACCGTGGATGATATAGGTATGGCATTTTACCCGGGGCAGCCATTGATCGGTCCGCAGGTGAAAGCGAAGCACGATCCGCAGGGGGAGAATGGGCAGGAACCGTTCGGTCACCCGCAGGAAATTAAAATAAGGGGCATCGAGGATCAGGTAACGGGGACTATTATCCGAAGCCAGTTTGGTGGCAAAACCGCTGCCCATGCTGCGGCCATACACGATCAGGTGATCCTCGGGGTAGCTCTCTTTCAGTTTGTCGTACACATACTGCATATCGGCCAGCATTTCTTTTTCGCTGCGTTTGCCGGTGCTTTTTCCAAAACCCCGGTAATCCACGAGCACCACATCATAATTATAGCGGTAAAAATCCTTGGCATAGCGGGCCCATCCCTTGATGCTGCGGGTATTGCCGTGAAAATAAAGGATCAGTCCCTTCGGGTTTTCCCGGAAAAAATGCAACCCGTTGATGCGCACCCCGGGTTCGATATCAAAGAAATATTCCCGGAAGGGTGCATCATATTTGAATACAAAATCCTGCTTTAATTTCTCGGGTTTGAAAATGAATTTTTCCTGGAAGAAATAGGCCAGGACAGACAATACGGCAATGCCGATAAGGATGTACCAGATAAAAGCCGGCAAGGGATGGAGTTTTGGTGTACGTTACAATATTACGGTAATTATTGATGAGAGAAGTGAATGGTGAATGGGGAATAGTGAATAGTGAATGGGCAATGGGGCCTTCTATGAAACATTTGGAAGTTGAAGGGCGTATCGTATCCTTCGGAGAAGTAGGGAGCTGGGAGTCGGGAGTCTGTAGTCAGTAGTCAGTAGTCGATAGTCGGGAGTTGATAGTAAGCACCGGACATAACAACGGTTTTTCACCCGCTTTAGGCTTTTTTGACTTTTTTCAGCGAAAGGCAAATAATCAGTCAATCAATAATCCGGTTATTTTTTTTACGTTCTTCATGGGCTACCCGGAATTTCAATTCCCCAAACTATGTAATTGAACTACTTTTGGTATAAAATAACCAGCACCTGAACACAGTACTGATCATAGATGATGAAGAAAAGCTCCGGCAATTGCTGAAGCGGATCATTCACCTCGAGGGCTTCGGGGTAAAAGAGGCCGGCAGCCTGAAGGAGGCAAAAAAGCTACTGGAGCATGAATCCATTGATGCCGTATTATGCGATGTAAAGCTTCCGGACGGGAACGGGGTGGATTTTGTGAGGGAGATTAAACAAAAATACCCGGGGCCGGAGATCATCCTGCTCACCGCTTACGGCAATATCAGTGACGGGGTACAAGCCATGCGCAACGGGGCCTTTGATTATATCACGAAAGGGGATGATAATGATAAAATAATTCCCCTGCTGCACCGGGTCATGGACAAAGTCCTTTTAGCCCGGAAACTGGAAAGACTTCAGCAGGAGACGGCAAAGGGCTATTCATTTGACAGTATAATAGGAGAAACTGCGGTTATCCGGAATGCCATTGCGCTGGCCCGGAAAGTGGCGCCGGAGGATACGACGGTCCTATTGCTGGGTGAAACCGGGACGGGGAAAGAAGTGTTTGCCCAGGCCCTGCATTATAACAGCCGGCGTAGCATGCAGGCATTTATCGCCGTCAACTGCAGTGCTTTTACCCGCGATTTGCTGGAAAGCGAATTGTTTGGTCATAAAGCCGGGGCTTTTACCGGGGCCGTAAAGGATAAAAAGGGTTTATTTGAAGAAGCCAACGGGGGTACAATGTTCCTGGACGAAATCGGGGAAATGGCCCCCGAACTGCAGGCCCGCTTGCTAAGGGTGCTGGAGTCGGGCGAGTTTATTAAAGTGGGTGATACCCGGGTGATCAAAGTGAATGTACGCATCATTGCCGCCACCAACCGGGACCTGCAAAAGGAAGCCGAAGCCGGTCATTTCCGGGCAGACCTGTTCTACCGTTTGTCCGTTTTCCAGATTACGCTCCCTTCACTGCGTGAAAGAATAAAGGATGTTCCGTTACTGGCCGGGTATTTTGCGGGGGTCTTTGCCGCCAAGACAAACAAACCGGTTCCGGTATTGGGCAAACAATACCTGGACGCTTTGCAACATTATCACTGGCCCGGCAATATACGGGAACTGAAAAATGTGATTGAACGAAGTGTGATCCTGGAAAGCGGGGGCGAATTAAGCCCCGCCACACTGCCATTCAGCATGCTGCACCCGGATCATGCCGGCCCGGGATCCGTATTCGAATTGTCGGGCATGGAGAAACAACATATCCTGAAAGTACTGCAACATACGGGGGGTAATAAAACAGAAGCGGCCCGCCTGCTGGGAATCGGCTTAACCACGCTTTACCGGAAACTGGAGGAATACCAGATCCGGTAATAACCCTTTCATTTTGAAAAACGGCCCTTCCATTTTGGAAGGGTTTCCTGTTCCCGGTAAGCGGGGCAGTAAATTATTTATTCCCTCAAAACGCAGGCCCCTGTTGTGTTTCGCCTGTTTTTCGGCTTTTCTCTTTCAAACCGGCACTTCCCTGGCAATATCGCCATAAACTACTTCTCATGGAAAGACATAAAAAAGGAATTGGCTACCGGCTGAGGCTGCACCTGATCCTGCCATTGCTTTATTTCACTGCACTCTTAGTTGGCTTACTGATTAAATACCTGTAAAATATGCTTACTGTCATCCTGCTCCTGGCCGGGCTGCTGTGCTTCTGGCTTTTTTTTAAATCCATTGACTGGTTCGAAAAAATCTGACAACCATGATGAATCTGTTATTTATCCTCTCCATTGTCGTATTCGTATACCTCGTATACGTATTGATCAAACCCGAAAAATTCTGATTCCATGAACAACGAAATTTCAGGTGTTATCCTGCTTTTCCTGCTGACGGTTATCCTGGCTTACCCGTTGGGAAAATATATAGCCAATGTCTTTTCTGGCAAGAAGACCCTGACCGGATTTTTGAATCCTGTTGAGCGGTTTATCTTCCGGGTTAGCGGGATCAATCCCGCTGAACCGATGAACTGGAAACAGTTTCTGAAAGCGATGCTGACGATCAACCTGCTCTGGCTGGTCTATGGATTTTTCCTGCTCATATTCCAGGATAAATTGCCCATGAACCCGGATGGGAATCCTGGTCAGACACCGGACCTGGCCTTTAATACGGCCATCAGTTTCCTGGTGAACTGTAACCTGCAACACTATTCCGGTGAATCCGGGCTGACGTATTTCACCCAATTGTTTGTGGTCACCTTTCTTCAGTTTGTGAGCGCCGGTACCGGTATCGCAGTCCTGATTGGCCTGTTCAACGGGTTAAAGGAGAAGACGACTAACAATCTCGGAAATTTCTGGAATTACCTGGTGAAGAGTATTACCCGGATATTGTTGCCCCTGTCTGTAATCGTGGCATTATTACTTGCTTTTAATGGTACCCCGGCCGGTTTTGGCGGAAAGGACAGTATTGTCACCCTCCAGGGAGATTCCGTTCAGGTATCAAGAGGACCTGCCGCCGGAATGATCGCCATTAAGCAATTAGGCACCAATGGTGGCGGATGGTTTGGTGTTAATTCAGCCCACCCGCTGGAAAATCCCAACTACTTTACGAATGCTGTAGAAACAATTTCCATATTGCTCATTCCGATAGCGCTGGTTTTTGCACTGGGATTTTATATCAACCGGAAAAAGCTTGCCAGGGTAATATTCGGGGTGATGACCTTCCTGTTTGTGATTTTCTGCAGCATCAATATTTACTACGAGATGAAAGGGAATCCGGCCATTGATAAATTGGGTGTGGCCCAGACAGCCGGAAGTATGGAAGGGAAGGAGGTGCGTTTTGGTGCGGCTGCAACCGCTTTATGGAGCGTGGCCACCACCTCCACCTCCAATGGATCAGTGAATGGCATGCACGATAGCCTTACCCCCATTTCAGGCGGGGTAGTCATCCTGGATATGATGGTGAATGCCCTCTATGGAGGGGTGGGCGTCGGACTGCTGAACTATTTTATTTTCATCATTATCGCGGTATTTATTTCCGGATTGATGGTGGGGAGAACGCCGGAGTTTATGGGGCATAAAGTAGAGGCAAGAGAAATTAAAATTGCTGCCCTGGTTACCCTGCTTTCCGCTTTCCTGATCAAGGGATTTACTGCACTGGCCGCTTATATGGTGGCGCATCATCCGGAAATAGCCTGGCAGGTAAAGCCCGGCGCCTGGCTGAATAATCCATCCTATCATGGGTTCTCGGAAATGTTATACGAATACACTTCTGCCAATGCCAATAACGGCAGCGGCTTCGAAGGATTGGGCGATAATAATCCATTCTGGAATATTACTACAGGGATTGTACTGATCCTTGGACGATACCTTCCCATTATCGCACCTATTGCCATTATGGGTTTATTAGCGAATAAAAAATTTATACCTGAATCACCGGGTACCCTGCGTACCGACTCCGGCACATTTGGTATGATGACCCTGGCCGTTATTATTATTATTACCGCCTTGTCCTACCTGCCTGCCCTGGCCCTGGGACCGCTGGCAGAATATTTTTCACTGTATTAACTGATAAATCATGGCAACAAAAAAACGTGCTATAAAATTATTTGAACCGGAACTGATCGGTACCGCCATACGGCAATCTTTTGTAAAACTGAATCCCGTACTGATGGTGAAAAACCCGGTAATGTTCACCGTTGAGATTGGTACAGCCGTCATGCTGGCGGTTGCACTATTTCAGCTGATAACCGGTGACCGTACCCAGGGAGCCCTTTGGTATAATACAACCATTTTTGTCATACTGCTGTTAACAGTCCTTTTTGCAAATTTTGCAGAAGCCCTGGCGGAAGCCCGCGGAAAGGCCCAGGCGGAAAGTCTGCGTAAAACACGCGAAGACACACCGGCAAAGAAAATCTTCCCTGTGGGAGAAATGGAAGTCAATGAAGTGAAAGTCGTGCATTCCTCCCAGTTAAGAAAAGGGGATTTGTTTCTCTGTGAAGCGGGGGATATCATTCCGATGGACGGGGAGATTGTTGAAGGATTGGCCACGATTGATGAATCCGCGATTACCGGTGAATCTGCCCCGGTGATCCGGGAGGCTGGGGGAGATAAATCTTCCGTAACAGGCGGTACAAAAGTATTAAGTGACCGTATTAAAGTCAGGGTCACCACTGAACCGGGAGAAAGTTTCCTGGATAAAATGATTGCCCTGGTGGAAGGGGCTTCCCGGCAGAAAACACCCAATGAAATTGCCCTTACCATCCTGCTGGCGGCATTCACGCTCATATTTATTATAGTATGTGTTACCCTTAAACCCTTTGCCGATTATGCAAACACGCCCATCAGCATTGCGGCCTTTATTTCGTTGTTTGTGTGCCTGATCCCCACCACAATTGGCGGACTTTTATCCGCCATCGGTATTGCAGGGATGGACCGGGCCCTGAGGGCCAATGTTATTGCTAAAAGTGGTAAAGCGGTTGAGACGGCCGGGGATGTGGATGTCCTTTTGTTGGACAAAACCGGAACGATTACGATCGGTAACCGGAAAGCCACCCATTTTTATCCCGTAAACGGAATGGAGGAAAAAGAATTTATGCAGCTGACAGCCCTGAGTTCACTTGCGGATGATACACCCGAAGGGAAGTCTGTCATCGAACTGGCTGCACAGAATGGTGTTCAGGCAAAAACGGAGGCCGGAATGTCGTTTATAAAATTTACTGCGGAAACCAGGAGCAGTGGAGTTCATATACCCGGCGGAATGACTATTTTGAAAGGGGCTTTTGATGCGATCAGGGATAAAGCGGCAAAAGCCGGGAATGCCGTACCCGCAGAAACAGCGGAGAAAGTACGATTGATATCTTCCAACGGAGGCACCCCCCTGGTGGTGGCGGTGAATAATGAAATTAAAGGAGTAATCGAGCTGCAGGATATTATCAAACCCGGTATCCAGGAACGATTTGAACGACTCCGGAAAATGGGCGTGAAAACAGTCATGGTGACGGGTGATAACCCGCTGACGGCAAAATACATTGCGGAAGTGGCCGGTGTGGATGACTTCATCGCGGAAGCAAAGCCCGAGGATAAAATGAATTATATCCGTAAGGAACAGCAAAGCGGGAAATTGGTAGCGATGATGGGAGATGGCACCAATGATGCACCTGCCCTGGCACAGGCCGATGTGGGTGTGTCCATGAACAGCGGTACGCAGGCTGCCAAAGAAGCGGGGAACATGGTGGACCTGGACAATGATCCCACTAAACTGATTGAAGTGGTGGAGATCGGGAAACAACTCCTGATTACCCGGGGAACACTGACCACTTTTTCTATTGCCAATGATGTGGCCAAATACTTCGCTATTGTGCCGGCCCTCTTCATTGCTTCCATACCAGCGCTTCAGTCTTTAAATATCATGGGGCTGAAAAGCCCGGAATCAGCCATCCTTTCGGCTGTAATATTTAACGCGTTAATTATTCCGGTATTGATTCCGCTGGCCCTGAAAGGAGTCGCGTACAAACCCATCGGTGCATCTGCTTTATTAAGAAGAAACCTGCTGATCTATGGGCTGGGAGGAGTACTGGTGCCGTTTATTGGTATCAAGGGAATCGATCTCCTGCTGGGTTTATTTATGTAACTGTAAAACAAAAAAAATGAAAAAGAATCTCCTGATTTCGGTTAAACTGACCATTGTAATGATATTGATCTGTGCAGTTGTATATCCTTTCCTGATAGCCGGTATCAGCAAAGCAGCACCCGGCGGGGGAAACGGAGAAACGATTACGGTCAACGGGAAAGTGGTAGGGTATGAAAAAATTGGCCAGAAATTTACAGCTGATAAATACTTCTGGGGCCGCCCATCTGCCGTGGAGTATAACGCGGCCGGTTCTGCCGGATCCAATAAGGGGCCTTCCAACCCGGGTTACCTGCAAATTGTACAGGACCGGATTGACAGTTTCCTGGTACACAATCCAGGCGTTACCAAAGGAGAAATTCCGGCTGAACTGGTTACCGCCAGCGGCAGCGGGCTGGATCCCCATCTTTCACCCGCAGGAGCACAGGTTCAGGTGAAACGAATTGCTGCAACCAGGAGTATATCAGAAGAGATTGTCAGAACTTTGGTAAACCGGCATATCGAAAAAAAAGGGCTGGGACCTTCCGTGGTGAATGTGCTTAAACTGAATATCGCATTAGATCAGTTAAAATAAAAGAAGGTAAAATAAAAAGAGATGAAAAACTATGCAGTGGGAATCCTGCTGATGCTGGTCATCAGGGTAAACGCGCAGGATACGACGGCTTCCCTGGCAATCAGCGGATATACCGAAATGTATTACCAGTATGATTTTAATAAACCGGCAGACAACAACCGTCCCGGTTTTATCTACAGTCATAACCGGCACAATGAATTTAACCTGGACCTTGGTTTTTTGAAAGCGGCATACAACACCCCCAAAATAAGGGCAAACCTGGCACTGGCAGCCGGCACTTATATGAATGCCAACTATGCGGCAGAACCCGGGGTGTTGAAGAATGTCTTTGAAGCCAATGCGGGGATAAAACTGGGCCCAAAAAATGTCTGGTTAGATGTTGGGATTCTTCCCTCGCATATCGGGTTCGAGAGCGCCGTCAGTAAAGACTGCTGGACCCTTACCCGGAGCATCGGGGCGGACAACACACCTTATTTTGAAGCAGGAGCTAAACTCACCTATACCACCAGTAACGGGAAATGGATGCTGGGCGGAATGGCCCTGAACGGCTGGCAGCGGATCAAAAGAGTGGACGGGAACTCCCTGCTGAGCTGGGGTACACAGGTGCAGTTTAAACCTTCAGCGAAAGTACTGCTGAATTACAGCAATTTTTTCGGAACCGATAAGCCGGACAATGCCCGGTTGTACAGGATATTCCATAACTTTTACGGGATATTCACACCCGGCGAAAAATGGGGACTCGTCCTGGGATTTGATGCCGGTACGGAAGAGAAGGCCGGCTCCGGCCCGGGGCACAACTACTGGTACAGCCCCGTGGGTATTTTAAGATATACTATCAATTCCAAATGGGTATTGACCGGACGGGTGGAATACTACCAGGATCAGAACGGGGTGATCATCAGTACGGGAACTCCCCATGGCTTTCAGACCGGCGGATGGTCGCTCAATATCGATCATCGCCCTTTAAAGAATGTACTGGTAAGACTGGAAGCCAGGCGCCTGGCCAGTAAGGACAAAATTTTTATACGTGAAACGGGGCTTGTAAAAACAAACAGTTCTATTACTTCATCTGTTGCAGTTTCATTCTGATATGCCCGATACGGAAGCAAATATATGGTTGGAGAAAATTAAGCGGGAGCGAAAGGGAAAGCTGAAAATCTACATTGGCATGAGCGCCGGTGTGGGGAAAAGCTACCGGATGCTGCAGGAAGCCCATACCCTGCTGCGTAATGGGGTGAATGTAAAGATCGGCTATATCGAAACGCATGGCCGGGCGGAAACGCAGGCCCTGGTGGAAGGATTGCCGCTCATTCCCCGCCGGAAAGTATTTTACAAGGGGAAGGAACTGGATGAACTGGATGTACAGGCGATCCTGCTGCTGCACCCGGATGTGGTGATCGTGGATGAACTGGCCCATACCAATATTCCCGGGAGTAAGAATGAAAAACGCTGGCAGGATGTGCTGGATATCATTGAGGAAGGAATCCATGTGATCTCGGCAGTCAATATCCAGCATATTGAAAGCATCAACGAGGATGTAAAAGAGATCACCGGCGTCGAAGTAAAGGAGCGGGTGCCGGATAAAATGCTCCAGTTAGCAGATGAAGTGGTAAATATTGACCTGACGGCGGATGAACTCATCACCCGGCTCAAAGAGGGAAAAATATATGATCACAGCAAAGTACAGCAGGCGCTCACCAATTTTTTTCAGTCGGAGAAGATCCTGCAATTAAGGGAACTGGCCCTGAAGGAAGTGGCCGGGCAGGTGGAACGGAAAGTAGACCATGAAGTCATGGCAAAAGACCGGCCCTGGCGGCATGAGCATTTCCTGGCCTGTATCTCCTCCAATCATGAAATGGCCCAGAATATTATCCGGAAAACCGCCCGCCTCGCGTCTTATTACAACAGTAAATGGTATGTGCTGTATGTGCAAACTGCCAATGAGTCAGCGGACAAGATTCCCCTGGCGGCCCAGCGGCACCTGATCAATAATTTCAAAAACGCCACCGAACTGGGAGCAGAGGTGATCCAGGTAAAAGACAACAATGTGGCGAAAGCGATTATTAAGCAGGTGGAAGAAAAACATATAACCACGGTCTGTACCGGTAAACCTCACCTGAATTTGTTCCAGGTAATCCTCCGTACCAACCTCTTTAACCAGTTGCTCAAAACCCTTTCTACACATGATGTGGACCTTATAATATTATCCTGATGGCCGTTAAGCTAAAAACAAAAGTAGCCGGGGGAGGCATTTTTCTTTTTGCCCTGCTGATGCTCGTGGGAGCTGTCAGTTTTTACTACTTTAACCGGATAACCGGGGAAGCAAAAGATATCATAAAGGATAACTATGAAACCCTGAATTATGCAAGGGATATGCTGAAGGAAATGGACGGGTTCAGGAGCAGCGACAGCCTTGCCGCCTATAGCAATTTTGAAAAAACCCTCCGGCTGCAGGAGCGAAATATCACGGAACCCGGGGAGAGGGAACTGACGGAATCGCTGCGAAATAATTTTAAAGTGATGCAACTGCTGCCGGCCAATGATTCACTCCGTATGCTGATCCGGAAGGATATTAGCGGGATTATGCAGCTGAACCTGCAGGCCATTGATATGAAAAACCAGGCTGCCAAAGCCTCTGCGGAAAATGCGAAGACCATTATTACCATCATCCTGACCATCTGTACCCTGCTGGGGATCACCTTTATTTTTAATTTCCCTTCCCTGGTGGCTTCCCCGGTAGCCCGGTTAACAGAAGGGATCAAGGCCATTGCGGCAAAAAATTACAGCCAGCGGATACACCTGAACCGGAAAGACGAGTTCGGGGAACTGGCCAATGCCTTTAATACGATGGCGGAACGGCTCGACGAATATGAGCACAGCAACCTCTCCAGGATTTTATTTGAAAAACAAAGGGCCGAAGCGGTGATTAATTCACTGAAAGATGCGAGCATCGGTATCGACCATAAAGGGATTATCCTGTTTGCCAACGAGCAGGCCCTGCAATTGCTTCACCTGTCCAACCAGGACCTGGTCGGACTCCAGCAGGAGGAGGTTAAAAAAAGAAATGATCTCTTCCGCTTCCTCGTCAGCGAGCAACAAAATATTCCTTTCAAAATCGTGGTGGACGGGAAGGAGAATTATTTTGCGAAGGAGTTGATGGAACTGACGCACGAGGGACGAAAAACCGGGAATGTGATCATTTTAAAAAATATTACTCCTTTTAAAGAACTCGATGTGGCCAAGACAAATTTCATTGCCACGGTGTCACATGAATTGAAAACACCGCTGGCTTCCTCAGATTTCAGCCTGAAATTGCTGGAGGATGAACGGGTCGGCACACTGACGGAAGAGCAAAAGGAACTCGTGCAAAGTCTCCGGGAGGACAACAAACGGCTGCTCCGTATTCTGAGCGAACTGCTTGATATGTCGCAGGTGGAAAGCGGGAAAATTCAGTTAAACCTCCGGGAAGTACCCCCGGCTTCCCTGGTGGATAAAGCGGTGGAATCGGTATCCAACGTTGCCAGGGAAAAAGGGATTACCCTAAAAAAGGAGCTGGCGCCCAACCTGCCTTCTGTTTATACGGATGAGGATAAGAGCACCTGGGTATTGAATAATTTCCTGACCAATGCCATCCGGTATTCGCCCGGAGACCAATTTATTATTATTGCCCTGCGGCAGGTGGATCATTTTGTCGAGTACAGTGTACAGGATTTTGGGAAGGGGATCGATCCGCAGTACCGGGACAAGATATTTGACCGTTATTTCCGGGTACCGGGGAGCAAAGAAGGTTCGGGGCTGGGCTTAGCTATCTGCAGGGAATTTATTGAAGCACAGGGTGGCCAGGTAGGGGTGGAAACTGCACCGGGAACCGGCAGCAGGTTTTATTTCCGGTTACCTGTCCGCGAATAAAGATTTCTACCCCGGACAGGCGCTGCTGCTTTCTTATTTTTCCACTCGCCTGAGCCGGAGATTGGTTACCGGGGCTACAATCAGCGGGAATTTTTCCACGGTAACATTCGCCAGGTCAAGCCCGAAGCCTTTTTCCTCTGAAAGACTGTGTTCCTTCAGCCAGAAATGCAGTTTCATAACCACCCGTTCAAAGAAGGGCAGCTCATTATCCTGGCTGAGGTATTTTTCCATTACAAGGAACTGGAAGTCTCCCACTGTATTGCTGCTGGCCAGGCTTTCATAACGGCTGATGATATTCACTTCTTTGTTGGCCACCAGGTCCTCAACCACTTTGCGGAACATCAGGTTGATGCGGGGTTGCATCCGGAATCCCAGCCGGAAATCCACCCGGATAATATCATTGGGAATGATATGCTCAACCAGGTACTCGCAGGTATAGGGATCGTCCATGGTATCAATATGCACAAACCAGTAAATATCGGCCCGCTTGGGTTTTTTATTCATGATGGAGTAAATGATTTTGTGCTCGATCTCTTTCGGGTTGTTCGCGCTGGTCATGTAGACCAGGTGAGTGGCGTATTTGGGAACGGATTTATCATTGCTTAATTCCTGGATCTTGGGGATATAATGTTCCAGACGCACAAATTCCACATAGCGGTTTTTGATCTTGCGGGCCCGGTACCAGATGTACATGACCAGGAAGAGGAATCCGCCCACCACCAGGGTCACATAACCTCCATGCGGGAATTTTTCCAGGTTCGCAAAAAGAAAACTGAACTCGATGGAGAAATATAACAGGAGATAGAGGTAGATAAACACCGATTTTACCCGGTGCAGGACCAGGAAATTGGCAAAGAGGATAGACGTGGCGATCATACAGAGGGTGATTGCCAGGCCATACGCTCCTTCCATATTGGTGGACTTGCGGAAATACAGGGTAATGCCGATACAACCCAGGAAAAGGAGAAAATTAATGCCGGGGATATACAACTGGCCCCGCTCTTCGGTCGGGTAGTTTATTTTCATCTTCGGCCAGAGGTTCAGCCGGATGGCTTCACTCACCAGGGTAAAGGAACCGCTGATCAATGCCTGGCTGGCAATAATAGCGGCTGCAGTTGCAATGATAATCCCCACGAGCCTGAACCAGTCAGGCATGATGCCATAAAACGGGTTACCGGAGGAGACATCAAAAACTTTCCCGTTATAATGTGCCAGGAGCCAGGCGCCCTGACCCAGGTAATTCAGGATCAAACAGGATTTAACGAAGATCCAGGAATACCGGATATTCCATTTCCCGCAATGACCGAGATCACTGTACAGGGCTTCGGCCCCGGTGGTACAAAGGAAAACGGCACCAAGAATCCAGAACCCTTTCGGATATTGGGTCAGCAACTGAATAGCATAGTGCGGGCTGAAAGCTTTGAAAATACCGATATCATCCAGCAGGTGCATACTTCCCAGCCCGGCCAGCATCAGGAACCAGATGGTCATGATCGGGCCAAACATCTTACCAATAGAGGCGGACCCGAACTGCTGCATGAAAAATAAAAGAGTCAGGATGCCCAGTACAATATAGACGATGGACCAGGTATCAATAAAGCTGAGTGACGGGATTTGACGAAGCCCCTCCACGGCAGAGGTTACTGAGATAGGCGGGGTGATCATCCCGTCCGCGATCAGGGCGGCCCCGCCCAGCATGGCCGGAATCACCAGCCATTTCTTTCTTCTCCTGACCAGGGCAAAAAGGGAGAAGATGCCGCCTTCCCCCCGGTTGTCGGCCCGGAGTGTCAGGATTACATATTTTACCGTTGTCTGAAGTGTCAGGGTCCAGATGATACAGGACAACCCGCCCAGGATCAGGTCTTCCTGTATGACTTTTCCATTGATGATCGCATTTAATACGTACAAAGGAGAGGTCCCGATATCCCCGTATATTATCCCAAGCGCAATCAATAAGCCGGCGGCGGTAACCTTGTTGTACGATAGTTTCACTTTTCGGAATTTGTGGTTTGTTTTCTGGCGGCCCGCCCCGGTACTTGCCACCCGGACGATGCAGGTACAGCTTTTGCTTCTGTAACGGCAGAAAGGCAAAGGTATAGGCAAAATTTAAATTCAGCATTACTGCCCGGAAAACTTTCGGTTTCGTTTGTGGCAGGCCGGGGGGGGGCGGGTAAGCCGAAAAAAAGGGCCCCGGGGAGGCCGGGAATGTAAAATTGTTACAAATTGCATCTGGAAAGAGCGGGGATCCGCCCCGGAGCTGTAACTTTAAAATGAAAATCATGAGAACTCTTCCGTATAAGAACTGGCTGATCGCCCTCCTGGCCGCCGCCTGGTGGCTGCCGGTTTCAGCACAGCGTATCGTGTATTCAGAGAAAGATAACGATGATACACGGAACCTGAATTTTGAGATCGTCGGCAAGATCGGCGGTAATTTTCTGGTCTATAAAAACAAGCACAGTAAAAGCTGGATCACCGTACTGGATAATGATATGCGGGAACTGTCCAAAGTGGAACAGGATTTTTTACCCAATGACGACCGGATGATCAATGTGGATTTCTTCCCCTATACGGATCATGCCTGGATGATCTACCAGTACCAGCGGAAAAGCGTGGTCTATTGCATGGCTGCCCGGATTGACGGAATGGGCCATAAAACCGGCGATCTGATGGAACTGGATACCACGCATATCGGCTTTGCCGCGGACAATAAAATATATTCGGTACTGAGCAGCGAGGATAAAAAAAGAATCGGGGTGTTCAAGATCAACAGCCGCAACAAACGGCTCTACCTGATGACCACCCTGCTACTGAACGAAAACCTGGAACTGCTGAAAAAAAGCCGGCTGGAAATACCCATGGAGGAACGGCATGAGAACCTGGGCGATTTCAACCTGGACAATGACGGGGATATCGTATTCTCCAAATTCCTTCGTACCGGGAATGACAATATCAGCACGGCTTCCTTTATCATCAAAAGGGCCCAGGAGGACAGCCTGGTGGAAAGGAAATTGGCGATTGACAAAACCTGGCTGGACGAGATCCATATCAAGGTGGATAACCACAATAAACGGTATTTACTCACCTCCTTCTATTACAAGGAAAGAAGGGGAAATATTGATGGATTTTATTTTTATATCTGGGATAAGGCCGGCGGGCGGCCCTTGCTGGAAAACGTGACGATCTTTTCCGACGAATTGAGAAAGGAAGCACGCGGGGACGCCAGTGCAAAAATGGCGTTCAACGATTATTTTATCCGGAACATCATCACCCGGCGGGACGGGGGCTTTATTATCGGCAGTGAAGCATATTATACCACTTCCCGTTTCAATAACTGGAACCGCTGGGATTATCTCTATGGTTCGCCTTACTGGTCGCCGGGGTACAACAGTTATTATTATTCTCCTTTCTACGATCGTTTCTGGTGGGGTCGTGGCAGCAACCAGGCCGTCCGTCACCATGCGGATAATATCGTTGTGCTTTCCTTCGACAGCAAGGGACAGCCGGAATGGAACAATGTAATAGGGAAAAGCCAGTTTGATGATGAATCCGGCGATATGATCTCTTACCAGCTGATGAATACCGGGGAACAGATCCACTTTCTCTTTAACCAGCAGGAACGGAGGAATAATCTCCTGAATGATTACGGGGTGAGCCCGGGCGGGGAAATGACCCGCAATCCCACCCTGAAAAACCTGGATAAAGGATATGAATTCATGCCCAAATTCGGCAAACAGGTCAGTGCAAAACAAATGATCGTCCCTTGTTTGTATCGTAACTATATTTGTTTTGCCAAAATCGATTACAACTAATCCTTAATTCAGCCCTTTACTAAGTGGTCGGCCTATTCAAACAGAAAAACCCGGCAAATATCTTTTTGCTCCTGGTTTTCGGGGTCCTGATAAAACTCCCGATGTTCACGC
This sequence comes from Sphingobacteriales bacterium, assembly GCA_016219985.1. Lineage (GTDB taxonomy): Bacteria > Bacteroidota > Bacteroidia > Chitinophagales > Chitinophagaceae > JJ008. The sequence goes on along the minus strand of JACRJO010000029.1, from coordinate 45,924 downwards.
ATCCCCATGTTACGCAAAAAGGGGCCGGCGACGGCATCCTGTTCAGGGGAATCCTTGATTATCTTCATGCCGGAAGCGGGTTCGGTCCCTCCGTTTACCCGGTATTGGCTTTTCTTTGTTTATATATACAGGCCCTGATGCTGAACCGGTTTATCTCCCAGCACCGGATGATGAGCCGGCCAACTTATTTTCCCGGGATGGCCTACCTGCTAATCACTTCTTTTTTTCCCGAATGGAATTACTTCACGGCCCCATTGCTGGTCAATACCTTCTTGTTGTTTGTGCTGTCGGCCCTGTTTCGCATTTACAACCAGCCCTCCGCCAAGGGGGCTATTTTCAATATTGGCCTGGCCTTGGGATTAGCGGCCTTCTTTTTTTTCCCGGCTATCACGTATACCGGCTGGATACTCCTCGCGCTGATGGTAATGCGGCCTTTCCGCCTGAATGAGTGGATCCTTTGCCTGCTGGGTGTTTTAGCCCCCTTTTATTTTTATGCGGTTTACCTCTTTATTACCGGTCCCTGGAGCTGGGATAAGCTGCTCCCGCACCTGTCCCTGCACCTTCCTTCCCTGGCCCAGTCGGCCTGGATGGCCGGAAGCGTTTTCCTCCTGACTGTTCCATTCCTGATCGGCAGTTACTACGTGCAGGACAGCCTGCGGAAAATGCTGATTCAGGTCCGCAAGGGCTGGAGCCTGGTGCTGCTTTACCTCCTCGTGGCAATCCTGGTCCCGTTTGTGAACAACAGCGACAGCCTGGCTAACTGGGTAATGGCGGCCGTTCCCTTTGCCGCTTTCCATGCCTGTACTTATCTCTATTCCGGCTTCCGGATCATACCGGTCCTGCTTTTTTGGGCATCAGTGGCTTTTGTCCTGGCTTACCAGTACGCGGGCCCGGGTTGGTAAACTAATGAATATTGAGCATTGAACATTGAGCATTGAGCATTCGGGTCCTTAGGAGTAGGAATTTTCAATGCTCAGTAATTGGCCAATTATACACATCCCCGCCCTGGTTTCTTCCACTCCCCCCGATATTGTATCTTTGTCCCTCGTAAAATCATCTCCATTATGAAATTTGGTGTAGTTGTATTCCCGGGTTCCAATTGTGACCGGGATATGTATGATGCGCTCCGGTACGACCTGGACCAGGATGTAACCATGCTCTGGCATAAAGACAGGGACCTGGACCGCTTTACCACGGATGACTGTATCATCCTTCCGGGCGGGTTTTCGTATGGGGATTACCTGCGCTGCGGCGCCATTGCCCGTTTCAGCCCGATGATGAAATCGGTCATCGAATTTGCCAATGCCGGGGGAAAGGTTTTTGGGGTATGTAACGGGTTCCAGATCTTATGCGAATCCCATTTGCTGCCGGGCGCCTTGCTGCGGAATGCCAACCAGCAATTTGCCTGCAAAAATGTATTTATCACCCCCGGAACCGGGAAAGCCTATAAAGTGCCCATCGCCCATGGGGAAGGACGCTATTTTGCCGATGAAAAGACCCTGGATACCCTGGAAGCCAACGGGCAGGTGATCTATTATTATTGTGATGAACAGGGGCAGATTACAGATACGGCCAATCCCAATGGCTCCACCCGCCATATTGCCGGGATCTGCAATGCCGGCCGGAATGTATTTGGCATGATGCCCCACCCCGAAAGGGCCTGTTCCGCCGCGCTGGGCAATACCGACGGTCGGGAGATCATCCGGACTTTGCTGATGGCGGAGCAACTGGTATAAGGTTTTTCTCATCTTACCAGGTACGGGCCAATTGTCACTTTTGTCACAGGACAGGCTAACCGTACCACTTATTTTTGCCAACGGATTTTAACAATCCTGTAAAATATAAAGCAGGATTTTTGCCGTAAACAGAGTAAACCGATTTCATGAAAAAAATACTACTTGCTTTTTTACTTTCCGGTTTTGTTTTGGCGGCCCAGGCCCAGCTGAACCCGGTGACCTGGACGTTCAGCGCTAAGAAGATCGCGGACAAGACCTATGAAGTGCAGTTAAAGGCCAGCATCCAGGCCAACTGGCACCTGTATTCCCAGTCCCAGCCGGATGACGCTATCGCGATCCCCACGGCTTTTGTGTTTAGTCCCAACCCCTTATTTACCCTGCAGGGGAAAGTGAAGGAAACCGGCAAAATGGAGAAGTACACAGATAAAACATTAGGGGTATCTGCCAACCAGTATTCCAATACCGTTACTTTTACGCAGGTAGTGAAAGTAAAAGGGAATGTGAAGACCAGCATCACCGGTAACGTGGAATACCAGACCTGTGATGATGAAAAATGCCTGCCTCCTAAAAAAGTGAATTTCAAAGTGGCATTGAACTGATGCCTGGTAAATTTTGTTTACAACGAGTTCCCATAAGAGAACTCGTTTATTTTTTAAAATAAGACCCATGCCCCGGCTTTACCGTTCTTTCTTCCTGTTCCTGTTCGCCATCCCTGCATTGGCTTCCTTTGCGCAGGATACTGCACTGTATTCATGGACCACCAGCAGTAAGAAAATTGAAGAAGGAAAATACGAGATCCGGTTTTCCACCCCGGGTAAGGCAGGCTGGCAGCTCTATGCCCCCGGCCAGGAACTCGGCGGGGTAAAGACGGTTGAACTCAGTTTTCCCGATTCCAGTATCCGCGCGGAAGCGGTCTTTACCCAGGAAGGGGCATCCCGCAGTTTTCCCAGCAACCTTTTTGAAAATGCCCCGGTAAAAGTCTATGAAGGCGCAACAGAATGGGCCATCCTGGTAACGATCAGGGGTGAGGTACCAGCCCTGCTGCAGGGAACACTCACGTATTTTTATGGGAATAAGGAAGAATTCAATCCCGACCTGCCGCTGGCCTTTACTGTAGCGCTGGAAGGAGGGGTGAAAGCGGAATCCATTAAAGTTGCTTCAATCGATATCCAGCACCCGGTCGCACCCTGCGGAGATGACGGGACAAAAAATAAAAGCCTGGTTACGATCTTCCTGCTGGGTTTATTGGGCGGGCTCATTGCCCTGGTCACCCCCTGCGTATTTCCGATGATTCCTGTAACGGTAACTTTTTTCACAAAAAAATCAACAGACCGGAAGAAAGGGATTACAAATGCCTTGCTGTATGGTTTTTTTATTTTCCTGATCTATGTCCTGATCACGGTGCCCTTTCATGTGGCCGGCAAGGCCATCAGCCCGGAGATCTTTAATAATATCTCCACCAATGTCTGGCTGAACCTGCTCTTCTTTGCCGTTTTTGTAGCCTTTGCCCTTTCCTTCTTTGGTTTGTATGAGATCGGGCTTCCTTCGGGACTGGCCAACCGGGCCGATGCCAAATCCGGTCTCGGTAATATCGGGGGGATCTTTTTTATGGCCACCACCCTGGCCATTGTTTCCTTTTCCTGTACCGGTCCCTTGTTAGGCACCCTGCTGGTAGGGGTGGCTGACCAGGGGGCCTGGCCTCTTACTATTGGTGCGGCGGGTTTTGGAATCGCCCTTGGTCTGCCCTTCGCCTTATTTGCCATGTTCCCCCACTGGTTGCAATCATTGCCCAAATCCGGCGGCTGGATGACGGATGTAAAAGTGGTGCTGGGTTTTCTCGAACTGGCCCTGGCGGTTAAATTTTTATCCAATGCCGACCTCGTCAAACAATGGGGCCTGCTGAAACGGGAAGTATTTATCGGGTTATGGGTACTGATCGGTTTATTGACCGTCCTGTACCTGTTGGGAAAGATCCGGATCTCCCACAGCTCACCGGTAAAACGGTTTTCCTTTACCCGGATCGCGTTCATTGTATTATTTGCTGCTATCAGTATTTATCTCCTGCCCGGCCTGTCCAATACGAAATGGGCAGACCTCAAACTGATCAGCGGTTTCCCGCCGCCGCGGACTTATAGTCTGTATAATACGGAAAAGCAATCCCTGTTTAAACCCCTGCATAACGATTATACAGGCGCCCTGGCCCGGGCAAAGGCCGAAAACAAACCCGTCCTCATCGATTTTACCGGCTGGGCCTGTGTGAACTGCCGCCGGATGGAAGAGAAAGTATGGACGGATAAAACGGTGGACAGCCTGATGCGGCATGAATTTATCGTGGTGTCGCTTTATGTGGATGAGCGGAAGAACCTCCCTCTTACAGAACAAACTGTGGTGAAATTATCCAATGATACGGAAAAGTCGATCGTAACCGTGGGCGATAAATGGTCCACTTTCCAGATTGAGAATTTCGGCGCCACTTCACAGCCCCAGTATGCCATCATCAGCCCTGACCAGGTGGCGCTGACGAAGACGAAATATTATACACCCGATGCGGAAGAGTTTATTGAGTGGCTGGAGTGCGGGTTGAAAACACACCGGGGGAACTAAGAACCAAGAAACAAGATCCAAGAACCAAATAAGCTCCAAATATCAAGGATCAAATAATATTCAAGTTCTAAATCTCAAAGGCTCCGGCAGGGGCGTTAGTTGAGCATTGAGAATAGAGCATTGAATACCTGCCTTGCCGGCAGGCAGGTTGAAAATTTCCCCAAAATAAAAAAGGCCTCCCGTCACATTGTGAAACAGGAGACCTTTCAAATAGGTGTCATTCTGTAAGAGCCTTCCGCATTTCATTCGGGACCGGGAATGTATTGTAGCAAGCAAAACAAATGATATCCGGGCCGACACAGGTCGGAGATACAGAATGACAAAACCTTGCTCTTCCGGGGGAAGAATCGAGGCAATTATTTAAAGAGCGATTTGTTTTTGCGTCATCAGCTTGCGCAGGTTGATCAGGCCGTAGCGCATTCTTCCCAGTGCGGTATTAATACTGCAGTTGGTGGCGGCGGCGATCTCCTTGAAGCTCATATCGGCATAATGACGGAGAATGATCACTTCCCGCTGGTCTTCGGGCAGGCTTTGCAGCATGTCCCGGACGCGGTCATGACTCTGCCGTTTCATCAGGCTGGTCTCGGCGCTGTCTTCCGAAAAGTTAAGCACTTCAAAAATGTCTTTGTCTTCCCCGTTCCGGATGGTGGGGGTGCGTTTTACTTTACGGAAATGATCCACGCAGAGATTGTGGGCGATGCGCATGGCCCAGGGAAGGACTTTGCCTTCCTCGGTATAGCGGCCGCCCCGCATGGTGTCGATGATCCGGATAAAGGCATCCTGGAAAATGTCTTCCGCCAGGTATTTGTCCTTTACCAGGAACAGGATTGAGGTATATAATTTGTCTTTGTGGCGGAGGATCAGGGCCTCCAGCGCATTCAGGTGACCGTCCTGGAACAGGTGGATCAGTTCATGGTCGGTTTTTTTTGATAAAGCTTTCATAACTCCTACAGGTTTGGGTTGCACTGCACAGTTCGCACCACGCAGTATTTCATTGGGATATTGGTTACTAAAAAGTCCGGTTAATAAAAAAAGTAGAAGTTAGGCAATAGGCGGGGGGAGTTTTGGGTTTTTCATTTTTTGGATATTGTTGTATAAAAATAGGTCAATTCACGAAAATGGCAAACATTTGTGGCCGCAATACGTAGTATTGTGTGCTAAGGAAATGTTAATGAATTTGGCTGAAACCCGTACGGGATAAGGCTTTACCTATTCTGGAGCTGTAATGGAGCAATCAATAAAAGGGAAAAATCCCGTCAAACCCCGGACCGTAATTTCCGCAGAAAATATCCTCATCAGGGGGGCCAGGGTGCATAACCTGAAAAATGTGACCGTGGAAATCCCCCGGAACAAGCTCATTGTCGTGACCGGGGTATCGGGTTCCGGCAAGTCTTCCCTGACCATTGACACCCTCTATGCGGAGGGGCAACGGCGATATGCGGAAAGCCTTAGCGCTTATGCCCGCCAGTTCCTCAACCGGATGAATAAACCTGATGTGGATTTCATCAAGGGGCTTTGCCCGGCCATTGCCATCGAACAAAAAGTGATCACCCGGACTCCCCGCAGCACCGTGGGCAGCATGACGGAGATCTATGATTACCTGCGCCTGCTCTTTGCCCGGGTTGGCAGGACTTTTTCGCCGGTATCGGGCCGCATGGTGAAGAAGGATGATGTGACCGATGTGCTGAACGCCATCCGGGAACTAACTGCAGGGGATAAGGTATATATCCTGGCCGTTTTCAAGCAACACCGGAACCGGGACATAAAAGAAGAACTGAATATACTGGTGCAGAAAGGATTTAGCCGGGTGTACAGTCTTCAGTCTTCCGGACAGCCCGCAGGGGAAGTGAGCCGGATAGAAGATTTGCTGGAACTGAAGGATAAGGAACTGAAAGAAAAAAAAATTACGCATATATTGATTGACCGGATTGTGGTGAAAGAGACCTTTGATGAGGATGACCTGCACCGGCTGGCCGATTCAATCGGTACCGCATTTTACGAGGGCGAGGGGGATGTGTACCTCGAAGTGCAAAGCGAACAGTCTCGCCCGGAGGCGAAGCAGGCTCGCCCGGAGGCGAAGCAGGCCAAAGGAAGGAATGCAAAAGGGGCATCAAAAATCCCGGACAGCTCCGGCATTCAGCATTCATTTTTGCATTTTAATAACCGCTTCGAACTCGATGGCATCCTGTTCGAAGAGCCCGTGCCTAATTTATTTTCATTCAACAATCCTTTCGGCGCCTGTCCCAGCTGCGAAGGTTTTTCCCAGGTTTTGGGAATTGATCCCGATCTCGTAATTCCCGATCGCCGCCTGAGTGTTTATGAAGGCGCCGTAGCCCCCTGGAAAGGGGAGAAGCTCGACTGGTGGCGGCAAAATTTTGTAAAGGGTGCAAAGAAGTTTGATTTCCCGGTTCACAAACCGGTGGCGGACCTCAGTACACAGCAGTATGAACAACTCTGGGATGGCTGCCAGGGCGTCTATGGCATCCGTGATTTTTTCAAAGATGTGGAATCGCAACTGTACAAAGTACAGTACCGCGTATTACTGAGCCGTTACCGGGGCCGTACCGAATGCCCCGATTGCAAGGGGTTTCGTCTGAGAAAAGAAGCGCTGTATGTAAAAGTGAATGACATGCATATCGGGGAACTGAGCGCCATGCCGGTAAAAGACCTGAAGCAATGGTTCAATGACCTGGAGGGCCGGCTTAGCCTGCATGAAAAGGAAGTGGCTAAACGCATCCTGCTGGAATTGCATGGACGCCTGGATACACTGATCAAAGTGGGATTGGGGTACCTGACCCTCAGCCGCCTGGCCAATACACTCAGCGGTGGAGAAAGCCAGCGGATCCAGCTGACCCGGAGCCTGGGCAGCAACCTGACCAATTCACTCTATATCCTGGATGAACCTTCCATCGGGCTTCATTCCAGGGATACGGCCAACCTGATCAGGGTGCTCAAAGAACTAAGGGACCTGGGCAATACCGTGGTGGTGGTGGAGCATGATGAAATGATGATGCGGGAGGCCGATCATATCATCGACATGGGACCATTGGCCTCGCACCTGGGAGGCGAAGTGATTGCCGAGGGAGATTATGATTCTATTATCAGCAACCCCATGAGCCTGACGGGTAAATACCTGAAAGGGGAACTGGCCATTGATCCTCCGGGGACCCTTCGTAAATGGAACAGGTCAATAACCGTGGAGGGAGCCCGGCACAATAACCTGAAAAATATCACGGTTGAATTTCCGCTGAATGTGCTCTGCGTGGTCAGCGGGGTCAGTGGTAGTGGCAAGACCACGCTGGTCAGGCAAATACTCCTGCCGGCCCTTCGTAAAATGAAAGGAGAGTTCGGGGATAAAGTGGGTTTTCATAAAGCGATTACCGGGGATACGGAAGCCATCAGCCAGGTGGAGATGGTGGACCAGAATCCCATTGGTAAATCCTCCCGCAGCAACCCGGTCACTTATATTAAGGCCTGGGATGAAGTAAGGGATCTTTATGCCCGGCAACCCCTGAGCAAGATGCGGGGCTTTCAGCCAAAACATTTTTCCTTCAATGTAGACGGGGGACGATGTGATACCTGCAAAGGAGAGGGAGAACAGGTGGTGGAAATGCAGTTCCTCGCGGATGTGCACCTGGTCTGTGAATCCTGCGGGGGAAAGAAATTCAAGGAAGAAGTGCTCGAAGTAAAATACCAGGATAAAAGCATCTATGATGTCCTCGAAATGAGTGTGGATGAAGCCATCTCTTTTTTTTCAGTGGATGGCGGGGCGATTGCGAGGGCCCTGCAACCCCTCAGTGAAGTGGGACTGGGTTATATCAAACTGGGGCAGTCATCCGATACCCTGTCCGGCGGGGAGGCGCAACGGGTGAAGCTGGCTTCTTTCCTGGGTAAAGGAAAGGCAGGAAATAAGCTGCTTTTCATTTTCGACGAACCAACTACCGGCCTCCATTTTCATGACATTAACAAGCTCCTCGCTTCGTTTAATGCGCTGGTCGAACAGGGGCATTCCATTATCGTGATCGAACACAATACCGATGTGATCCGCTCGGCCGATTGGGTGATTGACCTGGGACCCGGGGCCGGGGAAGAAGGCGGGGAACTGGTTTTTGCAGGCCAGCCGGCGGACCTGAAAAAGCAGGCCGGAAGCCATACGGCGAGGTATATATAGTTCAGTTATAATATATAGCAGTAAATACTTAGATTGGCTGTAATCCGCTACAGGTAAGGGTTTCGTAAGATTACGATAAACCGGTAACTGCTAAAAAAAAGAACCGTTTACCTTGCAGATACGGATTCTACGATATACCTTTACGTCACTTTACTGCGTAAACCTACCATCCTTACAAAATTTTCTTACCAAGATCCTCCACTGAATTGCTGCTGATTTTTTATTCAATCCAATACGGAATTCTATTCCCGTATGCCGCTTGCCAATTTCCTCGCTAAAGCCTAAGCAATCCCCGCTTCTGTGCAGAACCGCTATTTCGAACCTTTTTAAACGTATAAAACCCTGAAGCATGAAAAAGATTTTACAAAACCGGAGTTTCTCCGCATTGGCAATGGCGTTGTTCCTTACAACGGCTGTGACAAATGCACAAACCAGGACGGCCTCCCTTTCTGGTAACTGGAATAATACGACCACCTGGGGTGGGGCGTCTGTTCCTACTTCCGCAAATGATGTGGTGATTAATAGTGGGATTACTGTAACAGTGGATATTGTTGCTGCAGCCTGTAATACTGTAACCTTCGCCAGCGCATCGGGTACGATCAGCGTTGGTACGGGGAATACGCTGGCGGTAACCGGCGCGGTAACACTGCAGAATGCTGCAAGTGGAAACAGGGCTGCTACCCTGACCGGTGCGGGTACCCTTACCTGCGCATCTGTTGTTGTCGGAGGAACCACCCTCGCCCCTAACCTTACAGGTGATGGTACAACAACACTTTCTTCCTCTATTAATTCATTAACCGTTTCCGGTAATATTTCGCTTCGTGGAGTGGATGACGGAAATGATGATAACAACGTAACGTTTGACCTGATATCCGGTTCAGTTAGTGTCGCAGGGACTTTGGATTTGAACGAAGATAATGGCTCAGCGGTAAGCTTTACTTTAAATGGAGGAGGCGTTGAAACAGGTACACTTAATCTGGCTGGTGCAACACCATTTACTATTACGGGAGCTCCCAATTTTAATGCGGCTGGTACTTCTGCCACGGTGAACTATTCAGGGGGAGACCAGGCAATCCGGACAGCTACTTATACCAATTTAACCACATCAACCAGCGGCACTAAAACGATAGCGGGTAATCTGACCATTACTGGTAATCTGCTTGTTGATGCGGGGTCCGCCTTGACAATGGGAGGGAATGATATCACCATTGATGTCAATGCGTCCCGCTCTATAACAATTAACGGGACACTGAATATTAATGGCAATGGCCGTTTAATGGAGAACCAGGGTGGGACAAAAACCTTGTTTATCGGGCCTGCCGGGGTATTGAATATTACCGATAACGGAGGTTCAACTTTGCCTGTAATGAATGCATACAGCTTTGATGCAGGCAGTACGGTAAATTATGGATCAACTGATGCGCAGACAATCGAAAATACACCTGTGTATGGAAACATGGCCACTTCCGGCAGCGGCACTAAAACGCTGGAAACAGCTGGTGGTACGATGACTTTTGCCGGAAGCATTACAATCGGGAACGGAACGACTTTGGCCAGCAACAATAAAACCATAAACCTGGCCGGTGATTTTATCAATAACGGCAGTTTTACACAGGGCAGCAGCACGGTGGTTTTAGACGGAAGCGCAGCCCAGGAAATGGGTGGTGCCACGGCTACTACATTTAACACGGTAACCGTTAATAATACCGGTACAGGCATTACTGTTTCCCGTGATATTACAGTAACCGGGACCTTTACCTTAACTGATGGGATCGTTACCACATCAGCCACACCGAATGGCCTGGTTACATTAAATTCCGGATCAACACTCTCTGGCGGATCTGCAGGGTCGCATATTAATGGCCCGATACGGAGGGCCGGCAGCACCGGCTTTACTTTCCCGGTGGGGAATGGCACACTTTACTCACCTGTTACCATCACCGCTCCGGGTGAGGCAGGAGATATTTTCCAGGCTGAATATAAAAGAGCGAGTGCGACAGGCCTGGGTGGTATTACCGCTCCGGGACTGACACAAGTAAGTAATTGCGAGTATTGGGATCTGAATGAGATTGCAGACCCGGGAAACAATAACACGCTGAGTGTAACGGTAACCTGGTTTGCAGGCAGTGGCTGCGGTTCGTCTTACATCACTGATTATACCAAATTAACCCTGGCCCATTTCAGCGGCGGTTCATGGAGTGATCATGGGGGTACCCCCTCTGGTAACAATACAACAGGATCCATTATCAGAACAGGTGTGACATCATTTAGCCCCTTCACGCTGGGCAGTACGGTTGTTGATGCGAACCCGCTGCCAGTTTCTTTCAGCGATGTAAAAGCCTTTGAAAAAGGCTCAGGGATCCAGGTCGACTGGACCAACCTGACCGAATCGGATATTAACAGTTATGTTATTGAGCGTTCTTCCAATGGAGTTGATTTTAACGCAATTGGTCAACAGGCTCCCCGCAGTAACCAGGCAGATAAAGCCAGCTATACCTATCTGGATGCTGCCCCGCTGCCTGGTACGAATTTTTATCGCGTAAAGGCAGTTGAGCTGACCGGTAAAAATGTTTTCAGCAAAATGCTTCGTGTGGAGACCGGCAATCATCCCAAAGGGATCAGTCTCTACCCGAACCCTGTAAGCGGTTCCGAACTGACCATCGGCTTCAGTGCGGTGAAGGGACAGTATAACCTGAACGTGCTGAACACAGCCGGACAGGTTGTTTACCGGCAACTGGTTAACCATGCCGGGGGCGCCGTTTCACAAACCCTGGCCCTGCCTTCTTCCCTCAAAGCCGGTGTTTACCATCTGCTGATCAGCGGTACCGGGTTTAAGGAAACAAAGATGTTTATCATTCAGTAAGGGGACTTATACGAAGACCACTATAGCGGCCGGTGCAGTTTACTGACACCGGCCCTTTTTTTGCAGGTTGCCGGTTTATCGCAGGATCAGTAATTTTTCCTGTAAAAGGTTTCCATCAGCAGTAATAACCCGGAGAATATAAGTGGCGGGCGCAAGGGTGCTGCAGTCCATACTCATATGGGTGATGCCTGCTGAAAGGGACTGGTTAATACGCCTGATCGTGCTGCCGTTCATATCTGTCAGCAGGATGCTGGCTGTTCCGGCTTTTTGCTGGTTGACTGTAACCACCACAGTATTCGTGGCCGGGTTGGGAAAGACCCGGAAAGAACCGGCCGGCTGAGACAGGCTGAACAATATGACTTTACTGTATGTGTATTTATTATCCGTACTGGTGATCAGGAGCCGGTAATATACATTCTTCTCCGGGTGGTTCTGCAGATCCGTATCTGTATAAGTATATTCATTGCTGCCCGTTCTTCCACCGGCACTTACGATACCGATTGAACGGAATTGAATTCCGTCAAAACTGCGCTGGATACTGAAATGACTGAAGCCGGACTCCTGGTCGGTCAGCCATTTCAGGCTGGCTATCCCGTTGCCGAGGGTTCCGCTGAAGCGGAGCAGGTTAAGGGGAAGTACTACATTGTAGCTGCTGATCTTCCAGAGATCGTTCAATATTCCGGAAGTGCCGGCATCATAGCCATACCCGCCAAAGAGCCAAAGATTGCCCGCCTGGTCGGACCAGGAAACACTTCCCTGGCGTGCACCGGTCTTGTTGGTTACATTGGCCTGGCATTGGGTGCCATAAATCCCCGGCTGGTCAACCCGGGTATCGCCTTTCACCCAGGTCCAGGTATTGGTAAAGGGACTGTATTTCCAGAAATCGTTGAGGTACCCGGTGATCCCATCCCCGTCAATTCCATAGCCGCCAAATAACCATAGCTCACCATTGGTATCGGTCCAGGAAGTACTGACATAACGTGCCCCGGGTGTATTGGCTGCATTAGCGGTTCCCTGTATCCCGTACACAGGCAGCTGGTTAATCGTATTATTGCCGCTGACCCATGTCCATTGATTGGCAGCCGGATTGTATTTCCATAGATCATTCAGGTTGCCGCAACTGCCGGCATCATAGCCATACCCCCCGAAGAGCCAGAAATTCCCGTCAGCATCGTTCCAGGAGGAACTGACATAGCGTGCCCCGGGTTTATTGCCCGGGTTGGCTGTTCCTTTTGTTCCGTAAACGCCGGTGGCTTCCACGGCATTATCGCCACTGATCCAGGCCCATTTGTTGCTGGCGGGGTTGTACCGCCATAAGTCATTTAATATTCCATTGGTACTGCTGTTATAGCCATATCCCCCGTAGAGCCAGAGATTCCCACTGGCATCGGTCCAGGTGCTGCTGCCATAACGTGCCCCGGGTTTATTATTATTGTGCTCATTTCCCTTTGTGCCGTATACGCCGGGTTTGTCAATTACTTTATCCCCTTTTACCCAGGTCCATTCATTGGTGGCTGCATTGTATTTCCAGAGGGTATTCAAAAAGCCGAAATCATTGTCTGTATAGCCAAAGCCGCCGAACAACCAGAGGTTGCCGCTGGCATCCGTCCAGGAAACACTGGCATAAGTACCGCCGGGTTTGTTGGCGGCGGCTGCCGTTCCCTGCGCCCCATATACACTGAATTGCTGAATGCTGCTGTCTCCTTTCATCCAGGTCCATTTGTTGGAAGCGGGATCGTATTTCCAGAGATCATTCAGGTAACCCTGCGCGCTGTTGCTGAATCCCATCCCGCCAAACATCCAAAGCTTACCTGCATTATCACGCCAGGTAGTGGCAGAGGTCCGGGCCCCGGGTTTATTGGTTGTTGCGGTAACGCCGGTGGATCCGTAAATGCCAAGATTGTCAACGGTATTGTCCCCCTTCATCCAGGTCCAGGGGGTAAGCGGGCTGATCTGGGCAAGGGAAAGCAGGCTCGTAAAGAGAGTGGAAATGAAGAGTACGGTGGTCTTCATACAGGATGATTTGGATACAACAAACCTACACAACCCGAATCCCAATTCCTATGAAACGCAATAATGAAATCGGGATTTATGAGTTAATACTTAGCGGGAGATAAGAAATACCTGACATATCCATAAGTGCGGAAAAAACCCGGTGTTTGTTCTGAAGGCATCCGGTTGACGGGTTTATCCATGAGCAATATGAAAAACAAGGAGTCACTTCCTTTTTTTTCACCGGTTTTGATAGTTGGGATAATGAACTTTTGGAAAAAAGAAACCGGCGACTTGATTTTTATCAACAATTGCAGATTGTTCAGCCCCGGCCCGGGTATTATTACGAGCAGGGCAAAAGGAGTTTTACGAGAAAAAACAAATTAGTAAGGTGAAACCATTACCAATTACTTAGGGATTAATAAACTTGCACTTAGTTTCTCGTAAGAGTTACTGATTAGCATTTCCTACTACTGAAATCCATGTTGTGAAAAACCCGATTGTAGCACTATCCCTGCTTATGCTGACGCTGCCGGCTGCAGCGCAAACCACTTATACCTGGAAACTGGCCGGTGATGGGAACTGGGCCACCGCTGCTAACTGGATTCCCTCAAGATCGGCCCCGGCTGCCAGCGATATCCTCCTGGTTAATAACGGTGGGGCTAAGACGATTTTCAATGTGCTTACCCAGGCAATAGGTCGTTTAATCATTAGCGGTAATACCACTGTTACCCTGACTCCCACCGGGGGCGCCCGTACGCTTACCCTTTCGAATGCAGGTCTTGCCCTGGATGTCCAGGCAGGCAGCAGCCTCTCCATTATCGGGGAGAATGGAGGAGGTACCCGTTCCCTGACCCTTCGTTTTGCCGGTGCGGGCAATACCGTTTCCATTGCCGGTAGTCTTAGCCTGAATATTGTTTCCAATGACCGGGGGATCATCAACCTGAATAATTCTGCTACAACCGTTAGCGGAACCATTGTCAACAACGGGGGGACAGTGGGAGCTGCTGCGGGTAATCTCCTGTTGAGTGCTGCGGCCAATTATATTCATGCCACGAATGGAGGGACCATTCCGGCTGCCACCTGGAATGCTTCTTCAAATTGTAGTATTACCGGTTTTACGACCTCGGTTCCCGCGGGTCTTAACCAGTCTTTCGGAAACCTGACCTGGGATTGCCCCGGCCAGTCAACCGGGGCTAACCTGAACGGCCAGTTGAATACCGTCAATGGTAATCTCGTGGTGAACAATACCAATTTGTACGGCTTGTACCTGACCACGGCCAATAACAGTACCTGTAATCTGACTGTAGCCGGCAACCTGGACATCCGCGAAAATGCATGGTTCGCTATTTCCGGGGGGGACAATGTTACAGGAACGGTGAATGTGGGTGCTGATTTTATTATGACAGGGACCAGCGTTACTTCCACTTATTTTGATTTCCACACCAAGACAGGAAGTGCTGCCACACTGAATAAAATTATCTTAAATATTTCCGGTAATTTTTCGCAAAGCGGCGGTTTGTTTGATATGGCTTATGGGGAATCCGATGCACCCAATTTTACCGAGCTGCGGCTAAGCGGAAATCTGGAACTCACCGGTACGGGCGCCATCCAGACCGGGACCTCCGATAATTCGGTTTCGAACGGGCTGATCATTTTTAGAAAAAACGGTACACAAACTATTTATACAGCAACACCTGCCAGCTGTGCCTGGGTCAATTACCAGGTGAACAATGGCAGTACGCTTCAGTTATTATCTGATATTAACCTGAGCAGCCACACAACGGCAGGCTGGGCGGGACAGTTTACGGTCAATGCCGGTGCCACACTGGATGCAGGTACCGGGAGACTAGTCAGTTCAACCGGGACCGCGGCTGGCATCAATAATGCGTTTATACTTAACAGTGGTGCAGTACTCGTAACGGGGAACGATGGCGGTGTGCAGCAGGATGCCGTGGCCGGTACGGTTTCCACGGCGATTGCCACCCGCAGTTTTCACAGCAATGCGGATTATGAATTCAGGGGAGGTGTTACGGGAACATTTACTACGGCGCCTTCTGTGAATACCGTCCGGAACCTGGTTGTGAATAATGCCAGTGGTGCTGTTGTCATGAACCAGCCTTTTGCCGTGACCGGTTCCCTGCAACTCAGTAATGGAATCCTGATCAGCAGCCTGGCCAGCCTGCTGACCATCAATGATAATGCCACTGCTGCCGGCGGCAGCTATTCCCCGGTTCGCTATGTGGAGGGGCCTGTCCGGAAAATCGGGGATGATCCTTTTATTTTTCCGGTGGGCAAATCATCTGTCTATGCCCCGGTTTCCATTTCCGCTCCCGGGAGCACAATGGCTGAATACCGGGCGGAATATTTCAGGTCGGCGCCACCCAACCGGACCAATATCACAGCCCCCGGACTGAAACAGATCAGTTTTTGTGAATACTGGGACCTGGAAGAAACAGGACCGGGTGGCCCGGTGGTAGATGTGTCCCTGTCCTGGAGCGGCCTCAGTCCCTGTAACCCCGCTGCCTATGTTACCAATATCGCGGATTTAACGGTTGCACATTTTGACGGAACTAACTGGAACAGTCATGGTAACAGTGGTGGCGCTGCCGGCACCGCCAGCCAGGGAACTGTAACCAGAAATGCAGTGGCCTCTTTCAGTACATTCACGCTGGGCAGTACCAGTAACGCCACCAACCCGCTGGCCGTAAAATTTACCGGGGTAAAAGCCTATACAGACGGCAGCCGTAACAGGGTGGAGTGGACCAACCGTACCGAATCAGGTGTACGGTCCTATACCGTGGAAAAATCAACCGATGCCATCAGCTACCAGGCCCTGGATGAACTGGCCGCCCGTAGCAATGCCGGTACAAAGGAAGAATATAGGGTGATGGATGCAAACCCGGCTGCTACCGAGTTTTACCGGATAAAGGCAACCGAATTCAGCGGGGTTGTTTCCTATAGCGAGGTGGTGAGAGTGGTCCGCAACGATGCCGGAACAGGATCATTCAGTATTTATCCGAACCCGGTCGTTCATCAGCAATTTACGGTGCAACTGTCAGCGCCTGCGGGAGAGCGTTTCCGCCTGGCGCTATACAACAGCAGTGGTTCGGAAGTCTTCCGTACCCGGTTAGATCACCCGGGAGGCAATGCGGCTCAAACCGTGGAATTGCCGGCGCAGCTGCCCGCCGGGATCTATTACCTGCGGCTCAGCGGAAACAGCCTGCAGAAAAGCAGCCGTCTCGTCATACAGTAAATACTAACGTAAAGGGATCAGCGAAGTTTATCCAGCGATTTCACCAGTTTTTCATCCTTCCGGATTCCTCTCCAGGCCATGATATAACTCAGCAGGACCAGGACCGGGAGCAGGGCGCTCAGGGCCAGCACCGGTTTGATCAGCCGGTTCATTTCCTTTATATACAATACCAGTAAGAGGAGGGTGATCAGGATACCGGCGAGGCAAAGCCAGGTTTGACGGGGCCTGTTCTTGTAAAGGAAGATCGTGAAGGCGGAAAGGACCAGCGAAGCCCCTGTGGTGAGCAGGAGTAAAAAATTACTGCCCGCATCAATGACTGCACGGGAAGGAACAGGGCTGTTATCGGGGAGTTCGTCCCCGGTCACAAAGGGGAACATAAAACTACAGATGGCTGCCGCTGTTGCGAGCAGGAGCCAGAGCGTTTGCTGGCGCTGGATCATAATGGTTGTTTAATGGGGTACTAAGCTACGAATTTATCCCAGTTCCGGGTACAGGGGAAATTGCTGCATAAAAGCACTTACCTCGCCCTTCACGGCAGCTACTTCTTTTTCATCGTCAGCATTCATCAGCACCCTGTCTATCAGGTGCACCACGGTCTCCATATGCGGTTCTTTCAATCCCCGGGTGGTAATCGCAGGCACCCCTACACGGATACCGGAGGTAACGAAAGGAGATTTATCATCAAAGGGAACGGCATTTTTATTCAGGGTGATATGGGCCTTGTCCAGGGTTTCCTGCGCTTTCTTACCGGTCAGGTTTTTATTGCGGAGGTCGATCAGCATCAGGTGGTTGTCCGTGCCGTTGCTGATCAGTTGGTATCCCCTCTTGTTGAAGGCCGCGGCCATGGCCTGGGCATTGGCGATTACCTGCTTGCCATAAGCTTTGAAATCTTCGGATAAAATTTCCCCGAAGGCTACGGCTTTGGCCGCGATCACATGCTCCAGCGGCCCGCCCTGTGAACCCGGGAATACGGCGAGATCGAGGAGCTGGCTCATGGTCCTCAGGTTCCCTTTCGGGTCCTTAATGCCCCAGGGGTTTTCAAAATCGTGCCGCAGGGTGATGATCCCGCCACGGGGACCCCGCAGGGTTTTATGCGTGGTGGAAGAAACGATATGGCAATGATCAAACGGGTCATTCAGTAAACCGCTGGCAATCAGTCCGGCGGGATGAGCAATATCGGCAAATACAATTGCCCCGACCTCATCTGCAACAGCCCGGATCCGTTTATAATCCCAGTCACGGCTGTAAGCGGAAGCGCCGCAAATGATCATCTTGGGTTTCTCCGCCCTTGCTTTGGCTTCGAGCTGGTCATAATCTACAATTCCTTCTTTGGTCACTCCGTAATGCAGGGCCTGGTAGGTTTTTCCGCTGAAATTGGCCGGGCTGCCATGGGTCAGGTGACCGCCCATGCTGAGGTCCAGTCCCAGGAATTTTTCACCGGGTTTCATAACGGCGAGGAACACGGCCGCATTGGCGGATGCACCGCTGTGCGGCTGTACATTGGCCCAGGAAGCATTGAATATTTTTTTGAGCCGGTCAATGGCAATGTTCTCAATTTCATCTACTACTTCACAACCGCCATAGTAACGCTTGCCGGGATAGCCTTCTGCGTATTTATTGGTAGGAACGGTTCCCATCGCCTGCATCACCTGCAGGGAGGTGAAATTTTCTGAAGCGATCAGTTCAATGCCATTTCGCTGGCGGTCCAGTTCCTTGCGTATCAGGTCAAAAACCAGGGTGTCTTTTTGCATGGCGCAAAATTAAGTGAGTAGGGGATTCAAAAAAACTAAACCGGGGGAAGTTGATAAATTGTGACCTCGGTTAAGCCCCCGCTTTTCGGGGCCGGGGGGCAGGACTTGTCAAAGGAATAATCTTGTTTTTTGCCTAAAATGGTTACTTTCGTTGGCTTTTGATTAGTTACCCGGGCAGTTGCCCGACAAACCTGTTGGCTTATACATGAAAGCTATCATACCAGTGGCGGGTGCTGGGACCAAACTGCGTCCGCATAGTTATACACAGCCTAAGGCGCTCATTCCCCTGGCCGGAAAAACGGTTCTGAGTATCATTATTGACCAGCTGAAAGATGCCGGGATCCAGGAATTTATTTTCATCGTGGGCTATCTCGGGGAGAAGATCGAGGATTATGTGAATGCCCGTTACCCGGAGCTGAAATCACATTATGTGCACCAGACAGACCGGCAGGGTGTTGGACATGCGGTACGGCTGACCAAGAACCTCGTCGCCCGTGATGAGGTATTCGTGGTACTGGGCGATACGATTTGTGAATACGATATAAAAGAAGTGATCAGCAGCCCGGATTCCATGATCGGGGTGCGTAAGGTGGAAGATCCCCGCGACTTCGGGGTGGCGGAAATAAATGAGCAGGGCCTGATCGAGCATGTGGTGGAGAAACCGCAGATTCCCAAATCCAATATGGCCATGGTGGGTATTTACAAGATCCGGGAAAGCGACCAGCTATTTGATTGCCTGGAAAACAATATCAGCCAGGGCCTGCGCAGCTACGGCGAATACAACCTCACTGATGCACTGGATTGTATGATCAAGGCGGGTGTGAAATTCCGGTCATTTAAAGTGGAGAACTGGTTTGACTGCGGCAGGAAAGAAACCCTTCTGGAGTCCAATGCCCTGCTGTTGAAAAAATTTGCGACCGATGCAGATGCCAGCCAGTATGAAAACACCGTGATCGTTCCCCCGGTCAGTATCGGCACGGGCTGCATGATAAAAAATTCAATCATCGGACCCAATGTAGCCATCGGGGAGAATACGACCGTGGATTATTCCATTGTCAAGGATTCCATCATCGGCTCTTATTCCAATTTGTTCGATATCGTCCTGGACGACTCGGTGATCGGCAGCGATACCAACCTCCGCGGGGAATCCCGGTCGCTGAATATCGGGGATAATACGAGTATTGATTTGGGTTGACAGGTTGACGGGTTGAGAAGGATGTTTCTTAGGAGTTTCCTTGTTAACTTGTGAACCTATTAACTTTTCAACTATTCAACCCTTTAACTTCCCTGCTATGAATAAGTTTTCCAACCGCATCACCCGGCTTTTTGGGATTGATTACCCCATTATCCAGGCGGGTATGATCTGGACCAGTGGATGGCGACTGGCCAGTGCCGTTAGTAATGCAGGGGGCCTGGGCATTATCGGGGCGGGTTCGATGTACCCGGATGTGCTGCGGGAGCATATCCAAAAATGCAAGGCCGCTACCAGCCGCCCTTTTGCGGTCAATCTTCCGCTGCTGTATCCCGAAATTGATAAGCATGTCCGGGTGCTGATGGAGGAAGGCGTAAAAATTGTATTTACTTCTGCGGGAAATCCCCAAACATGGACTCCCTTGCTGAAAGAAAAGGGAATTATTGTTGTTCATGTGGTCAGCTCTTCCCGGTTTGCCCGTAAAGCGGAGGAGGCCGGCTGTGAAGCCGTGGTGGCGGAAGGTTTTGAAGCCGGGGGGCATAACGGCAGGGAGGAAACAACCAGCCTGGTACTGGTTCCTGCTGTGGTCAATGCGGTAAAGATCCCTGTGATCGCGGCGGGAGGCATCGCTACCGGCCGGCAGATGCTGGCTGTCCTGGTGCTTGGCGCAGAGGGGGTTCAAATGGGCAGCCGTTTTGTGGCCAGTGAGGAAGCTTCCGCGCATATCAATTTTAAAAAAGAGGTGATCGGTTCGGAGGAAGGGGATACCCAATTGATGATGAAACAATTAACCCCGGTCCGGTTATTGCGCAATGATTTTTCGCAGCAGGTAAAGGAAGCCGAGCTGCGGGGCGCCCCGGTTGAGGAACTAAAAGCATTGCTTGGGCGGGCCCGGGCAAAGAAGGGTATGTTTGAAGGTGATTTACAGGAGGGTGAATTGGAGATCGGGCAGGTCAGCGCCTTGCTGGATTCAATTTTACCCGCTGGAGAAATTGTCCGGGAGGTTTGGGAGGAATTTATGAACGGTTTGAAAAATCCACTGAAAATGCCCTAATTTTAGTATTCGCCACCAAACCTGAAAGGTTATCCTTAAACCATTCAAACCTGTCGCAATGAGACAAAAATCAATCCTGCTGGCACTCTGTTTACTGGGTACATTTATGGCAAAGGCCAATAACAACGGCCCGGGTAATGGTTCAAAAGATGAACTGAACGGGGTGGTTATTCATGCAGAAACGAAAAAGCCGTTGAAAGATGTCAGTATAACGGCCTACCTCAACAATTCCCGCAAAGAAAAGATCGTGATCAGTGATGAAGCCGGTGGCTTCAATTTTGATGAACTGAAACCGGGGGTCTATAAGTTTGTATTTGAGAAAACCGGGTTTAAAAAAGTAACCCGGGAAAAAGTGGTGATCAAAACAGATGAAGCGTTCCAGATGCAGATCGAAATGATCGCCGTGGGGGATTACGAGATACTGCCTTCACCCTTTAGTATCGGGGGATTTTAGCGCAAGCCCTTACATCGTATAAAAAAGGTCCCGTCTTGTTTAATAAGACGGGACTTTGTTTTTCATGACTGCTGGTTTTGGGGGGCTGCCGTTTAGTCCATATTGATATCAAAATCGTCGAGCCCTTTATTAATGTCGAATTTGGGGTGTTTTTCCAGGAAACTGCGGTGTTTGTTATAGGTATCTCCGGATGCCTTTTTCCCGTTGATGAACAGTTCGCTGTCTTTGTGCTGGATGCGGTAGCCTTCTTTTTTACTGATCAGGCCATCATGCTCCAGGCTGTTTACGAATTCTTTATATTCTTTTATTTCGGCTTTCGCTTTTTCTATTTCCAGTTTTGCTTTCTGCATTTCTTTCTCCAGTTTGGGGCCGAGTTCCTTCATTTCCTCCCTTACTTTCTGCATTTCCTTTTCCACCTGTTTCAGGTCCATGTCCTTTACTTTTTCCATTTCTTTTTTCATTTTTTCCCAGTCTACTTTGGCCATGGACTCCTGCACTTCCTGCTGGATTTTAGCGAGATCCACCTGCTTCATGGCGGCGGCTACTTCATTTTTTACCTGGTCCCAGTCCACTTTGGCTAAGGAGGCCTGGACTTCCTGCTGGATTTTGGCGATATCCACTTCTTTCATCGCTTTTTCTATTTCCATCCGGATCTTGTCTCCGTCAATTTCCTTCAGGGCTTTTGCCAGTTCGGCCTGGATTTTTTCCATGTCCACCTGGTCCAGTTCGTCGAGCACATCGTCGAGGTCCTTTATTTTCTTTTCCTTAACCTGCTTTTGAGGGATGGTGTCCGTTACAGTGCGGGGCCGGGGGCCGGGAGCCTGCTGGTAATCCCAGGAGATCAGCCCGATACTGAGCCCGATGGCAAGTACAATAAGTCCGAATTTGGCGGGAGAGAGGGTTGTTGGTTTCATACTGTGCAATTTTTTAAATGAGTTGATTTGTTTTCCACGAAATACTTCGTAACAAATATACGATCAGTTTCGTATTATGTTACAAATCCGGGCGAGTTTGGAAAAATTTAACAAAGGTCCCTGGGCTTTTCATTACCGGTTTCTTCCCGGGGGCTGTTGTCACCATGGGGATTTGACTTTTCGGGGCTGTGCCGTCTTTGCGTACTCTGCGGGCAAATTAATAGCCGCGGGATTTCATTTGAGCAGTACCTGTACGCTGATTTTGGAAGCCAGGCAGGAAAAAACTTTGTATTGTTTGAAAAAAACCGCAAAGATTTTAAGCACTTTGTCCTTAAAATCTTTGCGGGAGGTACTATCCGGTATTCGCAAGGGCTTAATTCTTCCGGAATGCCCAGCGGATCATTTCTTTCCAGGTAGGCTTTTTCCCGTACATCAGGATACCGGTGCGGTAGATCTTACCGGCAAACCAGACCGTAATGATAAAGCTCAGGATCAGCAACCCCATCGAGAGTCCGAGCTGCCACCAGGGCACCGTGCCCGGTACGCCAAAGGGAACCCGGGCCATCATCACAATCGGGGAACTGAAGGGAATGATACTGCCCCAGACGGCCAGCGGCCCGGTGGGATCGGAAATGGCGGCGGACATCATGGCGATCGAGATGATCACCAGCATCGTGATCGGGAAACTGAGTGACTGGGCTTCCCGCATATCCTCGTTCACCGCGCTGCCAATGGCCCCGTACAGGGAGGAATAGAAAAAGAAGCCGGCGAGGAAATAGAATCCAAAGCAGAAAAGAATAAGGGGCATGTTCACACTGGTGAAGATCTTTTGCATGGACCCCACCATTTCATTGGCCATGCCGGAGGAACCGGAGGCTACGCTGACATTGTAAACGATCAACACAAAAGCTATCCATAAGAAGAACTGGGTCAGGGCGACGAGCCCGATCCCCAGGATCTTTCCCAGCATCATCTGGAAGGGTTTAACAGAAGACACAATCACTTCGGCAATCCGGCTGGTTTTTTCTTCCATCACACCCATCATGACCTGTGATCCGTAGATCAGCAGGATAAAATAGATCAGGAACCCGGCCACATAACCGATCCCTTCCGCTGTTTTCACATTCGCTTTTTCATCCTGTATATTCTTCGGGGTAACCGATAAGCGTTTGTTGAGGATCTCCTGTTTCAGTGAATCGATCTGCAGGCTGTCGTTTTTTATTTCAAGCCAGATCCGGTTCAGTTTGGCTTCCACGGCTGCCGTAGAGCCGCTGCCATAGGATTTATTGGCTTTGAACAGCAGGCTGTCGGATCCTTCTTTCCAGCTGAGCGCCGGGATCACGAGATAGCCGTCATAACCGGCGGCCTTGTGGTCGGCGATCACGGGCGCCGGGTCTCCTTTTACCAGGGTGATCTCGGAACTCTTATCGGTCAGGTTCTGTGCGGCAATAAGGTTCCCGGTAAAATAGCCGGAAGAGTCGATCAGGGCCACATGCAGGCTCTGTTTGCTGTTTTCGGCAATGAAACCCATTCCGAAAATCAATCCCATATAAAGCAGCGGGAACAGGAGCGTGGAAATGATAAATGTTTTTTTACGCACCCGGGTCAGGTATTCCCTTTTTATGATGATCCAGATTTTTTTCATGACAGGAGGTTGAGTGGTAAGGGGTAAGTTATAAGTTGTAAGTGATAAGTTATTGTGTTATGCATTTACTGCCTGGAATTGCCGGGCCGTGGGAGTCCCCTCCACTAACCGGATAAAGATATCATTCAGGGAAGGCAGCAGCTCATTGAATGAATGAATGGACAATCCCTGGTCCAGCAGGAAACGCAGGACGTCATTGGGGCTGCTTCCTTCCTTTATTTTAATTATGTGGGTATCGTCCCGGTTACCGGCGAGTGCAAAAGGTGCAAGGGGACTTACTTCATGCAGGGGCTGACTGAGCCCGACGCTGAACAGGTTTTCTTTGTAATCCTGTTTCACCTGTCTTACAGACCCGTCCAGGATCTTCTTCCCTTTATTCACCAGTACAATATGGTTGCAGATCTCTTCCACCTGTTCCATCCGGTGTGTGCTGAAGATGATCGTGGAGCCGCTTTGGGCCAGTTTGAAAATTTCATCTTTGATCAGGTTGCTGTTCACCGGGTCAAGCCCGCTGAAGGGCTCGTCCAGGATGACCAGTTTGGGCTCGTGCAGCACCGTGGTGACAAACTGCAGTTTTTGTCCCATCCCTTTCGAAAGGTCTTCCACTTTTTTATTCCACCAGCTTTCCATTTCAAAGCGGAGGAACCATTTTTTTATCTTGGCCATCGCTTCGCTGCGGCTGAGTCCTTTCAGCTGGGCCAGGTACATAGCCTGTTCCCCGATCTTCATTTTTTTATAGAGCCCTCTTTCTTCGGGCATATAGCCGATATAACCCACGTCATTCACCGGGTCGAATTTCTTCCCGTCAAAAATGATCGATCCTTCATCGGGATAGAAAATACCGGTGATCATCCGGATTAAGGTGGTCTTACCGGCGCCGTTGGGTCCCAGTAATCCGAATATCTGGCCCTTGTCCACGGACAGGCTGATATCATCCACGGCTTTCTGGGTGGCGAAGTATTTCTTCAGATTTTGCAGTTCCAGTATGGGCATAATGGTTTGGTTTGAATGGTAAAATTAATTCTCCTGCCGGTTTGGCCCTCAATTTTCGGTGAAATGCACCGGGAGGGGAGTGAACGGCCTATTGAGCGTCCCAAAATCGGGCTGTGAAAAGAGGTTTTCAGATAAACCGGCATATTACAGAGGGGGTCTTATGTCCCCTTCAGGAATATGTTGCGGATATTATTTTCGCCACCCGTTCCCCGTCCATTGCCGCACTTACGATACCGCCTGCATAGCCTGCTCCTTCCCCGCAGGGATAAAGATTGCAGATCTGCGGGTGCTGCAGGCTTACCGGGTCGCGGGGTATGCGGACCGGGGAAGAGGTCCGGGATTCCGTGGCCACCACAACCGCCTCATTGGTCAGGTAGCCCTTCATCTTTTTACCATAATCGAGGAATGCCTGGCGAAGGCTTTGTTGTACAAAAGAGGGCAGCACGTCGACGAGGGGCACAGAACGCAAACCCGGCAGATAGGAACAGTCCGGGAGGGTGGATGAAAATTTATTTTCTGTAAAGTCGGTCAATCGCTGGGCGGGGGCCACCAGCCGGCCCCCCCCGGAGGCAAATGCTTTCTTCTCTACGGATTGCTGGAAATACATGGCGGCCAGCGGGCCATATTTTTTAAATGCCTGCACATCTTTCTCTTCAATACTGACCACGATGCCACTGTTAGCATAGGGATTATTTCTTTTGGAAGGGCTCCAGCCATTTACCACCAGTTCGCCCGGGGCAGTGGCGGCGGGGGCAATGATTCCTCCCGGGCACATACAGAAGGAAAACACGCCTTTTCCATCCACCTGCTGCACCCAGCTGTAGGCGGCCGGCGGCAGGAAATCCCCGCGCACCTGGCAATGATACTGGGCGCTGTCGATCAGGCTTTGCGGATGTTCCACCCTTACCCCGAGGGCGAAGGGTTTCAGTTCGATCCCGATTTTTTTTTGCAGGAGTAATTCAAAAACATCCCGGGCCGAGTGTCCCGTGGCGAGGATCACGGCATCGCCATGAAAAAGATGCCCGTCTGCCGTTTTTACGGAACTGATCCGGTTTCCCCCGAGGCCAAGATCAATGACTTTTTTTTCAAACAGGAATAGTCCCCCGCACTCCACTATTTTTTCCCGCATGCGGGTGATGATATGTGGTAGTTTATTGGTGCCGATATGCGGGTGAGATTCATACAGAATCTTTTCTTCTGCCCCGAAATGCACAAACAATTGCAGGATACGGCTGATATCCCCTCTTTTACTGCTGCGGGTGTACAGTTTGCCATCACTGTAGGTTCCGGCTCCTCCTTCTCCAAAACAATAATTGCTGTCGGGATTCACCACTCCTTCTTTATTCAGCAGGGCCAGGTCCCTCCGGCGGGCCCTTACATCCTTGCCTCTTTCCAGCAGCAGGGGCCTGATACCCGATTCGATCAGTTGCAGGGCCGCAAATAATCCGGCCGGGCCGGCGCCTACAATAATGACTGTTTGTTTTGCCCGGCTGACATCTTTAAAAGTAAAAGTCCCCGGCTCCCTTTCCTGGTAAGGTTCGTTGATAAAGGCTTCCAGGCTAAGATGGATCCAGGGTTGTTTGCCCCGGGCATCAATGGATTGTTTCAGGATGTTATAACCAGTAACAGCAGAGGGCGTTACGGATGCCGATTGGGCAATATATTGTTTTATGATCGGTTCGCTTACTGCTTCGGAGGGCAGCAGTTTCAGGGAAAGGGTCTTTCGCATACGGTCAGGTTTTTATCCTGAAATTGAATGGTAAAGATGCAAATAAAATCCCGGGATATTTTTTTCCTTTTTGGGGTACGGTACTAAAATTTGTGATACCTTCAGACGAGATCATTCAGTATGAAACAAAGGTTAACAGCTACAGCGGCTCTGTTCGTTTTACTTATGGCCGGGCCTTCCTGCCGTACCTCTTACCAGGGCCAGTCGCTTCAGTATAAGGATTACCGGATCAGTCAAACGATGCCCCGCGATACGGCCGTCCTGCAATTCCTGCAGCCCTTCAGCGACAGTGTCAATAACAGTATGAATAAGGTATTGGGTGTTGTGCCGGTCAGCCTGGAAAAAAGTCAGCCGGAAAGCACGCTGGGTAATTTTATGGCCGATGCTTTTTTGACCATGGCCCGGGAAAAATACCAGGCCCGGGTGGACCTGGCTTTTGTCAATTTCGGGGGGATCCGGCTTACCCAGTTACCGGCGGGAAATGTGACCCGCGGCAAGGTTTTTGAACTGATGCCTTTTGACAACCTCCTGATCCTTCAAAAACTGAAGGGATCTGTTTTGCAGCAATTACTGGATCTGACCGCCGCCCGCGGAGGCTGGCCTATGGCCGGGCTGACCATGCAGATAAAAAATAATAAAGCGGTGAATGTGCAGATCGGGGGACAGCCCCTCGATCCGGAGAAGATCTATACGATCGCCAATTCGGATTTTATTGCCAACGGGGGTGACAATGCGGATATGCTGCGTTCCATTCCGCAGATCAGGAATGGTTACCTGATGCGGGATGCCATTATCGATTATATCGGCGGACTTGTACGCCAGGGAAAAGGGATTGGTGCAACCATTGAAAACCGGGTTAGCTATGCTCAGTAGAAAAAAATTTATCAGGCAGGCCGCCTTATCGGCCGGTGCGTTTATGACGGGCCCTTCCCTCCTGGAGGCGGCGGATTATTTCAGTCCCCTGAAGCTGACGATCCTGCATACCAATGACACGCACAGCCGCCTGGAGCCTTTTCCCATGGATGGGGGGCGTAACCAGGGAATGGGGGGAATTGCCGCCCGTTCCCGGCTCATCAGCCAGATCCGCCAGGAAGAGGAGCAGGTATTGTTACTCGATGCAGGCGATATATTCCAGGGCACACCCTATTTCAATATTTATAAGGGAGAACCCGAGATAAAGGCCATGTCCATGCTGGGTTATGATGCCTGTACGATCGGCAATCATGATTTTGATGCGGGCATGGAGAACCTGGCCAACCAGCTGACGGGTCATGCCCGTTTCCCGATGCTGGTTTGTAATTATGATTTCAGCGGAACCCCGATGGAACAAAAAACGGAACCATACCGGGTTTTCAAAAAAGGTAAATTAACGATCGGTGTGTTGGGGGTGGGGATTGAAGGGAAGGGGCTGATCCCGGATAACCTGTTCGGGGGTACCCAATACCAGGATCCCTTGCAGAAGGCGAACGAAACGGCGCAGCTGCTGAGAAAGGAAAAAAAATGTGACCTGGTTATTTGCCTCTCGCACCTGGGCTACCAGTATAAAGAAACGGATAAGATCAGCGATGAAGTGTTAGCGAAAGAATCCTCGGATATTGACCTGGTTATCGGGGGGCATACCCATACCTTCCTGGACCAACCGGTAATATACAAAAATAAATCCGGGAATGATGTGGTGGTAAATCAGGTGGGTTTTGCGGGGCTGATTTTAGGGAGACTCGATTTTGAATTTACCAAATTTTCAGGCAAAAAATTAGCGAAAAGCCACACAATTTCTGTTTCACAAAAATCAGGGGGATAAAATTTTTTTTTAGAAAAGAAATAGTGATATTCGCCTCCCTGTCCAACTTTTTTTATTGACCTGTGTGGAGATTTTTTTTGGGCAGATTCAGGAACAACTATAGTTAACACGACATAAACTGCTTACTGACTGATGGAGAAAAATGCTGATAAAATCTGGTCAAATTGTTTAAAGATCATCAAGGATATTGTAGAATGGCAGCATTACAAGACCTGGTTCGAGCCCATTAAGCCGGTCTCCATCAAAAATAATGTGCTCGTGATCCAGGTACCCAGCCAGTTCTTTTTTGAATACCTGGAAGAACATTATGTAAATTTATTGGCGAAGACACTGAAGCGGGAGCTGGGGAAGGAAGCCCGGCTGGAATACCGGATCATGGTGGACAGCGGCAACAGCAAGAACAAGCCGGTAACGATGGATGTGAGTGGCCAGGGGTTTAAAACTTTTTCAAACAACGAAATGGATTTTCCGTTAGTCATAAATAATCCTGTTAAGAACCCCTTCGTTATACCGGGTCTTAAGAAGATGCAGATTGACCCGCAGCTGAATCCGAATTATACATTTGAAGCCTTTATCGAGGGCGATTGCAACCGGGTGGCACGCCGGGCCGGTAAAACGGTGGCGGAAAAGCCGGGTGCGAATTCCTTTAACCCCCTGGTTATTTACGGTGGGGTGGGGTTGGGTAAGACCCACCTGGGCCAGGCCATCGGGAACGAGGTAAAAAGGCTGCACCCGAACAAAGTGGTGTTGTATGTGAGCTCGGAAAAATTCATCAACCAGTTCATGGACCATAGCCGGAACAATGCCATCAATGATTTTATCCATTTTTACCAGCTGATTGATGTCCTGATTCTGGATGATGTCCAGTTTTTCGCCAAAGCCGAAAAATCGCAGGATGCTTTTTTTGCCATTTTCAACCACCTGCACCAGTCGCAGAAGCAGCTGGTACTGACTTCCGATAAATCTCCCAAGGACCTGGACGGGGTGCAGGAGCGCCTGCTCAGCCGTTTTCGCTGGGGACTCAGCGCCGACCTGCAGGTGCCGGAGTACGATACCCGGATCGAGATCCTGGAAAAAAAGATGAAGAATGACGGCCTGGAAATGCCGAAAGAGGTGGTGAAGTACATCGCGTATAATATCAGCAATAATGTCCGGGAACTGGAAGGCGCCCTGATCTCACTGTTGGCACAATCTTCGCTGAACAGGAGAGAGATCGACCTGGATCTCGCCAAGAAAGTGTTACGGAATTTTGTAAAATCATCCAGCAAGGAAATTACCATCGAAACCATCCAGAAAATGGTTTGCGAGTATTTCGATGTGCCTTACGATAAACTGCTGCAGAAGACGCGCAAAAGGGAAATCGTACAGGCCCGCCAGATTACTATGTACCTGGCCAAAGCCTTTACTAAAAACTCATTAAAGACCATCGGGGAGCATTTCGGGGGCCGGGATCATACCACCGTAATTCACTCCTGCCAGACGGTAAAAGACCTGATGGATACCGATGGGGTATTCCGGGAGAATGTGCTGGAGCTCCAGCAAAAAGTGCAGTTAGCTGCTATGTAAGCGTACAATTCCGGGAACCCGGTAACAAGTCATTATTCCCAGATTCCTTTCCGGAATCCGGGATTTTTATTTCAGGAGGGTATTTCCCGGGCTTTATTTTTTTGGTATTTACCGGGCCTAATTTGTATTTTTGCAACCCCCGGAGAATTTCAGTAAATGAACCGGGAATATATAAAAGAGGCGGACGAAAGGGCCGGTTTGCTAAACCGGACAATATATAAAAGGAGAGGTGCCTGAGTGGCCGAAAGGGCCGGTTTGCTAAACCGTTGTACGGACTTAAATCTGTACCGAGGGTTCGAATCCCTCCCTCTCCGCAACCAAAATCACGATTGCCCCCCGAAGGGGCAATTTTTATTTAGGACGCGTGGCAAGTTCACTTGCCAAAGCGGACTAAATAAAAATTGCAGAGGCGCGGTCAGCGCCGGCAATCGTGATTTTGGTTGACGCCCCCCCTTGGGATCACCGGAGGTAATCCCTGCTTATCTCATAAATTGGAGACGCGTGGCGGCTTGCTTGCCAAAGCGGACTAAATAAAAATTGCAAAGGCGCGTTTAGCGCCGGCAATGGTGATTTTGGTTGACGCCCTTTGATCACCGCAGGTAATCCCCGATTATCCCAGGAATTGTGGACGCGTGTCGGTTCACTTGCCAAAGCGGACTAAATAAAAATTGCAAAGGCGCGGTCAGCGCCGGCAATCGTGATTTTGGTTAGCCCCGGTAATCCCTGTTTTACGAAAAGCAGGGTTTCGTTGCCCAGAATATACCCTCCCCGTGGTATTACGGATCCTGAAAAGGATATTATATTCGTAGAAAATAACCAATATGAAGTACATTCTTTTTGCCTTCATGGGCCTCATAAGCAGTACGGTGCTTTTGGCACAAGGTCTGCCTAAACCGGGTTGTACCACCATCCTGGCCGACGCCATGTTTTCAGAAGTGGATACTACCAAACCCCGGGGGGTGGCGGATAACTACCATACCTGGGAAAACGGGAAAGAGCTGCTGGTAAAATTTATGCCGGGAGGCGGAAAGCTGCTGCGGGAGAAAGTCATGCAGAGCGCCAAAGAATGGGAGAAATATGCCAATATCCGGTTCCGGTTTGTGCCCGATAATGACCCGAATGCTGTGATCAGGGTGCAATTGGGTAAAGGACACGGGCATAATTCGGCAGTGGGTACGGAAGCGAAATTCCGGTCGAAGGATGAACAAACCATCAATTTCGACACGATCTATTTGTCTGATATAACCTATTATATTTCCAGGCTGCAAAAAAAAGGCAATAGCGGGCCTTATAATGTGGGCAATATTGAGGATGAAATGGCGATTGAACCCGACCACTGGTCCGAAAAGGAATTGCGCCGGGTGGTGGTGCATGAGTTCGGACATGCACTGGGCTTGCTGCATGAACAGAGTTTCCCGGGGGCCATTAACTGGAATAAATCAGATTCCGTGTATAACTATTACCAGGAGACACAGGGCTGGGACCGGGACAAAGTGGATTTCAATGTTTTTGAAGTGGCTGATCAGTTCTATACCAATGGCACCACCTATGACCCCCGATCCATCATGCACTATTCGGTTGAATCCTGGCAGACGACGGACGGCTACTCTCTCAAAGACAATTATGAATTATCAGCGGGTGACAAGGCCCTGATCGCCGCCCTGTACCCGAAGGGCCAGAAAGAAGCGCTGAAACTGGTTCCTAAAGTGGAGATATCCAACTTTAACAAGCTTACCGTTACCACCCAAACAGCCCGTAAGGGACTGGTGATTGAACCGGTATTTGACCTGAAGACCAATTCCCGGCTGGGAGAGGTTTATTTTGTCGCCCGGCTGGCCACTGAAGACGGGTATTATGTCCGGACCAGTGGTTTGTATTATAACTGGGGCGGCACGGTGGCGACCTATAAAAAAATGACCTTGTTACCGAATTCAAAAGTGAGTTATAATAAGGCAAAAAAGAACTTTGAATTGTTCCTCCCGTTTGAATACATACCGGACCTGAAGGGCAAGAAGGTAATTGTGGAATTCTCCGTGTACTTAGACGATGCGTCGAACAATCAGTATAATAAGCTTATGTATTATTCGGCTACCAATCCCCTGAGTTTGCCGCAGCAATAAGTAATTGCAAGTCCATCTTTTTTCAAGGGCCGGAATTCGCCGGCCCTTTTCTTTTAAAATGGGTAAATAGGGGGGAAGCCTGTATATTTGCACTCCCCTGAAAATGGGGTGTTCGGGAGGTAGTTCAGCCCGGTAGAATACCTGGTTTGGGACCAGGGGGTCGCAGGTTCGAATCCTGTCCTCCCGACGAATCTCATCTATCACGTTGATAATCAAACTTTGTTCAGGTGAATGCCTGGTGAGTGAATTAAAAGGTGAATGATGAGCGTTGAGAAAGAAATGTGGTTTGATAGTCAAATCGATGTCTTAAAAAATCGATGGGCTGTCTTCCCGACAACTTTCTTTCTTTTTGAAAGTACAAATGACGGTAGATCAATGATCTACCGTTTTTTTATGCACAAATGAGTACAAACATTCACCTTTTGATTCACCTGTCAGGTGAATGAATCTGGTGAATGAAAATATTCTTCACCAGTCATTATTTTTGGATTATTCACATTGCGAATTGTACTGAGGAGCGTGATTTTTTAACCAAAAAGTGAGTGATGGAAAGTACAAAAACCTTCAGTGTGCGGTTTATACTCCGCCACACAATTGCCAATTCTTCGGATGCCGCTATCTATTGCAGAATTTCTTACGACAAGAAACGGGCTGAGTTATCTGCTGACCGAAGTATTGATCCAAGATGCTGGAACCCGGAAAAGCAGATAGCAACCGGGTCCAGGGAATTAATGAACCGAATCAACCCACACCTGGAAGAAATCCGGTTCAAACTGACTGAGTGTTACTACAAATTAAAAACACAGAACAGTTACATTACTGCAGAAGCCATTAAACGTCTTTATACCGGCGAGGAGAAAGTGACCAACTCACTGCTGTCTCTATTCGAGTACCATGCCATCAATTCAAGGGAGGTGCTGAAGTGGGGTACTTTAAAGAACTATGCTGCCACTGAAAAATATATTCGGAGATTTCTGAAAGAGCGCTACAGAACAGATGATATTCATCTGTCCGAACTCAACTACCAGTTCATTACGCAATTTGACCTCTTCCTCCGGACAACGGAACCGTTAGAAAGTTTCAATCCCCTCTCCAACAATGGCGTCATGAAGCATATGGAAAGACTGCGTAAAGTAGTCACGATGGGTTTTAAAATGGAATGGATTCCCAAAGATCCTTTTCTTCTGTACAAACTGAAGTTCCACAGAACTGAAAGGGAGTTCTTACTGGAAGAAGAAATCGAAGCTTTAAGAAATGTGAAGCTAAAAAATGCCAAACTTGAAAAATGCCGGGACATTTTTCTTTTTGCCTGTTATACTGGTCTTGCCTATATCGACCTTGTAACACTCAACGCCAGTAATATACTGATGGGTATAGACGGTGAACTCTGGCTCAGAACTTCCCGGCAAAAAACAGATACCAAAGTAAGCGTCCCATTGCTCCCCCAGGCCATCGATATCCTGAATAATTATAAAGACAGGCCAGAATTAGTAAAGAAGAGCCGTGTCCTTCCTTATATCTCCAATCAGAAAATGAATGACTATCTGAAAGAGATAGCAACGACATGTAACATTAAAAAGAATGTGACTTTTCACGTCGCCCGACACACCTTCGCCACCACCGTGACATTGAACAACGGCATTCCGATTGAGACCGTGAGCAAGATGCTGGGGCATACCAAACTTTCTACCACCCAGATATATGTCCATGTCCTGGAAAGAAAAATCAGCGATGACATGAAGCAGTTAAAAGAGAAGTTCAGAACGAAAGAAACTCCAAAACTTGTTGCTATTTAACTAACCCAAACTAAATATAAAGTCATGAACTCAAAATCATACATGCAGTTTATTACCGATCTTAAGAAAAGTATAGTTCAAAGCAGGTACCATGCAGCAAGGCTTGCTAACCGGGAGCAATTACTCCTTTACTATAGAACAGGCAAGATGCTGTCAGAAAAAGTAGCGAAGGAAAAATGGGGAGCTAAAGCATTGGATCAGATAGCCACCGATCTTCAAAAGCAACTGCCGGGGATAAAAGGATTTTCCTCCAGAAATCTTCATAAAATGCGTCAATTTTCCGAAGCCTACGAAAATGTCGTAATTATGCCGTCAGTGACGGCAAAATTGTATCAGGCTGATAATGAATCAATTGGATTTAGGCAGACAGTGACTGCCCAATTCCAGGAGTTTTTTGGAATAAGCTTTACACATCACATTTTAATTCTGAACAAATGCTCAGATTTAGCTGAGCGTATGTTTTACATACAATTGGCAGCAACTGAATTATGGTCTGTTACAGTTTTGGAACATAAAATCGATAGCAGATTGTATGAAAAGAAAGGGACGCTTCCGAATAATTTTTCTAATGCCATACCTAGTGAATTAAAATCATCTGCAGCCCAGATATTCAATGATGAATATTTGATGGATTACATGAATCTTGGAGAAGAAGATTCGGAGCGGGATGTGGAAGATAAGATTGTCCTTAATATCAGGAATTTCATTCTTCGTATGGGAAAAGGGTTTTCATTTATCGGTAACCAGTTTCGAATGGAATTGAACGGCGATGAATTCTTTATTGACCTTCTGTTTTTCAATCGTCACTTGCGATGTCTCGTTGCATTTGAACTAAAGAAAGGAAAATTCAAACCAGAATATGCCGGCCAACTAAATTTTTACCTGAATGTCTTGGATGAGAAATTTAAATTACCGGCGGAAAATAACAGCATTGGTATAATACTCTGCAAAGAGAAAAATAATACCGTTGTTGAATTTTCAGTGAAGAGTATTGAGAAAGGAATGGGTGTGGCTACTTTCAGAACATCAAAAGAAATACCACAGGAAATGAAAGGAATCTTGCCTGATGCCAAATCGATTTCAGCATTTCTTTAATTTAATTTTGCTTAATGAATATTATCGTCCCCCAAGGTGAATATAACAGCGTTACAAGCCCAGATACCATTAGTTCGGGTGGGTTCTGCACCTGTTTTGTTACCGGAGTTTGGGACCGGAAATTAAAGAGAGCGCACATACTACATGATGATGCTCCATTTATGCACCAGGATTTGCCCAAGTTTCTTGATATGATACTTGCCGAAAGCAATGCCGCTGATCTGATAATTAAAGTTTATGGTGGCGGGGAGAATCAGTTTCTAGAAGACAATTATGTTGCAGAAAACAGGGAGTATGTTCAAAGTACTTTCAAACAGTATAAACTCACTCCCCTCGAAATCCGATTCTTTGATTCGATTGAAGGAGCGGAATTGATCATTACGGAAAGTGGTGAGTTTATTTTGAATCCGGTTTAAACAAAAGCAACAGTAACGGTTGTAGCAAATACTGAGAACATCAGGGATATTCGTAAATTTGGTGTCCCCAATGAATTTAGGGTGTTGAGCTATGCCGAGTGTATCCAGAAATAGTCCCTGTCCTTGCGGTAGTGGAAAAAAGTATAAAAGATGTTGTATTGACAAGCCCGTGCTTACCCAAGGCATGATTCGGGGGCTTTTTGACGAACATGCCAGCAAACAAGATGCCCATACAAAAGCCGAATCCCAGATTTTGAAAAAGTATATTTCAGCCGATTTTTTCAAGGTTCTAAGCTATCTCCACCTCCAACCTACCAATCATGGTAAGAATATAAGACTAGAAAATCTTGTTACTGAGTTGATCCGCGATGTCAGGATACATCACGACACAACAAATTTCACAGAGCTTCTTAGAAGCATCAAAAAAATAGGCACAAGGAATTGGGCAGAAGATCCACCAGAAGAATTTTTTACAGAAAATATCATTTTTGAAAACGATAATCATATTGCATTCCCAGGTATTTCCACCGGGGCACCTGAGATCGTTCAGGGTTTAATTCATGTTATCCAGTTTAAGAACGGCCTGCCTGAAACCTTTAAGGTAAAAGTCAAAGAAGGGCTACGTTTAATTCTTTCTCTTCATACCAGTATTGCCAGAGCATTGAAACTGACACATCGCATGTTTGAAGAACAAATTGAGGAAGAACTCACAATACCTGATGAATCTATGGTCCGTGAGAATATAAATTTATTTTCTTGGACGATGGAAGAAATGGATAAAGTATCTGAAGCGCTGAACATACCCAATGATACTATCGATCAATTTATTTTTGATTCCTCAAAACATGCATTGAATTTCCAAGATCCCAATCAGAACCCCTTATTGCAATACCCCTTCGTAAGATGGGGTGACGAAGTAATTCTATTGCTCCCTACTGTAGAACTGGCTTGTTTAAACGATTTCATTATCCGGCAGGCACGAACTTTTAATTGCTTAGATGCACTATTGGAAGAATACGAAAAGCACAGCAGAAAAGAATTACTATCCTATTTCGGACGGATGCATTGGCACCCACAAAAGTTCATTTTCTCTGGGAAGGACCTACCAACTTCATTCTTGCTGGATCAAAATCTTTGGAGAATCGATATCAATAAGCTGGTTTATGTGACAATGGTAACTGAGAATCCTGATCATACGATCGATACA
The DNA here is from genome assembly GCA_016219985.1 of Sphingobacteriales bacterium. GTDB lineage: Bacteria > Bacteroidota > Bacteroidia > Chitinophagales > Chitinophagaceae > JJ008. The sequence goes on along the minus strand of JACRJO010000029.1, from coordinate 9,569 downwards.
CGCCACCGTGGCAATATTTCAATGGCCTATTATAAAAAAGTGGAAGCAGAAACTGCGGCAATAAAAAAAGAGTTTCCCAATCATCAGGTTTTGGTTGTTTGTATCATCAACAAATCAAGGTCGCTTGGTGTGCTTGGCCTTGCGCTTCAACGATTCAAAAACTCCGAATTTCAACTTTTCTTTGGTATACAGGAACTACAGGTGCTTACCAGAGTTTGGGAGTTTGATCGCCTGACTTTGTGGAAGTATGCCAAATACTTGGATGTAGCCGAAAGTAAAATGGAGTTTGCACCACTTCAAACGCATTATTCCAAATTTAAATGGTATAAACGAAACGATGAGTCCTTTTTTGACCCGGATGAAAAGCCATTTACAAAGGCTATGTTCGGATTTGAAATTGAAAGCGAGATAAAGAGACAGGGTGTTATGAAGATGGATAAAATCGGGATTCACATGCCGGGAATTGAAGAGGATATTCTTGTCCCTTGCTACAGAAAGGATGAGTACTATCCATCTTATATTTCTCAGGCTGTTCACTACGGTCATTTTCATAGTTGCTTTCTAAAATATACTTGTCCAATCTGGTTCATTCCCGCTAGTCCAGAACACATTGGAGCAGAAATATATATTAATGGCTTTTTGTACTGGTTAAATGAAATGTATCATGAGGCGAAGGATTTCATTAACCAATTGGGGTCCCGACCGGTACTTTTCTCCATAACATTGGATAAGGAATTTCAAACATTAAGAGATCTCAGTGATTATGATGATCGTGAGACTAATATTAAGTATCAAATAAACAAAGAATCGAGGGTTATTCATCTTGAAATTCCAATTGGTATTGTGCAGTTCTTATCACGCCCAAACAATGAAGGCGAACAGCATCTAATGGCTTTTACCTTAGACATGCTCGGATTGCTAATGGAAGCCACCGGAACAGGAAAATCGCTTGATCAAGATGACAGAAATTACATTGTACAAAATACTGTTCCTCTTGGCCCACAGAAAATGATGATCATCGCAACCGGTGACCGTGACCTTTGTGTTGCGGAAATTGATATCGATGACCCCAGAATGATTCCCAAATGTGATGTTTCCCATATATTGCAAAACCAGGTAGAATGGCTAGGTTATAAGACTCCCATTCAAGTGAAAATTCCGGACAATGCAGGGAAAATGAAATTATTTGAGGACCTGGTCTCTCTTCATTATAAAAAGTTATGTTCAGAGCTAAAGGAGTACGATGGTCTTTCCTTATTGCTATTTCTTATGGGACGCCATGAGTCCCTTATTCAGGATCGTTCGTTCAGAAAAATCAATTATCCTGTGAGGCAAACTTGCTATGGAAAGTATTATGATGTTTATAAGAAGTTTTCAGAAACTGAACGTGAGCTTACTTTCAGTTTATTGGCAATGCGGGTTTTGATCGAATTCGTTGCTTGCAAGTTGCCTACTGGTAAAAAGCAGATTAGTGATGATAATGCCGATATGCTATTGGCCATAACCGGCAAAGTAATTCAATATGGTTCACTCTACGATGAAATCAAATATGACATACGTCGTATGGAGGTTGGTTTGTTGCCATCCGGAAGGATTGGTATTGATCTTAAGGAAGGCAATAAAGAGTTTGAAGAATTTACCGAGAAGCTATACGGAGAGGAATTTGACAGCTACCGGAAGAATTTTAAAATGGCATTTCACAGGCGAAGTAAATCCGGTGACGAGAAAGTGAAGCAGGATGAATATCTTGAGCTTGTCAATTCTGTGTTTAAGGAGAAATGGGGTGTCGGCCTTTATGATATACCGGTGCTTTCGCATGTATTGGCCTATTATTTGTTTTCAAAAAATAAATCAATTGATATAATTTCAGAGAAGGTTTTTATTGAACTTTTAAAAACCGAAACAGACTTTTCAGAATCTGAAATAGTCGGATACGTCAATCAGCTTTGTTTTTTGCAACGCGACGATATTCTTTCACCGCCCGAAGGCTATGCAAAATCTGATACTTTCCCCTGGCGTTATAACAGACGATTATCTTACCTCATCAGGCCGATCATTAGATTAAAGGATAGTGATGGCGATAAACTTATCATCAGTGCCCGTCATTTATGGGTAGCTACAGAGAACCTGGTTTCTGGTTTTGGCATGGGAACGTTAAAAGTTGATAAGGACCAGAAAGAATTGCAACAATTATTGGCAAAACAGAATGTGATTAAGGGAAATGAATACCGCAATGAAGTATTCTCCTGGTTGACGGACAACTGTTCCAACCTGAAGGTAATTGAGCATGAAGTTAAAATATCAAGAAGAGGATTTTTCAAGACAACAGAGGATAAAGGTGATATTGATATACTTGCTATTGATCATGAAAGAAAGATAATTTATTCAATCGAATGCAAGAACACGCATCAATCAAAGGTCGCCTACGAGTTCCGTCTTGAGATAGATAATTATCTTGGAAAGGATGGCAAGCCAGGAATGATCGAAAAGCACATTAAAAGAGATGTATGGCTCCGGGGAAACCATAAATATGTAGTTGAGAAACTTGGACTTGATCCGAATTACCGCATTGTATCATTGGTTGTAACTCGGCATATCCTCCCAACCACGACCTCGCAATTACCTCCAATACCTATTGTGTCCTTTTATGAACTGACTAAATTCGGCTTGGATCAATATACTGACCCAGTTAAGTCTGAATAACTGAATTCATTTTACTATTCTGTCCAGTCCCGGTGTGTTCAAGATTCGCTCTATTTCAGTTTCAACTAATTCTGCCACTTCCTTTTTTATTGACCTGAAATTTTCATTGACCATTTGCGCAGAGACCTGATTAATTACCGGCAGATCTTTATAATATTCTGCTTCCAATTTTAGTTCCTCATGGTTGTTGATGATTTCTGAATGAAATGTCTTCAGCTTTATTTTGTTTGTTGGATCGTCAGCTACCATCCCCACAAACTCGCCCGATGAAAGCCCTGCAATTCTTGATTGCGGAATGGCAAAATCCAATTGACTTGATTTGCTGATGGAGGTATCTGTTCTGTTGATTGAGATACTCTCCTTGACCTGGTTGATCTTTCCAAATCTTTCTGATAGAAACTTCGAGGTTTCGCCTGTCACTTGTCCGCTGATAATATTGCCGGTGATGTTCATGATAACTGAAGATTGATCGGCCCCATAATCCTTTTTCAACTGACTAAAATCCTGGATACCCAGACATGTTGCTACTTTGTTGGAACGGGCAGTGGCAATCAAACTATCAATATCATTGAAAAAGATGGTCGGGAACTCATCAAATATTAAACTTGATTTCAGTTTGTTTTTTTGGTTGACCAGCTTAATTAAGCGTGTCACATATAATGAAAGAACAGCCCCGTATATCTGCTGTTTTTGCGGATTGTTGGCAAGGCACACGATCTTGGGATTGTCCGGGTCATTGATATCAAGGGTAAAATCGTTTGCAGATAGTACCCAGTATAACTGGGGTGAAGAGAGACGAGCCATCCCGATCTTGGCACTGGCAACCTGACCTTCCAATTGTTCCATCGCATCGTTCTGGTAGGCGGATATGAATGGATTAATAAGGACCTCTATTTCAGGTTCTGTCCGTAGTACAGAAAACAATTTTTCATAATCCACCTGCATCAGTTCAATCACATGTGGAAGGGTCAGGTATTTCCCGCCCTGGTATTTTTTCAGGAACCAGATAATGGCTGTTAAAAAGTTAATTGGGGACTCCACAAAAAAGTCACCCTGTTTGGTGATCCAGTCCCGGTTCAGCCCCATCATAATTGAACGGGACGCTTCGGTGGCATCCGTTATATCGAACATGGTGGAAGCATCAAGCGGATTACAGCGGTGACTCCTGGAAAGATCATCAAAATTGATGGTATAGAATTTTGGTTCTACTTTATAACTGCCCTTGTTCTTCAGCAAAGTATTGTAGGCGATTTTGGTCAGGTCATCGTACTTAAAATCATAAACCAGCATCGTAAATCCCTTTCGAATATGTTGCCTGATGATGTGCTGAATTACAAAGTATGATTTACCTGCTCCGGGAGAGCCGCATACAAGTAACCCCCGAAACGGATTCATGATATTGATCCAGCTTTTGCGGATCTTGCCCCTCAGATTATATTGGGCAGGCAGGTTGATAGAGTATTCATTCTCCAATAGCCGCTCTTCCTGGGGGAATGTTTCATTCAATTCGTTGAAAATATCCTTTCCCAAATTCACCCTGATATACCGGCTGAGCAGGTTGCCCCCGGCCAGTAACAAAAGAAACCCAACCCCCGTAAGGGTTATATACCAGATTGCCAGTTGTTCCACCGGTCCCTTTAAGCTCAGAATAAGGGCACTGGAGAAGTAAAGACTTAACCCCAAAACCAGGTAAGTAAGGATGGATCGGGGGTTGATATTTTCGGATTTTTTACCCTTGGCGCCCAACAGGGAAATTACCAGCAATCCGAGGGCAATCAGTTTCGACTTCAGCACCGTGCTGTAAAGCCCCGTACGGGCGATATTTTGGAGGAACTGATCACCCCAGAGGGAAGTGAGCCCCCAGCGTTCAAAAGCCCCATAACAGTAAAAATAACAGTGCAGGAGCAGCACCAAAATAGCCCCCAGCCGGGTAAAGTCCAGGATTTTCCTGAGGCCCGCTTCATTTTCGCCGGTTCCGGATGACATAGGTACTTATTTAGGGTTAGGATTGCGTTTTTTCTTCTTTTTCTTCAATAGTTCGGCAGGAACCCGGTTCAGGTTCTTTTCATGCTCCAATAGGTCTTTGAGCAGGCCTTCCTGGGTGGATTGCAGCCCGGTAATCTGGGAGGGCTCCTTACTTTCCCCGAATTCCTTTGACCTGGCGGTTTCAGGGGCGGGTTTTGGGGCTTTTGCCAGACCCTGTTGACCAGACTCCAATGAAGCCCTGATACCAGCAATGCTATAGGTCTTGCCTATATCGCTGCCATTAAAGACGGCCTTGGTCCGGTAGTCAATAAAAGTAATCCCGAAGACCAGCCCCTGTTTACTCTCCCGAAGGACGGCCTGCACCCCTTCTTTTTTCAGGGCAATAATCAAAGCGTCCAGGCTTCCCGGAGATTTGGCCAGCACCCAGTCAATACTGGTCTTTAGCCTTTTTTTATCGGGCTGCCTGAGGGTCTCGTTTTCCTTGAATCTTTTCTCCAGGTTTTTCAGGGTAGGCTTGCTATGAATCAGGCTGGCTTTGACAGGCACCCCAACCTTACTCCCCTGGGCGTCCAGCAACCGGTAGAAAAGGCCCCCTGATTTATATACGATCCCTGTCTCACTGCCCCGGTCGGCCTCCACGTTATACTGCCGGAGAATGGCGTTCAGTTCAGCCAGCGAAGTGTATTTAAAATGATTGGCCACCGTATCCAGTACATTGGTAATCGAACGGCGGGTCTCGGATTTGCCGTAATACACTTTCTGAACATCAACGGGCCGGATGCCTGTAGCCTGTACTTTCATTTTGTCCTGTGCACGGACTAAACTAAAATCCCTCTCCAATTCTTTTCTTGCGTTTTCGGATTGGTTGCGGCCGATATTATAAGTGTCAATACGCTTGCCATTCGGCTGGATACTGGTGGTAAGAATATGAATATGGGGATGCCCAGCATCATGGTGCTGATAAACCAGATAGGGCTGAGAACCGAAGCCAATTTTTTCCATATAGGCTTGTGCAATCCGGGTGAGTTTGTCCCCAGCCAATTTCTCGGAAGGATCGAAGTTTAAGGAGATATGGAGTTTATTGGATTTTTTTGCCCGTTCATTTCTTGCAATCAGGTCCTGCATCCTTTCCATTTTCTGATGAAAATTCATCTGGTTAGCTTCCAGCAAATAGTTTCCTGCGAAAATGCAAACCGCTTTTCCTTTCAGGCATTTCTGCTCGTTATAATTTAATGCCCTTTGCAAACTATGCGGGCTGGTTATTCGGGCGACCATTGCCGGTGGATTTCATTAAGTTTTTGAAATATTCTTTCCGTCAGTTGCAAGAAGTTTTGGTGAAGTGGTTCATGTGAATTCACCCACCCTTTTACCTCACTGATATGATTTAGTGTGTGGAGTTTTTTAACCGCCTGGTTATAGTTGTTGCCGATGGCATTCAGTTCTTTTTTCATCCCGATCATTTCATGTAAAAACTGATCGGCGGATTCATTCCTGACTTTAATGGTTACAGGCTTTTGCAGCAGCACATTTCTCGCATACTCGCTTAGCTTCCTGTGCGTGGTTTTGGAAAATAATCCATGTATTTTCTGGTACTCTGCAGGCTTAACCCGAAAGGAGATCCAGGATGGAATTTTATGCTCACTCATCACGATTCATTTTCACTTTTTTCCGGCAAAAGACAAGCACTGTTTTTTGCCGCTATGTCCTTTCAAACTTCTTTTCCCGTAGTCCCGCCGACTCCGGAGGCATAGGGAGCAAGATGCAATTGTGCAACAATTGAACATCTTGCCGGTTGCAGACACAGCAACCTTCGGCCTTGTAAAGTTAAACTGACCGATCCCGATAATAAATACCTGATCAAATTCTGATTAGGTGAAAGCAGGTAATTGAAAATAGATTTGTGCTGTCAATAAATTTCAAATCAAAAATTGTGTTGTATGAGCAGTGGAGTAACAAACGGTAAGAAAGAAAGATCAAAGGTTTTTGAAATGATTTTGTGCAGCCCTGGGATGGCTGAGCAATGCAAGATTAGTCTAAAAATTACAAGGCAGAATGTACTGGTTTTATCAAGGTTGATCGAGGCAGGAATTTTGAACGCTAAAGGAGCTTTCGAGGATGAAATTCTGGGATCATTGTCAGAAGAATCTGTCGCAGAGTTTAAAGCCATCCATGAAGAGGTCTTAAAGAAGGCAGGGTTAGCTGATTTTTATGAAAAGCTAAAGTTGCTGTGAGAATTTGGCCTGCTCCGGCAGGCCATTTAAAATGAATATAAAAAAGGGCCGCTTTACAGCAGCCCTTCATCTGCAAAGGAGTAATATCCCTCACTGGTAATAATGATGTGATCCAGTACAGCCATATCTAAATACCTGGCGGCTTCCCTGATTTTCACCGTCAATTCTTCGTCCGCACGGCTTGGTTTTACACTACCTGAAGGATGGTTATGAGAAAGGACGATTCCTACGGCATTGGCTTTTATCGCAGCAGTCAAAATAATCCTTGGGTCTGCAACCGTTCCGGTAATACCACCTGAGGAGGCATCCAAAACGCCAAGCACTTTGTTGCTTCGGTTTAAGAGCAGCACTTTAAATTCTTCCACCAGTTCGATTTTGTCACGGTTCCAGATCTTTTGCAGGATTTCGTAAGCATCCACTGAGGTGGTGATCTTTGGTCTTTGTGAGGGCTTTACTTTGGTCCTGTAAACCAATTCTACTTCTGCCACCTGGCACCATTCGGGTTTCATCATTTCCTGTTCCATAAAAATTTGTTTAGAGGTTCAAAAAATTTATTATGGAACCATCGCCGGTTTTGGGCGATAAAGTCCAAGATGGCAACGGAATAAATGATGGCCTTGTGCGGGTGCCTTGTGTTTATGCCGGAAGCTCTTGGACGCTTCAGCAGCACAAAACCGAACTTTGTGCAATGATGAATACAATACAATAACCAGTAAGCATTCATTTTTTTCTAAAACATAAAAACCCAAGCTGCCCCGCCATTTTCATCCGGTCTTTGACAATAGTGCGGGGCAGCTTTTTAGCGCCTGAAAACGGGGCAAACCTTCGCTGGCCTTACACAGGAACTTCTTTTATTTCTGTACTACGGGTTTTCCAACGGGTCGCAAAGTGCTACTTTATTTCCGGCCTTTACCAGTTTATGCAGGATACGGTCTATTTCAGTTATTGAGAAATGGCAGGTATTACCAATCCCGGGAAATTGTGATATTGAGTTGCCTGTCAGTTGCTGAATAAGTTCCGCATCCTGCTGAAAGGCGGTATAGTCACCGGCAATCTTTAATAATACCACGGCTCCGGGGTATTTGTGCCGGATAGCCTGATAACTTTTGAAATGTTCGTGCCTGATACTTGTCTTTTTCATGTCTTATGAATGGAGTTAATTAAGAGGGGCGGCATTGCCGCCCCGTTACAGAATCAATTAACAAGGCCAGTCAGATCACCCTGCAAAAAATCCGTACAGAGATGAAAGGCCTTCTGTGTCCGCAGTTGTGCCGTACCACCGTATAAAAGGGATTTCAGTTTGCTTTCATCGTCTTTGTAGTTGCGTACATTCTGAAAATACCCGGTTACGGCATTATAAGCCCCGAACAAAGTACCCCGGGTGGTTTCGGTTTGCTGGGTGGGGCTGCTCATGGCATATTCAAAAACGGAATTACACATATTATTAAAGCAGGTGGATAGTTCATCAAATTGCCCTTTTTCAATATTATCCAGCACCTCTTTATTCGGCACCATCGCCAGTTGAATCAACCGCAGCAGTTCCGGGTCGGTTACTTTTACTTTTGTCCAGCGGTTAAAGATGGTTTCCAACTGCGTGGAAAGCTGGTTAGAGATACCCATTACTTTATGGGCCTGTTCCAGTCTTTCTTTTGCATTGGCGGTATGCCTTATTTTGATACTGTTGGAATGATTGCGAAGGGCAGCATTAAGGGTATTATTACAAACAATCCGAACAGGGGTAAAAGCGGCCGTAATGCTTCCATATCCATCATGGGAAGTGGTCAGAAATAAATACTGCTCTATTAAATCCTCCCGCCCTACTTTGATATAACCGGGAAGTTTGGCGGTGATAAAAATGCGCTCGCCCTTGCCGAGTGCCCCGGCGGTTTCATATTGGATGCCGTCACCGCCTACAATGGAATCAAAGAAACTGAACGCATCCCGGTTCTGGATGATTTCATAATCCTTGCCCACTACACCGAGTACTTCCCCGGTATCGGGCCGCATGGTGGCCAAATGGGTTTTAATCCGCTTGGTAAAATCCATCGGCTGACCGTCAGCATTATAAGAAGTAGTATAAATATCCTGTTTTACCACTTCATAATCCAACCCGGCGAACCGGATGGCTTCGGCACTGGTCGGATAGTCCTGTACAACCTGGCCGAGTCCATGCCAGGCTTTCTCTTTTACGGAAAAAAAACTGTGTTGTCCTGTCTGTTCGTTGAAATTGATGTTATGTGCCATAATTAATTACCCAGCTTTAACTTCTATCCCGCAGGCGGTACTGCTGCGGTTTAATGAAAATGAATAAATCAGAATGGTAAATCCTCAACCGGTTCAGTAATATTGGCAGGTGCAGGTAAGATTTCAGTAGTACCCTTACCATGCAGTTTGATACCGTTAACATGGAAATCCAGTGAGCCTTTTGGCTCTCCGTTCTTGTTCATCCATGCACTGACCGAGATACGCCCCTGCACTTCCACCAGCGTTCCTTTAGTGAGATACTTTGCGATACCCTCCCGCATCCAGTAGGAGCAGTTCACATAGGTGGTGAGCTTTTTCACCTCCTGCGAATCTTTGGGTTTGTAACTGTCATTGATGGCGATACTGAACCGTACCACTTTACGGTCACCCTTCACGGTGTTCACT
>JACRJO010000028.1 GCA_016219985.1 Sphingobacteriales bacterium | reverse complement strand
GATCCCGCTTGTTCCAGTCAATGGTTCCGTCGAACTTCGCATCGCAAAAACGGCAGGCGCTGCACACGCCCTCCTCATCAAACCGGATGTACTCATGACCGCGCGCCTGATGGTGAGTGTACTCATTGGAAGCGGTTGGCCTGGTATTGGGAATCACGCACTTCTTACAAAACCTCACCTCTTGGGGAAGACCATATTTTGGTTCGGATGCCGTCATCATTAGTGTCTCGTTAACTTTTAGGACACCCCTAGAATTATTGATAAGTTAGCCATTATTTAAGAAAAACATATTTTTCGATTTCAATTTGGTTCATGAGATAATTGACTATTATTATTAGCCAATGTCTCTATGCACCAAGGAAAACATGTTTTTTCTCAGGTAATGGAACAGGTCGTTCGTTATCAATTCAATCAATGCGTTGCTCGCTATCACGGCGAGTATCGCGTCCGGAATTTTACTTGTTGGGAACAATTTCTGGCTTTGGCCTTCGGACAGCTGTCGTTTCGCCGCAGTTTGCGCGATATTGTGGTGTGTCTTGGCGCCCAACATCGCAAACTGTATCACCTTGGTTTTCGATCCCTGGTGCGGCTAGCGACGCTCGCCCGCGCTAATGAACGCCGCGACTGGCGGATCTACCGCGACTACGCGCTCCTACTCATTACCCAAGCAAGACGATTGTACATCAACGATGAAACATTCGGACTGGAGATGAACGGCGCCGTCTATGTCATTGATTCCACCACGATTGAGCTCTGCCTGAGTATTTTTCCGTGGGCTTGTTTGAAAACGGTGCGAGCGGCCATCAAACTGAACCTGGGGCTTGAACTCCACGGCAACATACCCTCTTTTTTCTCTATTTCCAGCGGAAAAGAACATGACCTGTATTTCCTTGACCAGGTTGAGTACGAGCGGGGCGCATACTACATTGTGGATCGCGGCTACTTGGATTTTGAAAGATTTTATCGCCTGCACCGGACGGGCGCGTTCTTTGTCACGCGGGCGAAAGACAATTGGTCGTTTCGCCGCCTGTATTCTCATCCGGCGGATAAGAGTACGGGCGTACGTTGCGACCAAACGGTTGTCCTTTCCAGTTACTACACGGCCAGGGCTTACCCGGAGAAATTACGGCGGATTAAATACTGCGATGTGGAGACGAATCGGTACTACACCTTTGTCACTAATAATTTTGAACTGCCGGCGGAGCTGGTCGCCGCCCTGTACAAGCACCGCTGGCAGATTGAGCTGTTTTTCAAATGGATCAAACAACACTTGAGCATCGAGTCATTTTGGGGCCGGAGCGCCAATGCTGTTAAGACGCAAATTTGCATTGCCATCTCCGTTTATCTGCTCGTTGCTATCTTGAAAAAGAACCTGCGCATTGATCGAAATTCCTATGAAATTCTACAAATCCTCAGTGTGTCCCTATTTGATAAAACTCCCATAATTGGGCTTATTTCTAAACATCAGCTGCCAATTTTGGAGGTGCCTGCTCAAAAACAGGCTCAAT
>JACRJO010000027.1 GCA_016219985.1 Sphingobacteriales bacterium | reverse complement strand
ATAAGGGATGCAAATGCCACTGCATGTGTCGTTACTTTAAACCCGGCTCTTACCCTTTCCCAGCCTGCGGCTCTGGCCGCTACTCTTGGCAAAACTGATGCGAACTGCTATAATACGGCTAACGGGGTCATCAATATTTCTTTTCCTACAGGGGGAGCTGGTACTTATGAATACTCCGTCAACGGGGGAACTACATGGCAGGCTGCAGGAAATTTTCCCGGGCTCGCCGCTGGTTTATATAACGTGAAAATAAGAGATGCAGCCAATATTACTTGTTCTGCTACTCTGGACGGGGCTTATAATATTATTCAACCTAATATCCTGACAGGAACTATTACTCCAACTAATGTCTCCGTATGTTTTGCTAACAATAACGGGAGTATCGTCGTAAGTGCTCCGGGAGGTGGAGGGGGAACTTATCAGTATTCAGACAACGGGGGAACTACATGGCAGGCAAGTGGTACTTTTGCCAGTCTATCAGCGGGAACTTATGATGTCAGGATAAGGGATGCGGTTACCACAACCTGTGTCATTACTCTCAATCCTACTCTGGCTATTACACAGCCAACGGTACTCGCCGCTACTCTTACAAGTACTAATGTTACATGTTTTAGTGCTGCTGACGGAACTATTACCATGGCTGCTGCCAGTGGCGGGGGGGGAACATATGAATATTCTGTGAACGGGGGAACCACATGGCAGGCTGCTCCTAATTTTTCCGGTTTAACTAATGCTTCTTATGATGTCAGGATAAGGGATGCGGTGAATACATCCTGCGTGCTTGTCCTTAACCCGGCATTGGTACTTACACAGCCGGTGGTACTTTCTGCTACAGTTACCCCTGCAAATATTTCTGTATGTAACAACAGTAATAACGGGAGCATCGTTATGTCGGCCGCTGCAGGTGGTACCGGGAGTTACCAATATACTATTAATGGTGGGGCTGCTTGGCAGGCCGCTCCTAATTTCACAAACCTCACTGCAGCAACTTATGATGTCAGGATAAGGGATGCAAATGCCACTGCATGTGTCGTTACTTTAAACCCGGCTCTTACCCTTTCCCAGCCTGCGGCTCTGGCCGCTACTCTTGGCAAAACTGATGCGAACTGCTATAATACGGCTAACGGGGTCATCAATATTTCT
>JACRJO010000026.1 GCA_016219985.1 Sphingobacteriales bacterium | reverse complement strand
GGTACAGGGATCCCTGGCCGGGCAGGATACCGTACTGGTGATCTATGACCAGAACGGCCAGTTGTCCCGGGCCGGTGACGGGATCGGCGCCGCTGTTTCCGGTAATATAATTTCATTCAACCTGAACTTCAACCCGGTTACGGTAACATTTGATCCATTTTCACAAACCCTTGCGAATGGCAGCACCAACCTGAACTCAGTGCTGGACGTGAATATGCTGGACTTTGTATTACAGCAGCAGCCGGCGGCCAATCAATTAAAATTGTCATTAACCGACGGGAACGGCGAGCTGAGAAGGGTGACGCTGCAGCGAAGCCGGGATGCTGTCAGTTATACAGACGCAGGTGTGATGCAGGAAGAGCCCAATACAGGTCTTGTAAAATATTTCTCCTACACGGATCATACTCCTTACCTGCCGGTTACTTTTTACCGGGTAAGAGTAACCGAGGTGTCGGGTGAAAAATACAGCAAGGTGCTCAGGGCCGGCAAGGACCTCTTATCAGGGGCAATGTTATTCCCGAACCCGGCCGGGAAGGAAGTGTATGTAAAATGGGATGCTGCGGCGGGCCAGTCATCTGTAGTGAGTATTATCGGGATGGATGGAAAAGCAATTCAACGTCATACAACCACTGCCGGTTATATCCTGCTGCCCCTGGATGATTTACCGGCGGGGACTTATGTTGTACTGGTGAAACAGGCGGAGAAAACAATTTTAAACAGGCAGTTGGTGGTCAGGAAGTAAAACCAACTGCGCCGGGTCAAATCTGTAACTATGAAAAAAAATTCGCTCGTCCGATCCTTTCTGTTCCGGCTGGCAGGTACCCTGCCTGTCCTGATGCTGGCAGCTGTTACTGCGGTACATGCGCAACCGGCAACTGTCAGTTACCCCTTTGCGGTAGGAACAACCGTTGCCTGCGGCGGCAGTACGGCCCAAATGCATTTTTATACCTATAATGGTACCACCAATACCATCAGCAGTATTACCACCAGCGGGGCCGGCCCGGTTAACCGCTATGCCCCACAGCTAAGGATCGGGTTGCCGATTAACGGGACCCAGCGCTTTACTTCCAACCTGGCCAGTGTTTCCTTTAACCCGGCAGATAAAAACATCTATTATTTCTGGACAGCTTACCCGCCCAGTACGCTGGCCTATGGCGGGGTGCCCCGCACTTTTGCCTGGCGCTGGCCGGTTGGTACCCAGCCCACCAGTACTGCAAACAAACTGGATACGCTGCGTTCCTTTGCCTTTGATATACTCGGCGTGGCTTTTGACGCAAGCGGGAATGGTTATATGCTGGAGTTCCCCCCGGCTTTTCCGTACACACCGATGTTACGCTCCATCAATTTTGCTACTGGCGTAATTGGTGGCCAGGATACCCTCGACCTGACCGGGGGCGCTGTAATTTATGCCAGCGGGAGCGGTGACGTAGCCATGTCACCTTCAGGACAAATGTTCTTTGTGGTGGATAATAAACTCTTCACGCCTAATTATTCGGCCTATACCGGGACAGGTGCCCATTTAACCTGTACCTATATTGATACGGTGCAGGTGCCGAGTAATAATTTCGTGGGATTAACATATGCAGAAGGGGAAACCGTTGCTGCTTTTTCAGGAGGCGGTTGCCCGTTCAGGGAAATTGATCCGTTGACAGGCGATACCACGGTCATTAACAAGTCGGGCACGGTTTATTCCGCCTCCGACCTCGCTTCGGTGATCTCCGGTGTCGGAGCGGCCAAACGACTTGTCTCTGCCACGCCGACCGGGACTCCCAATCAGTACGATGTGGTGTATGAACTGACGCTTCGCAACTATGGGAATACGGATGTTACCAATGTGCAGGCTACGGATGACCTGACCGCCATTAATGGCGCGGGCAATGTATCTAACGTCAGCACCAGTTTTGTTTCGAACCCCGCTGGTCTTGTTCTGAATGCCCTGTTTAACGGGAACTCCAATAAGAACCTGTTGAATGGAACCGGTACCCTGCCGAATTACCCGGTTGCCAATAATTTCTGTACGATCCGGATCAATTGCCGGTTGTCCGGGATCATCAACGGATTTGTATATAATAACAGCGCCATTGTAACCGCTGTTGGCTATAACAGCCAGAACCTGCGGGATTCTTCTACCAATGGTACACTGCCCGATCTGAATTCAAATGATAAGCCGGATGATACAGGCGAGGGACAACCCACCCCGCTGGTTGTATCCATTACCGGCAGTACCCTGCCCTGTACCTCCCTTGCCAATGTACTGTATACCCAGGACTTTGGTGCGGGCACGGGCCTGGTTACCGCTTTGCCGGCCCCGGTTGTAGCTTCAGGTGTTAGCGGCGCCGCCGGTTCGGTTACCTATACCGGTTCCACCACACAACCCCTCGCAACGGAAAGATATACCCTGACCAATAATGCGCAATCAGCGAATAATGCCCATTTCTTAAGCATGACGGATCATACCGGTAATGTCAATGGCCGGATGCTGGTGGTGGATGCCGATGCCACGAATTCCATGTTTTACCGGGGTGCTTTTACTGCTGCAATTTGTGCGAATCAGCAATACTCCCTTTCTTTTTATGCAGCTTTTGTCGGTAACTCCGCGTACCAGACATTGTGCGACGGGTTTGGCGGTTTTAAATACCCCAAGGTCCTGATCAATATTAAGGACCAGGCCTCGGGCGCCATCATCAGTACCCTGAGCACGGGCGATATTGTCAGTACCAGCTGGCAGCAACTCGGGATCAAATTTGTAAGCCCGGCTTCTTATACCGGAATTATTTTTGAGCTGATCAATAACGCACCGGGTGGTTGCGGGAATGATATTGCCATCGATGATATCCAGTTTGGTTCCTGTGACCCGCTGCCGGTACTGGGATTGGATCATATCAATGCCGGTTGTCTCGGCACCAGCGCCTCCTTTACAGCTGTCTTCTCTGATCCGGGCGCCATACTCGGCACGCCGGATTACCAGTGGCAGGTGAGTACCGATGGGGTCACCTGGACAGATATTGTTACGGCGCCCAATGCAGCCACCTATACCATTGCTTCCGTGGCAGCAGGCGATGTAAACAAATATTACAGGGCCCTGGTGGCCGCCGCGGGAAACCTCGGTAACCCCAACTGCCGTTATCCTTCCCCTTCCTTCTTCCTCGTGGCGGGTTGTGATATTGATGATGATGATGATGGGATCCCGGATACGGTGGAAAGTGGCGGGGTGGACCCGCTCGATGACGACGACCTGGATCATATCCCTAATTATACGGATACCGATTACCCCGGATTTACCGACAGCAATGCAGATGGTGTAAACGATAATTTCGACTGGGACCTCGATGGCATTATCAATGAACTGGATCTCGACAGTGATAATGATGGTATTCCCGATGTAACGGAAGCCGGCGGGGTGGATACCGACGGGGATGGTAAAATTGATGGGTATACAGATGTGGATAATGATGGGTTCTCGCAAAATGTGGATGCCAATACTTCGGGGAAGGATCTTTCCGGGAACGGGCTGGATCAGCCGGACCTCGATGGGGACGGTGTTCCCAATTATTTTGATCTTGACAGCGATAATGATGGTATACCGGATGTGGCGGAAGCCTTTGGTACCGATGCAAACAATAATGGTAAGGTCGATGGTTATACCGATACGGATAATGACGGGTTCAGTGATAACGTGGACGGCGATGTAGGGAACGACGGAACGGCCGAGAATGCGGCAAATACCCTTCTTCGCACCGGAGCAGACCCGGATAATAACGGAAGAGCCAATACTTATCCGTATGTGAATATGGATAATGATTCCAAAGCAAATCCCTATGATCTCGATAATGACGGTGATGGTATCTCCGATGTCAAAGAAGCTGGTTTCGTTGACGGGAATTGGGATGGCCAGGCGGATGGCGCCGTGAATGCCATGGGCCGGAATATTATTCTCGCCGCATTGCCGGCATTAACCCTTCCTAATGATGACGGGAACGGATTGTCCAACCCCTTTGATATTGACAGTGATAATGACGGGATCCCGGATAACGTGGAAGGACTGACCACCCTGGGCTATTTACTGCCTTCGGGAACAGATACGGATGGAGACGGAATCGATAATTCATACGATAATTTTAACGGGTTTGGCGGGGACGGCATTCACCCGGTAGATACGGACAGTGACACGACGCCGGATTACCTCGACAGCGATACCGACGGGGATGGTCTCCCGGATATCGTGGAAGGAAATGACCTCAACCTGAACGGACTCCAGGATGACCTGGTTACCCTGACGGGTATTGATACCGATGGCGACGGCCTGGATGACCGGTTTGACAATAATAACAGCAATGCAGAAGCCACTTCAGCCCGGATGGGTAACGGGGGAAGCACCACCGGGGACCCCACACCCGGTTCCATCACTACCGTACAGCATACAACCATTGCATTTGGCTGCCCCACAGAAAGAGACTGGCGCTGCCTGCCCTATGTACTCAGTTGCGAATTCATCACATTCAAAGCCGCCCTGCAGAATCAGCAGGTATTCCTTGACTGGACCGCATTGTGCAGGCAGGAAGTGGCATATTTTATCGTGGAAAGAAGTACGGATCATGTTCGTTTTGAGCAGGCCTTTACGGTTGCCGGTAAACCGGTGCTGAACGAAATTGAATCGTACAGTGGTACAGATAATGTAAACGGGATCAGCGCACCGGTGATCTATTACCGGCTGAGATCCGTGATGAAATCCGGACGTGAGATCCTGAGTAATGTAATTGCCGTCAGGCAAACCAATGCCGGTGTCGCGGAGATCAGGATATTGCCCAACCCGGTAAGGAACCAGTTGCAATTGTCGGTCATGGCCATGCAAAACGGGGATGCCACCGTACTCATCCTGGATGCCAGTGGCCGTATCGTGTACCGGTTTAAGGAAAACCTGCGCCGCGGAAGTAACAGCATGACCTATCCGCAAGCAGGCCAGTTGCAGGAAGGGATGTACTTCCTGCGGGTGGAAATGGACGGTGTGTTGTTAACCACGAAATTCAATAAATTATAAAATAGGTAGCTGGTTATTACTGCAGGAAGATCCTGCAGACCTCCCCTGGAAAGGGGAGGTTTTTTCGTGTAGTAGAATTCCGGCGGTTTTTCCCATTATTTTGCAGGGTTTTCCGTGTTTTCCGAATCAAAAATATAGCGTGTAAACGCATTGGAACCGGTTTGCCATTGGAATAATTTTATGTAAAATTCTACCTCATGAAAAACATCGCCCTGATTCTTGTAGCATCGCTGATGGTTATTCTTTCATCCTTTACCAAACCGGTACAGGATTCCCCTTTTCAGCATGATCGTAAGGAGATAAAATCTTCCATCCTGCTGGCTGGCTTTGATTTTTTCAGAACCCACCGGCAGGGGAAAGACGGTATTACCTCCACCTGGGGTTTTAGCTCCGGTGAAGCCATTACCGGCTTTATACTCGAACGGACCTATGAAGACCCGGCTGATCCCTATGCTTATTGGGAAACAGTTGCCCTGGTGCCCGCATCAGGACTGCGTTCCTATAAAGCTACAGATACAAATGTATTTCCCGGTTTTATCAGCTACCGTGTAACGGCAGTCCGGGAGAATACTGTCGTGGCGGTTTCGGACGTATCGACTGTCCACATCGTGAGCCATTAGTAAAAAGAACAGATTATAAACTGCTTTGAGCAGTGCCGTGTATGATGTGCTGGTTGTGTACCCGGCTCCATCCTTAATTCCGTACCTGTGAAAGCGCTGATCCGATTCATCCTGTTGCCTGCGTTTACCATTTCAGTAGCGCAGGCCCAGATCACCACCCCGATCATCAAAGCCAATTTTGGTGTGGATGCTGACCTGCGGTCCAATTTTTTTAACGGGCTGGTTCAATCCGGGAATGACGACTGGTTCTGGTTACCGGGTACTCCGGGTACCGGGCAGTTCATGGTGGATACATCGGGAGCGGCATTATTGCTGGCCCAGTATATTGCTAACCCGAATAGCCGCCGCCTGCCTTTTTACCGGACCATGCGTTTTCCCGCCTATTCCGTCGTGAACAACCGGCTGCTGGTGGACGCTTATTTTGTCCGTGATTACCATGGTGATGATTCCACTGTTTTTGCTTCAGGTTCCAATAAGAACGGGATGAGCCCGGCCGACTGGACCTGCCCGGAATCCCAGTCGATCCCGGATAAGAACGAGATCCTCGATATGATGCTCCATGTAAGAAGGGCCGGCCCCAATGTAACCGATTCCATGTGGATGTTTGGCGGGATCTCTATCGAAAACACAACGGGTAACCGGTACTTTGATTTTGAAATGTACCAGACGGATATTTATTATGACCGGGCAACCCGCCGGTTTTATAATTATGGCCCCGATGCAGGGCATACCCGCTGGCAATTCGATGCGTCCGGCAATATGCTGGCGCCCGGGGATATCATCCTGACGGCCGAGTACAGCAGTTCCGCCCTCACAATGGTGGAAGCCCGGATCTGGATCGACCGCAACGATTTATTGATCAACCCGGTCGGTTTTAACTGGACGGGCAGCTTCGATGGCGCTAATGCCGGATCCCAATACGGTTATGCAGGGATACAACCCGAATCAGCTGGGGCTTATTATACCGGTTTGCAAAGCGGGAATAATACCTGGGCCGGCGCTTTTTCCCTGGTGCTGGGTGATAACAGTGTTGTGAATACCTATACCGCCCGCCAGTTTATGGAATTTTCGGTTAACCTGTCAAAGCTGGGACTGGACCAGGCCAAAATATTCGGCGGGGATGATTGCCTGATGCCTTTCCGGCGCGTCATTGTAAAAACCAGGGCCTCTACCTCCTTCACGGCCGAATTAAAGGACTTTATTGCGCCCTTCGATTTCTTTCTTGCACCGGCTGCAGAGATCGAAACCCAGACCCCGATGATTTGTGATACCGGCAGCCTGAGCAATATTTATGTGATGAACCCGATTCCCACTTCGATATATGAATGGTCCACGACCAACGGCCATATCGTGGGAAGCGATACCGGCCCGTCGATCTTTGTGGATACACCCGGTGTATATATTGTAAAGCAGTACCTGCAGGCCGCCTGTTCCATGTATGCGACCGACACCATCACGATCGGAAGTTTCGGGAATTGCAATGTGCTTGCCAGGAACCTGTACGATTTCCGGGGAATCCTGCTGGAAAACCAGGCCAGGCTGAGCTGGAAAGTATTGGAGAACCTGTATGCCCGGGGATTCTACCTGGAAAGAAGTACGGACGGGATACATTATAGTGTTATCAGTCTCACAGAGCCGCAGGCGGGCAAGGCCGGCGCCGCCGCTTATGAAGCGGTGGATGATATCCTTACGGTAACGGCGGACTATTTGTACTACCGCATTCGTTTTGTGGAAACCGGCGATGTGCAGCAACTGAGCCCGGTTGTAAAATTCAGGAACGGGATACCCGGGGAAAAAGAGATCCGGATTATACCCAACCCGGTCAGGGACCAAATGCAGTTGCTGGTCAGTTCAGCCACTGGCGGAAGAGCCGGGATCACCGTGTATGACCAAGGCGGCAAACAGGTGTACCGTGCTGCTGTTTCATTGCAAAAAGGAAGTAACCGTATTTACCTGGACTGCCTGGCCGGAAAGCCCGACGGCTTGTACCAGGTGGTGATTTCAGCTGGTAACCGGCTGTTCACTGAGAAAATACTGCATATAAATTAATTGCCGGCCGGACCTGCAGCCCTTCCTGTAACCGGGAAGGGCTTCTTTTTTTAAGGGCTCCCTTAATCCGGTTATTTTTGCAGCGATGTACACCCTCAAGAAATCACTGGGGCAACACTTTCTCCGGGATGAGAATATTTGCCGGAAAATTGTTTCGGCTTTGCAGGAGCATCCCTTTACCCGTTTGCTGGAAGTGGGACCCGGCGGGGGCGCCCTGACCAAATACCTGCTCGGTATACCGGGCATTGAATTCAGGGCGGTGGAACTGGATGAAGAAAAGATCAACTACCTGCTGCATACATTTCCGCCAATCGAAGGGAAGCTTATTCACCAGAGCTTCCTGGATATGGAGCAGCCCTACGCGGACCGGTTTACCGTTGTGGGAAATTTTCCGTATAATATTTCGACCCAGATTCTCTTTAAAATACTGGAGTGGAAAGAACAGGTGGAGTGCATGCTGGGCATGTTCCAGAAAGAAGTGGCCCAACGCGTAGCGGCCCGGGAAGGCAGTAAAACCTATGGGGTACTGAGTGTGCTGGTACAGGCTTTTTTTGAAGTGGAATACCTCTTCGATGTGAATGAACAATGTTTCCAGCCTCCTCCCAAAGTAAAAAGCGGCGTGATCCGACTGACGCCGAGGAAAGGGGCCCTTGAAATCGCGGACGAGAAAAAATTTTTCCTGCTGGTAAAGACGGCTTTTAACCAGCGTCGGAAGACCCTCCGGAACGCGGTAAAAAATCTGTTTGATGCAGCAATCCTCGCGGACGACTTGTTTTCTAAAAGAGCCGAGCAGCTCACGGTTGAACAATTTGCCGCGCTTATTTGTAAAATGAAATGAAAAAAGTCATTATAACAGGAAGAGCCCACCCGTACCTCGCTGAACAGCTGCAAAAGAAGGGATATGAGGTCCTGTACGCTCCCGGGATCTCATACGAGGAACTGGCGGATCAGATCGGGGAAGCCGAGGGGCTGGTGGTTACGACGAGAATACCTGTAAACAGGCAACTGCTGGATAAAGCTGCCCGATTGAAATGGATAGGCCGCCTGGGCAGCGGGATGGAGCTCATTGATGTACCCTATGCGGAAAGCAGGGGAATACGTTGCGTAAGCAGCCCGGAAGGTAACCGGAATGCCGTGGCGGAACATACCCTGGGTTTACTGCTCTGCCTGATGAATCATATTGCATCCTCGCAGGATGAAATAAGGCAGGGACTCTGGAAGCGGGTTGAAAATACGGGTACCGAACTGTATGGGAAAACCGTAGGGATCTATGGTTTTGGCAATACCGGCAGCCGCTTTGCCCGTTTGCTCCAGCCCTTTGAGGTAACCGTCCTGGCTTATGATAAATATAAATATGGTTTCGCGGAAGGTTATATTAAGGAAGCCAGCCCGGAACAGATTGCCCGATACGCGGATATCATCAGCCTGCATGTACCCCTTACCGCGGATACCCTCGATATGGCCGGTGATTCCTTTTTTGAATCCCTGGAACGAAAACCCTACCTGTTGAATACCTCCCGGGGGAAAGTAGTGAACCTGGATGCATTGATAAAAGCCCTGAAAAACCGGAAGATTTCGGGTGCCGGTCTCGATGTGCTGCCCAATGAAAATTTGTCCGCTTACCTGGAAAAGGAAAAAGAACAGCTGCATTGGTTGCTGGCCCGCCCGGATGTACTGATCACCCCGCATATAGCCGGGTACAGCGGGGAAGCTTCTTATAAAATGGCCGCTGTTTTGCTGGAGAAACTGGGCATTGCCGGATCGTAATTTTTTGCTGGGTGAATGAAAAGATCATTTTTCTTCTGTAAACCGGAAAGAATGAGCAGGAAAATAAAAATAGCTTCTTTATGGGCGGCCATGCTGGTCATGGTTTCTTCCTGCTCAAAGGACCTGGAAGACAGGTTGGTGGGCAACTGGAAACTGAAAATAGCCTGGAAGAGCCAGCCGAGCGGGGCATCTGAGCTATATACCGGTTATGAAAACGGTCTTTTCCATTTAGAGAATAACGGGAAGGCCAGTTATACAGAGGGTACCGATACCCTTACGGGTTACTGGAAAGCGGGTAAACACAACAAAGGAATTTATAATAACAGTGAAGGGCATTGGGAATCGCGGAACATGCAGTTCCTGCTGATTAACATAGAAGACCGGCAGCAAATCCGCCGGCTGGAATGGCGTTTTGACGATTTTGACCAGAAAAATGACGGGAGAACGATCCGGGCCGTGCAATATACCCTGGGATATGACCGGATTTATGAGTTTGAAAGACGTTAATCCTCAATAATTTACAGGCCAGGCTTCGGTTTTTCAAAACTTTATATACCTTTACATCCATAATGCAACGCTTCAGTTAAAACTGGGGCGTTGTTATTTTTTTTATTTTATCAAAGGAGGAGTCTATGAGTACATTACAGTATGTGACCAAGGAAACACTGGAACAAATGAAGGCAGACCTGCAGCGGATGAAGACAGTAGACCGCCCGGCTGCCAGTAAAGCGATTGCCGAAGCCCGCGAAAAAGGGGACCTGAAAGAGAATGCCGAATACGATGCCGCCAAAGAGGCCCAGGGAATCCTGGAGGCCAAGATTGCCGCCATGGAAGGCTCTATGGCCAATATACGGGTGCTGGATGAATCGAATATTGACACGAGCAAGGTTTCCATCCTGACCAAAGTGACACTGACCAACCTGAATACCAAAAAACAGGTAACCTATAAAATCGTGAGTGAAAAAGAGGCCGACCTTAAAGCGGGTAAGATCTCCGTCACTTCTCCCATCGGGAAAGGTATCCTGGGCAAAGTAGTGGGCGATACGGCCGAAGTACAAGCGCCTGCCGGGGTGCTCCGGTTCAAAATTGACGAGATCACGGCTTAATGGATTTGCAAAACTGTCTGAAAAGTCTTCGTGTATGCGAAGACTTTTTTCGTAAAAGAAACTTTTGTTATGTTAAGCTTAAAATGTCGATTTCAAAGGTAGCCGTGAGCTTTGAAACCTGGAGTTAACCATCGAACTATCGGTCTCGCAGCTCACACCTCGTAGCTCGCAGCTCAGCGCTCAAAACTAATTGGAGCTACGTCAAAAGTTAGTTAACTTGACGCTATCTTTAACCTGCCATGAAAGCAATATCCAGCCGGCTGTCTTATTACCTTCGTTTATCACTAACTAAACTCTTTGGCGGTATGACCATTTTTTCAAAGATCATCGCGGGGGAGATCCCCTCTTATAAAATTGCAGAGAACGATCATTTCTTTGCCTTCCTCGATATTTTCCCTTTGCGGGAAGGGCATGTCCTGGTGGTGCCCAAAACCGAAGTCGATAATTTGTTCGACCTGCCTGCTGAGTACCTGCAGGAGATGCTGCTCTTCGCCCGGCCCATTGCCAAAGCCATTGAAAGAGCCTTTGACTGCAACCGTTGCGGCATCAGCGTAATTGGCCTCGAAGTACCGCATGCGCACCTGCACCTGGTCCCGGTCAATAGCGCCAATGATTTGAATTTTACGCAGTCCAAACCACAGGCAACGGCTGAAAGCCTGAAAAAAGCACAAGAGAAAATTTTAGCGGGGCTGTGATTTATACCTTTTGAACATTAGTTTTACAGTGATTCCTCCCGGTATAATACCGACAGACATTGGCGCCAGCTAATAAAGGCATTTTTAATGTCTCGTCGGTATTATTTCTTTACGATTCTGCCGGGATTCTTTTTTATAAAATCATCCCAGCCTTTCAGTCCCTTGCCGGACTTGCCGGCAACCGATGAGGTTTGATAATGATGGCACAAAGCCACGGCCAGTGCATCCGTGGCATCATAGTGTTTGGGGCTTTCTTTGAAGGATAATATCGTTTGCAGCATTTTCATCACCTGCTCCTTGTCCGCATTGCCATTGCCGGTGACGGATTGCTTTACTTTCTTGGGTGAATATTCCGTGACCTCCAGCCCGTGCCGCATGGCCGCCGCAATGGCGACTCCCTGGGCCCTTCCCAGTTTCAGCATACTCTGCACATTCTTGCCAAAGAAGGGCGCTTCAATGGCAAAATCCGTGGGTTTGTACTGAGTGATCAGCCCGCTGACTGTATTAAAGATCAGTTGCAGTTTTTTATACCCGTCTTTTATTTTGCCGGGTTTCAGTACGCCGAGATCCAGTAAACTGACTTCCCGGCCCCTTACGGCTACCAGGCCATAGCCCATGACGATGGTTCCGGGGTCAATACCCAATATTATTTTAGCAGGCTTTTCCAGCGGGGGATGTATTTTTACAAGATTAATGAAGCTGCACCGTAATATCAAAATCTTCATCAATTACTTACTGGGCCCGGTCCTCTTCCTCTGGTTATCCTGGTCCATTTACCAGGAGATCAGCCGCCAGCCGGATATCGGGCTGGCCTGGCAGCATATCAAAACTTCTTTCCGGAGTCCCCTGTTACTGAATTTGATCGCGGTGACCGGGCTCATGGTCGTAAACTGGTCGCTCGAAGCCTGGAAATGGAAGATCGCGGTAAACAGGATACAGCCTCTTTCCTTTTCAACCGCCTTCAGGGCCATCCTGTCCGGTGTGTCCTTTTCGGTCAGCACGCCCAACCGGGTGGGCGAATACCTGGGCCGTATACTGTACATGGAAGATGGCAACCGCTTAAAGACAATTGCAGTCACGATCGTGGGCAGTATCAGCCAGCTTATTATCACGCTGGTCATGGGACTATCCGGGCTTATTCTGCTGAAACCCGCTATTGAAGCAGGGCAGGTGGTGAGCGGTCTCTGGCTGCAGGTAGTGATCTACGGGGTGATGGCAGCCATTCTTGTCCTCCTGCTATTTTATTTCCGCCTGTCCTGGCTGGCCAACTGGATCGACCGCCTGCCCTTCATGAAAAAATTCAATTACCTCACAAGGGCGCTGGAAGATTTCAATACGGGGATCCTGGTCCGCTTACTGGCTTTTTCTTTTCTCCGTTACCTGGTATTCATCGGGCAGTATTACCTGCTCTTTGTTTTTTTTGATGTGAAGCTCAGTGGATGGGAGGCCTGCTGGTCCGTCAGCGTTTCCTTCCTCGTCATGGCGATCCTTCCGACATTCGCGATCGCGGAACTGGGACTGAAAGGCAAGGTAGCCCTCATCTTTACCGGGCTGTTCAGCAGCAACAAGGCGGGGATCTTTTTTGCCACGGCGGGAATCTGGTTTATCAACCTCGTGATACCGGCCATCCTGGGCAGCCTGCTGATATTGGGAATTAAAAAACTCTATACCGGGGAAAAAGAAGATCAGATCTCTTCCAGTTTGAAAAACTGATCCGGCCGGATCCCTCTTTCCGTTTGTTTCAGGGTGCAGCATTCATAGACCGGGTCATGTTCAAAGAACAGGATATAGTCACCTTCCAGCGCTTCTTTCAGGAATGATTTTTTCTCGTTGATCGTGGTCAGGGGAAACATATCATATCCCATTACATAAGGGATCGGGATATGTCCCTGCGAAGGGAGCAGGTCGGCCATATACACCACGGTACGGCCTTTGTACTTTATTTGCGGCAGCATCATTTTATCGGTATGACCGCTTACAAAGCGAACTGAAATATTTTCGGTAAAGCCGGTCTGACCCAGCTTGCCGTCTATAGCCCCGTTTATTTCCACCATTTCCAGCTGCCCGTTTTCCTGTATGGGAAGTATATTTTCTCTCAGGAAAGAGGCTTTCTCCCGTTCATTCGGGTACACGGCCCAGTCCCAGTGATCCTTATTACTCCAGCATTTCGCATTTTTAAAAGCAGGCACCAGTTTGTCCCCGTCCCGTTTGATGGTACCCCCGCAATGATCGAAATGCAGGTGGGTCAGGAATACATCGGTGATATCATCGGGATGAAAGCCGTGGTTCTTCAGCGACTTTTCCAGCGTATCATCGCCATGCAGGTAATAATGGCTGAAGAATTTCGCATCCTGTTTGTCGCCGTTACCGGTATCCACGAGGATCAGCCGGTTTCCGTCTTCGATCAGCATACAGCGCAGGGCCCAGTCGCAAAGATTGTTTTCATCCGCGGGATTGACCTTGTTCCAGATCGATTTCGGCACCACCCCAAACATGGCGCCCCCGTCGAGTTTGAAATAACCGGTATTGATCGTATAAAGTTTCATTGCAATAAAGTTTTTATGCTGCCGGGGCCTGAAGTCAGCTTTCGGCGGGCTTTGCGGGCCTTAAAGCCGCTGCATAAAACAGCAAAATTAGGCCAAGTATAAAAAAGATCATCAGGGCCAGCACGGAATTACGCTGAGACCCCGTCAGTTCATTGATAAAGCCAAAGCTGAAAATACCAATGACCGCGGCCACTTTCTCCGATACATCATAGAAGCTGAAGAAGGATGCCGTGTCTTTTGTTTCGGGCATCAGTTTCGCGTAGGTGGAACGGCTCAGCGACTGGATCCCGCCCATTACAAAACCCACCGAAGCGGCCAGCCCGTAAAATTCATAGATGCCTCCAACGGGTAAGAGATAGCCTACATAACACAGGAATATCCAGAAAATAACAATTCCGATCAGGGTATTGATATTGCCGAATTTGGAGGAAAGCCAGGAAATGGTAAAGGCGCCGGGGATCGCAATCAGCTGGATGAGGATAATCGCAATGATAAGATTGTCGGTCGGGATCTCCAGTTCGCTTTTGCCATACAGGGCGGCCACCAGCATTACGGTCTGTACCCCCATGTTATAGAAGAAGTAGGCGCCGAGAAACCTTTTCAGCGGGGGCAGGTGTTTTAACTGGTCCCACACTTTTTGTAATTCATGATAGCCTTTTGAAAGGATCCGGTGCTGCAGGTCACCGGTACCCGCTGGTACGGGTTTGGGTAAACGACGCAGGGAATATTGCCCGAAACCCCACCACCAGATCCCCACCAGCAGGAAAGAGGTCCTGAACTGGATCGTGGATTCCTTATCGCCCCCTAAAATTCCCGGGAAGAAAACAAATACAAAGCAGATGGCCTGCAACAGCACACTGCCAATATACCCGTAGGTGAATCCTTTGGCACTGATCCGGTCCCGGTCTTCGGGGGCGGCAATTTCCGGGAGAAAGGAATTGTAAAATACCAGGCTGCCCCAAAAGCCCACACAGGCCACGATCATGGAAAACACGCCCACCACCAGTGTATGCTTTTCAAAAAAGAACATAAAGGCACAGGCCAGGCTCCCGATCGTCATAAAGAACTGCATGAAATTCTTCTTATTGCCTTTATAGTCGGCGATGGAGGATAAGAGCGGGGAGATCAGCGCCACGATCAGCATGGCAAAGGCAAGCGCATAATTATACAGGGACGTGTTTTCAAAATGCCGGCCCAGGAAGGTAACCGCGGTCTTAGAGGTTTCCTTATTGTCCACCGCGATCGCTTCAAAATAAGCCGGGAAGATGGTGGAGGTGATGACCAGGTTATAGGCCGAATTGGCCCAGTCGTACATCGCCCAGGCGTTTACTACTTTTTTCGGAGCCGTCTGCATGGTGGAGTTGCTTTGGGTAAAAATAGGGAATTGACCAGCATAAAAAAACCCGGGAGGCTAATTTGCTCCCGGGTTTTTCAATCATACGATCCGGCAGGGATCCTTATTTCATATTTCCGGCGGGGGCCGCATCAGACGGGTAGGCAAAGGTCCGCAGGGGGGTAAAGGATTCGTCTGTCAGCTGGAACTGCAGGGGCGACCCGTTAAATACTTTTTCAGACATGCCATTGCTGGCTTCCGCCATATCCGCTTCGGTGATATTGTTTATTTTGGAAGGATCGATCACCATCTTCACCACAAAATCACCCTGCTCATTTTTACTGACCTGGAAACTGAAGGTAGTGGACGGG
The DNA here is from genome assembly GCA_016219985.1 of Sphingobacteriales bacterium. Taxonomy (GTDB): domain Bacteria; phylum Bacteroidota; class Bacteroidia; order Chitinophagales; family Chitinophagaceae; genus JJ008. Next base: position 88,758 of record JACRJO010000026.1, on the reverse strand, counting down.
TTGAAATAGGTTTCAAGGTAAGCCGCCAGTTCGCCGGCCAGTTTGCTGTCCACATCGTTAGCAAACAATTCCACATTGCCGGATTCATATTTATCACCCCAGGACGGCGCGGGTGTGGTTACTTTTTTGAACGCAAAATACCGGAAGCCTTTGAACTTATTATCGGTTAATGCGAGGTTGACCGGCGCTCCCCCGAACACGCTGTCGGATACCAGCACGGACATCGCATAAAAGGCCTCTTCAGCAATACTGCCGAGTTTGCTTTTATCGGCCACCATTTTTAGCAGGATGCTGTCACCCGGTTTGGATAACTGGAAACTTTTTGTGGCTTTGTCATTGGGATTAGATGCCGTCAGCGCTTCCCGGAAAAGCTGTGCTGTTCGTTCCGCCTGCACTTTGGAAATGCCTTCCTTATAATATACTTCAATATTACCGGAACTGACCCTGGGGCCATATTGTGTACAGGCTATAGCCAGTGCGGACAGCAGGAGGGGGAGGATATATTTTTTCATGAACTGTATATTTACAGCAGAGGTATGAAAAAATAAGTGAAAAAACTCCCCGGAAAAGGGGAGATCAGGCTTTCAGGTAGCCCGTGGCCAGCAGGATCAGCAGGAGGATACCCCCGATAATCCGGTAATAACCAAATAACCGGAAGCCATGCCGCTGCAGGTAACCGATAAAAAACCGGATGGCGAGCACGGCCACGATAAAGGCCACGATATTGCCAATGGCAAAGAGTTTCAGGTCGCCTGTGCTCAGGGTATTATATCCTTTCAGCAGTTTGTACCCGGTGGCGGCCGCCATGGTGGGAACGGCCAGGAAAAAAGAAAACTCTGCCGCCAGTTTACGGGTGAGTTTTTGCTGCATACCGCCAATGATACTGGCGGCGCTCCGGCTTACCCCCGGGATCATGGCCACGCATTGCCAGAGCCCGATCTTAAAGGCGGTGGGATAGCTGACCTGCTCATCGGATACGATGGGATGTTCTTTGAATACATTGTCGATAAATAACAGTACCACGCCGCCCAGGATCATGGTAATGGCTACCGTGAGTGAGCTATCTAATAGTGTATCGATCCGTTCTTCGAAAAGAAAGCCCAGTCCCAGCGCGGGCAGGACCGCCACGATCAGTTTGAGATAAAAAAGCCATCCCTTCTTTCCCTGGGTAAAAGGCGTCATAAATTTTTTCCAGTAAAGTACCACGACGGCCAGGATTGCGCCTAACTGGATGCCTACCGTAAACAGTTTGGTAAAATCAGTGCCGGTAACGCCGAGTAGTTTTTCCGTAATGATCATGTGGCCGGTGGAGGAGATGGGCAGGAATTCGGTAATGCCTTCCACGATGGCGATAATAATGGCTTCAACGACGGTCATGCGGGTGTTTTTTCAGTAAAGGGTAAAGGTAAAAGAATGAAGCAGGCGGGAAAAGAAAAAGGCTGCTCAATCCTGATACAGCCTCTAATTCTGTTTATAACGGGCTATGCCGTTTTCGGTTTCTTAAATATCGCGTAAACTTCCAGTACCAGCCCGGCCAGGATCAGGATAGGAGCCACGGTGATGCGGGTACTACTGTACACTGCTTCCTTATTGAAAACAGCAGGGTCTGTATTGCTTTTTCCGCCCGCCATCAGGAACATGCCAAGGGCAATCACCAGGATACCCGCCAGCATCCAGGTATAATTTTCTTTGCTGAACATCGCGGGACTTTTTGTTTCACTCATTTCGTTCGGTTTAGGATGTGCAATTTAGGGAAAAGACGGGAAGTCGGGAAGTCCGAAAGACGGGAAGTCCGGAAGTCCGCAAGTCGGAAAGCAGGGTGCCCCCAAATTTTTAATAGTTTTCCACCTTCGGGTTCCCTCCATTCACTTTTCACCACCTGCCTGCCGGCAGGCAGGTTCACCATTCCCCTTAATACAAATCATCCAGTTTCATCTTCAAATACTTAATCACACTCCGGTGGGTGCTGAATACAGTAATGGCGATTCCCAGGAAGATCAGGCCGGCAAAGAGCATGACCAGGCTGGCATTATCATGAATGGCCTTCATTTCCGGGATAAATTTCTCGATCACCACGAGGAAGAGGATTACGGCTCCTGCGGCAATCACCCCGCTGATGGCCCCGTTGATCACGGCCCGGACATTCATCGGTTTGGCAATGAACCAGCGGGTGGCTCCCACCATCTGCATGGTCTTGATCAGGAACCGGTTGCTGAACATGGCCAGTTTAATGGTATTGTCAATCAGTACAATCACCACGATCGCCAGGACCACGGCCAGGATCAGGATACCGAGGCTGATATTCCGGAGATTGGTACTCATTTTACTGATCAGGGCTTCGGGATATTCCACATCACTCACATAGGTCTGCGCCTTCAGGTCCGCTTTGATGGCCGTCAGTGAATCGGTATTTAAATATTCGTTCTTTACTTTAAAATCAATACTGTTGGGCAGCGGGTTCTCTGTAAGCACTTCCGACCAGTCCGTATTGCCATCGGCGAGGTATTTTTTCTTGGCCAGTTCCTTGGTTACATAGCTGTACTCCCGGATATAGGGCTTGGAACTAATATACTGAACCAGCGCCGTGCTGTCATTGGGGTTCAGGTCGCCCCGCAGGTAAGCACTGACCGTCACATTTTCCTTGAAATGATCCGACAATTTGTTGGTGTTAATAACGATCAGCCCGATAATGCCGAGGAAGAACAATACCAGGGTTACACCGAGGATGGACATAAAATAGGAGGGTTTCCCTCTTTTGATGGAGGCTTTTCCTGATTGGGACATGCAAATTTTTTTAGCGATGAATGGATTACGGGCAAAAATAACCCTTTATGCCATTTAAAACCGCAATTTGCGGAGCGGGGCCGGGACCATTCAGCTTTTACCGCCGGGGATCAAACCGGTCCGGGGCCATTCGGGCAGTAATCAGTATTTTTGCACCCCCATTAAACGATACCATAAAAGGCATATTGCCGGTACCGGGAAAGATATTGTTAAAGATTTTTAGCCAGTGGCAGAACCGGAGATCCATGATGGCGCGCCTGCCCGCCTGCGAATGCAGGGCGGGACGCTCCGTTCAGGGTCCCGTCCGCTGCTCCACAAAACAGAACGACAGCATGGAATACCAGTTCAGGGATATTGAAAAGAAATGGCAGGAAAAATGGAAAGCGGAACAGGCTTACCGGGTAAGCAATGATTTCAGCAAACCGAAGTTTTATGTACTGGATATGTTTCCCTATCCCAGCGGGGCGGGACTGCATGTGGGGCATCCCCTGGGCTATATCGCTTCCGATATTTACAGCCGGTATAAAAGACTGAAAGGATTCAATGTGCTGCACCCGATGGGCTTCGACAGTTTTGGACTGCCCGCTGAACAATATGCGCTGGATACCGGCCAGCACCCGGCCGTTACTACCAAAAAAAATATTGAAACCTTTAAGGCGCAGCTCGATAATATCGGGTTCTGTTTCGACTGGGAAAGGGAGGTGCAGACCAGCGACCCGAAGTATTATAAATGGACCCAGTGGATCTTCCTGCAGTTATTCAACAGTTATTTCTGTAATACAGAGAAAAAAGCCCGGCCCATCGCCGACCTGATCAAAAAATACGAGACAAAGGGAGCCCTGCCCCAAACAGGGGAACCGGTGCCCGGCCGGCATTTTACTGCAGAACAATGGAAAAATTTCTCCGAAAAGGAGAAGGCCGGCCTGCTCATGAAAAGAAGGCTGGCTTATTGCGGCTATGGCGAAGTAAACTGGTGTGAAGCCCTGGGTACCGTACTCGCCAATGATGAAGTGGTGAACGGGGTGAGTGAGCGGGGAGGACACCCGGTGGTGAAGAAAACATTGCGTCAATGGTATTTGCGTATTACCGCTTATGCCGACCGCCTGCTGGAGGGATTGGATAAAGTGGATTTCAGCGATGCCATGAAAGAAATGCAGACGAACTGGATCGGGAAGTCGTCAGGGGCGGAGATAGATTTTAAAGTCAAAAGGCCCCCTCTGTCTCCCCCTAAGGGGGAGGAAACGGCCCTGAAGCTGAGGGTTTATACAACCAGGCCGGATACGATTTTCGGAGTGGATTTTATGGTGCTGGCGCCTGAACATGAACTGATCGCCGGGATTACAACAGAAGAACAGGAAAAGGCCGTGCAGGAATATGTGGAGTATGTAAACAGCCGTAGCGAACGGGAACGTATGGCCGAAAAAAAGATCAGCGGGGTGTTTACGGGAGCCTATGCCATTAATCCCTTTGATGGCCGCGAGATACCCATCTGGATATCCGAGTATGTGCTGGCCGGTTATGGTACGGGCGCCATCATGGCCGTGCCCTGCGGGGATGAGCGGGACCATAAGTTTGCCCGTCATTTTAATATCCCCATCACCAATATTATCGGTTCTCATTATAACGGGGAGGATGCCAATCCCACCAAGGAGGCCATCCTGGAAAACTCCGGCTTCCTCAATGGATTGCTGATGAAAGACGCGATGGAAGTGGCTATCCGGGCCATTGAAGAAAAAGGCATTGGTACCCGCAAAGTGAACTATAAGATGCGGGATGCTGCGTTCAGCCGCCAGCGTTACTGGGGCGAACCCTTCCCCATTGTATGGAAGGATGGCATCGCTTATCCCTTGCCCGAAGAGCAGTTGCCGCTGATCTTACCGGATGTGGAGAAATACGGACCGGGTCCGGACGGGGAAGGACCCCTGGCGAATATTAAGGAGTGGGCCACTCTCCCCTCTCCTGAAGGAGAGGGGCTGGGGGTGAGGGAAACCAATACCATGCCCGGCTATGCCGGCAGCAGCTGGTATTTTCTGCGCTATATGGACCCGGGGAATGATAAGGCATTTTGCGACCGTAAGGTAGCGGACTACTGGAACCAGGTGGACCTCTATATCGGCGGAACCGAACATGCCGTGGGGCACCTGCTCTACAGCCGGATGTGGACCAAGGTATTGTTCGACCTGGGCCATATCGGCTATGATGAACCGTATAAGAAACTGGTGAACCAGGGGATGATACAGGGGAGCAGCCGGTTTGTGTACCGCATTGCCGGAACAAACAAATTTGTATCTGCCGGCCTGAAGGACCAGTATGAAACAAACGCGATACATGCGGACGTGAATATCGTGGATGGATTTGAACTGGATGTGAACGCTTTTAAGAAATGGAGGGATGAATACGCCGATGCAGAATTCATCCTGGAAGATGGTAAATATATCTGCGGCGCTGAAGTGGAGAAAATGTCCAAGTCCAAATACAATACCGTCAATCCCGATGACCTGGTAATGAAATACGGCGCCGATACTTTCCGGATGTACGAAATGTTCCTCGGTCCCGTTGAAATGAGCAAACCCTGGGACACCAAGGGGATCGAGGGTGTACACCGCTTCCTGAAAAAATTCTGGCGCCTCTTTTCAGATGAAATAAAGGGATGGATCGTTACGGATGCGGAAGCCACGGCGGAAGAACTGAAAGTATTGCATCGCACGATTAAGAAGATTGAGGAAGATACGGAGCGTTTCAGTTTTAATACGGCAGTAAGCGGATTTATGATCGCCACCAACGAACTCAGCGAACTCAAATGCCATAAGCGGGCGGTGCTGGAGCCCTTGCTGGTATTGCTGACACCCTATGCCCCGCATATCGCGGCGGAACTCTGGGCCTTACTGGGTCATAAGGACCCTGTGCTGGATGCGGCTTACCCCGAGTTTGAAGCAAAATATGTGGCGGAGACCAGCAAGGAATACCCCATCTCTGTAAATGGTAAACTGCGCACCACCCTGAATATTGCTTTAGATGCGGCGCAGGCCGATGTGGAGCAACTGGTATTAAACAATGAAGTGGTAAAAAAATGGCTGGAAGGGAAGACCCCTAAGAAGATCATTTTTGTGAAGGGCAAGATGGTAAACGTGGTCATTTAGGAAATCAACCATTGAACTATCGGTCTCGTAGCTCGTAGCTCTTAGCTCATAGCTGTTAGCTCGCAGCTCACTTCCTCACCAACCGTATCATCGCGCTGCTCCCCTCCGTGCTGGCCAAATAGGCATCCTGCCGCTGCCCGTTTACGATGGCTACCATATAGGAGGTATTGGGCGGTATGGAGCCCATGTTTTCGGCCACCATCACCAGTTCATTGCTATCCTGCAGTTCACTTACCGGTAATTTGATGGAATAAGCAACAGCCGTAAGACGGATATGCTGAAAAAGGAGTTTGTCGTTTAAGAACAGGGAAATGGAATCCCCGTCGATTTCGGCATTGTCAAAGAAGCGGAGTTCCACGGAATCACCGGCCACGGGGATTTCTTTGATGAATAGTTTTTGCCGGCTGTTGAATTTTTCTTCGATAGAAGCTGGTTTGGCCGCGGTTGTTTTCACTTCACCCGGCCCCGGTATCAGCGGCTCCGGTTTCTCAGGTGCCGGTTTTGGAATGGGGATCACCGGGACCGGTTTTTGGGGTTCTTCGGTTATAGCTACCGGTTCGGCCAGGGGCTGCCGGCCCAATCCTTCGATGCTGTCAATCAGTTCCGGGTCATTGCCACCCGTGGTATAGGTATCAATAATATAATCCCATTCGTCTTCAAAATCGGCCTGTTCCTCTTTATCAAGATGTACCTCTCCTTTTGGTCCTGATTCATTCTCTTTGCGGGCGGCCTTTCCGTCCAGCATCATGCTGCCATCGCCGGGACAATTAAAATCGGCCCTGGACAGCAGGGGCATCTTCCCGGGCGTGGATACGGAGATCTTTCCGGATTTTTCGTCCAGCAACTGATCGTCCCACCAAACGGCCTCGTTACTGACCGGATCAAAATATCCTTTGATGCTGTACCGGCGGTAATGCCCGGCCGATTCGTAATAATACGAGGTGCCGGTGAGACTATCCCCTTTCTGAATGAGCTTGATTTCTACTTTCTGCCGGTTTATTTTTCCCTTCCATACACCAGTGATCATCTGTCCGTGCAGAACAGGAATGCCGGATAAAAAAAAGAAAAAAAGTAATGAATGAAGTGATTTTTTGTTCAAAATGCAGGTTTAAATGAGTTTTCAGGGTCGTTCTCTTTAACGACGGACAGATCCTGAATATTTTGCCCGAATCTGACCGGGATTTGTTTTGGCTGGAATTTGTTTTATTTCCTATATTAGTCCCATATTTTGTGCCAAATACCTGCTTATGGAGAAAGTGATTTCCCGCCTTCTTCCTTTTCGGGTATTTGCATATCCAGGATTCCATATCCTTATAATTACCACCATACCCGTTGAGAGTAATACTTGACGTAATTCGGCATCTAAAACCCAACACTAAACTTTTATGAGAAAAGTTCTACTTCTTTCTGTTTTATTGATTTGTGCGTTGGCTGGCTTTGCACAGGTTGATAACCAAGCGAAAAATGCGGCATTGCAGCTGGTCAGGCAAAACCAGGCCTCCATCAAACTGCCCTCTGCGGATCTTAATGATGTAAAGGTCTCCAGTACTTACCGGATCTCCGGTTCGGATGTAACCATGGTATACCTGCAGCAGGCCTACAAGGGTGTTCCCGTTTATAACCAGTTAAAGACCCTGGCATTCAGGGGCGGAAAAGTAGTGTCTGATGCCGGTGAATTCCAGCTCTCCATGGAAAAAATGACCGGCAATGCCAGTCAGCTGCCTTCGGTTTCAGCGGTAAATGCGCTGCAGGCTGCCTTCCGTGAAACGAAAGTGGAAGCAAAGGAGTTGGCTATTCCCATCAGCATCCTGGAAGAAGGAAGAAAGCTGGAGTTTGGCCGTTTGGGGGTTTCCTCCGAGAATATCAGTTCTGAACTGATGTGGATACCGAATGATAAAGGAGTATACCGGTTGGCCTGGCAGGTGTTTGTAGCTCCTGTCGTATCCTCCGACTACTGGCTGATCCGGGTGGATGCCCAGACCGGCGCCGTCATCGGGAAACAAAATCTTACGATTACCTGCCAATGGGATCATTCAAATCACTCCGTGGCAGATCATATTGCCCAAAATCATAATAAAAAAGCGGCTGCCAGTACTCTGAACTATGTGTTACAGCGGAATGACAGGACGAATCAATGGGAATACAAACCTTTTGTTATCACAACTGCTACTTACCGGGTAGTAAAATATCCCGCTGAAAGTCCCCAGCACCCCGGCGGTACGCCTTCTTTGCATACGGATCCCTGGACCCTGACACCGGGCAATGCCACTTCCTTAAAATGGCACAGCGATCCTGTCGATTACAGCACTACCCGTGGTAATAACGTATGGGCGCAGGAAGACAGGGATGCGAATAACACCACTTTTGGTATCATGGGTAACTCCACCACGGCTTTACCCAGTCTTACCTTTAATTACACCTACGATTTCACCAAGAGCCCGATTGATCCCACCTCCGATAACCAGCAGGCGGCCATTGTAAACCTGTTTTACATGAACAACCTGATGCACGATATGTCCTATACCTACGGATTTGATGAGGTAGGGGGAAATTTTCAGAATGATAACCAGGGACGCGGCGGTGCCGGTGCTGACTATGTGATTGCAGATGCACAGGATGCCGGCGGTACCAATAATGCCAATTTTGCCACCCCGGCCGATGGAAGCCGTCCCCGGATGCAGATGTACCTCTGGACACTCACCAGTCCGCAAAGGGATGGCGACCTGGACAACGGCGTGGTCAGCCATGAATATGGTCATGGTATCAGCAACCGGTTAACCGGTGGTCCTGCGAACGTCTCCTGCCTGGGCAATGCCGAACAGGCTGGTGAAGGATGGAGCGATTATATGTCGCTGATGATGGGTACTGACTGGTCAACTGCTACCATTAATGATGGTGTGATCCGGAGAGGGATCGGAACCTATGTGCTGGGACAGCCGATTACCGGTACAGGGATCAGAAGTTTTCCCTACTCCACCGATATGGCTATTTACCCGAAGACTTATGCCAATCTTCCCGGCTCTGTGATTCCTCACGGGGTGGGTGAGATATGGTGTATGATGATCTGGGAAATGACCTGGGAGATAATAAAACAGGACAATTATATTGAAACCAACTTCCTGAACCCTCCCGGCGCTGTTTCTACCTGGAGAGGTAATGCAGCTGCTATGAAACTGGTGATCGAAGGGATGAGGCTTCAGCCCTGCAGTCCCGGTTTTGTACAATCCAGGGATGCCATTTTACAGGCCGACCAGGTATTCTTCGGCGGCCGGTATAAATGTTCCATCTGGAAAGCATTTGCCAAAAGAGGATTGGGAAGAAATGCTTCCCAGGGTTCCAACACAAGCATCAATGATGGAGTAGCTGATTTCTCCGTTGATTCAGGCAGTTTTGCCCTGAACCCCGGCAGCGCCACAGCTACAGAAGGAACCCCGTTAACCTATACAAATGTTGTTAGTGCAGGTGAGTGTACGGCAATGACGAACTATGTACTCCGTGATACCCTGCCGACCACCGTGACCTGGGTAAGCGGTGGTGTGTATACACCGGCTGACCGCGTGGTGACTTTCAGTCCCATTACGCTGCCGATTAATACGTCTCAGAACTTTGCGGTGACGGTGAATGTGAACAACGGTACCTATTTCGCACCGGTACAGCATGTGAACGACCCGGTAACGGCGATTGCGCCCAACTGGACCGCCGCTTCCACAACGGCCAATGTATGGGCCACATCCGGCGCAGCTGTACACAGTGCGCCGCTGGCTTTTTTCTCGCCCGACCCGGCTTTGACTTCCGATCAGACACTGCGGACTACGGGTACATTTGTATTACCCTCCGGACCGTCTGCCTTCAGCAGGCTGAGTTTCTGGCACCGGTATACCACAGAATCCAACTGGGATGGTTGCGTGGTGGAAATCAGTACCAATGGCGGTGGCAGCTGGTCTGACCTCGGTCAGTATATGAGTGGCGCCCGGTACAATGCCACCCTGAACAGTTCAGCCAACCCGCTTGCCGGCCGTGCTGCTTTTTCCGGGAATTCCGGTGCTTATGTAAATACTGTCATTAACCTGGCTGCTTATGCCGGGCAAACCGTAATGTTCCGTTTCCGTTTGGGTTCAGACGGTTCAGTCGGATCCACCGGCTGGTATGTGGATGATATTGTAATGGAAAGCGCACCCTTTGTTTATACAAAATCCGGCCTGTATGATGCGGGCAATCAAAGGGTAAGTTATAAAGACAGCCTGACGCCGATCGCCCAGGCAGTTTGTGCAGACCCGCCTGTAGTGAATGCACCGACTGTAACGCAACCCACCTGTGCCGGTCAGCTGACCGGAACCATCGTGGTGAATGCTACCGGCATTGATGTACTGGAATACAGCATTGATGGCGGTACAAACTTCCAGGCTTCCAATACCTTTAATAACCTGGCAGCAGGTAACTATAATATTGTAGTCCGCCTGGTGAGCACTCCTTCCTGCCTGACGGCTTACAGCGGTAACCCCGTGGTGATCAATCCGCTTACCGGAACACCCACGATTACCCCGCCAACCGTTACACAACCCGTTTGCCCGGTACTGACCGGAACCATTGTGGTAAATGCCAGCGGCACCGGTACGCTTGAGTACAGTGTAAACGGCGGCAGCACCTGGCAGGCATCCAATACATTCAGCGGCCTGGCAGCAGGGAACTATAATATTGCGGCAAGAGAGCAAAGCAATCCCGGTTGTATGTCGCTTTACAGTGGCAACCCCGTTACCATTAATACGGTAATACCTCCGATTGTGGTAACACAACCCACCAATAAGGTAATTTGCCAGAATGGTAATACCACTTTTACCATTACAGATAATGCCCCGGTGCCTGCCCCGACCTATCAATGGCAGATCAGTATCAATGGCGGTACGACCTGGACCAACCTGGCCAACGTAGCCCCGTTCTCCGGTGTTACCAGCACCACGCTGACCGTAACCGGTGCAGGCCTGGTGTACAGCGGTAACCTGTTCCGTTGCGTTGTTTCGAATATTTGCGGAAGTACCAATTCAAATTCAGCTTCACTGACCGTAAATCCGTTACCGGTTGTCAATTCTGGTCCGAGTGGCATGTGCGCACCGGTTACCCTGACGGCTACAGGTAATGCGGATACCTATACATGGTCTCCGGCTACCGGTTTGAATACCACCACCGGTACTACGGTTGTGGCTTCGCCGACTGTCAGCACCATCTATACAGTTACCGGTACGATCACCGCTACCGGTTGTACTAATTCAGCTTCTGTAACGGTACTGGGTACACCGGTAACCCCGGTTATTACCCCGGCTGCCCCGGTTATTTGTGCCGGAACCATCCAGCCGCTGACCGTAACGCCTACCAGCTTTACAGTTGCTTACAGCGGTGCGGCACTTACGATTCCTTCTTCCGGAACGGCCTCAACTTACCCGGCAGTGATTAATGTAACCGGTCTGCCAGCTTCAGGTGTACGGGTTAAATCCATAACACTGAACGGGCTTTCCCATACATTCCCTTCAGATATTGATATCGCTGTTCAGTCCCCGACCGGAACAAATGTGGTGGTCATGTCAGATGCAGGAGGTTCAGCAGATATCGTAAATGTGAATGTTACACTCGATGATGCTGCAGCAGGCCTGGTGCCTTCACCGATTGTTTCCGGAACGTACAGGCCGACGAATTCATCCGGTCCGGATAATTTCCCGGCCCCCGGTCCGGGTTCCATTACCCAAATCAATCCCCCGTTATCAGGCTTTAGCGGCAACTTCAATGGTAACTGGAACCTGTTCCTGGTGGATGATGCAGGCGGAGATGTAGGCACGATGACCGGCTGGACAATTGTATTCGAGGTACCGACTGCTGTTTGGTCACCTGCAGCAGGTCTGTTCTCTGATGCAAGCGCTACCGTACCATACGTGGCCGGTACAGCGGCTTCAACCGTTTATTTCAAACAATCACCGGCTGTTACTACTCAGTATACGTATACCGTAACCAATACACTGGGTACCTGCAGTTCCGCTCCTGCTTCTGTTACCGTAACGGTGAACCCGTTACCGACAATTTCTGTAAGCCCGGCTGCACAATGCGGACCGGTTACATTGACTGCCGCTGGTAATTCGAATAGCTATACCTGGAGCCCTGCTGCAGGGTTGAGTTCAACCACCGGTGCAGCGGTTACCGCAAACCCCGTATTAAATACGACTTATACGGTAACAGGTTCGTTTACTGCTACGGGTTGTACAAATACCGCTACTGTACTGGTGAATGCAACTCCTGCAGCACCGGTAGTGACTCCTTCCAGTGTGAATATTTGCCTGGGTAGCACAACAACCCTGACCGTTACACCGACTCCTGTTACAACAGCGACTACAGGACCTATAGCTATCCCCAACGGGGCACCTGTAAATACGGCTGCCGGTGTGGCATCGCCCTATCCTTCTGCTATCAATGTCGGAGGTTTGCCTGCTACAGGTGTACGGGTGAAATCGGTGAATATTAATGGCATTTCCCATACATGGCCCAGCGATATCGATATGCTGCTGCAGGCGCCCAATGGCTCTAATGTGATCCTGATGTCTGACAGGGGCGGTTCCGTGGATATCGTGAACGCTAACCTCGTGTTTGATGATGCATCACTGGTCGATTTGCCTTCATCCGGTATTGTTTCCGGCACATACAGGCCAACGAATACGGCTGGTCCGGATAACTTCCCGGCACCGGGCCCGGGTTCCATCAGCCAGATCAACCCGAGGCTGGCTAACTTCTCCGGAAACTTCAACGGTGACTGGAAACTGTTTATCAACGACCAGGCGGCCGGCGATGTGGGTCTTGTAACCAGCTGGAGCATTACATTTGAAATTACAGGAGCTGTATGGACACCGGTTGCCGGGTTGTTTACGGATCCGCTGGTAACTATTCCCTATACAGCCGGTACAATGGCCGGAACCGTTTATGCAAAACCGGCCACTACCACCACGTATAGTGTAACCAGGGCCAGTGCAACCTGTACATCTGCGGCTACGAATGTAACCGTGACGGTATTCCAGCCTGCAGCTATCAGCACACAACCGGCTAATCAAACCGTTTGTGAGGGTGCCAATGCCCTGTTCAGTGTGACAGCTACCGGTTCAAGCCTGTCATACCAATGGCAGTTAAGCACCGATAACGGTACCACCTGGGTGAATATCGTGGGTGCGAACAGCTCAACCTATACGGAAGCTAATACCAGTACATCACAGTCCGGCAGGAGATACCGGGTGATCATCAGCAATACCTGCAATACGGTAACATCAAATGCCGCCACACTGACCGTAAACGCCCTGACACCAGTGGTGGCTACCGATCTCTGGACCCGGAGGATCTGCTTAAGCGATACACTGGTACCGCTGGTGGGTACACCGGCCGGAGGAAGCTGGAGCGGAATCGGGGTTTCCGGTTTCAACTTTATCCCCGGTGCTACAGCAGTGGGTACCTATACACTGACATACACATACACTAATGCGGCCGGTTGTACCAGCCGGGATACAACGAAAGTGGTGGTCAGTGATTGCCCCGAAAGAATCCGCCTGCTCAGGGATAATGCAGTGATCCTGTATCCGAACCCGAACAGCGGCCAGTTCTTTATCCGTATGAACAGCGTACTGTACAATTACCTGTCGATGAAGGTTTATACGACAGGCGGCCAGCAAGTGGCTGCACAGGATTGGAAGGGCCTGGTTTATGGTCGTGTAATACCGATCAACCTGACCTACCTGCCTGCAGCAACCTATATGGTACGGTTCATTTATGATGACGGGGTCCGGACAGCTGAAAAGACATTCCCGGTTGTCATCGGGGGACAATAAGTAAGAGATATCCTATTCATATTGTAAGGCGTTCCGGTTTCCCGGGGCGCCTTTTTTTTCTTAGCGGCCAGTAACTATGTTAAGGAAGAACGACCGCTTCATACAGGTCATTTAGTAAAGGGAAGTAAAAAGGTATAAGCAACATATTTTAGCATCTGTATTATTACGCCAGCCGGAATGAGGAAATGCGTATTGTTCCCCGCCCGGCGGGGGAAGTGGGTCAGATATAAGGAACCTTACAAGCAGGGGTGGACATAAGAAGGATTTCCTTTTCCCACCCCCCATTTGGAAAACCTTTCAATTGGCGCAGCCGGCTCCCGCCAGCGGGGATAGTGTACCGTCACTCCCTTCGATTTGCGTATTTTCTTGACCTGATGATATGGCCCCCTGGACGACCCGGGTCATAGTTTTGCTTTTAATAACCGGTTCAGGATTTCAGCAGCTTGAATGCATGTGTCCATTGGTTGCGCAGGAAACCCGGGATACACCAGAGCATACAAAGGGGCTCGATGGCCCGGGCGGCTTCCACGCCACCCATATCCTCTGCTTCCCATCCGAATGAATGAAGGATCTCCGTAACGGTTTTTTTAGCGGCCCCGTCATTCCCGCAGATAAACATGGTGGGCGGCCCGCCTGCAAAAACCGGTTTATACATAAAGGCATTGCCCACACTGTTAAAGGCTTTTACCAGTTTTGCATCCGGAAGCAGTTGCTGGATTCTTTCCATCAGCGAATCCTCCAGGGTGGTGAAAAAGCGGAGTACGCCGTTGTCCGGCGGAACAGCGGCAATCGGGTTGGTGGCATCAATCACTACTTTTTCAAAAAAGAATTCTTTACCCGCAAGGCTGAGGGCATCTTCCACCGCCAGCCCGCTGACGGCCAGTACGATCAGTTCGCCAAACTGCGCGGTTTCCTGGAAAGAACCCAGGGTGATATGCGGATTCTCTCCCTGCCATTTTACCAATTCGGGTTTAGAAATATTCCGGGTGCCGATCATTACGGTATGTCCCTGGTCCCGGAAGGCAGAAGCCAGTACGCGGCCCACGAGGCCCGACCCGATAATCCCAATTTTCATACGGGGTGTTTTTGTTGATTAATAATTAGCTTTACAAATATTACAAAAAAAAGTTGATGGCGAATCCCAACCTGAATTCAGCGAAAGAAGGACTGAGTGCCGCGGATGCCGCGTTCGAGAATACGATCCGCCCGGCACAGATCAGTGATTTTGCCGGGCAGGAACAGATCATTGAGAACCTCCGCATCTTTATCAAGGCGGCAAAGATCCGGGGAGAGGCCCTGGATCATGTCCTGTTTCACGGACCGCCTGGCCTGGGAAAAACCACTTTATCCAGGATTGTAGCGAATGAACTGGGCGTGAATATTAAAGAAACTTCCGGGCCGGTAATTGAAAAGCCCGGTGACCTGGCGGGCTTACTGACCAGCCTGGAAGCGAATGATGTATTGTTCATTGATGAAATTCACCGGCTGAGCACCGTGGTGGAAGAATACCTCTATGCGGCGATGGAGGATTACCGCATCGATATTATGATCGACAGTGGCCCCAATGCCCGGAGCATACAGATCAATCTCAGCCCGTTTACGCTCATCGGCGCCCCGACCCGGAGCGGGCTGCTGACAGCTCCCCTGTTATCCCGTTTTGCCATTAAGTCCCGGCTTGAGTATTACAAATCGGGCGTTCTGAATAAGATCATTGAGCGGTCAGCGGGAATACTCGGGGTAAAGATCTCGGGCAGCGCGGTGGAAGAGATCGGCCGCAGGAGCCGGGGTACTCCGCGTATTGCCAATGGCCTGCTGAGGCGGGTACGGGATTTTGCGCAGGTGCTGAATGACGGGAAGATCGATCTTGGTATCACCCAGCATGCCCTGAAAGCCCTGAATGTGGATGAACACGGGCTGGATGATATGGATAACCGTATCCTCTCCACCATCATCGATAAATTCAAAGGCGGCCCGGTAGGCATTACCACCATTGCCACAGCGGTGGGAGAAGAGGCGGGCACGATAGAAGAAGTGTACGAACCTTTCCTGATCCAGGAGGGATTCCTGCAACGCACGCCCCGGGGCCGGGAAGTAACGGCCAGGGCCTACGAACATCTCGGTAAAAAACCGGGAAACAATGCCCTGCAATCACCATTGTGGTAAGCAATGATTACCCTGCAGTCCCTGTCAGCGTACGGAATATAGCGGCCGGAATTAAAAAAGGACTACTGTTTTCCAGTAATCCTTTTGCTATTGGTTATTGTCTGAACGCTTTATTGTACCACGAGGCGGAAACCGTTCCCGTGGATATTCACAATTTCAATGCTGCTGTCGTCTTTCAGGTACTTGCGGAGTTTGGCAATATATACATCCATGCTGCGGCCGTTGAAATAGGTATCACTGCCCCAGATCTTCTTTAAGGCCTGTTCCCTCGGCAGGAGATCATTGAGGTGCTCGGCCAGCATTTTCAGCAGTTCATTTTCCTTGGGCGACAGGGTCTGTGTTACGCCATGATGGATCAGCTGGCGCAGCTTGGGATTGAAATGGTAGCTGGCGAGGTCGAATTCCTTGTTCTCGCTTTCCTTATTCTGTTCTTCGTTTCTTTTCAGGATGGCTTTGATCTTCAGGAGCAGGACTTCGCTGTCAAAGGGCTTGGTGATATAATCATCGGCGCCCAGTTTATAGCCCTGGATCACGTCTTCCTTCATGGTTTTGGCACTCAGGAAAAACAGGGGAATATCGGGATCCACGTCCCGTATTTCTTCAGCCAGGGTAAATCCGTCCATATTGGGCATCATCACGTCCAGCAGGCAGAGTTCAAATTTTTCCCGTTGAAAAGCAGCCAGGCCGAGGCGGCCGTCTCTTTCCAGGGTAACATCGTAATCGTTCAGTTCAAGATAATTCTTCAGCACACTGCCCAGGTTGGGGTCATCTTCGCACAACAAAATTTTAGGTTTCTTCGCTTCCATTTTCTGGTGGTTTTATATTGGTGACAAATAAAGTTAAAGCATTTCGGGGGTTCAAGTATCCGGGCCGAATTTTTTGTTAAAACAGCGTATTTCGTACTTTGTACCCCGTACTTTCTGCTGCCAGGCTTTTACATAATAGAATAAAAACTGTGCCATGCATATTACACCCGATAACCGCCTGAAAAAATTAATCGTAATTGGCGACCGGTTACTCGTAAAACCGACCCGCCCGGACGAAAAAACCGCCAGCGGCCTCTACCTGCCACCCGGTGTGCAGGAAAAAGAAAAAGTACAGCAGGGCTATGTGATCAAGGCCGGACCCGGTTATGCCATCCCAATGCCGGTGGAAGACGAACCCTGGAAGACAGACGAGGAAAGGGTGAAATATGTTCCCCTCCAGGCCCGGGAAGGGGACCTGGCCATCTTCCTGCTCAGCGGCGCCACGGAAGTGATGTATGAGAATGAGAAGTATTTTATCGTGCCGCAGGGGGCGATACTGATGCTGGAACGGGAGGAGGAGCTATGAGGGGGGGCAAATTGTTTCCCAGCCGGGTCTCCCGAAGGGGACCCGGCGTGATGCTTACATCCGGGTTTAATATACTAACGCCTTCCTTCCAGGCTGGAATTCCGGGAAAGTCCCCGGTGCATCCTTGCCAACCGGAACTTTTGAAGTTATATTGCAATAGTACAAAATACAGTTACCACAACCTTTAACTACCCATCAGCTTCTTAAAATCCTTCTCATTCATATATTCGAGAATATCTCCCGGCTGACATTCTAATACCCGGCAAATATCATCCAGCGTGGAGAAACGAATAGCCCTCGCTTTCCCGGTTTTGAGGATGCTCAGGTTGGCCATAGCAATGCCCACCTTTTCACTCAGTTCGGTAAGCGACATCTTGCGCCTGGCAAGCATAACATCGAGATTTGCGACTATCGGCATATTATACAGTTAAATCCTGTTCCTGTTGCATTTTATAGCCCTTCTGAAATGCTTTACAAACAAGGAGTACGGCCAACCCGGAAAGGAATAAAGGTAAGGAAGAGAAAAAGGAGTTAAGTCCGCTTGTACTGATAAAATTACCTGAAATATATTCCGAGAAACCCCATTCTTCCAGGTAGGGATAAATGGTTCTTAAAACTCCGTATCCAAGAAGAAACCGGTAAATTATTTTCATATCCCGGATATTCTGTTCTGTAAATGCCCTGCCCCTGGAAATTGAAACCAGGATAGATGCCGGAAGGCCGATTATGACATAGGCAAAAGTGATCCAGAAAAGGATAACAACAATAAACGAGATGCTGTTCAGGATAGTATACCATCGCTTTGAGACAGGTATCGAGATTGTATTATAAGTTTCATGATACCTGACTTTTGCCTGTTTCCTTATGAAGTGAGCCGCCCTTTCTCCCGGTTCCTTTTTTTCTGAATTGCCCGTGACCAGGTGGGCAATATAGTAGTTGCCGTTTTGGACAAAGAATTTATCGTCTTCCGGGAGTTTGTAGCCCTTTAATGTGATGAAATAATCAAAATCCCCGGGAGCGATGTTTCCATAGATTTCATCGTTTTTGCTGAATATCCCGTTTTCGAAAATCTCCTTCTCCAGGCTTACAAGTTGTGCTATGCTGTCCGGATCTTTAACGGATTGTGCGGCCTGCTTGATTGAATCGATCCGGACTTTTATTTGTTGTTCCTTTGTTTTTTTGCGTTCATCCAGTTTTATGGGATTTCTGAGTTTTGAGAATCCGATAAAGCCCCAGAAAGCGGAGTTAATAAAGTATCCCTTATTCTGCTGATCAATTTCGTGCTGAATAACTTTTAGGCTGTCTTCTGTTTTTCTGTATTGATAGTGGGGCAGGGAATCGTCTATGTCATAAAAGAAGAAAGCGTTTCTGAATGTCGTGTCGTTAACAGGCAATGAGTAAGAGAATCCATTACCGGGGAACCCGGAATGTTTCGCGAGCCGGATACTGATAAATATATACAGAAAATAAGCGACAGGTATTGCGGTAGTGATAAGAGCCAGGCGGCTGAATTTTCTTTTCTCCATGAGTATCATTTTAATAAAAATATACTAATTAATGATAAACGATAAATAATTATCAATAAATATTTTCAGGCAACCTGCTTATTCATCTATCAATTCACTGATTTCCATTAACTTTCCCCCCAAATCTTCAAACATGTCCGACAGTACCAAATTCCTCGAAACCGTTAAAACCGGGTACACTTTCAAAGGAGAATCTTTTAAAATTGGGGCTGCCATGCTCGACGGGCAGGTCGTTCCCGGTGCGGATGTAGTTCTGCCTTTTAAAACACTCAACCGTCACGGCCTGATCGCCGGGGCTACCGGTACGGGCAAAACGAAAACCCTGCAGGTGCTGGCGGAGGGTCTCAGCGCCGCAAGCATCCCGGTATTATTGATGGATATTAAAGGGGACCTGAGCGGGATCGCCGCTGCCGGTACGGTAAATGATAAAATCACGGAACGCTGCCAGAAACTTGGCATCACCTATACACCCGCCGCTTCCCCGGTTGATCTCCTGAGCCTGAGTGAACAAAAAGGAGTAAGGCTCCGGGCTACGGTCAGTGAGTTTGGCCCCGTGCTGCTGTCCAAGATCCTCGGGCTGAATGATACACAAGGGGGTTTTGTAGCCATGATCTTTAAATATTGTGATGATAATAAACTGCCCCTGCTCGACCTGAAGGATTTTATCAAAGTGCTGCAGTTTGTAAGCGATGAGGGCAAGGCTGAGCTGGAAAAAACATACGGCAAAATCTCGACTACTTCCACCGGCACGATTCTCCGGAAAGTGATCGAACTGCAGCAGCAGGGCGCGGATGTTTTCTTCGGGGAGAAAAGTTTTGAAGTGGATGACCTGATGCGGATCAGCGGGGACGGCCGGGGAATGATCTCCATTGTACGGGTGACCGACCTGCAGGACCGGCCCAAACTCTTCTCCACCTTTATGCTGCAACTGCTGGCCGAACTTTATGCCACCTGCCCCGAAGAAGGGGATATGGACAAGCCCAAACTGGTCCTGTTTATTGACGAGGCCCACCTGGTCTTTCAGGAAGCCAATGAGGCCCTGCTTCAGCAAATTGAAACCATTATCAAGCTGATCCGGTCCAAAGGCATCGGTATTTATTTCTGTACCCAGAACCCGATGGATATACCCGCGGCAGTACTGGCCCAGTTAGGGTTGAAGGTACAGCATGCGCTCCGGGCGTTTACAGCAGCCGACCGCAAAGTGATCAAACAAACTTCCGAGAATTACCCTGAAACGGATTTTTATAAAACCGAAGACCTGATCACCCAGTTAGGAACCGGGGAGGCCCTGGTAACGATCCTGAATGAAAAAGGCATTCCCACCCCGCTGGTGCATTGTATGATCCGCCCCCCGCAAAGCCGGATGGATATTTTATCCGATATGGAAATTGACGCGCTGGTCAGTCATTCCAAAATTGCCAATAAGTACAACGAGGTGACCGACAGTAAAAGCGCCTACGAGATCCTGACTGAAAAACTGGAAGCAGCTTCCCAAAAAGAAGCAGCGCAAAAAAAGGAAGCGGCGGAAGAAAAAGCGGAAAAGCAAAGCACAAAAAAAGAAAAAGGATTTTTTGATGACCCGGTGGTAAAGAGCATGACCCGTACGGCCGGGAATACGATCGTCCGGGGCTTATTGGGTGTGCTGGGCCTGGGAGGCCGGAGCCGCCGGAAAAGCCTTTTTTAGACCCCTGTAAATCTGCCCGGGAAACAAATGCGTACCTGTAAGATAAAAAAGGATGCAACCCGTTTTTATTACAGGAGCCACCGGTTATATCGGGCGGCGGTTAACCCGTAACCTGCTTCAGCAGGGGTACCGGGTGATCGTTCTTGTCCGGAAAGGAAGTGAAGGCAACGTGATACCCGGTGCAGAAATTATAAGCGCAGATCCTTTTGATCCGGCGGCTTTCAGTTCCGGTATTCCCCGTGGCGCAATCGTTGTCCAGTTACTCGGCGTTGCCCACCCCTCTCCCCGAAAAGCAGCACAGTTCAGGAGGATTGACCTGCGGAGCGTAAAAGCCACTGCCGATGCGGCCAGGACGGCCGGGGCCTCCCATTTTATCTATATAAGCGTGGCTATGGCGCCATCAAAATGGATGGCGGCCTATCAGCAGGTGAGGCAGGAAGGCGAGGCCTATTGCCGCGGCCTGGGACTCAAGTGCACTTTTATCCGGCCCTGGTATGTGCTGGGTCCCGGGCACTATTGGCCCCTGTTATTATTACCTTTATACGGACTTGCCGAACTCGTTCCACGATGGAGACTGAAAGCAAGAGCCATGGCCCTTGTTACGATCCGTCAATTACTCCGGACCCTGCTTCATTCCGTTGCCAGCATTCCGGTACCGCTCCGTATTATAGAAACCAGGGATATCCGTACCCGCATTCCCGCTAACTGAATCAACTATTCAGCTACCAGCGATTATTTTTTAACCTAAAACAACAGTTATGAAAAAAGTGTTTTTTGCGATGGCAGCCGCCGCTTTCCTGCTGGCGGCCTGCAACAATGAAAAGAAAAATGAAGAAGGGGAAAAGGAAAAGACGAATGCCCCGGCGGAATCAATGGCTGAAAAAAACAAGCAAACCGCCCTGGCCAGCGTGAATGCCCTCCTGGCCGGTGATGTGGCCGCAACCCTGAAGGATGGAGCAGCAGACGTTACTGATTATGGCGACGGGAGTATGCCCCCGGTAAAAGGGATGGACAGCCTGAAACTATCCCTTCAGCGCTGGCGGGATGCAGTGGCTGTTTATAAAGCCGATAACCAATGGGCCATTGCGGAGGGTGATTATGTGGCGGTTTTTGCCGACTGGACCATAACCTTTAAAACCGATTTCATGGGCATGAAAACAGCGGGCAAAACGGTCAAACTGAAGGATGCGGATATTTTTAAATTCAACAGCGAGGGAAAGATCACGGAACACCGGAATGTTCAGTCATCTGCTGAAATGATGAAACAGATCATGGACGGCGGGATGAAATGATCTTATCCCGGGATCAGCCGCACTTTCCCGTCTTTATCCATTTCAAGTTTGTGTTCAGCCTGGAGGAATGTCAATACCTTCCAGGCTTTTTCTTTTGGAATACCTGTTAATTGCTGCAGCAGTTGTTTACTGTCCACCGGCCCCGCTTGCAGCAGGGTCAGCAGGCGCCGGTGAATGATCTCCCATTCTTCATTGCTGAGCACAGTGGCTTTTTTTTGCAGGCAGGTATCACAGATGCCGCAGTCATTGATCTTTTCATCTCCGAAATAAGCCCCGATGATCCGGCTCCGGCAGTTGGTTTCGTCCTTTACATACTGCACCATTTGCCTCATCCGTTTCCGGAACTGCTCTTTTCTTTTTTCATAGGCCTGCATGTCAATCCGGATATCCTCGGCTTTTACCCGCCCCCGCAGCAGGCAAAGCTGGGGATTGTCTTTCCGCGGCCGGTAGTCAATAATGCCGAAGTGATCCAGTACCGTAAGTTCCTTTTTCACGTCTTCCGCTTCTTTTTTCATCAGGCCTGCCATCATTTTCTCGGAAATGCTGACCGGCTGGTCATAAATCCCTTCAAAGGCCCGCAGCAAAGTTTTGATGCAGGGCTCAAGGGCCGGGTTGTTTTTTTCAAACTCGTAAAGGGTATCTTTTTGTACGGTAAACATCACCGTAGGGGGAAGGAAGACCTGTTCATTGAAAGCAAGCCAGTCTTCCTGTTCCAGCGCCTTTAACGAATACAGGACCGTATGCGAGGGTAATCTGAATTTCTTCAGGAAATCGGTCAGGTCAAAATCATAGTACTGCCCCTCACTGCTCCCGCTGGGTATTTGCAGGTAATTCGCCACCGACTGGTAAACCTGGCGGATTTCATCCAGTGAAGGAAACCGCAGGGAAGCCATTTCTTCGAGTTCTTTCAGGTCCCGGTCATCGTATAGCAATACCGCGTAGGATGTCTTTCCATCGCGGCCGGCCCGCCCCGCTTCCTGGTAATAATTTTCCAGGCAATCGGGTACATCCGCATGGATCACGGTGCGAACATCGGGTTTGTCAATCCCCATACCAAAGGCATTGGTACAGACGATTACCCTTACCTGGCCCCGGATCCAGTCTTCCTGTTTTTTATTCCGTTCTTCCTGTGCCAGGCCGGCATGGTAATGATCGGCCGGAATGCCCTGCAGGCGGAGCAGTTCACTGATCTCTTTGGTTCGTTTCCGGCTCTTGCAATAAATGATACCGGTGCCGGGCACTTTTTGCAGGATACGAATGATCTTATTGATCTTGGAATCCACATTGAAACAACTGTAGGAAAGATTGGCCCTTTCAAAAGACTGCCGGAATATCTGCCGGTCGTTGAACTCCAGTTTCTGGCAGATATCCTCCTGTACCTCCGGGGTGGCCGAGGCGGTCAGCGCCAGGATGGGCACACCCGGCAACTCCTTTCTCAACGCGGCAATGCGTAAATAAGGGGGACGGAAATCATAGCCCCACTGCGAAATACAATGCGCTTCGTCCACAGCCACAAGGTGGATGCCCAGGCCGGGGAGATATTCTTTGAATAAGGCCGTTTCCAACCGCTCCGGTGAAACATACAGGAACTTACAGTTACTTTCCATGGCCGTTTTAAACGTATGGATCACTTCCTTCCGGCTCATACCGGAGTAGATGGCAAATGCGGTAATGCCTTTTTTTCGCAGGTTCTCCACCTGGTCCTTCATCAGGGCGATCAATGGTGAAATGACGAGGCAGAGCCCGTCGGCAGCTATAGCCGGCACCTGGTAACAAAGGGATTTTCCACCACCGGTGGGCATCAGGGCCAGTACGTCTTTCCCTTCCAGTACAGCCCGGATAATATCCTCCTGCAAAGGACGGAATGAGCCGAACCCCCAATATTCTTTTAATATATGCCGCGGATCTTTCAAAATATCAGGGCGACAAATTACATCATTGTTGCGGGACTGTGGATTTCCTGAACAGGACCCGTTCTCTGGTTCAGCGCCCTTTCTTCCGCCCGTGATAGTATGCCGGCATCTTTCATAGCGGGTTATACCACCTTCTTGACAAATAACCGGACGGAATTAACGGCCAGTACCACATCGCTGAGCCCCATGACCAGGGCGCCGAAAGTGGGAGTGAGGAAGCCCAGCGCGGCTACCGGTATCGCTACGATATTATAGGCAAAGGCCCAGAAGAGATTCTGTTTGATGGTAAGGTAGGTATGTTTACCCAGGCCAAGTGCAGTAGGCAGGTTTTTTAAACCATGATTCATCAGCACCACCTGGGCGCTTTGTACGGCGATCTGGGAAGCATCATTCATGGAAATGCCAATAGTAGCCTTGGCCAGGGCCGGGGCATCATTGATCCCGTCACCCACCATCGCTGTAGGCATTTTCTCACTCAGCTCGGCGATCTTGCCCAGTTTCTGTTCGGGACTTTGTTCGGCGATTACGGTATCAATACCGAGTTGAACAGCCAGCTGGTTGCACTTGGAAAGACGATCGCCGCTCAGCAGGATCGTACTGATATGCTTGCTGTGCAGGTATTCCACTACCGCTTTCGCTTCGGGCCGGAGTTCATCTGTTACATCGATCCAGCCGAGCAGGGCGCCGTTTCGCAGGAGGTACACATTATGGGTATCTTCCCTGATAAGCCCTGCCGCCGTTTTATAAGAACCGGCCGTGTACTGGTTACCTTCTTTATCCTCGGCCTGCATACCCAGCCCTTTTATTTCCTCAATTTTTTTCCAAACGATGGGATCCCGGCTTTTCCAGGCATCGCTGATGCATTTGGCGATCGGGTGATTGGAATATTTCTCCAGGGAGAAAACGATTTTCTTAAAATCCTCTTCAGGAACGGAGTCCTGCGTGATCTTCCAGTTGCCGATGGTGAAATCACCGGTGGTCAGGGTTCCTGTTTTATCAAACACCACCTGCCTGATATCCTTGAAGGTTTCCAGGCTGGTGGCATTCCGGAAAAGAATGCCGGTTTTGGCAGCGCGGCCGAGTCCCACGGCAATGGCTGCGGGTGTGGCGAGGCCCATGGCGCAGGGACAGGCGATGACCAGTACCGCGATGCTCCGCATCAGGGCCGGTGTAAATTCTTTCAATACGACCCAGCTGATCACGAGGGTGGAAACAGCAATGACCAGTACGATGGGGATGAATATGGCGCTGATCTTATCCGCTAATTGCTGTACAGGAGGTTTTTCCCCCTGGGCCTGTTTGACCATATTCAGGATTCCCGACAGTACAGTATCTTCCCCGACCGCGGTCACCTGGGTCTTTACAGTTCCATCCGTGATCACACTGCCACCGATCAGTTTGTCTTTGGCATATTTGTGCACCGGCAGGCTTTCCCCGGTGATGATGGATTCGTTTACGTGTACATCTCCCCAGAGGATCTTGCAGTCGATCGGCACCTGTTCGCCGCTCCGGATGAGCAACAAGTCGCCCACCCGCAACTGGGTATTTTCTACGGGGAATATTTGTTCTTTGTGTTCCTCATCAAACGCGATCATATTGGCCATCACTTTCTGCGATTTGGCCAGTTTGTTCAGTTCCCGTTGCGTGGAAGCGATCGATGCGTCCTCCAGGTAATTTCCCAGGAAGACCAGGGTGATGATGGTGGCGGCCGTTTCATAAAACATATATTGTTCGGGCTGCCCGGTCAGGGAACCATAAAGACTGTAGATAAAGGCCGCGGTGGCGCCCACGGCAATCAGCACATTCATATTCGGCATCCGGTTACGGATACTTTTCCAGGCGCTTTTCCCAAAAAAGTTCATACCAACCAGGTAAACCGGGATGGTCAGGGTTAGTTGTACCCAATGATCCATCAGCCAGTGAACCCGGAGGCCCGGTATCATGTGGAGCATTAAGAGGGCGGTGAAAGGAAAACAGAACCAGAAGCGCTGCAGGTGGGTGGAAAGAAATGGTTTTTTATCAGCAGCCCCGGCAGCCTGCTGCCCGGCTACGGAATAACCAAGCCCGTGGATCCCGGCGGCTAATTTTTCCACGGCATTCTCCCCGTTGTTTTCAAAACTCACATCACCCGTGGCAAAATTCACTTTAATGTTACGGGCTCCTTTTTTCTCCAGGTATTTATGAATATTGAGGGCACAGGTGGTACAGTCCATCCCCTCAACCTTCCATTGAACTTTTTCCATACTACAAATTTACCGAAAGGGGAAAACCGGTCTTTTCCTTATCCGGGAATATGTTTACAACATCGTTGCTATATCCGCCCTAAATTTGCCCGGTGGAATGGCAGTTTACACTGGATCAGTTAAATGAAACGGCCCGGTCCTTTTGGAAAAAGGCGGGAGGGGCCCGGGTTTTTGCTTTTCATGGGCCTATGGGAGCGGGAAAGACCACGTTTATCCATGCGCTTTGCGAAACCAAAGGCGTGAAGGATGTCGTGGGCAGCCCCAGTTATTCCATCATCAATGAGTATGCGTACGGGGAAGACGGGCGGAAAAAACCGCTATATCATATGGACCTTTACCGGCTGAATGATGAGGAGGAAGCGCAAAGAGCCGGGGTGGAAGATGCCCTTTACAGCGGCTCTGTCTGCCTGGTGGAATGGCCGGAAAGGGCGCCCGGTATTTTCCCGGAAAATACGGTGCATGTCTATATTGAGCTGGTTGATGGTACAACAAGAAGGCTCAAAATCGCCGATAATTGAGTAGCTTTGATCAGACCGTCTGCTAACCATTGCAACCAAGTTCATGAGCCAGCAAAAACCCAAAATAAGTACTTCTTTCAGTTATGAAACCCTGGAGGAGACCCTCGACATTCGCCCCAAAACAGAGGGTATGATGATCGGGATCCCCAAGGAGATCGCTTTCCAGGAGAACCGGGTGGCCCTCACACCGGATGCAGTGAGCGTGCTGGTGAGCAACGGCCACCAGGTGCTGATTGAGCACAATGCGGGAGAAGCCTCGCATTTCCGGGATAAGGATTACAGTGAGGCCGGGGCGAAAATCGTATATGACCGGGAATCGGTATTTAAGGCCCCGATCCTGGTCAAGAGTGCGCCGATCATTGATGAAGACCTGCCGCTCCTGCAGCTGAACCAGATCATTATTTCTCCCATCCATCTTACCGTGATGAAAGCCGCCATCCTGGAGAAGATGATGGAAAAAAGAGTCACCGCGATTTCCTTCGAGAACCTGAAGGATGACAGTGATTCCTATCCCATTGTCCGCAGCATGAGCGAGATCGCGGGCAGCGCCGTGATGCTGATCGCGGCCCAGTACCTCGGTTCGGCTAACCACGGGAAAGGGGTGTTGCTGGGTGGTATTTCCGGGATCGCTCCCACCAAGGTTATTATCATCGGGGCCGGGATCGTGGGAGAGTACGCAGCCCGGGCGGCCCTGGCGCTGGGCGCTTCGGTAAAAGTATTTGACAACAGTGTTTACCGGTTGAAAAGATTACAGAACAATATCGGTCAGCGGATGTGGACCTCGGTGATCGAGCCCCGTTTGCTGGCCAAGCAGCTCAAGACCTGCGAAGTGGCCGTGGGGGCGCTGGGCTCCCAGACCGGGAGAACGCCATTGGTGGTGACGGAAGAGATGGTCAGCAATATGCGGCCCGGTTCGGTGATCATCGATGTAAGTATTGACCGCGGCGGTTGTTTTGAAACTTCTGAAATCACATCGCATGAGCATCCCATTTTTATGAAATACGGGGTGATCCATTATTGTGTTCCCAATATCCCCTCCGGGTTTTCCCGCACTGCTTCCCAGGCCATCAGCAATGTGCTGATGCCTTTGTTACTGGAAGCCGGTGAAGAAGGCGGGTTTGAAAACCTGGTCTGGCATAAACTGCACCTGCGCAGCGGGATCTATCTCTTCAAAGGCGCGCTCACTAATTTTTACCTCAGCCAGCGCTTCGACCTGAAGTATACCGATTTGAATCTATTGATCGCGAGTCAGCGGTAAGTTGACAGGTTGATAAGTTAACAGGGATGCCTCCTTAGAAGGTTCCCTGTCAACCTTTCAACTTGTTAACCTGTCAACATCAAAACTGCCATTTCACCATCACATACCCATTCCGGCCCGGCCTCGCCACATTTCCCCAGTCGAGGTGCTCATGGTATTTTTTGTCAAACAGGTTCTCCACGCCAAACTGGAGATCCGTTTTTTTACCTGCCAGCAGGAAACTGAAACCACTCCGGAGATGAAACAGGATATAGCCATTCGTTTTGTCTTCCCCATATTTGCGGCTGATCCGGCGCTGGTCAGCGGCTGTTTCTGTTTCCAGTTGCAGGAAAACTTTGCTGAACTGGTACCGTACGGAGCTGGTATTTTTGAGCGGGGCGATCATAGGCAGCGGATCCCCATTGTGGTCCCGTCCGTCAGTGTACCGTAACGTGGATACGATATCGAGCCGGGAGAGGGGTTTCAGCAGCAGGCTGCTTTCAATACCCGCCAGCCTTGCCCCGGGAAGGGCTTCGTATGTTTTAACGCCGTTAGCCCCGGCGGTCATACTGCTGAAGGAGGGATTGACGGCACCGCTGATAAAATGAGCGATATGATTGTAAAAAACCCCGGCCCTGAACTGCCCTTTTTTTCCATGAATTAAAACGGATACTTCGCCCTGGATGGACTGCTCGGGTTTTAATCCCGGGTTGCCGGTATAGTCATACCCGTCCTGGGCATTGAATAAATAAAAGCCATACAATTCAGTGGCAGTTGGCATTCGTTCTGCATAGCCAAGGGAAACGGAACTTTTCAGCCATTGGCTGAGTTTCCGGTTTGCTGTAAAGGAGATATTTTTCAGTATTTCATTCCTGGAAGCATTGGTAAATCCCAGTACACTGATATGATCCTTTGCTTCCCGGCTGCTGAGTGCAGTACTGACATAATCCAGCCGGAGAGCGGATTGCAACAGCCAGTTGCTGTCGGCCCTGTAAGACCAGTTCAGCCCTGCGCCATACTGGTTTTTCCGGTTATCCGGCCAGGTCAGCATATACATGGGCAACTGCCCCGGTTCGTACATGGTCATCGATGCCCTGAGCCGGGTGGAGGAGGCGTCGGCGATAATATGAAGCTCCTGCCTGCTGTTTAATTTCAATTCCCCTTCTGCAAACAGGCCGAAGGTGAGACTGCGGCCGGGCATATCCATGTGCACAGGCACGGCGGGACGATGGGTATCATCCATATAATGCCTTACCTGGTTGGCATAGAGTTTTACCTGCCACCGGTAAACAGGACGACCGGGTTTGTCATGCTGCAGGCTCAGGGCCCCGATTCTTGCCACTGCGTATCCCACATCCATTGGCAATGCCGGGTAACCGGTATTCCACCCGTTATCACCGATATAATCTGCTTTTATACGACTGAAGGCATTCAGTCGGAAGGTGGATGCAAAGGAGTAATTGATTTTTTCATACTGTGAAAAAGCGATCTTTTCTCCGCCCCCGATGCGGTAAGGATTGCTTTTCCGGTAGCTGGCGGTTCCCAGGAATGCCCATTTATTGGCACTGTAATTCAGCTGGAATGCATCGTGTATGCTGCGGGCGGCTGACTGGTAGCCGCTGCTGATCGTTCCGTTTATTTTCTTACCCGGGTGACAAACGGGGATCGCTGTTTTCAGGTTAAGGGTACCACCGATAGCGGAGCCGTTTACAAAACCCGTGGTACCGGTTTGCAATTGCAGGTTTTCCAGGTTGAGGGGTTCAATATAGATTGTGGCCGGGTCCATTTTATCGGTACAGGCGCCGTGTATCCGCATTCCGTCAACTAGTACATTGATCTGGCCGCCGGATAAGGAGCGGATTGCCGGTTCCATACCATAGCTTCCCCTCCGCAGCAGGGACAATTCAGGCAGCCTTGAAAGGATGTCTTCCAGTGTGGAGGACTGGTTGGCCCGGTAAAAATGAAGCATCCGCTGGCGGTTGCCCGGTTCTTTGCTGCTGACCTGTATTTCACGGAGTTCAATGCTGCGGCTGCTGTCATCGCTCATCGTGGAAACAGGTACCTGGGCGCCGGCCTGTAAACACAAGGAAAAGGAAACTAAGAGAAATAGTTGTTTCATTTGAATGAATTTAAAAGCAGGCGGGTTTTCCCGCCTGCTGTTTCTTAACTACTAAAATTCAACATCAAAAAAACGGGTGGTATCAGCCACGGCACTGCCGGACATGAAGTCGAGGTTCAGACGCCACAGGCCGGTCATGGTAAAATTTACTTTTCCTTTATAATGCCCGTTACCTGTATGCACGGGGTTTACATTATTCGGGGAACTATGTCCCATGGAAGGCATTTCGGGTATCATGGTTACGGTCAGGCTGCTGTCGGCCGGCCAGCTGTCCATGGCTTCTTTTTTGTAAATAGCCAGTTCCAGGTCATTGATCCCAACCCGGGGGGAGGAGGGTTCGATCAGGGAAATAAAATACTTCGCCCCGTTATGCATTGCCGTAAAAGATTGTTGTCTTGATTTAGCCGGGTCCGTAACCGTAACAGGAAGAACCAGGCTTCCTTCTTTATCCGTTACATGGTTGTGTACTTCAATTTCCAGGGTCCAGTTGCCGCTGCCGGAGGGCATGACGAAAGTGACACTGCAGGGAAATAAATGACCCGAGGCGGTTTCTGAAACGGGGTTTTCAAAAGGCGCATTGTGCTGCATCATACCCATGTCCATAACGGGGGTGAGGTGAATATGGGCTTCCTCCACACGGTTGCCGCTGGCCGAATCATAGAGAGCGATATAGAATTTATTGTAACCGGTGTTTACATGGCTTTGTTTGCTGTAGATCTCCACTTTGGTGGCGGCGCCGGCAGCATACCCTTCGCTGATTTTGGTCATCCCGGCTGTCGGGTTATTGTCCGCTTTATCTTTTGAGCAGGCGGTAAGCAGGATGAATACAGAAAGGAAACAGAAGGGCAGTAAAATACAAACTGATTTTTTCATGAATTAAAGTTGAAGAAATGAATGAATAGCATAGGGGAACAGCTGCTGCAGGCAACAGTATCCCTGAGGCAATAAAAGAAGGGATGCGTCAGGACTTCAGCGGGGGATGGAAAATGGAGGGGCTGTGCCGGTACTGGTAGAAACTCCGGTAACCGCTGTTATAGGAGTTGCTATATACCGGGATTAGCAGCGCCGGGGTGTCGGCCGCCGGGGTAAAAGGGCTGCCTTCCAGTTGTTGTTTTACATGCAGCGGGGCTTCTTCATCCTGGTGTTGTTCCGTTTGCTGCATTTTCATTTTCAAAAAACATTTGCCGTCGCATTTCAGTTCCGGCCTGTTTTTATTGATACAATGTTTTTGGGCGATGGCTTTGCGGTTAGCATAAAACCAGATGGTAAATGCCGAGGCATAGAAGGTTTGCAGGGTAAAAACCAGTAATAATATGAAAGCAATGCCCTTTTTCACGGATGCAAATATAGAGCTACAACGCGATCTGCCGGGATGAAAAATATCAGGTAATAATATGATAAAAGACATCAATATCTTTTATCATATTTTAGCGGATCCTAATGCCAAGTTTTGTGAATTCAGCTTTTAGCTGATTCCAGTCCTTTGTCCGAAGGCTGCCCGCCCCGTAGATGTTAGAAGACTGATCATGCCGGAAAATCCGGAGGGATTCGGATTTTCTGTAGGGCGTTTCAAAACTTACAATTGAAATATCTTCCAATGGGCAGGCTTTTTTATACCAGGGGAAATAATGATTCCTGACGGTCAGGGCAGAATCCTTGATTACGAAATAAAACATCTGGAAGCCAAATCCTATATAAAAGACTATAAAAATTGGCAGGAAAATCCATCCGTTTTTGCCGGATATACTGTTTGAAACATTATACAGAAAGAACGCTGCCAGGCCTATTAAAAGGATTGTGTTGAAACTGAACCATGGATTTCCGGCGAATTTTTGTTTTGGCAAACCGGGTAAGTAGGGTGACTTATAATATTTGTCTGCTGTCGGCAATTTGTCTTCAAATTCATGTTGGATAGCCTCCCTTACAACTTTGCTGTTTTTGTAAAGTATTTCAGGAATAATAATTTTCTCGCCAGTTACAAGTGTGATGTTGGTTACGATGGTGACTTCGCCTGTGATATTGTAGAAATTCTCTTTTGCATAAGGATTGATTTCTGTTATATCGCTGGCGCTTATTGATCTTTTCTTAAAAAGACCTTGCAGGATAATCTGCCCTGACCCTGTTTTAGTAATAAATGCTTTTTTTATAAATGTGCTGCCTCCCCAGAAAATTATTACCAGGACCAGGATAAATCCCACAATCTGAGGTGTTGCTGGCTCTTTTATTGAATTGAAACTGCCAGTGCCTAAAAGCAGTAAAAGAGAACCAATTAGAAAAGACGAATAGACAGAGACGAGAAAATAAAAAATAAAATTAAACCGGCTTTTTACCATTACAGAATGTTTAAACGGTCTGCAGATCAGGGTCAAATACGTTATGTTGGGTCCGGGTTAGCGCAGTATTATTTATAATCATTGATATTAATAACCTCCCGGCAGAACTGATACTCTGTCTCATCATTACTGCTCACCACGATCAGCCGGTCCTTGCTGTAATCAGCAATCAATGAAAGGTATAATGAAATACCTGCCGCATCCAGGTTGGTGCAGGGTTCATCGAGGAGCACCACCGGCACATCTGAGAGGATGCACTGGGCGAGTTTTACCCGTTGTTTCATCCCGGAGGAATAATAACGAATCTGTTTGTGAACAGCTTTTTCCAGCCCGGTCCGTGCAATAATATCTTTTGCGTCAAGCCCGGGTAAAAAAGGTTTGAAGCCCTGGTGAAAATCCAGGAATTCTCCGAGGGTCATTTCCTCGATCAGTTCCAGGTAGGGAGCGCAGATGGAAATATGGTTATAAACTTCTTCGGGATCTGTCTTTTTATTTTGAAGGGTCCAGCTGATCTGGCCTTCATTGATCATCATGGAACCGCTTAAGGCCTGCAGCAACGTACTCTTGCCCGACCCGTTGGGCCCGGTGATGGCATAGCTGTTACCCGTGGTAAATTGGTAAGTAAAATGACGGTAGATCCAGTCGCGGTTGAACCGCTTCCCGGCGTCAGATAGGGAGATCGTCATCGTTGCTGCCTTTGGTGAACCGTTTGATGATGCCCCGGCCGCTTTCCCGGATAAAGGTTACGATCTCATCCCGTTCATCGGTAGCAGGCATTTCTTCTTCCAGGTATTCAACGGCCTGGCTGGTGTTCATTCCTTTATTATACAGTACCCGGTAAATATCGAGGATATGATTGATCCGTTCCACGCTGAAGCCCCGGCGTTTCAGGCCGATGGAATTCACCCCCGCATAACTTAATGGAGTCCGGCCGGCCTTGATATAAGGAGGAACATCTTTGCCCACGAGCGAACCCCCGCTGATAAAAGAATGGGCCCCGATCTTTACAAACTGGTGTACGGCACACATGCCCCCGATAATGGCCCAGTCGCCGATGGTTACGTGCCCGGCCACCTGGGTATTATTACTGGTGATACAGTTATCACCCACAAAGCAGTCGTGGGCAAAATGGCAATAGGCCATGATCAGGCAGTTTTTGCCGATCACGGTTTTTTCGCGGTCCTTGGTGCCCCGGTTAATGGTCACAAATTCCCGGATCGTGGTACCATCCCCGATATACACATTCGAATATTCACCCTGGAATTTCAGGTCCTGCGGAATGGCGGCAATCACCGCACCCGGGAAAATGCGGCAGTTCTTACCGATCCGGGCCCCTTCCATAATGGTGACATTGGATCCGATCCAGGTGCCATCCCCGATCTCCACGTCCTGGTGAATGACCGTAAAAGGGTCAATCTTCACATTGGTGGCTAGCCGGGCATTGGGATGAATATAGGTATGCGGGTGAATCATGCAGTGATATAGGCCGCTTTTAACGGTCGGGCAAAGTTAGCTGTTAGGAGATAAAATGGAAGTTTTTTTACGCATATATTGTTAAAACTCAGGGCCTGACCAGGATCAGTCGGCGTTACACCATTAATTTCAGGGATAAGCAGTAAATTTGTGAATCCATGCATACCCCCCCGGACATATTGAGCCTGGCTTATAAGCAAAGCCTGATGCAGGGTGAAATGGTATTGCTCCAGGAAAGGGAACAGCAGATTCCCGGTTCTGTTCAATATACCATTCACCGGTACCGCCGCCACCCGCAGTGGAATGTGGAGGATACGGGTATGCTGGTCTATCATTTTGCCGCCTCCCGGCCGGAAGAAAATTACCTGGAATTAAAATTCTGTGTGAGCGGGAATGTGTATTGCCGGAAAAAAGACACCGAATGTGATCTCTGCCAGTTCAATGCCTCGAAATCCTGTATGGAAAGGGCGGAGAGTATCGATGTGGTGAGTTTCCGTTTTTCCCCCATGCACCTTAGCCAGTTTGTAAAACCCCGGAAAGGGAACGCGGCCCTGACGGAAGATATCCTGGGTTTCCGGCACCATTCTTCTTTTACCAAGATCCTGCCTCTTTGCGGCAAGACCAGGATGGTACTGGAAGGGGTACTCAACCATACTTTCAGTGACAGCCTCGAGAACATCTATATTAATGCGCAAACCCAGATGCTGCTGTTCTATTCCCTGGATTGTATGCTGGGAGAAAAAGAGATCGATGTAATCAGCTGTAAATTCCTGGCCAATGAAGCGGACCGCGAAAAGATCATTAAGGCAAGGGAGATCCTGATCCAGCATATCGGCGAACCCATTACCATTAAAGAGCTCAGCCGCAAAGTGGCCATCAACGAATGTTACCTTAAGAAAGGATTCAAGGAATTATTCGGCACCACCGTATTTGATTTCTATCAAAGTCAGCGGATGGAGCATGCCAAATACCTGCTTTATGAAAAGGGATTAAGCGTCACCGAGGTATCCCTGCTGCTGGGCTATTCCTCGATCTCCCATTTTTCCACCGCTTTCAAGAAACATACCGGTTTAAAGCCCTGTGAACTTTTACTCAGGTGATCATAGGGTTATTCCGCTAACAGTTATTCGTTAAGTAGTTATTAATCTACCGGGAAATCCTTCTTTTCACTACAATATTACAGGCCGGCAGGCGTTACATTTCGTATGGCATCATTTTTGAATAACTGATTGTCACGAATGAGTAAAAATCTGGCGATACTTCTGATTAGTTTTCACCTTGTGGGAAATACCGAGGTGGGCCAGGTATTTAAACTGCCCCGCCTGCTGGATCATTTTAAGCAGCATCACCAGCGAAACTCTTCCATCAGCTTTATTGATTTTATGATCATGCATTATGCGGGTGATGACGGAACTTCTGCTGATGATGATCAGGATCAACAATTGCCCTTTCATAATATTCAGCACAATACGATGGGCATGGTGTATTCACCGATGGTGAAGACCTTGCCCGATAACGATATTTTCTTATGGGAAACCCGGAGTTATATCTCCTACCTTTCCGGCCCTATTCCAACCATCCCGCTGACCATTCTGCTTCGGCCACCCCGGCAGGCCTGATTCCCTCCAGCACAAGTCACAATTTTTTCAAACGAACCGGTTACGAAA
This sequence comes from Sphingobacteriales bacterium, assembly GCA_016219985.1. Lineage (GTDB taxonomy): Bacteria > Bacteroidota > Bacteroidia > Chitinophagales > Chitinophagaceae > JJ008. Next base: position 53,484 of record JACRJO010000026.1, on the reverse strand, counting down.
ATCTTTGACTATTGAGTTATTTTTTTAAAAGCCGTACCCATTGGTTCGGGTTATTCTATAAATCAAAACAACCTTTATGAAAAAGAAGTTTATTTACGTTTTTGCAGTTTTGGCCGCAGGCCTGATTGTATTAAATGCCTGCCGGCACGAGATCCTGCATCCTGGTAACGGGGGAAGTGGCACTGGTGGTGGTACCGGTGGCGGCACCGGGTCTACCAATACCTGCAGCCCGGATACTGTTTATTTTGTCAATGACATTATGCCGCTGATTTCTTCCAATTGTACGATGAGCGGCTGTCATGATGCCATTACCCATGCGGAAGGTGTGAACCTGACCTCGTATGACAGGATCGTACGGTATGTTTCACCCGGGAATGCATCCGGAAGCAAATTGTATAAGGAAATCATCAAAACCGGAAATGACCGGATGCCGCCGCCGCCCATGCCGGCTTTTACGGCTGCACAAAAAGCATTGCTCCAGAAATGGATTAACCAGGGGGCAAAGAATAACAGTTGCGTGGGTCGTTGTGATACCGCCGTCTTTACGTATAGCGGCGCTATAAAACCGATCATGGATGCTAAATGCGCGGGCTGTCATAATCCCAATAACCTGGGAGGTAATATTGATGTATCCACCTACAACCCGCTGAAAACGGTAGCCCTGAACGGAAAGTTATATGGTTCTGTCGCCCACCAGCTGGGTTACTCACCCATGCCGAAAGGCGCGGCCAAGCTTTCTGATTGTGAAATCACCCAGATCCAGAAATGGATTGCCGCCGGTACTCTAAATAATTAAAATGAAAGGAATGAAAATGAAAATCTCACTTGCCAGCCTGCTGCTTTTGGCAGCAGTGCTGATCAGCTCCTGTTACTATGATAAGGAAGGCCTGCTCTATAGCGGGAACAGCGGGCCCTGTACGGATTCAACAGGAACCGTGTCCTATGCGCAGAAAGTCGTACCCCTGCTTCAGCAATATTGCTACAGTTGCCATACCGGGAGCTTCCCGTCCGGTAACCAGCTGATGGGGACCTATACCGCTGACAAGGCCATGGCCCTGAATGGCAAACTGTATGGTACCATCTCCCATGCAGCCGGGCTTTCGCCCATGCCGAAAGGAATGTCAAAAATGACCAATTGCCAGATCGCTGTGATCAAGAAATGGATCGACAGCGGCACGCTGAATAACTGATCACTTTAAATGCCACTTATATGAAACGAAAAAAAATCATCATCTACACCGTCCTGGTCCTGCTGGTCGCAGGGGCAGTAGCCGGCTTTTACATCTACAAAGAGTACAACCGGAAACACAAGGACACGGCTGATCTCAAACCCGATTTCGCTGCCCCGGCCACCCAGTTGCTGGGCGAATTCGGAAAGGATGAAAAAGGAGCCAATACCAAATACCTCGGCAAAGTATTGCAGGTAGACGGGCTGGTGAAGGATATTGTTAAAGATGAAAATGGCTTCTACACCATCGTGGTGGGCGATACCAGCTCCATGTCATCTGTCCGTTGCAGCATCGACAGTGTGCATAACGGGCAGGGGGCCACGGTGAATAAAGGAACAGCCATTGCCGTAAAGGGGATCTGCTCGGGTTACAATGCCGATGAAATGCTCGGCTCCGACCTGATCCTGAACCGGGCCGTTATTGAAAAGAATTAAAACATACAAACAACACCTAAATCGATGAACATGAAAAATTATTTTGTACTGGCTGCAGCACTGATGCTGTTTGCCTTTTCCTCCTCTGCTCAGAAATTCTTTACCAAGAGCGGGAAAATTGAATTTGATGCAACTACCTCGTCTTCTCCCGAGAAGATTGAAGGGGTGAATAAGACGGCTACCTGTGTGCTGGACAGCAAAACAGGCGCTATCCAGTTCTCCGTGTTAATGAAAGGCTTTGCTTTTGAAAGAGCCCTGATGGAAGAACACTTCAATGAAAATTATGTGGAGAGCAATAAGTTTCCCCGGGCTGAATTCAAAGGCGCTGTTGCCAATAACGACGTGGTGAATTATTCCAAGGACGGTACCTATACTGTAACCGTGAAAGGAAAGCTGACGCTGCATGGCGTAACAAAAGACGTGGAGACCAGCGGTAAATTAACGGTACAGGGCGGGAAGATCAGCGCCGTTGCTACTTTCCCCGTATTGCTGGCTGATTATGATGTTACCATCCCCGGCCTGGTGGCGGATAAAGTGGCCAAAACAGCTAAGATCGGTGTAACCTGTGCGCTGGAACCCCTCAAAAATTAAAGAATAACTCAATTTACTATGAAGAAACTATTGTTGCATTCCTTGCTGGGCTTTACCCTGCTCCTGGGGCCGGCTATCCTGATGGCACAGGACGAAGACCTGCTTAAACTGGTCGGAGAGGAAAAGCCCAAAAAGGAAAGAATAAAATATGCATTCAAATCACCGCGGGTGATCAACGGGCATTCCATGGAATTCCTGAACCCGGGAACCATGGATTTCAGGATCCTGCACCGTTTCGGGCAACTGGACCAGGGGTATAAGAACTTTTTTGGGTTAGACCAGGCCAGCATGCGGATGGGCTTTGATTTTGGGATCCTGCAAAACCTGATGGTAGGTGTGGGAAGAAGTACGTTTAAGAAAGAACTGGATGCCTTCATCAAATATGCGCCAATCCGCCAATCGACAGGTCCCTGGAGTTCGCCCGTGACCCTGGCTTTTGTATCCGGGATTACCATGGATGGATTGCCCTGGTCTGATCCTTCCCGGAAGAATTTCTTTACCTCCCGCCTTGGTTATTATTTCGAAGCCATTATCGGCAGGAAATTCAGTGAAACCATTACACTGCAGGTAGCGCCAACCATGGTACACCGGAACCTCGTGGCGCTGGAGACGGACCCGAATAATGTGTATGCCCTGGGTGTGGGCGGCCGGATCAAACTCTCGCAGCGGGTGGCTTTTACCTGGGATTATACCCATGTACTGATCGGGATGCCGGACAGCGGCTACTATAATCCCTTGTCCGTGGGTTTTGATATCGAAACGGGAGGACACGTATTCCAGTTGCATTTCTCCAATGCCACAGGAATGAATGAGAGAGCCTTTATCACTGAAACTACCGGGCGCTGGGGCAAAGCGGAAGTCCGTTTTGGCTTCAACCTGTCCCGGGTTTTCCAAATTAAAAAGACAAAGCACAAAGAATAACCACCCCAATAGCTACAGCCATCAGCAGATTCCGCCGAAGAACCGTTTTGTGTAACAGCAGGGATCACCAAGAAACCTGCGAAATTAAAATCAACGAAAATGAAGAAGTATCTGCTGATGGCTGCCGCTGTGGTGGCTGTCACCCTGCTGCAATTGTTTCCATCCTGCCGGCATGAAATTCCCGGCGATCCGTGTAGTACCAACCCGATTTCCTTAACCGTCAATAAAACAGATGCCACCGGTACCGCTTCCAATGGTACGATCACGGCTTCCGCGACAGGTGGCTCGGATTTCCGGTATAGCCTGAATGGGGGCGCGTTCCAGGATACCGGTTATTTTTCCGGGTTACCTCCTTTCCAGGCGTATAATGTAGTAGTGAAAAATTCATGGGGCTGTTCTGATACGGCCCAGGTGTCCATCAATGTGTTCAATCCCTGCGCGGGGGTAACAGTAACCGTTACCGCCACCAAAACAGATGCTTCTCCCAATACAAATAATGGGACGATTACTGTCAGCGCCAGCGGCGGAACAGGCTTTACCTATAGTATTAATGGAACCAGTTTCCAGTCATCCAACCGCTTTACCGGGCTGGCTGCCGGGAATTATACCGTTACGGTTAAAAATTCAAACGGCTGTGCCGGCACCACACAGGTTACCATCGGTACCAATAATCCCTGTGCGGGCGTAACGATTACCGTGACGGCAACCAAGGTTGACCCGACGGCAGGACAATCCAACGGATCCATTACGGCCACTGCTACAGGAGGCTCCGGTTTCACCTATAGCCTGAACGGGGGCGCTTTCCAGACGTCTTCCACATTCAACGGGCTGGCGACCGGTAACTATACCGTGACGGCAAAGAATTCAAACGGCTGTACCGGTACCACCACGGTATCACTCGGCTCATCCAATCCCTGTAACGGGGTTACCATCACGGTGGCCCTGACCAAAGTGGATCCCGCTACCGGCCAGTCCAATGGTTCCATTACGGCTACTGCGAGCGGCGGAACCGGGTTTACGTACAGTCTTAATGGCGGAACCTACCAGGCATCGGGAACCTTCTCCGGGCTGGCAGCCGGTACCTATACGGTTACCGCTAAAAGTTCAGCAGGATGTTTGGGCAGTTCACAGATCACGTTAACAGGGACCAACCCCTGTTCCAATACCACGATCACACTTACTACGGCCATTACAAATTATACACCCTGTCTTACCCCGGCATCCGGTAAAATAACGGTGACCGCCTCAGGCTCCACCGGCTTTACCTTTAATATTAACGGGGGCGCCTACCAGGCCAGCAATATCTTCTCAACATTAGCGGCCGGTAACTATACGATCGGGGCAAAGGATGCCAATGGGTGTACAAAAACGGCCACTGCAACAGTAGCTACCGCTGCTTCGGGTCCCTTGTTTGCCCAGATGAGAAACCTGATCTCCACCCGCTGTAACGGTTCGGGTTGTCATATGAACGGCTCCTCTACTGCCGGGTATAATTTTGACGCAGACTGCAGCATCGTGACCAAATGGAGCCAGATCAATCAATCCTGTGTGCTGTACACCATGGTTAAAATGCCCAAAAGCCCGCAGGCGCTTTTAACCACGGCGGAAAAGCAGGTAATCACCAATTGGGTGAATGCCGGCCACCGGTACACCGACTAATGGTTCAACCCCGGGTCCTCTAACATAAATCACCGGGACCCGTTTAAATACCTAAATAAAGTGCCGTATTAACATGCGGCACTTTATTTTTGCCCAAATCTTCTTCATGCATCCTGACCTGTTTAACCAACTAGCGCGCAGTCGCCGTTCCGTCTTCCCGGATCAGTTTGAAGCAGGGAAAAAAATTGATGAGGCGATTATCCGGGAGATCCTGGTAAATGCCTGCTGGGCGCCCACGCACGGGAAAACAGAGCCCTGGCAATTTACCGTCTTCAGCGGCGAAGGATTGAAGAAACTGGCCGCTTTCCAGAGTACGCTCTATAAAGAAAAAGCCGGTAAGCGGTTTAGGGAAATTACTTACGGCAAGCTGCAGCAAAACCCGCTCCGGGCTTCCCATATCATTGCGATCGGGATGAAGCGGCACCCGGCTACCAATATTCCGGAGATAGAGGAGATCGGGGCCGTGGCCTGTGCGGTTCAGAATATCTACCTCTCGGTAACCGCTTATGGGCTCGGGGGCTACTGGACCACCGGGGGTATTACCTATATGGAAGAAGCAAAATCATTTTTTGGACTTGAAGAACAGGATAAGTTGCTCGGCTTTTTTTATATTGGTCATATTGCCATCCCATCGACTGGCGCCAGCCGTTCAGCCCTCGAAGAAAAAGTAAAATGGATAAACGAATAACATGTCAATGCAAAAACCCGTAACCCCGCCGTATCATATCTATTACCCGGTAAAAGTGGCAAAAAGTAAAATTGCCGGCAAGGGGGCCTATGTCCTTCAGCGCATCCCGGCCCGGAAAAAAATTGGTGATCTCGGGGGAGTGATCATCACCATGAAAGAAGCCATGAAACTGATCAGGAACCAGGCAGTGATCAATATGGTGGAACTGGAAGATGACCTGGCCCTGAATGCATCTGCCAATCCCAATGATATGCGGTTCATCAATCACTCCTGTGAACCCAATACTTTTTTGCGGGTCATGAGGAACCGGGTGGAATTTTACGCCCTGCGTACTATTCAGAAGGGGGAGGAGCTGAGCTGCGATTACGGGGAAACCCACCACGAGGGTACCCTGCCCTGTAAGTGCGGGGCTAAAAAATGCCGCGGATTTATCTGATTATGTGGGGGCGGCCGCCATAGCGCCAAACCAATGTTGTGCGTTCGCTTTTTGCTCTTAACAGAAAGAATTAATGTGTCCATATCATTCCCTGTGGATTGATGTTCCAATGATACTTTTGCGCCTCTCCAAAAGTTGTAAAGTTCATACGTTGTCCAAGTATGATTTCCTTGTATGCTTGAAACATTTGTCTTGCAGCGATCATAGGTTGCATTCGTCCAACTCCCGTGCAAAGACCGGGAATAGCAACAGATGAAATTCTTTCGTCACTTGTTGCTCTTATAAGAATTGCTTTCATTGCTAAGTATGCATTGATTGATGTGTCAATATTAAAATTTGTGGGGATACGCATCGTAGGAGCGGAAATTAAAAATGGAACGTCTTTATCACCAGTTTCCATGAGAATAGTTTGTCCAACTAGTAATTCTCCTTCTGGTAAATCTTTGATTTGTTTTTGAAGTTTTTTTTCTAAATCCCAGCCAAATCTTTCGGATAATGCATAATCTAGACCTCCATCCATAAAACCAAAAGAATTTGCCGGACTTACAACGGCGTCACACCGGATTTGAGTAATATCAGCTTCAGTAATAGTTACATTAGGTTCATTCAAAAAAAAATCCTTCCAGGCATTAACCAATTTGTCTTCTATTGCAACCAACATAATTTCCATATTAAGAAAGTCTTTCTAAGTGACGCACAACGGTTCACGGCTTGGCGTTTGTGGCGGCATTTGAAAACCGTCAGCCCAAATGTAGCACTAAAGCTCAATAGTAGCACAACAGTTGAATAAGTCCGTCAGCCGCCATAACGCAAAACCGATGTTAGCGGTTCGTTGTTTATTGTCAGGGTGTTGCCGTTTCTCGTATCTCAACACTTGTGTTTCGTCCGTTTAAGATTGGACATTTTTTTGCAATCTTTGTCGCCTCGTCAATATTTTTAGCTAACACAATAATGTAGCCCGCAACAGAATTGTTGTCGGCAACGTGTGGTGTTTCAATAACTTCGTTGTTCGGTTTTAGCACTCGTCCTTGCAGGGAAAAATGATTTCCGCCGTTCGCAAGTTGGTCATTATCTGCAATTTCGTCTATCCATCTTATCCATTGTTGCATATACGTTTCCATTTGCTTTCGGGTTGGCTGTGCTTCTTTTCTTGCAATATCCATACGGAACAGTAATACAAATTTCCTCATAATTTATTTTTTTCTATTGAAGTTTTTTTATTTAACCATGATGTAAGAACAACTCCCATAAAGAGCATTTTCATCAGCCAATCGCCTGCGTGTACCATACCTAATTGCCATTGCATATTGTCCCAAAGAATTGCACCTGCCATTCCAACTGCGTGAAATGCAAGCCAAAGAATAAGCATTAGTTGCACGGTGGATTTCCAATTTGTCAAATTCAGACGAACAATTAAAAAAGCAAGAACATAAGAAGCTATAAGTTCTCGTAATGGTGCAAATGCCATTGTCCATTGAGGAATGGTGGGATTAGGCGGATTGCGATATTGTTCCCATATTTTTCCAAACAGCAATGGGCTATACCAAAATATACTTAAAAGGAAGGCGATAATTCCTGTTGCAATTATTGCCCAATAATTCAATTTCAAATTCTCTTGTTTCATACCTTATTTTTTGCAAAGGTGATTAAACAAGTTTAGGTGTACTTTGACTTAGGTCAAAATCGTATTATTTGGATTTAAGTCTGCTAAGTGTTTCCTCCCGAATGTCGAGATAAGAAGCCAATACCCTGTTTGAAAGACGTTGAATGAAAACAGGATTTTCTTTTAAAATAATATCGTAGCGTTGCTTTGCAGTTAGCGTTACTAAGTGTTCAATTTTTCTGTTTTGGAATGAGTAGGCCATTTCCAAAATACGTTGATAGAAAGTTTGCCAATTATTCATTTCTTTATTTAAGCGATAGAAGTCGGAATGGTTCATTGCTAATAGGTCTGTGTCGTCAATAGCTTCAATAATTTCAATAGACGGTTTTTGAGAAATGAAACTTGTTAATGCTGTTCCTATATGATTGTCAAGCATTACATACCTTGTTTTTTCTTGCCCATTTTTGTCGAGGAAAAAAGTCCGAATACAACCCGTGTGTACGAAATAAAACTCTTTGCAGACACTTCCTTCGTGCAATAGAATACTGCTTTTTGTAACAGATTTTGGCTTGAAATAATTCGATATTTTGTCGAGTTCTTGCTCGTCAAAGTCAGCGAACATTTTAAGTACTATTTTTAATTCGTCTGTCATTTTGATTATTTGCAGAATGTCGCTTTACAATGACCGCTTACACTTAAATATATGCAATTATATCCCAAATTTCAAAATTACCTCTGATTCTCAGCGAGTTAATTTTCTACAATTACTATTGTTTAATTGGCGAGTTTTAAAACAGTTCAAATGTTTTTTTAAAACGTTTGTATAGATCAGGAAATTCACCCGGACCTGCTGGTTAGTTCTGTTGCGGATTTACGGAGGACTAATAGTGAAATGCAATGTCAACCAGGCTGGGAAAGGATGCAAACCGATGTTGCCGGCAGTAGGTTGGTGGCCTATTACAATTGTTGTATTACCTGGATGATATTATTTTGCCCCCAATGTTCAATGTATTTTCCGTCGCGAAGCCGCACAAAATCCATAACATGGAAAACTACCTGTTTACCTGTCGGAAGATGTCCCATTATACCGACGAGACATTAAAATTACATGGATCGGCCGGTGCTAATGTCTGTCGGTATAATACCGGGAATAATCACTGCAAAACTAATGTCTGAAAGGTATTATTTCGCCTGTATGTGTTGCCCGTATGGTTTTTCGTGTCGCGATAATGTCAGCTTCACCAACCTGTTCGTGAATATCAATATGGAAGTCTGAGAAACCGGTATGTAACAGGGTAACGAATTGTTTTAACCCTTCAGCGTTATTGGGAACTCCCCCCGCGGCGGTATGATTGATAAAATCAGTTGCTACAATTTCTTTCAGCACTTCAATATTTCCCTGCTCCAGGAAATCCTTGTTAAACCGGATTACTATTGCTTTATTTTCTGCTATTGTCATATTGTTTGTCTTTATGTCGTGTTTGTTTTATATCCGGATCGGTAGCGTGATGCGAAACGCGGAAGCAGGTATTCCGGGCAGAACGGTTCGTTTAACGGATCTGCCTCAGGCTTTCAGCGCTTGCCTTTATCGTTTTGTCCAGGTCTTCTTTGGTCAGGGCATTGTTCAGGAACCAGCTTTCAAACGCGGATGGCGGCAGGTAAATGCCCTGCTGAAGCATGGCGTGAAAATATTTTTTGAATAACTCATTATTGGCGGAGGAAGCGGAAGCAAAATCCGTAACCGGGTGATCACTGAAGTGGACACTGATCATGGAACCCAGCTGGTTAATGATATAGGGCTGGCCCCAGGCTTTCAGTCCGCGGTGCAATCCTTCGCGCAGGTAAATCGTTTTTTCTTCCAGCTCCTTATAAATGGATGGATTTTTCTTCAGTTCACTCAGTAACGTATAACCCGCGATCATGGCGATGGGGTTTCCGCTCAAGGTACCCGCCTGGTACACATTTCCCAGCGGGGCAATATGCTGCATGATATCTTTCCGGCCGCCAAAGGCCCCGACAGGCATTCCTCCACCGATCACTTTGCCATAGGTTACCAGGTCAGCCCGGATACCGAGGCGCTCCTGTGCGCCGCCGGGTGCGAGCCGGAAACCGGTCATCACTTCATCCAGGATAAAAACAATTCCTTCTGCATCGCAGAGCCGGCGAAGTCCTTCAAGGAAACCCGGCGCCGGCAGGATGCATCCCATATTGCCTGCCACCGGTTCCACAATGATGGCCGCAATGGTTCCTTTATGTTCCGCTGCCAGTTTTTGTACGGCTTCCAGGTCATTATAAGGAGCGGTGAGGGTATCATTCGCCACGCCGGCAGTGATACCGGGAACTGCCTGGATATTAAAAGTGGCCAGCCCGCTTCCTGCCTTTACGAGGAAGGAATCGGCATGACCGTGGTAATGGCCTTCAAACTTGATGATCTTATTTTTCCCGGTAAACCCCCTCGCCAGCCGGATGGCGCTCATGCAGGCTTCCGTACCACTGCTGACCATCCGGACCAGGTCCACACCCGGCACCATGCTGATGATCAGTTCAGCCATCTCAATTTCCAGTTCAGTAGGAGCGCCAAAGGAAGTGGAATCCATGGCTTTCTCCCGGATCGCCTGTACAACAGGTTCATACGCATGTCCCAGTATCATCGGCCCCCAGGAAGCGATATAATCGATATAGACATTCCCATCGGCATCATAGAGATAAGCGCCTTTTGCCCGTTGCATGAACAAAGGAGTTCCTCCCACACTTTTAAAGGCTCTTACAGGGGAGTTCACCCCGCCGGGAATGGATCGCTGCGCTCTTTCAAATAAGGCGATGCTTTTCTCAATGTTCATACTGCTTATATTTTATTTACCGGGTCCTGGTTAATCAATCAGCCGTACTGCTTCTTTGGCAAAATAAGTGGCGATCAGGTCGGCGCCGGCCCTTTTGATGGAGGTCAGCACTTCCAGTATGGCTTTGTCTTCATCGATCCAGCCATTGGCAGCGGCCGCTTTGATCATCGCATATTCACCACTGACATTATAAGCGCTGACGGGTACCTGCACTGCATTTTTTACATCCCGGATAATGTCAAGATAACTCAGCGCCGGTTTCACCATTACAATGTCCGCGCCTTCTTCCACATCCATCAGGGTTTCTTTAACGGCTTCCCTGCGATTGGCATAATCCATCTGGTAGGTTTTTTTATCGCCAAAACCCGGGGCGGAATCAAGGGCATCGCGAAAGGGGCCATAAAAGCAGGAGGCATACTTGGCGCTGTAACTCATGATGCCCACCTGGTTAAAATGCTGTTCTTCCAGCCCTTTGCGGATCGCGCCGGCCCGGCCGTCCATCATGTCACTGGGGGCCACCATATCGGCGCCGGCTTCGGCATGACTGATGCTCATTTTTACCAGCGCTTCCACGGTTTCATCATTCAGGATCCGTCCATCTTTTACAATCCCATCATGACCGTAGGTGGAATAGGGATCCAGGGCCACATCGGTCATGACATACATACCCGGTACCGCGTTCTTGATAGCGCGTATACTGCGCTGCATCAGGCCGTCCCTGTTCCAGGCTTCCTGGCCCGTATTGTCTTTCAGTTCGTCCCTGCATTTTATAAATAGTAATACACTTCGTAAGCCCATGTTCCAGAGTTCCTTTACTTCCTTTACTGTATTATCGAGACTGGAACGGTAATAACCGGGCATGGACCTGATCTCCGTTTTTATGTTTTCGCCCTCGTCAATAAACAAAGGCACGATAAAATCCGAAGGCGACAAACGGGTTTCAGCCACCAGGGAGCGGATGGCGGAGGATTGCCGGAGTATTCTGTTTCTTCTTTGCAGGTGCATAAAACTGGGATTAAAAGTTATAGTAAGGCTGCCTATCAGGAATTGCTGCGTCGCGCCCATTCATTTTTTTCTTCTTCACTGATCTCCGTTACCCATTCCCGGGGATGCAGGCAGGCTTCGAGGAGCCGGTCTTCTTCCGTGCCCGGGGCGGGCTGGTAATTGTATTCAAACCGCGCCACCGGGGGCAAACTCATCAGGATGCTCTCGGTCCGGCCATTGGTTTTAAGCCCGAACAGGGTCCCGCGGTCATGTACCAGGTTAAATTCTGCATAACGGCCCCGCCGGATCTCCTGCCAGTGTTTGTTGGCCGCTGTGTACGCCGTATTTTTTCTTTTCTCCACGATCGGGATATAGGCCGCTGTGAACGCGTTGCCGCAGGCTTCTCCGAACCGCATCCAGAAATCAGTATCCTTTTCGCCTTCAGCCCGCTGGTAATCATAAAAAATACCACCGATGCCCCTTCGTTCCCCGTTGCGGTGTCCGTTTACAAAATACTGGTCGCATTCTTTTTTAAAACGCGGGTACAAGGCCGGATCAAATGAGTCACAACTATTTTTATAGGTTTGATGAAAATGGCGGGCATCTTCCTCTATAAGATAAAAAGGAGTGAGGTCGGTGCCGCCACCAAACCAGCGGTCGGCCAGTTCGCCGGATTCAAGGTACAACTCAAACATCCGGTAATTGCAGTGTACCGTTGGTACAAAGGGGTTGACAGGATGAAGCACCAGGCTCAGTCCGCAGGCAAACCAGCGGCTGCCATTGACAGGCAACTGGGTTCGCATAGCATCCGTTACATCCCCGAATACCACCGATGTGTTTACGCCGCCTTTCTCAAATACATTACCATTGGCGATCACCCTTGTTTTTCCGCCGCCGCCTTCCGGTCTTTCCCAGGCATCTTCAATGAAACGGGCCTTGCCGTCCGCGGTTTCCAGTGCCGCGCAGATCCTGTCCTGCAGCTCATGTATCATGGAAGTCCAGCGCTCCCTTGTAGGTATTTCCGGCATGAAACGGCTCGTTTATAAATTAAATACTGTATTCTTTTACGGCATCCACAAAAGCCCTGGCGTTATCCACGGGTACATTGGGGGTGATCCCGTGACCCAGGTTGGCAATATAACGTTGCGGGCCAAATTCATCAATCATTTCTTTAACCGATCTTTTAATCTCGGGAATAGGGGCCAGTAATTTCGCAGGGTCAAAATTCCCCTGGATCGTGATCTTATTTCCCGTCAGTTCCCGGGCAACACGGGGACTGATACACCAGTCAATACCCACACCCGCCGCCGCACTTTCGCTGATATCTTTCAACGCGTACCAGCTTCCCTTGGGAAAGAGAATCACCGGGACCTCCGGTTGCAGCGCCTCGGCGATCCGGAACAGGTAAGGTTGGGCAAATTTGCGGAAATCTGCCGGGCTGAGGGAACCGGCCCAGCTGTCAAATACCTGTACCGTATCCGCGCCGGCTTTTACCTGCGCTTTTAAATACCCGATAGTGATCTGCGTGATCTTATCCAGCAACTGCTGGGTCAACGCAGGTTCTGTATAGGCAAACTGTTTGGCCTTGTCCCAGGTCTTGCTTCCCCTGCCTTCCACCATATAGCAAAGAATGGTCCAGGGGGCGCCCGCAAAACCGATCAGCGGTACCCGGCCGTTCAGTTCTTTTTGGGTCATGGTTATTGCATCACAGACATATTTCAGGCTTTCTTCCACCCCGGTGCTGATCAATGCATCAATATCCGCCTGTGTCCGGATGGTCTTCGGTAATAAAGGACCCTTGCCTTCTTCCATCTGTACTTCCATCCCCATAGCCTGCGGGATCACCAGGATATCGCTGAAAATAATTGCGGCATCCACCCCCACCTGGTCCACCGGCTGCAGGGTAATGGCCGTGGCGAGTTCGGGTGTCTGGCAGCGGGTAAAAAAATCATATTGCTCCCGCAGCCGGATATAATCGGGTAAGTAGCGGCCTGCCTGCCGCATCATCCATACCGGTGGTCGTTCCACCGTTTCCCCGCGCAGCGCTTTTAATAACAGGTCGTTTTTAAGTACACTCATGTTGTTTTTTAGTTTCAGTACAGTAAACCGGGAGGTTTCTTACTGGTGATGAAAATAACGGGTGGCCGCCTGCAGCAAATACTCCTTACCCGGCTGATCGCTGATAACTGTTTTATTACGACTGTATTTCCGGATAGCTTCGGCCGTGGTTGGGCCAATCGCGAAAAGGGTCGTTTGCCCGGGTAACCGGTTATTGCTGAAAAAAGCCGCTACGGCGCTGGGACTGAAAAACAGGATCCCGTCATAATGTTCCCGGACGAGGTGCGGAACAGGAATCGTTTGATAAACCTGTATTTCTTCCACTTCAATATGGTTCTTGCGGAGCATAAAAGGCAGCTCATCGCGGCGCTGGTCACCGCAAAAAAAGAGCACATGAGTCAGACCCGCATCTGCCAGGATGATCTCCGCCAGTTCAGCAGCGGAGCCGGCCGTACCCGCTACCGCATCTTTCCCGAAATATTTTTCCACTAACTGGCGGGTAGCATGGTTAGTGCAGTAGATATGCCAGCCGGGTTGCCGCCCTTCCTGTTGTGCAGCTACTGCTTCCACCGCGTTCATACTGGTAAATACCACGGTGGCGGATTGCCGGTAGGCCTGTTTAATTTTTTGTATCGTCTCCATATCGCTGGCGGATTTTGTTTCGATAAAGGAGTATGCATCAACCCGGATCCCGGCGCTGGCTGCTTCCGCGATCGCTGCCTCCTGTAAAGGCCGGGTGGATAATATGCTGTATTTAGCTGCCTGCATTCCGGATTTTAGCTGCAATGGCCTGTCCCCCGTTTTCCAGTAAAAGGGCGGCGGCCCGGGTTCCTACTGCTTCACTCTCTGTGAGAGCGGCTTTCAACTCCACCCCCGCTTTTTCGGTCCCATCGGGGGAGAGGATATTTCCCCGGAAATGAATTTCATGTCCGCTTACCTGGGCGTAGGCGCTGATCGGTGTGGAGCAACCCCCCAGTAAGGCCCGGAGAAAACTTCTTTCGGCATGGGTGCAAAGAGCTGTTTCGGGGTCATTGAAATGCCGGCAGGCTTCGGTGGTATAGCTGTCTTTTTCCAGGCAGGCGACCATGATGGCGCCCTGCGCCGGGGCCGGCAGCATCCAATCCAGTTCTATCGCATTTTCCGGGCGCAGCCCGATCCGCTCCAGGCCCGCTTGTGCGAAAATGGCTCCATCCCAGTTTTCTTCCTGCAGTTTTCTCAATCTTGTATTTACATTGCCCCGCAGGTTGTGAATTTCGTGGGAAGGATAACGGTTCAGCCACTGCGCTTTTCGCCGGATGCTGCTGGTGGCAATATGCAGGACAGCTTTGCCGGGAAGGGTCCATTCGCCCTGCCCGTCCGCCCAGTTGCCTTTGTACACGAGGAGATCTTTCACCGGTCCGCGTTTCAGAACAGCAGCCTGCCCGATACCGGCGGGTAATTGTGTGGGTACATCTTTCATGGAGTGAACAGCGAGGTCGATACGGCCATTGAGCAGGGCCATATCGAGGCTGCGGGTAAAAATGCCCTGTACGCCCATTTCGTATAAAGGAGTGTGCAGATCAGTATCTCCCTCACTTTTAATAAAGACCAGTTCCGCTTCATAACCATTTTGTGCCAGTAATGACTGCACTTGCGTGGCCTGCCATACAGCGAGCTGGCTTTCCCTTGTTCCAATCCGGATTATTTTTCCCATTTTATGCGTTGGTACCCGTTGCAATGAATTCATTGATGGCCTCGATATAATGGCAGCCTTTCTGGTTTTGTACTTTGAGTTTATTCGCCATTCCGTTGATCACCCGCTGGATTTTATCATCGGCATCCCTTTTCGGGGCGGACGGGTCATATAAAATTACGAATAAGGGAGAAGAATGTATTTCTTTCAGCTTTGTCTTAACGGCTTTCAGTACGGGAACATGTTTGCGCATCTGGTACCACTCGTTGAATTCCGACAGGTGTTCCGCAATGATGGATTTGGCTTTTGGTACTTCAGCCTGCCGGCGGGCCAGTGTTTCGTCTTTAAGTTTTGACAATTCATCCACATTCACCAGGGTAATGCCTTCCAGCGCCGCTGCTGCGGGATCCACATTATGGGGAATGGAAAGGTCGATAAGCAGTTTCCGGCTGTGCTGGCGGAGATGCGCCGGGCCAATCACGGGTTCTTCTGCATTCGTGGCGACCAGGATGATATCGGCTTTATCGATCTCTTCCTGCAAGCGGGCGGCGGGAGCGGCTTTCAGTCCAAGTTCTTCCGCTAACAGGCAGGCCTTGCTGTCCGTCCGGTTGATCAGCGTGATATTTTGCGTGCCGAGGTAATCCACCAGGTTTTTGCAGATGGAGTTCCCGATCTTACCGGTACCCAGCAGGAGAATAGACTTGCCGGCAACAGGACTTACCGTTTCCCTGATATACTGAACAGCGGCAAAGGATACGGAAATCGTTCCGTTACTGAGCGCGGTATTATTCTTGATCGCTTTGGAAGACTGGAGCATGCAGTTCAGCAGCCGATCGGTAAAGGCATTGATCCGCCCGTGTTCTTTGGCGATCCGGGTCGCCTGTTTGATCTGTCCCACAATCTCATAATCCCCGAGTATCTGCGAATCCAGCCCGGCGCCTACTTCAAACAGGTGTTTCACGGCTGCCATCCCCTGGTGGGTATAACAAAGCTGGTTGAAGGCTTCCAGGCTGCCTTCTGTCTGGGAACATAAAAGGGCCGATAAACGGCCGGCCTGTTCGGCAAATCCATAGATCTCGGTCCGGTTGCAGGTAGATACAATAAAGAATTCGGAAATCCCAAATGAGGGAGACTGTTCGAGCAGGAGGGCATATTGGTCATTGCTTACCGCAAACTGACCTCTCACCGCGGCATCTGATTTCCGGTAATTGATGCCGCAGCTGAAAAAATGCTGAATCTCTTTTGGACCGTTGCCCTCCATGTGTTTCTTTTTCCTGTACAAACAAAATTAATTCCACGTTGGTCAAGTGCCTAATTACTCTGTCACTATACTGTCATTTCAGCGCCTGATCTTACTCATTTAACGAACCGTCAGGAATCATGTAATAATATTGTCAAAGACGAATGGGTATTCGTTCGTGCGGAACAGTCTTTTAAAAACAGGGCGAATTGAACTTTTCGTTGCAACGGGGTTACTTTTGCAAACGATCGGGTAAAAATATGGAAAGAGCAGCCAGGACCGGAATACTTTTAATGAACCTTGGTTCGCCGGACTCGGCGGAACTGAAGGATGTCCGCCGCTATCTTGGCGAATTTTTAATGGATGAGCGGGTTATTGATATTCCTTACCTCGCCCGCCTGTTGCTGGTGAAAGGGATCATTGTACCATTCAGGTCCCCGAAATCAGCCGCGGCCTACCGGTCAATATGGACCGGCAAAGGATCGCCGCTTATTGAACTCACCCGGCAATTGCAGGAAGCCCTGCAACGGCAGGTAAAAGAACCGGTGGAGATCGCCATGCGGTATGGAAACCCGTCTCCCGCCGCTGCCTTTGAACGGCTGATGGAAAAGCAACCCGGCCTGGACGAAGTAATAGCGGTACCTCTTTACCCGCATTATGCCATGAGCAGCTATGAAACTGCAGTGGAGTATGTAAAGGAGGTGCACCGGAAGAATAAGTACCCGTTCCGTATCCGGTTTATCAAACCCTATTATAAGGAAGACCGTTACCTGGACGCCTTGTCAGAAAGTATCCGGCCTTACCTGGACCAGGATTTCGATCACTTGCTGTTCAGTTATCACGGGGTCCCCGAACGGCATATTTATAAAGGGGATATTACCCGCCAGCATTGCCTGAAAACAGGCGCTTGTTGCGAAACGGCTTCTGCCGCGCATACGCAATGTTACCGGCACCAGTGCCTGGTGACTACTAAAATGGTTGCGGAAAGACTGGGACTTCCGGAAGAAAAATTCAGTTTTTCATTCCAGTCAAGGCTGGGCCGGGACGAATGGCTGAAACCTTATACGGTCAGGCGTTTTGAAGAAATGCCCGGGGAGGGGATCAAAAAGATCCTGGTGGCCTGCCCTGCTTTTGTAAGTGATTGCCTGGAAACCCTCGAAGAGATCGCAGTGGAAGGAAAGGCGCAGTTTCGGCAGGCGGGTGGTGAATCGTTTACCATGATTCCCTGCCTGAATGTACATCCGCTCTGGGTAAAAGCCATTGCCGGCTATGTACAGGAGCTAAGTGCCGGTGATACAAAAATGCTGCTGTCCCGGGAATGAATTGAAAATAATAACCTGGAAAATTTATGATGCTTCTATGTATCTCTATTTAAAAGCAATCCATATCATCTTTATCGTTACCTGGTTTGCCGGGCTTTTCTATATTGTCCGCCTTTTTATTTACAATGCGGAAGCGAATGAAAAACCCGAACCCGAACGTAGTATCCTGCAGGCCCAGTTCGCGGTAATGATACGCCGGCTCTGGTACGGGATCACCTGGCCCTCGGCCATCCTCACTATTATTTTCGGCGGACTGGTCTGGTATAAACTCTGGATGCTGCCTTCCTGGCTGCTGATCAAACTTTTTTTGGTAGCGGGGTTGTACCTCTATCATTTTTCATTGGAGAGACTGGTCCGGCAGCAATTGAAGGGCGTATTCCGCTACCATTCCCAGCAATTGCGTTTGTGGAATGAAGTGGCCACGGTCTTCCTCGTATCCATTGTAATGCTGGTGGTGGTAAAGCAGGACCTGAGTGTGGTATGGGGACTGGCAGGACTGGTACTCTTCATCCTCCTGCTTATGAGCGCCATCCGGATCTATAAAATCATCCGGGTAAAACAGGAAGGTAAAAAATCCTGAGTTCAGATGGCTTTGCTGAACTGTGACTGGTGATTATCCCGGTTACGCTGCAGGTAAAGATCAAAGGCGCTGCAGATATTCCGGATGAAATTCCTTCCCGTGGCTGTTATTTCAAGTCCCTGCTCATCCCATTTAATCAGGTCGTCTGCCTCCAGTTTTACCAGCTCGGGGAAACTGAATTGCTTTAACAGGTCCCGGTCTTCTGTGTTGAAATTGGTTTTCCCCTTGCAGCTTATATCAAGAATATACCGGCGGAAACGGAGATCTTCTTCGCTCAGGAAATAGCCCCGGAAAACAGGCAGTTCATTTTTTTTGAGACTCTCGTAATATTCATGCAGGGCTTTTTTGTTCTGTGCAAAAGCATTGCCTGTATCACTGATGCTGGAAACCCCGAGTCCCAGCAGGAGAGAAGTATGCTGGGTGGTATAGCCCATGAAATTGCGGTGGAGGCTCCCGTTTTTCCAGGCTGTATAAAGGGCATCCCCGGGCAGGGCAAAATGGTCCATGCCAATATCCACATAACCGGCAGCAGTCAGCATTTCTTTTCCTTTCATATACAGGGCCAGTTTTTCCGCGGCACCCGGCAGGTCGTTTTCATCGAATAAACGCTGCCCGCGGCTGGTCCAGGGTACATGGGCATAACTGTAAAAGGCGATCCGGTCCGGTTTTAATTCCAGCACTTCGTTAAATGTTCTTTCAATGCTTGGGAGACTTTGCCCGGGTAATCCGTAAATAAGATCATAGTTCACGGATTCAAATCCGGCGGCACGGGCCTGCTCCGTGACAAGCCGCACATTTTCCAGCGGCTGGATCCGGTTGATCATCCTTTGTACCCCGGGGTCATTGTCCTGCACCCCGAAACTGATGCGCCTGAAGCCGAGCCGGTGCAGCGTACGGATATGTTCTTCCCGCGTATTGTTGGGATGGCCTTCGATACTGAACTCATGTTCGCGGTGAATAATACAGCGGTCCTTTATCATAGTGATCAGCTTCTCCAGGTGCTGCGGGGAAAAAAAAGTAGGTGTGCCACCGCCCAGGTGCAGTTCGCGCAGCACCGGTTTTTCCGGGAGCAGGGCGAGGTACAGGTCCAGTTCTTTTTCCAGCATCCCGAGGTATTCCGGTTCCACCCCGTGATTAGTGGTAATCTTTTTATTGCAGCCGCAATAGGTACAGAGGGATTCGCAAAAAGGTAAATGGATGTACAGGCTGATGCCTTCTTCGCTGTTATGCAGGCGGAATTGTTCCACCAGCGTTTTTTTCCATTGCTGGATATCTATACCGTCCTTCCATACAGGAACGGTGGGGTAACTGGTGTAACGGGGAACCGGCAGGTTGTATTTGGCCACAAGGCCGGGGTTTTCGTTTCGCTGCATGTGCAAAAATGTTCATTACTGGCTGCAATAAAACTGAGCAGGCCGCAGGAAATGACTGATTTTGAGCGCCGGATTGTCAAATCTTTGTCATCCTTTCTTCCCGGCCGCAGATTTTCCCTTTGCGGAAACAGTTTTTCTGATTCCGTAAGGACAATACCGGTAATCCCGGGCATTTTTGCTCAAATTTTCTGAAGATGTTTAGAAAGCAACTACTGACTGCAGCATTATGTATCCTGAATATACTGGCCAATTCCCAGGCGCAACCCCGCGTATTCCATGATGACAGTACCAAACCCGTTACCAAGTACCTCAATGATATTACGGTAGTGGGCCGGTACAGCAAAAGTGATATCCAGCAAATGCCGGAGATCGTGGGCACTTCCATTTATGCCGGGAAAAAGAATGCACTCATTGTACTGGATAATGTGAACGGGAATGTGGTGACCAACACCATGCGGCAGGTGGTGGCCAAGATACCCGGGATACAAATCTGGGAAAGTGATGGCAGCGGGATCCAGATCGGGATCGCCGCCCGCGGGCTTAGTCCCAACCGCAGCTGGGAGTTTAATGTAAGGCAGAACGGGTATGATATCGCGGCTGATCCTTATGGTTACCCGGAAGCCTATTACAACCCGCAGTTGCAGGCGGTACAGCGGATCGAAGTGGTTCGCGGGCAGGGCTCGCTGCAATACGGACCGCAGTTTGGCGGGCTGGTGAATTATATCCTCCGGAACGGCAGCGAGATCAATAAACCCTTTGAATTTGAATCCCAGCAAACAACAGGGAGCAACGGGTTATTCAACAGTTATAACGCCCTGGGCGGGGAAACCAAAAAATACCATTACTATGCCTTCTTCGATCACCGTAACGCGGATGGCTACCGGCAAAACAGCCGCTACTATACCAATTCCGGTTTCGGCACTTTTACTTTCCGGTTTACCCCTCAGTTTTCCCTGAGCGCGGAACTGATGCGGAACAATATCCGCAGCCAGCAACCTGGGGGACTCACCGATGCGCAATTGAAACAGGATACCCGCCAGAGTTTCCGCAGCCGCAACTGGTTTGATATTACCTGGACCACGGCCGCCCTGATCAGCAATTATCAATTCAATGACCACGCAAAACTCAATGTCAAACTTTTTGCGGTTCATGGGGACCGCAACAGTGTGGGCTTTATGCCTTCCGCAGGTATACTGGCGGCAGATAGCATTAACCCGGGCACGGGAGTATATAATCCCCGTAACCTGAATACCGATCAATACCGTAACTACGGGCTGGAGCTCCGTTATCTCGGGGATTATGCGATTGGCAAAAACACCGGATCCTTATCTGTCGGCGGCCGCTTATACACCGGGTCAACTTATCGCTATGCCGCAGACGGGAAAGGCAGTACAGGCAAGGGATATGATATGACGGTAAGCGACGGTATCTGGGCAAGGGATATTGATTTCAGTACGGTGAATGCAGCCCTGCATGCGGAAAATATTTTCCGGATCGGGGAAAAAGAAAAGCTCCTGCTGATCCCGGGCTTCCGGTATGAATTTATTACCGGTAAAGCCTCGGGGCGAAACGGGTTCAGCGGGGGTACGGAGATCCGGTTGCAAAACCAGCAAAGAAGCCGTGGTTTTATACTCGGGGGCATCGGCGCCGAATATCATCTTACAAAAGGGACTGAAATATATGGCAATCTCACCCAGGCCTACCGCCCGGTGCAGTTTGCAGATCTTACCGCGCCTCCCACAACCGATGTAATTGATGAAAACCTGCAGGACGCCAAAGGATACAACGCGGACCTGGGATACCGGGGTAAAATTTCCAACTACCTGTTCTTTGATGTAAGCGCTTTTTATCTCCGCTACAATAACCGGATCGGGGTGGTGCTGCAGCAGCGTGCCGACGGCAGTTTTTATAATTACCGGACCAATGTGGGCAGCAGCAACAGCCGGGGGATTGAGAGCCTGATTGAATTCAACCCGGTGAAAGCCTTCCTGCCGGGATCCAAATGGGGAGACATCAGCTTCTTTGTATCCTATGGCTATACCAACGCCCGGTATGGCAATTTTAAAGTGATCACGAAGAATTCATCCAGCCAGCTGGTGGAAAGCAACCTGAAAAATAAAAAAGTGGAGAATGCGCCGGAACAATTAATCCGGGGCGGGCTCACCTATACCTATAAGGGATTTTCGCTTACTGCCCAGCTGAGTTATGCCGGGGCGGCCTTTGCAGATGCCAATAATACGGCAGCCGCAAGCGCCAACGGGCAAAACGGGCTGATTCCCGCTTATACGATAACCGACCTGACCGCTGTATACCGCTTCAGTAAGCAACTGCATATAAAAGCAGGGATCAATAACCTCGGGAACGAAACCTATTTTACCCGCCGCGCAGGCGGGTACCCGGGCCCGGGGGCATTGCCCGCTGACGGGCGATCCTTCTTCCTGAGTGCAGGCATCAAACTGTAATCAATAGACGATTTTGATGGGTTGGGTAATTCAATTTTCTGAATTATCCAACCCATCGTTGTTTAAACACCGGGTGATCTTTATCAGGAAAGCGGCTGATTAAAAAACCGGCCCGGTCATCTTTTTGTCAAACTACCGGTTGCCCTCATTTCGTGACAAATGCATGATAAATCTGCAGAATGGTTGGTAAATCTTTGTTCTCACAAATCATTACATGAAACCAACAGTCAGTTTATTCATTGCCGCCATTCTCACCGGTTCGTCAGTACTGGCCCAGGGTCAGCGGATCTACCGGCCGGAAGATACCACCCGGGCCAAAGAGTTGAATGAAGTGGTGGTGACCGCCACCCGGACCGAACGGAAACTGACCAATGTGGCCGTCCCGGTAAAGCTGATCGACCAGCGGACGATCCAGCAGGCGGGTTCCCTGCGTCTCCGGGATATATTGCAGGAGCAGGCCGGTCTTTACATGACCAATGGTTTTGGCGCAGGGGTGCAGATGCAGGGACTGAACCCGGATTATACCCTGATCATGGTGGATGGCGAACCCCTTGTGGGCCGTACGGCCGGTGTGCTTGACCTGAACCGGGTGGCCGTGGGCAATATCCGCCGGATTGAAATTGTAAAAGGGCCCTCTTCCAGTTTATACGGATCCGAAGCCATGGCCGGTGTGATCAATGTGATCACGGATAATTCCTTTAAGAAAAGACTGAATACCGGTCTTCGTTACGGGTTTGGTAACCCCGATGAGGGCTGGGCCCTTCCCGGTTCCCGGAAATCCTTTGATAATCTTGACTTCAGCCTGCAGGGCAGTACCACGATCCATAAAATAGGGATCCAGTTTTTTTCCAATGCCAATTATCTCGACGGGGTCAGTTTCAGGCCTTTTTCCACAGAGCGGGTTCCGCAGCCGATCTGGCGCCTTACCAACCAGCTGCAGCTGAATTACCGCATCAGCCAGCGGACAAAGGCCAGTTTCTCCATCCGTCACGCTTATGATCATATCAAACAGGAGTTCGCGGTAAGTAACAATGGAGCCGTTACCAATTCCTATGGAAGAGAAGCCAATAAGGACCTGAACAGCAGCGGCACACTGGTGCACCAGTTTTCGGATAAAGTAAAAACCGCCCTGCGCCTGTATGCCACGGCTTACAATGGTTCACAGGTGCTGAAATTCAGGGAAATTCCGGACAGTGTGTACGACGACGAATTCCGCCAGCATTTTTACCGGGCCGAAAACCAAACCGATATTTCCTGGGAAAAAGCGACCCTGACCCTGGGGGCCGGGTATGCGGTGGACCAGGTGAACAGCACCCGCTATGATGAGGTGAGCAGCCGCAAACAAAATACGATTGGATATGGATTTGCCCAATATGATTGGTCCCCGTCAGAAAAATTCACCGTGATCGCCGGGATCAGGTATGATGACAACAAATTATTTGCCGCGGCGGTCAGTCCCAAACTGGCCCTGCGCTATACCGTTAGTAAGAAATTGTCCTTGAAGGCCTCTGCCGGCCGGGGCTTCAAAGCCCCGGATTTCCGGCAACTCTACCTGAATTTCACCAATAATGCCGCCGGCGGTTATTCGGTATTTGGCAGTATCGATGCGGTAAAGATCATCGATGAACTGAACCGCCTGGGACAGATTGCCGAGATCAGGGAAGATTACAGTAAACTGAAACAGCTGACCCCCGAATATTCCACCGGCCTGAATGCGGGAGGAACCTATACTCCGGTTGAGCCGCTCAGTATAACCTTTAACTTTTTCCGGAATGATATCGAAAACCTGATCGATGCCCGGGAAGTGGCGGTCCGCAGCAACGGGACACAGATTTTCAGTTATATCAATGTGAAGAATGCATATACCGAAGGTGCAGAAATGGAAGTCCGGTGGGAGTGGAAAAAATTCTTCCAGGTAAATGCGGGTTACCAGTTTCTCTATACCGCGGATAAGGCTGACCTGAAAAAGATAAGATCAAAATCCGTATTCACCCGGGATGAAAACGGGTACAGCCGGTTGCTGGAACGCCGGGAATACAGCGGGCTTCCCAACCGCAGCCGTCATATGCTGAACCTGAAATTCTGCTATGATGACCAGTCATTCTTTGCCACATTCCGGGCGATCTACCGGGGTAAATGGGTGGTCTCGGATGCGGACGGGAACGGGCTTTATAATAGTCATGACGAATTTGCCGATGGATTTGTCCTGTTCAACCTTTCCGCAGGCCGCCAGTTCAAAAACGGGATCCGCCTGCAGGCGGGAATGGACAATGCGCTCAATTACCGGGACGTTAATAACCTGCCGAACCTGCCGGGCCGGATGTTCTGGCTCGGGGCGCAATTCAACTTAATTCACTGATAAAATGCGTAAACAATTTAATTAAACATAAAACAGAATCAGCGATGAAAAACACAATTATTTCCGCCCTGGCCCTGGCTGTCTTATTCACAGCCTGCAAAAAAGACAAAACCATTACACAGCCGGCTGACCCCAATGCATTCAATGTATCCGTCAGCGGGAAGATCGTTTCCGTAAAAAATCTGCCGGCCGATACAATCGTAGGACTGGTGGGCGGTCAGCCTGTTGGCGTGGGCAAATATTCTTTCTTTAACCTGCGTACCAATACCTGGGTGGCCAATACCGATTCCGCTTCCGCCAACTGGGACCTGGCCTTTTCCGGTTCAACGATACGTATCAATGCCGGTACCAGCGGACCGGCTGCCGGCGGTGCATTTGTATGGGTGGGTTCCTTTGATAACCTGGCCACAATACCGGCCGACTCTGTTTTTAAAACCGATAATTACCCGGCCTATGCGATTACCAAGGGAAGCGGCAAGGGTTGGTACAGCTATGATGGCGCCACTAACCTGCTAAACCCCATTCCCGGACGCGTACTGGTTATTAAAACGGCTAACGGTAAATATGCCAAAGTGGAGATCTTAAATTACTACCGGGGCGGGGTGACTCCTTCTGCCTCGGCTACCGATGAAGTGAAAACCAGCGAACAGCGTTATTACACGTTTCGTTATACTTTCCAGTCTAACGGATCCACCACATTCTAAGTGACAACTTCAGATCAGGCTTTGAAATCAGGGTTGTACCAGGAACGGTACAGCCCTTTTTTGTTCCCCTGCATCGTACAGGGCCGTATTATTTCGTAACTTTGCCCCCATTTTAGAATGGCTATGAGTGTAAAATACAGAGAATTCACCGGGCTGAATCTTCCTGCTTTTGAACAGGAAATGCTGGCAGACTGGGCTGAAAACCAGGCTTTTGAAAAAAGCGTTACTCTTCGCGAAGGGGCGACCCCTTTTGTATTTTATGAGGGCCCCCCCAGTGCCAACGGAATGCCCGGGATCCACCACGTGATATCCCGGACCCTGAAAGATCTCGTATGCCGTTACAAAACCATGAAGGGTTTCCAGGTAAAACGCAAGGGCGGCTGGGATACCCATGGCCTGCCAATTGAACTGGGGGTGGAGAAGGAACTGGGCATTACCAAGGAAGATATTGGTAAAAAAATCTCTGTTGAAGAGTATAATAAAAAATGCCGGGAAGTGGTATTGCGATACAAGGATAAATGGGATGATATCACCCGCAAAATGGGGTACTGGGTGGACCTGAACGATCCTTATATCACTTTCAGGAATGAATATATTGAAACACTCTGGTGGCTGCTGAGTGAATTGTATAAAAAAGGATTGCTCTATGAAAGTGTGAGCATCCAGCCTTATTCACCCGCAGCCGGTACCGGGTTGAGTTCACATGAACTGAACCAGCCGGGTACGTATAAAGATGTGAAGGATACCAGTTGTGTGGCCATGTTCAGGGCCGTGCAGGATGAAAAAAGCAAATTCCTTCATGACGCGGTACACGGGGATGAGGTATTCTTCCTTGCCTGGACCACCACTCCCTGGACCCTGCCCAGCAACCTGGGGCTGACCGTCGGTGCGAATATTGACTATGTGCTGGTAAAAACCTTTAATCCCTATACGCATCTCCCGGTAAATGTTGTTCTGGCTAAAGCCCTGCTTTTGAAATACTTTAAGGAAGAAGGAAAAGAGGGTGACTTTGCGGGCTACAACGAGAAGGTAAAAATATTACCCTGGTCTGTCATCACTGAATTCAAGGGGGCTGCAATCGAAGAGTGCCGTTATGAACAGCTGATGCCCTATGAGGCCAACAGCCCGGCGCATGCAGGTGGCGATCCCTTCCGGGTGCTGGTAGATGCCTTTGTGACCACGGAAGATGGTACCGGTATCGTTCATACCGCACCGGCCTTTGGCGCCGATGACTATAAAGTCGGGAAGAAATACAATATCGGTATGCTCACCATGGTGGACCGGACGGGAAAATTTGTGGACGGGATGGGAGAATTCAGTAACCGTTATGTAAAGGATTATAAGGATGATCCCAATTACGTGGATGTGAACGTGGACATCGCGGTAAAACTGAAAAAGGAGAACCGTGCTTTCAAAGTAGAGAAATACGAACACAGTTACCCGCATTGCTGGAGAACAGATAAACCCGTACTCTATTATCCGCTCGATGCCTGGTTTATCAAAACCACGGCGCTCAGGGATCGCATGGTGGAACTGAACAAGACCATCAACTGGAAGCCCAAATCCACCGGGGAAGGCCGTTTTGGCAACTGGCTGGAGAATATGGTGGACTGGAACCTGAGCCGCAGCCGCTACTGGGGTACTCCCTTGCCTGTCTGGCGTACCGATGACGGTGAAGAAGAAATCTGTATTGGCAGCATTGCCGAATTGAAGTCAAATGCTGAACGTGCAGACTCGCAACTCGGAACTCATAACTCGAAACTCTTAGCAGAAGCACTGGATCTCCACAAGCCCTATGTCGATGAGATTGTGCTGATCAGTCCCTCCGGTAAACCGATGAAGCGGGTACCGGACCTGATCGATGTGTGGTTCGACAGCGGCGCCATGCCTTATGCCCAATGGGGCTTGCCGGATACAAGTTCAAATCAGTTTGGTCCGCTGAGTGCAGAAAACTATTTCAAATATCATACAGCTTCGAAAGCCTCTCCTTTAGGGGGAGGGTTGGAGGGGGCTGCCTTCCCCGCCGATTTTATCGCAGAAGGAGTGGACCAGACCCGTGGCTGGTTTTATACCCTGCATGCCATTGCCTGCCTGGTGTTTGATTCAGTCGCCTACAAGACCGTGGTAAGTAACGGGCTGGTGCTGGATAAGAACGGGAACAAGATGAGCAAAAGGCTGGGCAATGTGGTGGATCCGTTTGAGACCATTGAGAAATACGGGGCCGATGCCACCCGCTGGTACCTGATCACGAATGCATCTCCCTGGGACAACCTGAAATTTGATATAGAAGGGATCCGGGAAGTGCAGCGTAAATTCTTTGGAACCCTGTACAATACCTACCAGTTCTTCGCCCTCTATGCCAATGTGGATGGGTTTGCTTTTAAAGAGGCATATATCCCGGTGGCATCGCGCCCCGAGATCGACCGCTGGATCCTTTCTTCGTTGAATACCGTGGTGAGGAAAGTGAATGAATACATGGATGATTATGAACCCACACAGGCCGGCCGCGTGATCGAGGATTTTGTGGATGAACAGCTGAGCAACTGGTATGTCCGCTTGTGCCGCCGCCGCTTCTGGAAAGGGGAATATGAGCAGGATAAAATCTGCGCCTACCAGACCCTGTACGAATGCCTCGAGACCATTACCCGCCTGGTCGCTCCCATTTCCCCCTTCTTCAGCGATGCTGTGTTCAGGAACCTGAACGCTGTAACCGGCCGTTTCGCGGTGGATTCCATCCATCATGCGGACTTCCCTGTACCGGATGAAACAGCCGTGGATACCCTGCTGGAAGAACGAATGCGGCTGGCCCAGGATGCTTCCTCCCTGGTATTGTCACTCCGGAAAAAAGTAAATATCAAAGTGCGCCAGCCGCTGCAGAAAGTGCTGATCCCGGTGATGAACCCCGCCATGAAGGAGCAGTTGCAGCAGGTGGAAAACCTGGTCAAAGCGGAGGTGAATGTAAAAGAGATCGAATACCTCGACCCGGATAATACCTTTATCCGGAAAAAGATCAAACCCAATTTTGTGGCCCTTGGTAAAAAACTGGGCCCCAAAATGAAAGCAGTATCCACAGCTTTAGCACAATTCGCACAGGAAGATATAGCCCGGCTGGAAAAAGACGGTCAATATAGTTTGTCAATTGAAGGCGAACCTGTAATATTACAAATCGCTGAAGTTGAGATCAGCAGCGAGGATATTCCTGGCTGGACCGTGGCAGGGAAAGGCAACCTGACTGTAGCTCTCGACGTTACGGTAACCCCGGAACTGGAAGCAGAAGGACATGCCAGGGAATTTGTGAACCGGATCCAGAAGATCCGCAAAGACAGCGGGTTTGAGTTGACGGACCGGGTGGACATCACCGTGATGGCCCCCGACGGATTAAAAGATTCGTTGGCCCGGTTTAAAACCTATATTTGCGCCGAAATTCTCGCCGACAAACTGGAATTTGTGCCTGAATTAAAGGATGGCGCCGAGATTGATATTAACGATGTTTTGCTAAATGTGATTGTTTCAAAAAAAGGGTAATTTATGGCAACTAAAAAGCATGCCCGCCCCGCCGGCGGGAAACAGGCTCCTAAAAAAGCCGCCAAACCCGCCAAAAAAGTGGCTGTTAAAAAACCAGCAGCCAGGAAAACTGTGAAAAAATCTGCACCCAAACCCGCCCCTAAAAAGGCCGCTAAAGCCGCTCCTAAAAAAGCCGCCAAACCTGCTGCCAAACCGGTAGCTAAGAAGCCTGCGCACAAACCCGCACCCAAACCCGCCCCGAAGCCGGCTGCCAAACCGGTACCGGTGGCTAAACCTGCACCGGCCCCCAAACAGGAAGTACCGGTAGCTAAGCCGGTGGCGAAGAAACACGGTGCCGTGGATCCGAAATCACTGGTCTCAATAAAGCCCAAAGTGCAGCCGGTGATCAAAAAGGAACCGCCCAGGGCTGCTAAAGTGGTGATCCCCAAAACAAGTACCAAGAACTCGGTTAAATATGAACCTGAGTTTACCAAATCCGTATTAGATATAACTATGCAACAATACAATTCCGGACCCACCATGAGGTACTCCGATGCTGACCTCGCAGAATTCAGGGAGATTATCCAGCGTAAACTGGATGCAGCTAAGAAGGAACTGGCCTATTTACAGGGACTGATCACCCGCAAGGACGAAGGCGGGGATATGGACGAAGCCCGTTATATGACAATGGAAGACGGCAGTGTGAGTATGGAAAGAGAGCAACTGAGCCAGATGGCCAGCCGTCAGATCACGTTTATCGACCACCTGGAAAAAGCCATGATGCGGATCGAGAACAAGACCTATGGCATTTGCCGTGTAACCGGTAAACTGATCGACAAAGCCCGTCTCCGGGCCGTGCCCCATGCCACACTCAGCATCGAGGCCAAGCAGATGATGAACAAGTAAAAGAGAAACTAACGATAAGCGGGTCGCCTGAAAGGGCGGCCTTTTTTTTTTCGGGAAGATGAGAAGTCGGAAAGTCCGGAAGTCGGGAAGATGGGAAGTCGGGAAGTCCGGAAGACCGCAAGACGGGAAGTTGGAAAGCCTCTCCGTTCAACTAAGCTATTCAAACCAGGAAAGTATTTGCAACTTTAATAACTGCTTTTTCCGGACTTTCCGTCTTTCCTGACTATTTCTTCTTTCTCAAAAAAACCTGGAAACCAACCCCCGCTGTAAATCCATGGTTGGTAAACCTCGTAGTGGTTTCATTTTCAGAGCGAGTATCAATACTCCCGTTATTGCCGTCATCCCGCAGGGTGGTTTTCTTAAACACATTTTTGTTATAGGAAAAATTATAGCCGAGAAAAAAATCAAGGCCGGCATTCTCTCCCAGTAATTTGGTAAAGCCGCCGGACACAGCGGTGTTTACAAATACACCTCCGTTTGAACTGCCGGTATAACTTATTTTATAGACACCGGTCCCGGCCCCGCCATAAAAATAGCCATCGGTTTTCAGGGAGCTGAGCCCGCCATTCAATGAGAGTTGCGCAAAGGGCAGCAGGCTGTTCCCGGAAGAAAAATAATTCCTGGCAAACCCGCCGACCCCGATATTGAACCCGTTATTCTTATCGCGCTGGTAGGTGCTTCCGCCTTGTTCATAGGTTGTTTTTTGTCCATTGGGATTCAGATTCAGCGTGGCGCCGATAACCGTTTTGGAGGACAGGAACCAACCGAGGGAGGGATTAATGGTTACCCCGTAACTGGTGATCTTTGAAGTGTTGCTGCCGATCGAAGTGACCGTGATATCGGCATTGCCGGTGTTAAAAACAAGGGTTCCTACCGTAGCCCCCAGCATCCGGTCGCCCTTGCTGAATTGTCCATGAACCGGGGCGGCCAGCACCAGTACGATCGCCAGAATAAGCAGTTTCATTCGCATAAAAACAAGTTGGTTAATAGACAAATATAGGCGTTACCCTAAAATAGCAACGGGGCATTTTTTTTTATTTCCGGGTGGGTTTTGGATTTTTTTCCTTTACCTTTATTTTGTCTTGGTAAAGAGGAAAAATCCCTTTACTTTTAAGTCAAAACTAATAACAGCCAAATCAAACGTTTATGAGAAAGTTCAGACTCCTCTCGATCTTGTTCTTAGCTATTTCATTTATAGCCGTTAGTTGTACAAAAGAAGGTCCGGAAGGTCCTGCTGGTGCTACGGGTCCCCAGGGTCCTGCTGGTATCGGAGGTGCAACGGGTCCTGCCGGAGCTACAGGCCCTGTTGGCCCGCAAGGTCCTGTTGGTCCCACTGGTCCGCAAGGTCCCGCAGGTACAGCCAATGTGATCTACTCCAGCTGGTTCAGCTTTGCCGCTACTGATTGGGCTGATTCTACTATTGTAAATATTGGGGATACTAAAAAGGCAATCAAAACTGCTCCCGGAGTCACGGCTGCCGTGATAAACCAGGGTGTAATACTTAGCTACATGGCCTTTACCGCTGATCCCAACCAGGCTTTTTATTCTATACCTTTTACACTGACCGGTGCAACCCCTGTTATCTTCGGGCACCTGCCTGTAACGGGTAAGATTGTTTATTACATCGTTAATCAAAACGGTACCAACCCCGGGTTTACCCTTTCTACCGCTTTCTCCTACCGCTATGTGATTATCCCCGGCGGCGTTGCAGGTGGCAGAAGCGCAACCGTTGGAAATACCGGTTATACACTGGATCAGATCAGGGCTATGCCTTACGAACAGGTGGCCCGTATCTTTAATATTCCTGCTAACGGACAGGGCTGGAAATAATTCCGGTATTAATTTTTTTTTAGGGGCTGTCCCGGATATCCGGGACAGCCCTTTTTTCTTTGGTAAATTGCAGCTCCAAAATAAACAGCATGAAACCTATTATCTTCTTTTTCTCCGGGCTCTTTTTTTCTGTTTTCCTTTATGCCCAGTCACGGATCATTTCGGGGCCCATGCTCGGCCCGGTGGAATTACGGGATGCAAAGATCTGGTTGGAAGTCTCACCGGAAGTAAAATCAGTTTCCCTGCAGTATAATAAAATGGGCGGGAAAGCAACCCGGACGCTGCCATATAAAGGATCCCTGGGCAATGAATTTAACCCGCTATATTTTACCGTTGGCGGACTCGATATCAATACTACTTATGAATACCGGATCCTGCTGGATGGGAAACCCACCCGGTACACAGGAAGTTTTACCACAAAAGATCTCTGGCAATGGCGCAAGCCGGTCCCGGATTTCAGTTTCCTGACCGGTTCCTGTTCTTATTTCAACCAGCCGGAATATGACCGGCCTGGTACTCCTTATGGAAAAGATTCTTCCATTTTCAGTGCAATGGCCCGGGAAAAATCCGCTTTTATGGTCTGGATGGGAGATGCCTGGTATACCCGGGAAGTGGATTATTACAGTGAATGGGGACTCTGGTACCGGGCCAGCCATGACAGGGCTACTCCTGCCCTGCAGGATTTCCTGAAAGCAATGCCCCAACTGGCCACCTGGGATGACCATGATTACGGCCCCAATGATATCGGGAAAAACTATATCCTGAAGGAAGCCAGCCGGAAGGTATTCAACAGCTATTTCTGCAACCCTTCTTCCGGGGAAAACGGGCAGGGAATCTATACTATGACCTCCTGGGGAGATGCGGATATCTTTCTCCTGGATGACCGCTGGTGGCGCAGTGCAGACCGGATGAAAGATTCAGTGGACGGGAAGCCGAACCCTGATAAAAGAATGCTGGGCGCCCAGCAAATGGACTGGCTGAAAAATTCATTGCTTTTCAGTGCCGCTACTTTTAAGATCATCACCGTGGGCAGCCAGGTGCTGAACCCGGTTTCGCCTTTCGACAAGTGGCGGGATTTCCCCGCCGAATACCAGGAGCTGATGGATTTCCTGGCTGACTACAAGATCAACGGTGTATTGTTCCTGACCGGCGACCGGCATCATAGCGAGATCATCAAAACAGAGCGACCCGGGTCTTACCCGCTTTATGATATTACGGTTTCACCGCTTACTTCCGGAACGCATACATTTGGTGGCGTGGAAAAAAACAATCCCTACCGGGTATTCGGGCTGGATGAAAAACAGAATTATGCCCGTTTCAGTTTCAGCGGCGCCAGGGGCAGCCGTAAACTGACCGTGGATTTCCTTGGCGTGAAAGGGGAGAAACTGGGCGATTGGAGTATTTCAGAAAAGGAATTAAAAACCCCGCAATAAACTTTTATGACTCTTTATTTCGGATATGATAAGCAGCAGGTGATCCAGGCCTTGCGGTATCATTTCATCAGCCGCAGGGAGATCAGGCTGATGCTGATCCTGGTGAATGTGTTTGCCCTTGCCTCCATCACCCTCTATGCCCTGAAGAAGATCACCCCCATGGCTTTTTTTGTGGGTTCTTTTTTATGGATTGTGCTGATGATCAGTTTCTGGTTCGCCCTTCCTTATATGGTGTACCGGAAGGCCATTACATTCCGCCATGAATTCAGTATGGATTTCCGGGATGACGGGTTTACCCTCTCGCACGAAAGGGGCTCAAAGTCATGGCCCTGGTCCGCCCTGAAGAATTACCTGGAAAGCCCGCATTTTTTTCACCTGTATTTTGACAGCCGCTCTTTCTTACTGGTGCCCAAGAACGGGTGTAAGGACAGCGATGAGGTCTTCGCGCTGCGGAAACTGATCCGGGAAAAAGTGCGCAAGGGCTGAGCAGGACAAGCAAGAAGGTATTATAAGTTTTTTTCCATCACATAGTGCGGGATGGTCACTTCGGTAAATTCTTTCCCGTTTACGCAGTACCCCATTTTTTCATAAAAGCCGATCGCGTTCTTGCGGGCATGCATGGAAAGCACCCTGTAGCCCCGGTCCCGGGCAATATTTTCGGCAAAGTTCATAATGGCCCTGCCGATGCCCTTGCCCTGCAGGTTATTCAGTACCGCCATCTGGCGCAGTCGTATGATCCGGCTATTTTCCTCAACCAGCATGCAGCAGCCAAGGATCTCGTCCTCTTCAAATGCGCCGATCAGTATATCGTCTTTTTCCCCCTCCAGTTCTTCGGGAGTGAAAACCAGCCCCAGCGGTTTACGCAGGATGAGATCCCGGAGTTGGACCATTTTCTGGTAGTCTGAGCTGCCATGTTCGATAATTTTCAGCGCCATAACGAATCAATTAAAGGGAGAGCGCTTCAAAATACAAAGTTCCGGCAACACTACCAACCGTTAATTGGTGTAAAATAGCATCCGGCTATTCCTCCAAAGCTGATCCGGGCAGCTCGTTATCAATATTTTGCGACAAATATGGAAAAAACGGTCTTTCGCACGCTTATTTATTCAAAAAGTATATTTTTGCACCCAATAAACAAAACTTTACGAACATGTCAGACATTGCATCAAGAGTTAAAAAGATCATCGTTGACAAACTGGGCGTTGACGAAGCAGAAGTTACGAACGAAGCTTCTTTTACCAACGACCTGGGTGCCGATTCTTTAGACACTGTAGAACTCATCATGGAATTTGAAAAAGAATTCAATATCTCTATTCCGGATGAGCAAGCCGAAACGATCACTACCGTAGGTCAGGCTATTACTTACCTGGAAGAGCACGCCAAGTAATGTACAATATGTGGCCTGCCTGAGTGGCAGGAAATAAATGTTTACCCCGCCTTCTCAATCCGGTAGCAGCCGGACAGAAGGCGGTTGGTTTTTGTTTTTGACTAAACTGCTTTACTTTCACAATATGGAACTGAAAAGAGTTGTCGTTACCGGGATGGGGGCCATCACCCCATTAGGAAATACTGTTCAGGATTATTGGAACGGACTTATTAACGGGGTGTCGGGGGCGGACATGATTACCCAGTTCGATGCTTCTAAGTTCCGGACAAAATTTGCCTGTGAAGTAAAAAATTTTGAGCCCACCCAGTTCCTCGAAAAAAAGGAAGCCAGGAAGGTCGACCGCTTTACGCAATTTGCCCTCGTGGTCAGCGACCAGGCCATGGCTGA
Source organism: Sphingobacteriales bacterium (assembly GCA_016219985.1). Taxonomy (GTDB): domain Bacteria; phylum Bacteroidota; class Bacteroidia; order Chitinophagales; family Chitinophagaceae; genus JJ008. Next base: position 18,882 of record JACRJO010000026.1, on the reverse strand, counting down.
TGCGGGTTTGAATAAAGAAAATACCAACCCGGACCGGGTCGGGGTGGTTTTTGCCAGCGGTATCGGCGGGCTGACCACTTTTCAGCATGAGGTAACGGATTTTGCAAAAGGAGACGGTACACCCCGTTTCAATCCTTTCTTTATTCCTAAAATGATCCTCGACATTGCGGCCGGCCAGATCAGTATGCGGCATAACCTGCGGGGACCCAATTTTGCCGTGGTCAGCGCCTGTGCGAGCAGTACCAACGCGATCATGGATGCATTCAACCTTATCCGTTTAGGCAAAGCGGATATTATTCTGAGTGGCGGCAGTGAAGCAGTGATCAGTGAAGCCGGCGTGGGCGGGTTTAATGCCATGAAGGCGATGAGCGAAAGGAATGAGGATCCCAAAACAGCCAGCCGTCCTTACGATAAGGACCGGGACGGGTTTGTGATGGGAGAGGCTTCCGGTATACTGGTACTTGAAGAACTGGAACATGCCAAAGCAAGGGGCGCCAGGATTTATTGTGAAGTGGCCGGTTGCGGCGCTACGGCGGATGCCTATCATATCACGGCCCCGCACCCCGAAGGCCTGGGCGCCCGCAATGTAATGATCGCGGCCCTGGAGGATGCGGGAATGCAGCCCGGCGAGATCGATTATATCAATACGCACGGAACCTCCACACCGATCGGTGACGGGGCCGAAGTAAAAGCGATCACCGCAGTCTTTGGTGAGCATGCCTACGAGCTAAATATCAGTGCCACCAAATCCATGACCGGGCATTGCCTTGGTGCGGCCGGTGTGATTGAAGCGATCGCGAGCATACAGGCGGTGGTGCATGACCTGGTGCCGCCGACGATCAACCATTTTACGGATGACCCGGAACTGGACCCGAAACTTAATTTTACATTCAGCAAGGCACAACCCCGGACCGTGCGGGCTGCATTGAGTAATACATTTGGATTCGGCGGGCATAATGCCTGTGTGATTGTAAAAAAGTATACGGCCTGATTCGCCTTTTTTTCGTAGCTTGAATACCGTGGATTTCTTTAAAAATTTTTTTACCAAACTCGAGGGTTCCTCTTTCAAAAAAGAACTCAGGAATATGCTGGGGTACAAGCCCGGATCCCTCTCACTTTATAAAACAGCGCTTACCCACCGCTCGGTACGGGAAGGCGCGGATGAAAACAATGAGCGCCTCGAATACCTCGGGGATGCTGTACTCAGCGCCCTTATCGCCGATTACCTCTTTAAGCGTTATCCCTATAAGGAAGAAGGCTTCCTGACCGAGATGCGCAGCAAGATGGTCAACCGCCAGCAGCTGAACGAGATCGCGGTCCGCATGGGACTCAAAAAGATCACCCTCTACAATAAAATGGACGGCTCCCTGAAAGTGAGCCAGATTTTCGGGAATACCCTGGAAGCCCTGGTGGGGGCCATCTACCTCGATATCGGGTACAAGAAAACAGCCAAATGGGTGCTGGATTATATTATCCTTCCCCACATGTTCATGGATGACCTGGAGATCCTGGAGATCAACCATAAGAACAAACTCTATGGCTGGGCCAATAAAAATGGCCGCGTGCTGGAATTTGAAACCCTGAATGAACGACTGGAAAACGGCCGCCGCCTCTTTACCGTGGCTGCTGTACTTGACGGGAAGAATATAGCCGAGGGGAAAGCCTTCAATAAAAAAGATGCTTCCCAGATCGCGGCCCAGGTGGCCGTTGAAAAACTGGGCATCGTGAATGCCGACTCGCTTGGCGATGCGGGAGAGGAGAAAGAAATCAATAACTAACTGTATTCTAAATACCAAGTCTATGCGCCAGCTCCTACGGGCCGCTCTCCTGTTACCGGGAATCCTGTTCCTTTTTGCCTGCAAACAGCCAGTGAAGGGCAGGAATGGGATTACCTACAAAACACCTGCCGACTACAATGACTATATCATCAGCCGCCAGACCCGCCTGATCAAGAATATCATCGCCCTGGGGCGCGTGGCCGGGGATTATGTGGATTCAGCCTATGGAATGCTGGATACCTGCGCAGCCGATGCTTCCCGGGCGATAGACGAGATTAAAGGAATGCCCCCATACCGGGAAGATTCCGCCTTCCGGGATGCGGCCGTTCGCTCCTTCAGCTTTTACAAAAAACTGTTTGACGAGAGTTATAAACGAATCCTCGCCATCCGGCAGCAGGGAGGCGATGATACCGAAGAGGGCTCCCGGGAGATCCTCGATATTACGGACCAGGTAAAGAGGGAAGAGGAGGTGCTGGACAAACAATTGCACAATGCCCAGACCAGTTTTGCCGAAAAATACCACATGAAGATGCGGCCGAATACAATCCAGAAAGAGATCGACAAGCAGGACTAATCCCTGTTTTTTTATTTCCGTTCACTGCAAAGTTCAATCAGTAGCCCATGGGTATGCCTGGGGTGCAGGAAGCAAACCCATTTGTTGTCGGCCCCGGCCTTGGGCTTTTCCTGGAGCAGAATAAACCCTTCCTCCTGTAACCTTTTCATTTCGGCTTCGATATCGTCCACGGCAAAAGCCACATGGTGCAGCCCTTCTCCCTTTTTATCAATGAATTTCGTGATCACCCCGTCGGGGTCGCTGCTTTCCAGCAGCTCCACTTTGTTGGGGCCATTTTGGAAAAAAGCGGTGTTTACTTTTTCGCTTTCCACCGTTTCGGTTTTATAACAGGGGGTGCCCAGGAGTTTTTCATATACCGGGACAGCCGCTTCCAGGCTTTTCACGGCAATACCGATATGTTCAATCTTTTGCATAATAAAGGGTTATAAATGTAAAATTAGCTCTTTTCGAATTCGGTAAATTCAATGGATCTGGCCAAATTACCCCTCTCTTTTAGCCCCTTTTGAAGTAATTTTGTGTTTATTGAAACGAACAACGATTAATTAATTTATGCTGCAATTTCCCATTTATTTGGACCACAATGCCACGACCCCCTGCGACCCCCGTGTCGTGGAGGCCATGATTCCCTATTTTACTAATAATTTCGGAAACGCTGCCAGCCGTAACCATCCTTTTGGCTGGCAGGCGGAGGAGGCCGTGGATTATGCCCGGGAGCAGGTGGCCAAACTGATCGGCGCCGATCCGAAAGAAATCATTTTTACATCCGGCGCCACGGAGGGCGATAACCTCGCCATCAAGGGGGTCTTTGAAATGTATGCCAGCAAGGGCAATCATATCATCACCTGCAATATCGAGCACAAAGCCGTGCTGGATACCTGCAAGCACGTTGAAAAAGAAGGCGGGGAAGTCACATACCTGAAAGTAAAGGATAACGGACTGATCGACCTGGCCGAACTCGAAGCCGCGATCAAACCCAATACGATCCTGATCGCCATTATGTACGCCAATAACGAAATCGGCACGATCATGCCGATGAAGGAGATCAGCGCTATTGCCCGCCGGCACGGCGTCCTCCTGTTCAGCGATGCCACTCAGGCAGTGGGTAAGATACCCGTGGATGTCAATAAAGACGGCATTGACCTGCTGGCATTCTCTGCGCACAAAATGTACGGGCCCAAAGGCGTCGGGGCATTATATGTGCGCCGTAAGAATCCCCGGGTAAAAGTGACTGCCCAGATTGACGGGGGCGGGCACGAAAGAGGGATGCGCAGCGGGACCCTGAATGTACCGGGTATCGTAGGATTCGGTAAAGCCTGTGAGATCTGCCTGAACGAGATGGAAGAAGAAACAAAGAGAGTAAGCCAGCTTCGCGATAAACTGCAAAATGCATTGTTGAAAATCGAAGAGTCTTACCTGAACGGCGATATTGCTCATAAACTGCCCCATGTTACCAATATCTACTTTAAATACGTGGAGGGAGAAGGGCTCATGATGGGCTTTAATAAGAACATTGCGGTTTCTTCCGGCTCGGCCTGTACCTCCGCCTCCCTCGAACCCTCCTATGTGCTGAAGGCGCTGGGTCTCGGGGATGACCTGGCACACAGTTCCCTGCGTTTCGGACTGGGCCGGTTCACTACCGAAGAGCAAATTGATTATACCATCGAACAAGTAACAAATACGGTAAATAAATTAAGGGAAATGAGCCCGCTTTGGGAGATGTACAAGGAAGGCATTGATATGAACACGATTGAATGGGCGCACCACTAGGGAGTTGACGGGTTGAAAAGTTAACAGGGACCCGTCACCAACTATCAACCTGCCTGACCGGCAGACCTGTTAACCTTTCAACTTGTAAACAATAAAAACATTAACCAATGGCATACAGCGAAAAAGTAATCGATCACTACCAGAACCCCAAAAACGTGGGCACCCTGGATAAAAGCAAAACCAATGTAGGCACAGGCCTCGTGGGAGCGCCGGAATGCGGCGACGTCATGCGTCTCCAGATCGAAGTGGATGATGCGACCGGTATAATCAAAGATGCCAAATTTAAAACCTTTGGCTGTGGTTCTGCTATCGCATCCTCTTCCCTCGCCACCGAATGGCTGAAAGGCAAGTCCGTGGACGAAGCGGTGAAGATCGACAACATGGCCATCGTGGAAGAACTGAACCTCCCCCCGGTAAAAATCCACTGCTCCGTACTGGCCGAAGATGCCATCAAAGCAGCGATCAATGATTACCGGGTAAAAAACGGGCTGGAGGAACTGAAGTTTGATGAAAGCGTTATTCACTAAGAAAGTTGCGAGCAGCGAGCTATGAGTTACGAGCCGGTACCGGCTGTTAGCTCGAAACTCGAAACTCGGCACTCAAAGCTTATAGAATATGAGCATAGCAACAGATAATGCCATTTACGTCAGTGACAAGGCCAAAGCCAAAGTGCAGCAGCTCCTCGCCGATGCCGGTGTGGCCGGGGACCCTTCTTATTTTCTCCGGGTCAGCGTGGTGGGCGGTGGTTGTTCGGGCCTCAGTTACAAACTGGATTTTGATAACGAGCAAAAACCCATGGACCAGTCTTTCGAAGACAATGGCGTGAAAGTAGTGACCGACCTGAAAAGTTTTCTCTACTTAGTGAATACCACCCTTGATTTTTCCGACGGACTGAACGGGAAGGGATTTTATTTCAGCAATCCCAATGCCAGCCGGACCTGCGGTTGCGGGGAGAGTTTTGCCGTATAATTATTTATTAAATACCTGAACGGGTTATACAAATCCTTCTCCGGAGGGATTTTTTTATTGCCGGAACAGGCGCCGGCGTCCGGAATTCACCCGCTTTAGCTTATTTTGCATCATTGTCCAAGCCTATGTGGTCTGTATGTAAAAAGGAACTCCGTCAGTTTTTCAGTAGCCTCACCGGTTACATCGCGATTATTGTTTTCCTCCTGGTCAACGGCCTCGTGCTGTTTGTCTTTGAAGATAATATTCTCGATTTTGGGTATGCCACCCTGGACCGTTTTTTCCAGTTAGCGCCCTGGATCCTCCTGTTGCTGATCCCGGCCATCACCATGCGCAGTTTTGCCGAGGAATTCAGGACCGGTACCTATGAGATCCTGCAAACAAGACCCCTGACCCGCGGGCAGATCATCGGCGGTAAATACCTGGGCAGCCTGGTCGTTGTCCTCGTGGCCCTGCTGCCCACCCTGATTTATATTTTCTCCATACAGCGTTTGTCTTCCGGCGAAGGGCTCGACATGGGCGCCACGATTGGTTCGTACACCGGCTTGTTTTTCCTGGCCGCGGTATTTACCGCGATCAGCGTCTGCTGCAGCAGTTTTACCAATAATGCGGTGGTGGCCTTTATCGCCGGCCTGATTGGTTGCGCCCTGATCTATTACGGGTTCAGCGCCATCAGTAAAATCCCGGCCCTGGCCAATGGCCCTGATTACTATGTGGAAATGATCGGGATCGATTTTCATTACCGCAGCATCAGCCGGGGACTGATCGATACCCGGGATCTCGTGTATTTTCTCAGCGTGATCTGCCTGTTCTTTGCCATTACTAACCGAAACCTCCTGAAGCGATAATATGAAAAGACTGGCTGGAAAAATAATGGCCTCAAAGTTCTGGTGGTTGCTGCTGCTGCTGGTATTGTTCGTGGTGAACTACCTCGCATCGGTTATACATGGCCGTTTTGACCTCACCAAAGAAAAAAGATATACCCTCAGCAAAGCCACCCGCGACCTGCTGGGGCAACTCGATGAAACCGTGCAGATCGATGTGTTCCTGAAAGGCGATTTCCCTGCCGGGTTTAAGAAACTGGCCAATACCACGGATGATTTTTTACAATTGCTGAAGGACCGGAACGGGTCGAAGATCCAGTACCGCTTCCTGTCCCCGGCAGACGAGATGCCAGATGGCCGGCCCTGGGGCGATTCATTGGTGAAGCTCGGCGCCGTACCCATCAACCTTACGGTCACAAAAAAGGCGGGCGAAAGCAGCAATATCATTTTCCCGGTGGCCCTGCTCCGGTACAAGGGACAGGAAATGCTGGTGAATCTTTATCCCGGCGCGAGCAATAATATTTCCCAGAACGAGATCAACAGTGCAGAGGCCCTGATGGAATACCAGTTTGCCAAAACACTGGATAAACTCACCGCCCGGCGAAAGCCGGCCATCGCCTATGCGGTGGGCAACGGGGAGCCAACCGATTACCGCGTGATGGACCTGGAGCAGACCCTTACCCGTGATTACCGGTTTGGCCCCATTGATATTACCACGAAACCCATTCCCGGGGAAGCAGATATCCTGATGATCGTAAAACCCACGAAACCTTTTTCGGAAGAAGTAAAATTAAAACTCGATCAGTACCTGATGCGGGGGGGCAAACTCCTGCTCTTTATCGACAACCTGATCGCCGAGCAGGACAGCCTGCAGGGGAAGGCAAAGGGCGAGACTGTGGCGTATGACAGGGGGTTGAACCTAACCGACCAGTTATTCCGGTACGGGGCCCGGATCAATACAGACCTCGTGATGGACCTGCAGTGTGACCTGATACCGATCGTGGTGGGCGGTACCATTGACAACCCGCAACTGGACTTCCTGCACTGGAATTATTTTCCCTTCCTGGTCTCCACCGGCAATAACGTGAGTAAGAATATCGGGTATGTGGCCGGCCGGTTTGTGAATTCGGTGGACACGATTGCTGTGAAGGATATAAAGAAGACTCCGCTGCTCCTTACTTCCCCCAACTCAAGGATCATCAGTACGCCGGCCCTGATCAGCCTCAATGAAAATAAGAATGTGCCGGAAGACAGTAAATTCAACCGCAATGCCATAACTGCCGCCCTGCTGCTGGAAGGAAGATTCACCTCTGTATTCCGGAACAGGCTGGGCAAGGCGCAGCAGGACAGCCTCGCGGCCGCCGGTGAAAATTTCCTGCCCGCTTCCGGTGAAAACAAAATGATCGTGGTGGCAGACGGGGACATTGTATTAAATGATGTATTGCCTGACTCCGGTCCCATACCCATGGGCTGGAACAAGTACACCTATACTGAATACCTGAAGGAGACCCCTTATGCAAAGACCTTCCTGCCGGCAGCTAACCGCGACTTCCTGCTCAACTGCGTGGAGTACCTGGTGAATAATCCTGCGATCAGCGAAACCCGGAATAAAGATATTGTCCTGCGGCTGCTGGATTCCCAGAAGGTAAAAGAACAAAGAAGCACCTGGCAGTTTTTCAATATTGCCTTACCGGTATTACTGGTTATCCTGTCCGGTTGGGTTTACCAGCAGATCAGGAAAAAGAAATATGCGGCTTAGCGGATTTCAATTTATACATCATACCTATCGTAATGACAGTTGATCAGATCACCTATCTCGTATTTGGCATAGTGCTGGTGGTAGCGCTTGTTTTTGACCTGGGGCTGCTGAGCAAGAAGGGGCAGACCGTGAGCATCAAACAGGCCCTGCTCCAGACCTTTTTCTGGGTGGGACTGGCCCTGGCTTTCTTTGTCTTTGTATGGATTGAAAAAGGACAACGGCTGGCCCTGGAGTACCTGAGCGCCTACCTGATGGAATGGAGCCTGAGTATTGACAATATTTTCGTGTTCATCCTGATTTTCTCCGCTTTCTCGGTAAAAGAAAAAAACTATGGCCGGGTCCTGCTGATCGGGATCCTGATGGCCATTGTATTCCGGGTCATCTTTATCACCGTAGGGGTGGCCCTGGTGGAACGGTTTCACTGGATACTCTACCTGTTCGGGGCCTTCCTCATGTATACAGGATATAAAATGTTTACCGCCAGCGACGAAGAGGAATTCAACCCGCAGGACAGCAAGGTCTACCTGTTTATGAAAAAATTCCTGCCCCTGGCGCCGCATGATGGCAATGGGCAGTTTATGGTCAGGGAGAACGGAAGACCTTTATACACTACCTTATTTGTCGTAGTGATCATGCTGGCGGCCATCGACCTGGTCTTTGCCCTGGATTCCATACCGGCAGTAATGGGCATTTCACGTGACCGGCTGGTCATCTATACCTCCAATATTTTTGCCGTATTAGGATTGCGTTCACTTTTTTTCCTGCTCCGGGGAGCGGTTACCAAATTCGATTACCTGCAGCAGGGCATTGCGGTTGTGCTGGTGTTTATCGGGGTCAAAATGCTGGCCGAGCACTGGATCAATCAATGGGTGGACAAGCAGGTGCAGGTCTTCATTTCGCTCGGCGTGATCATGGTTTGTATCAGCGGATCTGTATTTTACTCGATCTTCGTGAACAGGAAAGGAGTACCCCCGGATATCAACGATAAAAGCATCTCCTGATTTATTAATTAACCTTGGTTTACAGCACCAGTGATATAGCCCGTATTCTTCAAGCCGATGCCCGGCTGGTACAGGATATGCCTGTCACGCAACTGCTGCTCGACAGCCGGAAAATCCTTGCACCCGCCAGTTCCATTTTTTTTGCATTGCCCGGTTTCCGCCGGGACGGGCATGATTTCATCCCGGTTTTATACCGCAATGGGGTCCGGAATTTCGTGATCAGCCGGGACCTGGATATGGATTTGTACCCCGAAGCGAATCTGCTCCGGGTAAGAGATACCCTTGCCGCCTTGCAGGAACTGGCTGCTTATCACCGGGGGCGGTTTTCGATCCCGGTAATCGGTATCACGGGGAGCAATGGCAAAACCATCGTTAAAGAATGGCTGTACCAGTTGCTGCACCCCGAGTACCATATTGTGCGAAGTCCCAAAAGTTATAACTCGCAGATTGGGGTCCCTCTCAGTATCTGGCAGATGAATCCCCATCATACACTGGCTATTTTTGAAGCCGGCATTTCCCGCCCGGGTGAAATGGAAAAGCTGGAGAAAATGATCCGGCCAACCATCGGGGTCTTTACCAATATCGGGGAGGCGCACAGCGAAGGATTCAGTTCCCGGGAGCAAAAAGAGAAAGAGAAGAGGATCCTGTTCAGGCAGGCGAAAGAAGTGCAAAGCCTGCAGGTGATACAGAAAAAACGGTCGGGGAGCAGTACCCGCATTACCGCCCTTGATCCCCGTAATCCCGGCAAAGAAATAAGTATTGACATTCCTTTTACGGATGAGGCTTCTGCAGCAAATGCCATTACCTGCTGGCAACTGATGCTGCAGTTAGGCTATGAAGAGGATACGATCCGCAGCAGGATGATGCAGCTCGTACCGGTGGATATGCGGCTCGAACTGAAGAAGGGAATCAATCACTGCAATGTAATCAATGACAGTTACAGCGTGGACCTGAGTTCGCTGGAAATTGCCCTGAATTTCCTGGTACAACAAAGCCCCGGCATACCCCGGACCGTGATACTCTCTGATTTTTTGCAAAGCGCCATACCGGATGACCAGTTGTACAGCCAGGTGCTGGAGGCCCTGAAGAAACATGGAGTAAGCCGGCTGATCGGGATCGGGGAACGTATTTCGGCCGCCATCAGCCGGCAGCCCGCTTTGAACTTCCGGCTGGAACTTTATTCTTCAACTGCTGAATTCCTGCAGCAATTCCGGTCCTCCGCTTTTAAGGAAGAGGCCATATTGGTAAAGGGGGCAAGGGTATTTCAGTTTGAACAGATTGTTCAGCAACTGGAACAGAAAGTCCACCAGACCGTACTGGAGATCAATCTCAATGCGATCATCCATAACCTCAAAGCCTACCAGGCCGCTCTTCGCCCTGCTACCAAAGTGATGGCCATGGTAAAGGCCTTTGCCTATGGCAGCGGCGGCGCTGAAATAGCGGGGATCCTCCAGTATCATAAAGTAGATTATTTAGGTGTGGCTTATGCGGATGAAGGGGTGGAACTCCGCAAAGCCGGGATCAGTCTCCCGGTGATGGTGATGAACCCGGAGGAAAATGCCTTTGATACCATCGTCAGTCATAACCTGGAACCGGAACTCTATTCCTTTGAGATCATGAAGGCCTTTGATCTTTTTTTGCAGAAGGAAGGACTCCCGCAATATCCCGTGCATATTGAGGTGGAAACCGGTATGAACAGGCTGGGGTTTGCCGCGGAAGAGATAAAGGCATTGGGGGATTACCTGCTTGGTACAACATCCTTCAATGTTCAATCCGTTTTCTCCCACCTCGCTGCCAGTGAAGAAGCGGTACAGGATTCATTTACGAAACAGCAGTTTGAGAAATTCGGAAAAGCTGTACAGGAACTGAAGTCCCTGCTTTGTTATCCATTTCTTACACATATCGCGAACTCAGCTGCGGCGATCAGGCACCCGGAACTACAGCTCGATATGGTGCGACTCGGTATCGGGCTTTACGGGGTGGATAGCGCCGTTTCCGGTCAGCTGGCCCTTGAAACAGTAGCCACGCTTAAATCCACGATTGCCCAGCTAAAATTTCTTAAAGCCGGTGATTCGGTCAGTTATAACCGCAAGGGCCGGGTACAGCAGGATGCTGTGATCGCCACGATCCGGCTGGGCTATGCGGATGGCTATCCGCGGAGACTGGGCAACGGGGCGGGCAGGGTATGGATCAACGGGCAGTTGGCGCCGGTCATCGGCACCGTGTGCATGGATATGTTTATGGTGGATGTGACCGGGATTGCCGGGGTAAAAGAAGGAGATGAAGTGATCGTATTTGGCAAGGACCTGCCGGTACAGCAACTGGCAGGTTGGGCGGATACGATTCCTTATGAAATACTGACCGGTGTTTCCCAGCGGGTTAAAAGAGTCTATTTTGAAGAATAAACACCCGGCACCCGGAACCGGGGCGGGTAACCTGTTTTAGGATGCTTTTGACAAAAGGCCATGGCAGTTTCTCCTTATATTTGCTCCTTAAAAATCAGTCATTGAAACTCAGGTCAGTCGCTTTTCTTATTGCAATAATTATTATCGCCGACCAGGCGCTGAAGATATGGATCAAGACGTCCCATCCTACCGGCGAAGTGGTCAGGGTGCTGGGTTTTGACTGGTTCCGGCTTCATTTTATTGAAAACCCGGGAATGGCCTGGGGCTGGAAATTCGGGAATGAGACCGGCAAGATGATCCTGACCCTGTTTCGCCTCGGCGCGGTCGTGTTTGGTACCTGGTACCTGGGCCGGATCGTAAAGCAGCAATACAGCCGGGGCTTTATTATTTGTGCCGGGCTGATCTATGCGGGGGCGCTGGGCAACCTGATCGACAGCATGTTTTACGGGATGTTTTTCGATAAGGGGCTGCACTATGATACCACACTGAATGATTATATTTCTTATTCCGGGATAGCCCATTTCTCCGGCAACGGGTATTCCTCTTTTTTGCACGGCAGTGTCGTGGATATGTTATACTTCCCGATCATTACCAAAGCGCATTTCCCCTCCTGGATGCCGGGAGTGGGGGGAGACGAGTTTGAATTTTTCAGCCCGATCTTCAATATCGCGGATGCCTCCATTTCCATCGGGGTGATCACCTTACTGCTTTTTCAAAAGCGTTTCTTTAAACGGCATAACCAGCCGGACGGCCCGGTTACCGTGGAAACCAGCAGTGAGATCAGTGATAAGATGCAGGTATCATAACCGGTTACCGGTTTGTTTTCAGCACCGCTTTCTGAATTGTTGAACCGGGGGTGCGCACCCGCAGAAAATACATTCCCGGGGCCAGCATCGCCGTATTTTCAAACTGCAGGTGGTTCACTCCCCCGTACAAATCAACGGTTTTTACCCGGATGATTTTTCCCGTTGCATCAATCAGTTCAGCTTCCGCCCTGTCATTTTGTTCAGCGGCTACTTCAAACTGCAGTTCACCGGAGAAAGGATTGATCACCGATACAAAACTGAGCGGTTCATTGGTTACGGAAAGCCGGATGATCCGGGAAAGGATGGATTGCCCCTGCCCGTTCCGCATGCTGATCCGGTAATAGCTGGGACCGGTCAGCCGGGCGGGATCTGTAAACTCGTATGCCTGCTGTGCTCCTGCATTACCCGGATGACTGCTAACTGTACCTGCCGGGAAGAAGCGGGTGCCGTCAGCGCTTTTTTCTATGTCGAATAAAAGGGCTTCATCTTCCCCTGTTGTGACCCACTTCAATACGCCATACCCGTTTTCTTTTTGCCCGCTGAAGGACAGAAACCGGGTGGCCAGCGGGATACCGCAATCAATTACATCCAGTGTAATGATGTTTGCCACATCGGTAAAATTACAGGCGGCATTAGCGAGGTTGGCTACCGTTGTGGCCACCACCAGCCGGTAAAGATCACCGTTATTGGTTACCAGTGTCTGGGAAGGGGGAACTGTATAGGAAGTTACATATTCCCAGGCCGTTCCGTTCCAGACGGGTACCGCCGGGCCTGAGGGGGCCGTAACATCCGTCCAGCTGGCGCCCCCGTCGGTGCTGCGCTGCCATTTGTAATAAACATAATTATTAAAATAGGAACGGACCGTATCATAAATAGTTAATGCATTGCTGTCGCAAACAGTTGGGGTCAGGGAAGGAGAATAACTCATATTCGGCGAACAGGTGGAAACAGAAATATCATCCAGCGCCCAGTCGTTTCCGCCGCCGCCCGGGGCGTTATTAAAAAATTTAAGGGTGAAACTGGTTTGTACCGGACCGGTGAGAAAGGTAAAACCTTTTTTTACCCACTTGCCGTTGTAAAGCAGGTTGCCGGATGTATAATAATCGATCCCGTCAATTTCAAAAGTAAGATTGGGCGCCACACCGGAGGAATCACCGGGACCTGTCGGAATATAAAACGGGGGGCCGGCAGCATTGGAAGCGCCTTTCCCATTCGAATCACAACCGCATTTGGAACAGATATTCCTCATCCAGCAGGAAATCTCGTAATAGGTATTGGGACATAGACCGGAAATGGTTTGCTGGAAGGCCGAATCAATACGATAGGCTGCATTGATGACCAGCATATACCCGGCATTGGAATTGGCTACTGTATCTGCTGCAGGATTACCGGTAACGGGATTAACCGCACCGGTATGGTCCCCGATAATATCCCATACGGTGAATACCCGGTGTGTGGGGCTCGAATTATCCGGCTTGGCCCAGGCATTGGAGGTGGTATAGTTTTGCCGGGTGGAAGTATTATTGGCAATGCCGTAATAATAATCCTGCGGCGAATTCACATCAAAGAAATTGTACGTGTATCCCACCGGCACATTCCCGGAAGTGCCGCGGTTCCTGGGCTTGCCGCTGCCGAATGTCCCGTTGAATTCGGTGCCGATGGAATTGGCGCCAATGGAATTGGAACAGATGCCGAAATTGGTATAGACCCTGAGTGTATTGGCAGGGAATGTAAAAGTCTGAATAGAGCCAATTCCGCTTTTATAGGTCATGTTCCCGCCACCGGTACTTATATTGCTGCCTGTCAGTGCTGTCACTTTTACCCGGAAGGAAGCCACCATGATACAGGTGCTCCCGTAAAAAGAAGGTTTGTGTGTATTGGCTACTCTTCCTCTCCGGAAAGCCGTGGCAGGGGCTGCTGCTGTATTGTATCCAAGGTGAATGGTGATATTGCTGCCGGTGATCCAGCCCGGATCGTCCCCATAAATATCCGTAAGCTGTTTGTAAATTTTTCCTTCATTGGTGAGCACCCGGATGGTGCCGGGAATATAAATGGTACCGGCCGGAACAGCATCCTGGTAACGGCAACTGTCATAGGTGCCGGAACGAACCACAAACGAAGCCCTGATTTCCAGTGTGTCGCCTGTTTCAACGGTGCCGCCATTTAATCCCTTGGTAACATTTATATAACTTTTACCAAAGTCAATATTCTGTGCAAAGCCCTGACCATTTCCGGACAGCAATAAAACTGTCAGAATTTTAAGAAGGGGTGAAGGAACACAGGTTGGTGTTGACTTTTTCATAGAAAGGATTTCAGTTTCACAAGGTCAGACTCCGGATATTAAAGTTAGCTTAATGGGCAGCCATGGCCAATAGGAGATATTCCTTAATTCCTGCCGGTTTTACTATTAGTAAAATGTGTGAAAAGCCCTATTGTGAAAGGGATTACTAAGCAGTATATTAGACCTGAAATTCACCTCCATGAAACAACCACGGCTCACCTTGTTGTGCCTTCTCCTTATTGTAATCAGCATATATACAAGTGCTCAGACTGAACCCTTTACAAAAAGAACCGTGATATCCGGGCTGAATTCTGCCTGGGAGGTCTTGTACGGTCCCAATGATTCTTTGTGGGTGACGGAAAATAAATCCTACCTGATTTCCAGGATCAATATTGCCACCGGGGCCAAAACCGTATTGCTGGATCTGCGGGCTACGGATGGCACGATCAATTTCACGGCAGCGTCTCCCAACCAGCCCCAGGGCGGGCTGATGGGACTGGCCATACACCCGAATCTGTATTCAACTGATGCGGCGGTGAGGGCGGCGAAACCCTGGGTATATGCGGCTTATGTTTATAACAAGGGAAGTTGCCCGGGTACCAATACCAGTTGCATTTACACTACAAAAATTGTACGCTTTACGTATTCAGGCAATACCTTGTCCAGCCCGGTTACGATGCTCAGCACGATCCCGGGCAGCAGTGACCATAATTCAGGAAGACTGGTTTTTAGTCCTGTGATCGAACCGGGAGCGGATGCCGCTCATACCCAATACCGGTTGTATTATACGGTAGGCGATATGGGCGCGGGTCAGTTTTTAAATACCACCCGTGCGGAGAATGCACAGAATGTAAATATCATGGAAGGGAAAGTGCTCCGCCTCAATTCAGAGAGTGATGGTGATCCGGGCCAGGATGCATGGATTCCCAATGACAATCCCTTCTTTGAAGCTTCTTCTATCACGCCGCAGGATTATGTGTACAGCCTGGGTCACCGGAATGCACAGGGGCTTGTATGGGGAAATGTGGCAGGAACGGATTTTCTCTACAGTACAGAGCAGATGGACCGGACCGATGATGAGATCAATATTATTGAAGCCGGGAAAAATTACGGGTGGGACCAGGTATCCGGCTATTGTGATGATAATGTGAATGGCTTTAAGATCGGGCAGAATACCAGTGCCAATGAGAGTGCTTTCTGTTCGGCCACACCCACGCACCGGGAGCCCATCTTTACCACTTTCACTGAGACAGCTGCGAACATGCCAGCCCTGATGGCGCAATCTAATAATGCTTTATGGCCGACGATCGCTTCTTCCAGTGTGGACTTTTACGGGCAAAACCGCATCCCCGGGTGGAATTATTCATTGCTCATCAGCCCGTTGAAACATGATAAAGTTTACCGTGTAAGGCTGAACAGCGCGGGGACAGATGTAGCCGGGGATACGATTTCCTATTTCCGGGGGGATGGCAACCGGGTCAGGAGGATCCGGATCTCGCCCGATGGATTGAAGTTTTATGTAGCACGTGATGCAGGGGCCACATTGAACGGGGGCGCTATTATGGAGTACACCTATGCGGGTGTAATTCTGTCCCTCGACGAGAACCCCGGGAGCGGACCTGTACGGGTGGCGGATATGATCAGCATCTATCCAAACCCGGTAACTGATATTTTACAGGTACATGGTAAACGGGAACTGCGCAAACCCCTGCTGGCGCAGGTCTATGATATCAATGGCCGCAAACTCAGGGAGGTCAGCAGCTTCCGGAATGATTTTTCTGTAAATGTATCCGGCCTGATGGCAGGCACGTATATGCTGAAACTGTATAACGGGAACAATATGGAAGTGCAGGTGGTGAAGTTTATCAAAGCGAATTGATCGTAGTGAATAGTTGCCCGGGAACAGCCGTGCATGAATTATTAATTATTGGATTATTGATTATTGGGAAAATTCTTTAAAGCCGGGGCTGTTTTATTGCTTCCGGATTTTTTGTAGCATAGCTGACAATGAAAAAGCCTCCGTTTTCGCAGAGGCTTTTTGGGTAAGTATGCTCAGGGTCAAATGAACTGGATAATAATTATTTTTTCTTCATCGCGGCACTGTCGCGGATATAGCGGATCGCGGCCATCCGGTCTGGGTTTTCAACCGGCGGCTCTTTTTCAGAACCGGAAACAATACGGGAGCCTGAAAGAATGGCCTTCAGGTACGCAGATTTAATTTGCGCTGATGAACTGGATTTTGCCTTTTTTACCGCTGTCAGCTTTACGGCAGACAGGGAGGAGAGGGGTTGGGCATTGTTTTTCATAAGGTGGACTTTGTTTAATGATAGGGTATCGGTTTTTTGGTGGACAGTAAGGTATAGAGAATCAGGGGCCGCAGAAAACAATTCAGGCCAAAAAAAAGTGAAAACCCGGAAGTCTTCTCTTTTTACGATAGAAAAAATACGATAACCACCAGCCACCCGGTCGTGAAGTGCCTACTCTTTAACTCTTTTCCTCTTTATCTGTTATCCCTTCATGGGCAATCTTCTGCCAAAAAGTATCCCGCAAAGCCAGGCAAGACAGCTTTTAATTTTGTAGCCTCCTCTTCTTTGGTGAATCAAAAAGCAGGGGAAGTCTTCAATTTACGGAGTGTCTTAAAAATCTTTGCGGGCAAAAAAAGCAGCATACGATATGCATGAGCCATCAAGCCCATCTTTAACTCTTTTCACTCTTTATCTCTTAGCCCTTCATGAGCAACCTTCTGCCAAAAGGTCTCCCGCAAAGCCAGGCAAGACAGCCTTTCAGTTTGCATAACCCTCAATTTTTGTGGATCAAAAAGCAGGAGGAATTTTCAATTTACGGGGTGCCTTAAAAATCTTTGCAGGCAAAAAAAGCAGCATACGATATGCATGAGCCATCAAGCCCATCTTTAACTCTTTTTACTCTTTATCTCTTAGCTTCCGGTAGGCGATCTGACAGGAAAAAGGCGGATGATGTTAACGGAGACAGGGAGTACGCAAGGTGATCTATCCCCGCGTACCCCCTGCCATTACTCCATTTAGCGCAGCTTGCCCACCATATTGGCCGGTATCACCCATTCGTCAAACTGCTCCGGGGTGACATAACCCAGTTTCACTGCCATTTCCTTCAGCGTGGTTCCCTGTTTATGGGCTTTCTGGGCAATTTCCGCCGCTTTATAGTAACCGATCTTTGTGTTCAGCGAAGTCACCAGCATCAGCGAGTTGTCCACGTGCTTTTTAATATTGGCTTCAATAGGTGCAATACCCACCGCGCATTTATCATTGAAGGAAACACAACCGTCCCCGATCAGCCGGGCGCTGTGCAGGAAGTTGTAGATCATTACGGGTTTGAACACATTCAGTTCAAAATGACCGGTGGCGCCGCCGATATTGATGGCCACATCATTCCCCATCACCTGGGCCGCGATCATGGTCATCGCCTCGCACTGGGTGGGGTTTACTTTTCCGGGCATGATGGATGACCCGGGTTCATTATCCGGGATAAAGATTTCCCCGATCCCGCTGCGGGGGCCGGAAGAAAGCATCCGGATATCATTGGCGATCTTCATCAGGCTTACGGCCACGGTTTTCAGCGCCCCGTGGGCTTCCACGATCGCATCATGGGCGGCGAGGGCCTCGAATTTATTTTCAGCCGTTACGAAAGGAAGACCGGTGAGCGCGGCAATTTGTTTGGCTACTTTTTTGTCATAATCCGGGGGCGTGTTGATCCCGGTGCCCACCGCGGTTCCGCCGAGCGCCAGTTCACTTAAGTGGGCCAGCGAATTTTTAATAGCTTTCAGTCCATGATCTAACTGGGATACATAACCGCTGAATTCCTGTCCCAGGGTAAGCGGGGTGGCATCCATAAAGTGAGTCCGCCCGATCTTCACCACTTTCATGTATTGCCTGCTTTTTTTGGCCAGGGTGTCCCGGAGCTTTTTGATCCCGGGGATAGTGGTTTCCACCAGGATCTTATAGGCGGCGATATGCATGGCGGTCGGGAAAGTGTCATTGGATGACTGTGACTTGTTCACATCATCATTCGGGTGCAGGAATTTGTCTTTATCGGTCAGCAGGCCTCCTTTCAGCACATGGCCACGGTAGGCGATCACTTCATTTACATTCATATTACTCTGGGTGCCGCTCCCGGTCTGCCATACGACGAGCGGGAAATAATCATCCAGTTTACCCTTCAGGATCTCATCGCAAACCTTACCGATCAGGAGGGATTTGTTTTTGGGGAGCACGCCCGCCTCGAGGTTGGTCAGGGCGGCAGCCTTCTTCAGGTAGGCAAAGGCCCGGATGATCTCTTTGGGCATGCGGTTGATATCCTGGGCAATTTTGAAATTATCGATGCTGCGCTGGGTCTGTGCACCATAATAGGCAGTTGCCGGTACTTTTACCTCGCCCATGGTGTCTTTTTCGATCCTGTATTCCATAATAAAGGGGATTTAAAAATTTCCGCAAAGGTAGTCCAAAGGGGCAAACGGTTGCTCCGATTTTCTTCCCTCGCTTCCTGTACCCCGGGATTACCTTACTTTAGTAGGGCTGGTCGTTTAATGAACATTGAGAATTGAACACCTGCCTGCCGTGTAATTCTTCAGTATTTCGGTAACAGTTTATAAATTAGATAAACTGTTGCATATGAAAAAGACCGTACAACAGTTAATGACCAGCAAATGGCTATTGATTGTCAAGGAGTACGAAGAAGTTCGACAG
>JACRJO010000025.1 GCA_016219985.1 Sphingobacteriales bacterium | reverse complement strand
TCTGTCGAACTTCTTCGTACTCCTTGACAATCAATAGCCATTTGCTGGTCATTAACTGTTGTACGGTCTTTTTCATATGCAACAGTTTATCTAATTTATAAACTGTTACCGAAATACTGAAGAATTACACGGCAGGCAGGCTGACAACTACCAACTGTCAACTAATCTTCCAAAAAACCAAACTTCCCCGCATTCACATCCTGTATTGCCTGCTCCACTTCGGGCCAGCTATTCATCAGGAAAGGACCATAGGCCGCGATAGGTTCATCAATGGGTTCGCCGGATAAGACCAGCAGGATGCTGTCTTCTTCCGCTTCTATTTTTATTTCTTCCCCGTCATTTTTAAATAATACAAAATGATCTGCCGGCGCTTCACTGCCATTGATCAGGGCTTTTCCTTCAATGACCAGTAAACCGGTATTGTGCCGGGCATCCAGGTTCAGGGTGGCCGTTGCTCCTTTTATCAGCCGGGCATTATAGACCTGCATGGGAGTAAATGTAAAGGCAGGTCCTTTCGTACCATTATAATCACCTGCGATCACTTCAATATAACTTTTTCCGTCGGCCAGGATATGCCGGCCCATGGAAGCATTCGTGATCTCCTGGTATTTTGGTTTTGTTTTCTTGAATTTGGCGGGAAGGTTTACCCATAACTGCACCATCTGGAAGGGACCGCCGGTCCTGCTGTATCCGGACTCGTGGTATTCTTTGTGCAATAAGCCCGAACCGGCGGTCATCCATTGCACATCGCCTTCGCCGATGATCCCGCTGTGACCGGCACTGTCGTGGTGGGCAATTTTGCCCTGGTAGGCAATGGTGACTGTTTCGAATCCCGCATGCGGGTGCACGCCAACTCCCCGGGGTTCATCAGAAGGACCGAATTCAATCTTAGCGCCATAGTCCATCAAAAAGAAAGGACTCATTCTTTTCTTGTCAATTAACCTGCCGCCGGGGAAAAAACTGTGTACCCGGAATCCGTCACCCACCATATGCGGGGGAGGAGGGGCGATAATATGTTCTATATTTCTGGTGCTCATCATTTTTATTTTAAATTCCAGTTGGCTTTTGCTGCATTTGTAATCCCTTTCCGGGATATGCTATTAGCTAGTGAATTTCCGAAACCCTGGGCATAGTCAATCATTAAATAATCAATACTCGCCGCAGTATCCAATAATTGCTACAGCATTGGAACTTCCATTAGTAAGAGTGTGGCCGGCGAAATGGTTTCAATATGTAAGGAATCAGTTTCCGTAATCCCCATTCCGTCGCGGCGGTTCAGTAACTGGCCATTGATGTTAACATCCCCTTCAATAACAAAGGCGTAAACCCCGTTATTTTTATTTTTCAGCGTGTACGTGGTACGGAAATCCTGGTCCAGGTTACCCAGGCTGAACCAGGCATCCTGGTGAATTTGCACGCCCCCGGCATCCGTGCCAATGGGAGAGACCACGGTCAGCAATTTGTTCTGCTTTTCTGCGTCCGTGAAATTTCGCTGGTCATAACGGGGTGTTACATTCTTCTGGTTGGGGAATACCCAGATCTGGAAGAACTCCACTTCCTGGTCCCTGTTCTTGTTTTTTTCTGAGTGGGTGATGCCCGTTCCGGCGCTCATCACCTGCACATCTCCCTGGCGGATCACTTGTTTGTTACCCATGCTGTCCTGGTGTTCCAGGTCGCCGCTGGTAGGAATGGAAATGATCTCCATATTGTCGTGCGGGTGGGCTCCGAAACCCATACCCCCGGCAACGGTATCATCATTCAACACCCGGAGGGCGCCGAAATGGATTCTTTCCGTATCATAATAGCCGGCAAAACTGAATGTATGGTAACTGTCGAGCCAGCCATGGTTGGCATGACCCCTTGTGCGGGCTTTATGTAAAATGGTTTTCATGATGACTCCTTTATCAGGCGGTTATTTTTTCCGGTACTAATTTTTCTGACAACCAGAGGAATTCTGTGCTGAACGAATGTACGGCTTGCTGAAAACTTTCATCCAGCAGGTCCCCGTCCGGGCTGAATTTCTTGTCCACCGACGGAGTGATCAGCATATGCGGGGAGGCAATTCCAAACAGGGCCGGTACCAGTAATAATAATTGCTGGGCAGCCCGCATTCCGCCCATGGCCCCGGGAGATGCCGTTACAATGCCAAACGGCTTGTGTAACTGTTTCGGGAAATGATCCAGCAGGTTTTTCATGGCCGGGGAATAACTCCCGTTGTATTCCGGGGTCACCAGTATAAATGCATCGGCATTAAAAATTCTTTTTGCCAGGGGCTGGAATTCCAGCGGGGCTTTGTCTGCTGAAACCCAGACGGACTGTACAGGAGGAAGGGACCAGTCTTTCATATCAATAATATTCGTTTCGTGGGGGGTATTCTGAGCAAACCAGTTTTTCAGGTGCAGCGCCATTCTTTTGGTTATACTACCGGTTCTCGGGCTGCCGGAGATGATCTCTATTTTCATTTTTTGTTGTTTAGACCACAAAGCTATTAAATCAATGTTTAAACATCAAAAAATCTTTCTTATCATTTCGTTAAACCCGAATTTTGCGGAAAATGGACCGGAAACTGCTAATTTCGAAGACATTAAAGAATAAACAATGGTTCACCGCAGAAAGTTCATCCAGGTATCGGCATGGGGCTCACTGGGCCTGTTTTTTAATAAACAGGCAGTGGGAAGCAATATCAATGAAGCCCTGAAAGGCCAACCCGTGGTGATCTCTACCTGGGATGCCGGCCTGGAAGCGAACAAAGCGGCCTGGGAAATCCTGGGCAAAGGTGGCCGGGCGCTGGACGCTGTTGAAAAAGGGGTGATGGTGACCGAAGCTTCCCGGAATTGTTGTGTGGGCTTAGGAGCTAACCCCGACCGCGATGGTTTTGTGACCCTTGATGCCTGCATCATGGACGAATTTTCGAACTGCGGATCGGTGGCCTTCCTGGAACGGATCAAGCACCCGGTTTCCGTTGCCAGAAAGGTAATGGAAAAGACACCGCATGTCATGCTGGTGGGTGCAGGCGCGCAGCAATTTGCCCTGGCCGAGGGATTCCCGCTGGAAGAACAGAAATTGTCGCCTGAAGCAGAAGCGTCTTACCAGGAATGGCTGCTGAAGTCGGAATACAGACCTCCGGTTATAAACGTGGAGAACAAAGGCCATGGCCCCTTCGCCCCGGCCCGGCTCAGCAATGGGGAATGGAACCACGATACCATTGGCATGGTGGCCATGGATACAAAAGGGAATCTCAGCGGCAGCTGCACCACCAGCGGCGCTGGTTTCAAAATGAGGGGGCGGGTAGGTGATTCGCCAATCATCGGGGCCGGCCTGTTTGTGGACAATGAAGTGGGGGCCTGCACAGCCACCGGACAGGGGGAAGATGTGATCCGCGTGGCGGGTTCGCATTCCGTGGTGGAACTGATGCGGCAGGGACTCCCGCCGGAAGCGGCCTGCAAAAAAGTGATTGAACGGATCGTGAAGATCAAAAAGGAAAAAGCAAAAAATATCCAGGTGGGGTTCCTGGCCTTAAATAAAAAGGGAATCGCCGGGGCTTATGCGATCCATCCCGGGTTTAAATATGCACTGAAAAACGGGCAGCAGGAAATACTGATGGAGGCGAAGAGTTATTTTGCCGAATAAAGAAAAACCAGGACAAGAAATAAGCTAAGCAATGGGAAAAGAAGAAAAATATATAATTGAAATTGCCACATCTGATTTTGTAACAACAAAAGCAGCAGTGGAAGGAGGGGCGGACCGGGTTGAACTTTGTGCCAACCTGGCGGAGGGCGGTATCACGCCATCTTTCGGGACCATTAAACAATGCCGGGAAACATTTCCCGTATTGCTTTACCCGATCATCCGGCCCAGGGGAGGCGATTTTTTATATACCGATGAAGAATTTTCCATCATGCTGCAGGATGTGAAGCTGTGCAAGGAACTGGGTTGCGATGGGGTGGTCATTGGTATGCTGAACAGGGATGGCAGCCTGGATCTAAAAAGGTCTGCGCGGCTGGTGGAAGCAGCCTACCCGCTGGGAGTAACGTACCACCGGGCTTTCGATCGTTGCCTTGATCCGTTTGAGGCTTTGGAGCAGTTGGTGGAAATTGGCTGCGAGCGCATCCTTACTTCGGGACAAATGCCCGCCGTGCCCGAAGGGGCGGAGCTTGTGGCGGAATTGAATAAAAGAGCGGAGGAGCGGATCATCATTATGCCGGGCAGTGGTTTACGTAAAGAAAATATCAAATGGCTGGCTGAGAAAACCGGCTGCCGGGAATTCCACTCATCCCTGCGCGGGAAGGAAGCATCCAAAATGGAGTTTATCCACCCGGGTTTTTCGGGATCGGCAGAGAGCTATATGAACAATGCCATTGATCCCGGGGAGGTAAGGGCATTGCGGGAGAGCCTGGCTTAGTTCAATAAAAAAATGGACACATTGCTAATAGAAAAGAGGGTTGTATCGGATGATACAACCCTCTTTTGCATTATGAATTTGCGTTCGCTTCAGACTTAGTTAAAGATATACCGCACACCCACCTGCATCTGCCACCTTGAACCCAGGCCGGTACTGTTCTGGAAAGTACTGGTCAAAGGAATCTGGTTGCTTGCATCGAGGTAAGGATAGCTGAATACCGGTTTGCCGGCATTGGCGCCAACGGTTTCCACCCGCTTGAAGTTCAGCAGGGAAGTACGGTTGGTGATTTTGGAAATACCCCAGTTCTTGTTCAGCAGGTTACCAAAGTTGAAGATATCCATGGTAAAACGCAGGGTATTGGTATTCTTGCCCGCTTTCACCATAAAGTCCTGGGTAAAGTTCAGGTCCAGTCTTTTGTAGAAAGGCAGGAGCAACCCGTTTCTTTCTGCATACTGTCCTCTTCTTTTGCTCAGGTAAGGATCCTGGTTGATATAGGTATTCAGCTGGCCCCAGATGATACCGGCCGTACGGGGGTCGGAACCATTCACGGTTTCCAGTACAATGTCAGACTGGTCTTTCGGCACATACACCAGGTCATTGGTGGTAAGGCCGTCTCCGTTCAGGTCGCCATTATAGGTATAGCTGGCGGTACCGCCGTTGGCTCCTTCAAAGGTAAAGCCGAGTGAAGTAGCAAAATATTTCGCATATTCAAGACGGTAATAAGCGGCAGCGATCACGCGGTGCGGCTGGTAGAAGTTGGAGAAAGAAACGGCTTCGGCATTCGGATCGCCGGATACAGCGCGGTCTCTCCAGATGGATTGGGCAATAGAGCCCCCGTCGTTTACAGAACGGCTGTTACCATAGGTATAAGCCAGCATGGTGTACAGGTTCTTCACATTGCGCTGCAGTTGCAGGGTCACGTTATAGGTAGAACCTTTAGAAGTATTCGTCATCAGGATCGCATCGCTGATATTGGGGTTGCTGGCAGACACCCCGCCGGCGCCGCTGTATATTTTAGCGGAACTGTACCGGATGCGTTTGTCAGAACCCGCTAAAGCTGTTCCGGTAGATGGCAGGTTGACATTCTGGTGGTATACCGCGTTCAGGTCTTTGGAAAAAATTCCTTCCAGGGTGGCGGTGATATCCCAGGGCAGCTTGCGGTCAACCGCGATATTGCTGCGGAACAATTGCGGGAATTTGAAATCTTTATCCGTGATCGCCAGGTTGTAGCTGGTATTGGCCACCCCGTTGGAAGGGCGGTAGGCGTTTACATCCGCGCTAAAGGCCACACCACTTGTATTTACGAATGAGCCGAAGTCAACCCCGTTGTTGCTGGCCTGGTTGCTGATCCATACAAAGGGAGGAGCGCCGGCGAATACGCCGATACCACCACGTACCTGTGTTTTCTTGTCGCCCTTTACATCCCAGTTAAAACCGGCACGGGGGCTCAGCAGGACGGAGGTCCCGGGGGCTTCCCCTGTTTTGATCTTCACGCCGTTGCGGTAAGTCAATGCATCTGCATTGGTATTGGCGATGAAGTTTTGTTTGAAGACGGGAATGTCGGCACGGATACCGTAAGTAACCACGAGGTTATTGTTGACGTTCCATTTGTCCTGGGCAAAGAACCCGAGCTGGAAGGTGGATACATCGGCATAAGGGAATTCACCATTCTTACGGGCGGAATAACGCAGTTCATACCGGGTGGCATTGGCCGCGCCATTGTTCACACTGTTGTAGAAGTCGTTCAGGCTGGCGAACCGGTAAGCACCATAATAGTTGGGCGCAAAACCATTCTGGAATTTATTGTACGTGTTTTGCGTACCGAAAGTGAAGGTATGGTTTCCTTTATACAGCGTTACAATGTCATTCAGTTGCCAGGTATTGGTGCTGAGTTTATTGAAAGCAGTAAAGGGCTCAAAGCCGAATGCAGTAAAGGAACTTCCGGCGCCATTTTCAATATCCACCAGCGGGAAGATACCACCGGGGCTGCTGCGGAAGTCACGCAGGCGGTTGAAACCCACCTGCAGTTTATTGGACAGCTTGTTGCTGAAACGGCTGTTCAGCTCAGCGATCACAATATGAAAATTGTTATTGATCACATAAGAAGAAGAGAAAAACGGCATGGCCGTGGTGCTGGGCTGACGGTTATTACTCGGAGCGCCGCTGTTGCTCGGGGGCACGTTGCGGTAAGACTTCATGTAATAATAGTTCACATTCAGGGTATGCTTCTTGCTGATATTATAGTCGAAACGGGTGGTCACTTTATCACTGTACGTGTCGAATGTATAATTCTCATAGGCACCGGTTTCGTAACCGAATTTTGACTTCAGGAAGGAAGACAGGGCATCCAGGTCTTCCGCTTTGGCTTGGGAGATACCCACACCGGAAGAACCATTCCGGCTGGCTACCAGGCTGGTGGCCGGGGTACTGACTCTTTCCTGTTCACCGCTGATAAAGAAAAACAGTTTGTTCCGGATGATGGGACCACCCACACTCAGGCCACGGTTGTTGAAATCAAATTGTTGTTTGGCCAGCTTGGCTGGGCCTACTTTTAAACCGGTCAGCCCGGGGCTTTTCCAGTAACTGTACACCGTTCCTTTTACCTGGTTGGTACCGCTTTTGGTAACGGAGTTGATACCGGCACCGGTGAACCCGCCCAGGGTCACATCATAGGGAGCGATGTTTACCTGGATCTGGTCCAGCGCATCAATGCTGATGGGCTGGGAATTGGTCTGACCACCCAACCCGGCAGCGAGACCGAATGTGTTATTAAAGGAAGCCCCGTTCACCGTAAGGTTATTGTACGAATTGGCGCGTCCGGCAAAACTGCTCGTGCCATAGGTGGCATTGCTGTTAGCTGTAGGCGTCAGGCGCGTAAAATCATTAATACTCCGGTTGATGGTGGGCAGGCGTTCAATCTGCTGACGGTTTACCACTTCTGCGGAACCGGTCCTCGATTTGTTGAACACTTTGTCCGAACGGGTGGCGGTTACCACTACTTCTTTCAGGTCAGTAGTGGTGGAAACCAAACCGAAATCAGCCTTATAGGACTGGCCGAGCAGCAGGTAAACCTCCGTCTGTTTTTCTTCTTTGAAACCAACATAGCTTGCGGTGATTTCATAAGGGCCGCCTACACGCAGGTTAGCCAGGTTGTACCGGCCGTCTTTACGGGTGGTGGTGGTATACTTCGTACCAGTGGGCTGGTGAATGGCAGTAATCGTTGCCCCGATCAGCGGGGTGGCATTTTTTTCAGTGATGATCCCCTGGATCTCAGCTGTTGTTTCCTGTGCCTGCAGGCCAAGTCCAAGGCCTGATAGCAACAGGAGCAGTAGATTTAAGAATAAGCGCTTCATAAACAGATAAAAAATTGATGAAGCGCAAAGGTGCTGTACAGGTATTGTGTTTAGAGCACACGAATGTTACCAAATTATTAACGACCGGTCCTTTGTGGAAAAAAAGCCTGATTTCTTGAAAAATCAGGTGGCAGGATTTTTTTTATTCAGAATATTTGTAATATAATCCGCGCTACAGATTCATCGTTTTCATGTAGGCCGCATCTGTTTTGGCTGCCTCCAGGGAACTGCCATTCGGATAGGCTTCCTGCTCCACGATAAAGTACTGCATCCCGTTTTCTTTTGCTGTATCCAGCATTTTTTTCCAGTTAATACTGCCCGTACCGAGGTCAACCGAATTCTTGCCGTCATCCTCCACCGGCCTTGTACTACGGTCTTTCACATGACAGAGACGGAACCGGTTCCTGTATTTTCTCAACCAGGCCTCCGCATCCATACCGGCGGCTACCACCCAGTAGATATCCATTTCAAAATCCACCAGGGAAGGATCGGTGCCGTTCATCATCACGTCCTGTGGTAACTGGCCTTCCAGGGTTTGAAAGGAATAGGCATGGTTGTGGTATGCGAAACGGATCCCGTTCTTTTTGCAGATTTCCCCTTTCTGGTTGAATTCTTCCGCGAAGCGCTTAAAGTCATCGATAGATTTTTGCGGTCCTTTCCAGGGGCAGACCAGATAGTTCATGCCAATGGCAGCGGCATCGGCTGCTTTCTTTTCAAAATCTTTACTGGTATCACAGTGAGAAGATACGATGCGCAGGCCCAGGTCATCCAGGTATTTTTTAAAATCAGCAGGGGACATGCCCCAGAACATACCCTGGGCGCCCTCGTAGCTTTCGATCTGTTTGTACCCGAAGGAAGCCAGCTGCTTCAGTATTCCCTTTGGATCAGCAGGCAACACATCTCGCAGGGTGTATAATTGAATGCCAAATTCCCCCGCAGCGTTATTGGCGTTTCCGCAGGCAAATAAAGAGGTTCCGGTCAGGCTGCCCAGCGCCAGGCCCGCTGTGGTGCCGCCGGTGATCTTGATAAAATGTCTTCTGCTGTATTGCATATAAAATATTTTTTTATTCAGCCCAGGCTTTATCGCCTTTTGCATAGGGGTAGGCCCCGTCGTATTTTCCGGGCACCGGTATATGACGCAGGGTTTCGGTCATTCCTGTTTTGGAAGTAAAGAATCCCCAGAGTGTAAGTTGTTTCATCAGGGTATAATAATGGGGCGGCTCCCCGGTGAATTCTATTTTTGCAGCTTCTGCTGCTTCCCGTTTTGCTTTTTCAGCATTGTCTTTCCGCTGGTTAAATTCTTTGGCTTCTTTTTCGAGGCTGACCAGCAGTCCATGCCGCTGCTCCGCACTGCAGTCCATAAAGTTCCTGTTATGCATTTTTTGGCAGGCCTCATCCAGGGCTGTGATACCTTCCATGAAAGCCTGTTGTTCTTTCGCGGTATAACAATCCGTAACCATCACTTTCATGAATTCGCCGATCATAGCCGCTTTGGCGCCGGGTGTGTTCGTAGCCGGGATAATCGTCTCGCCGATCTCATCCAGCAAGGCAATATGGGCGGCCGAGAACCCGGCATCCTCCTTTAAGCCGGTTTTACAGCCGGTTAAAAAAACTTCACCGCCGATCACCACACCCCCTGTTAAAAGGGCGATTGTTTTGAGTAGTTCGCGTCTGTCCATATAATGATCCCCCTTCATCCCGCTGTTTGGCGGGCATTCAGATTTTGTGAGTTAATATATTTATTTGCACCAAGCAACTTTTTATAAATTTCCCTTCTTTAATTCAGAAAAGGCAAAATCCGCCGCCCTTGCCGTCATGGCCATATAGGTCAGCGACGGGTTTACGCAGGAAGCGCTGGTCATGCAGGCGCCATCCGTAACAAATACATTCGGCGCATCCCAGACCTGGTTATGACTGTTCAACACCGATGATTTCGGGTCGCGACCCATACGGGCTGTGCCCATTTCATGGATACCCATGCCCACTTCGTACCCATGATCATAGGTCTCCACATTTTTCACCCCGGCGGCTTCCAGCATTTCTTTGGCGTCATTCATCATGTCAATCCGCATCTTCTTTTCATTTTCCTTAATCTCCACATCCATATTCAATACGGGCAGTCCCCAGGCATCCTTCACATTTTTATTAAGGGTGATCCGGTTTTCATGATAAGGCAGCATTTCGCCGAAACCCATGATGCCGATATGCCAGTTATCATCCGGAGCGCTTAAGGCTTCCTTCAGCCCGGCACCGATCGTAAACTCCGCCACTTCCACGCCCCGGCCTCTTCCGGCGCCGCCCTGGTAACCAAAACCACGGACATAATCCCGCTGATCATTATGGATATTGCGGAAACGCGGCACATAAACCCCGGTGGGTCTCCGGCCATATACATATTTATCACTGTATCCTTCCATGGTTCCGCCGGCCCCGCAGCGGAAATGGTGGTCCATCACGTTATTCCCCAGCTCCCCGCTGCTGCTGCCCAGTCCATCAGGCCAGGTATCCGTAGCCGAGTTCATCAGGACCCAGGTAGAATTAAAAGCGGAAGCGCAGAGGAAAATAATTTTTGCTTTAAACTCATACGTTTTTTTATCCGTGGCATCCACGATCTCCACCCCGGTGGCTTTCTTTTTGTCTTTATCGTACAATACTTTTGACACAATAGAAAAAGGACGCAGGGTCAGGTTACCCGTTTTCATAGCGGCCGGCAGGGTCGCCGACTGGGTACTGAAATAGGCCCCAAAGGGGCAACCCCTCCAGCAGCGGTTGCGGTACTGGCAATTGGTCCGGTCATGATGCGGCTGTGTGATATTGGCGCTGCGGCCGATGATCATGTGCCGGGTATCCTTGTAATAGGCTTTAATTTTTGCGGCCACATCTTTTTCCACGCAATTCAGTTCCATCGGGGGCATATAATCGCCATCGGGCAATACGTCAAGTCCGTCCTTATTGCCCTGTATTCCGGCAAAGCGTTCTGCATAACTGTACCAGGATGCCATATCCTCATAACGGATCGGCCAGTCGGTACCATGACCATCTTTCAGGTTTGCTTCAAAATCCCATTTATTGAGCCGGTAGCTCTGGCGCCCCCAGGTCAGGGAACGGCCGCCCACCTGGTAACCCCGGAACCAGGAGAAGGGTTTTGTTTCGGTATATGGGCATTCCTTGTCTTTCACCCAGTAATCGAGGACCACTTCGTTCAGGGGATAATCCCTTTTCAGTACCGGGTAGTCGCTGATCATCTGCTGCGTGGGCATTAATCCCCGGTGCGGGAACTCCCAGGGCTCTTTAGCGGCATTCACATAATCCCTGATATGCTCTATGTTGCGTCCCCGTTCCAGTAAAAGGACCTTCAGCCCTTTTTCCGTTAATTCTTTTGCGGCCCAGCCACCGCTGATACCCGATCCCACCACAATTGCATCATACTGATTGTCTGCCATCGGTTAAAATTTACTGTTTGGTGATTTATTAATTCCTCTGTAATAATACTTGCATAAAAAATCCATCCCTCAATAACAAACATGCTCAACCCTCGCCGCTCACAACTCGAAACTCGCAACTCACAGCTCGCAGCTTCCCCCTCACACATCACAGATCATCACAGCCTTTTTCAATGCCGTGATCTTATCCTTTTTTTCTTTCCCGGTGGGGATGAATTCCTGCGCCACATAGCCCTTGTGTCCCGTTGCCGCAATGGCCTTCATGATCGCGGGGTAAAACAGTTCCTGCGATTCACCGATCTCATGCCGCCCCGGCACCCCGGCTGTATGGTAATGACCAAAATATTCGTGGTAATCATTGATCGTGCGGATCACATCGCCCTCGTTGATCTGCATGTGGTAAATATCATAGAGCAGTTTGAAATTGGGAGAGCCGATCATTTTACAGAGCGCTACTCCCCAGGCGCTTTTGTCGGCCATATAATCTTTATGATCCACTTTACTGTTGAACAGTTCCAGCTGGATGGTTACCCCGTTTTGTTCAGCCAGTGATAATACCTGTTTTAATCCTTCCGCGCAATTCTTCATCCCGGTCTCATCGTCCATACCGTTCCGGTTCCCGCTGAAACAGATCAGGTTTTTATAACCGGCTTTTGCTACCAGGGGAATTGCTTCCGTAAAATCTTTAATGAGCCAGCTATGATTGCTTTTATTATTCCATCCTTCCGTCAGGCTGATCTTACCGGCGGTATAACACATCGAGCAGGTGATGCCATGCCGCTGTACCGTGGGCCAGTCTTTGGGAGCCAGCAGGTCGATCGCGCCAAAGCCTATTTTTTTTACGGTGCTGCACAGTTCGTCTAATGGCAGGAAATTATAGGTCCAGTAACAGACGGAATGCCGGATATTTCCTTTGAGGGCCTTGTTCTCTTCGTTGCCATGGGGGACAAAGGAACTCAGGGAGCCAAGGGCGCCCAATGCCAGTGAACCGGCGGCCAGTTGTTTCAGTGATTCTCTCCTTGTAGTTTGTTTTTTCATATATCCTTTTTTCCCGTCAGGATTTGGTCACTTTTTCATTTTTAAAAAACAGGGAGAATAAAATAAGTACGACTGCTGCGATCGCGGAGGGGATCAGCCAGATCATTTTATAATCAAAGCCCTCAGCTGTTTTATAGGCATCCGTGATCAGGCCGGCCACTTTAAACCCGATCAGCATACCCGCACCATAGGTGGCCAGCGTGATCAGGCCCTGGGCGGCGCTTTTAAACTGTTCTCCCGCTTTTGAATTCGTATAGATCTGGCCGGATACAAAAAAGAAATCATAACAAATGCCATGGAGGGCAATCCCTGCCAGCAGCATAAAGCTCAGGCTGCCGGCATTGCCATAGGCAAAGAGCAGGTAACGGAGCGCCCAGGCCAGCATGCCCACGAGGATTGTTTTCTTAAAACCGAAGCGGGTGAAAAAGACCGGTAGGGCCAGCAGGAATAATACCTCTGAGGCCTGCCCGATGGTCATTTTACCGGTCGGATTTTCCATGCCGATATTGGTGAGAAAAGGATTGGTATTCTGGTAATAGAAGGCAAGGGGAATACAGATCGCTACAGAGGCCAGGAAGAATACAAGGAAGTTTTTATCCTTTAATAATTTCAGGGCATCCAGCCCGATTATTTGCCCCAGGCTGATCTTCTCCCCGGTTTTTTGGGTAGGCGGTGTTTTGGGCAGGGTAAAACTCAGCAGGCCCAATACCAGCGCTGCGATACCGGACAGGAGGAACGTATTTTTCAGCAACCCGCCGGCAATATTTTCTTTCGCATCCCAGTGAAACAGGTAGCTGATCAGCAGGCCGGCCACGATCCAGCCGATGGTACCCCATACCCGGATGCCGGAAAATTCCTTTTCAGGATTTTTCATCTGGTTAAAAGAAACGGAATTGACAAGGGCGAGCGTGGGCATATACAATACCATATAGGCAAATACGTAGGGGTAGAAAACGCTGATTGAATCCGACCTGTACATTTGATACATCAGGAATGCCCCCGCAATATGCAGCACACCGAGAATTTTTTCAGCGTTGAAAAAACGATCCGCTATCAGGCCGATAATGAAAGGAGCAATGATCGCACCCCAGGATTGGGTGGAAAAGACCTGCCCGATACGGGCTCCATCGGCCTGGAGGTTTGTTCCTAAAAAGGTGCCGAGTGTCACGAACCAGCCTCCCCAGATAAAGAATTCGAGAAACATCATTACGGATAACTGGATGCGGGTTGCCGGTTTCATATGAAAGCCTGTTTGGTGAATCGTTAGTTTTACAAAAATGACTTCGAAAAACTAAATGTACTATTTTTAACCACATATTGGTTTACCGTAAATCCATTTTTTACCCGGTAAACGAATACTTTATTCACATTATTCAACTCAAACGTTTGCGATGGGAAAAAGAAAATTAAGAATGGCCATGATCGGTGGCGGTATGGATGCTTTTATCGGTGCAGTACACCGCCTGGCCCTGAATATGGACGGGCAGGTGGAACTGGTGGCCGGCGCCCTGAGTGTAAATCCCGAAGTGGCCCGTGAATCGGGCCGGCAGCTCTTCCTGCCCGAAGACCGCATTTATACAGATTATAAAACGATGCTGGAAAAAGAAGCCGCGATGCCCGCGGATCAGCGGATTGATTTTGTTACGATCGTTACCCCCAACTTTGTGCATTTTGATCCGGCCATGATGGCACTGGATAAAGGATTCAACGTGGTGATCGAGAAGCCCATCACGTTTTCACTGGAGGAAGCAAAAAAGTTAAAAGCAAAACTGGCGGAAACCGGGCTGACCTTATTGCTTTGTCATACCTATACAGGTTACCCCATGGTGAAGCAGGCGAAACGGATGCTGCACAGCGGGGCGCTGGGAAAAATCAGGAAGGTATATGTGGAATACCCGCAAGGCTGGCTCAGTACTTTTCTTGAAAAAACGGGTCAGGCGCAGGCCGCCTGGCGCACCGACCCGAAGAAAAGCGGTAAGGCCGGTGCGATGGGAGATATCGGCACCCATGCTTTCAACCTGGCTGAATATGTTACAGGATTAAAAGTAACCGCCATCTGCTCCAATGTAAATACCGTGGTGGAAGGCCGTATGCTCGATGATGACGGGGCCGCGTTTCTTCGTTTAGAGAATGGCGCCACCGGGGTGCTGATGGCCACGCAGATCGCGGCAGGAGAGGAGAACAATGTTAAGATCAGGGTCTATGGAGAAAAAGGGGGACTGGAATGGAAACAGGAGGACAATAACACGCTGCTGGTAAAATGGCTTGATAAGCCGGCTGAGATTTACCGGGCCGGTACCAACTATCTGGATTCCTTTGCCAGTCATAACTGCCGCACCCCGGCCGGTCACCCCGAGGGATTCCTGGAAGCATTTGCCAATCTCTACCGCAATTTTGTACTCACGGTGCGTGCCCGGATCAATGGCGAAACGCCCAAACCCGAATGGCTCGATTTTCCCGGGGTGGAAGAAGGGATCAGGGGAATGACCTTTATTGAAAAGGTGATCGAATCCGCGGAGTCGGACCGGAAATGGACCAATTTTATCGTATAATAATTACAAACAAACCAATACCATCTCAGATGACTACCATCAAAGGTCCCGGTATCTTCCTGGCCCAGTTCATGGGAAATGAAGCCCCGTTTAATAATTTAAAATCGGTTTGCCTCTGGGCAGAGTCGCTGGGTTTTAAAGCGGTTCAGATCCCCACCTGGGATACCCGCTGCATGGATCTCCGGAAAGCGGCGGAAAGCAAGACCTATGCCGATGAGATCAAAGGGATCGTGAATGACTGCGGGCTGGAGATTTCCGAACTGTCCACCCACCTGCAGGGACAACTGGTGGCGGTACACCCGGCTTATGATACCCTGTTCGACGGATTTGCGCCTGCGCCTCTCCGTGGGAACCCAAAGGCCCGTACCGAATGGGCGATCCAGCAATTAAAATATGGCGCTAAAGCTTCTCAAAACCTGGGACTCAACGCTCACCCTACGTTCAGTGGTTCCCTGCTCTGGCATACTTTTCATCCCTGGCCCCAGCGCCCGGCCGGTCTCGTGGAAGAAGGTTTCCGGGAACTGGGAAAACGGTGGACCCCGCTCCTCGATTATTTTGATGAATGCGGGGTGGATATCTGTTATGAGATCCACCCGGGGGAAGACCTCTTTGACGGGACCACTTATGAAATGTTCCTCGCAGAAGTGAAGAATCATCCGCGGGCCTGTTTATTGTATGACCCTTCGCATTTTGTATTGCAGCAACTGGATTATATTCAATACATCGATTTTTACCATGAGCGCATCCGGGCCTTTCATGTCAAGGATGCGGAATTCAATCCCACCGGCAGGCAGGGCGCTTTCGGGGGATACCAGGACTGGGCCAACCGCGCCGGCCGCTACCGTTCACCCGGCGACGGGCAGGTGGATTTTAAAACCATTTTCAGCAAACTGACCCAATATGATTACCCGGGCTGGGCTGTGATGGAATGGGAGTGCTGTATCAAACACCCGGAAGATGGGGCGAGGGAGGGGGCTGAATTTATCGCCAGGCACCTGATCCGGGTGACGGAAAAGGCCTTCGACGATTTCGCGTCCAGCGGTACAGATGAAAAAGTCAACCGGAAGCTGCTCGGTTTGGATTAAAGACTAATTTCGTGCAGCAAAAAAATATTTACTGAAAAAATGAATTTCATTATGAGAAAAATTGTTTTATCCCTGTTTGCATTATCCATACTGGCCGCCTGCGGAGGAGGAGATACCGGCTCCGGTACAAACCCCGTTGCCGTACCGGAAACGCCGACGGATCCGGCCTATCAGAAAGGACTCGAACTGGTGGCTAAAAGCGATTGCCTGACCTGCCATAAGATTGAAGAAAAACTGACCGGTCCCAGTTATAAAGAAGTGGCCGAAAAGTACAAAGGGGCTACCCCGGAAAAAATTACGGAACTGGCCCAGAAAATTATCAAGGGAGGAACCGGCAACTGGGGTACGGTCATAATGATCCCGCACCCGTCCGTTACGCAGGAAGATGCAGAAGCCATGGTGAAGTATATTCTATTATTAAAATAATACATCAATGAAAAATTGGATCATCAGCACAGCGGCTGCCCTCGCGGCTGTTTCCTGCAACAACAGCAGTGGTAACGGGGAAAAAGCAGCTGCAGACAGCCTGCCACCTGCAACGGTTGCTGCCGCCAATCAATTAACCGCTGAACAGCAACAGGAAGGATGGCAATTGCTGTTTGACGGGCAAACCACAAAGGGCTGGCATAAGTACGGGGGCAACCCGGTAGGCAGTGCCTGGAAAACGGCTGACGGTACCCTGTATCTCGATACCACGATGAAAAAAGACTGGCAGGTCAGGGATGGCGGGGATATTGTGAGCGATTCCTCATTTGGCAATTTTCACCTGAAGCTGGAATGGAAGATCGCCAAAGACGGAAACAGCGGGATCATGTTCTATGTGCATGAGGATACACTAAAATACAAATGGCCCTGGGAAACAGCCCCGGAAATGCAGGTGCTGGATAATAATGGTCACCCCGATTCAAAGATCATTAAACACCGGGCAGGGGACCTGTACGACCTGATTTCTTCTTCGAAGGAAACGGTGAAGCCGGCCGGGGAATGGAACCAGGCGGAAATAAAATGCCTCGATGGTAAACTGGATTTCTGGCTGAACGGGGAAAATGTGGTCAGCACCCGGCTCTGGGATGATGCCTGGAAAAAATTAGTGGCAGGAAGTAAATTTTCAAAGATGCCGGATTTTGGTACTTATAAAAACGGTAAGATCGCTTTACAGGATCACGGAAACACGGTCTGGTACCGCAATATAATGATCCGTAAGTTATAATGCATGGGCATACATTTTTGTAAAGGCTGTCCATACGGATGGCCTTTTTTATGACCCATTGTTTGTGTTGTGTGGGACGGACCGCAGTAGCAGCGAAGAGTCCGCTCTTTACCTCTTTTACTCTTAGCTTTTAATGAACCTGCAATGAAATCTGTTTTGAAACCGGAACAGCAAGCCTGTTATTAAGTAATTGCCCCTGTCATGCTGAGTAGCCAGCCTTTCATCATACCCGATACTTGCCCGCAAAGACCGGGCTGGCGTATCGAAGCATGACTCCCTTACTCCACTTTCGCAATCTTCAGCACATTGGTCGGCAGGTGCAGGTGGATCGGTGTACTGCCCGTACTCACCACAACGTCCCCGTTCTGCACAAAACTTCTTTCTTTCAGGATATCGATCTGGTCGAAGAAGATATCATCCAGGCTTTCTTCCTCATCGTAATGAAAGGCCCGCACGCCCCAGCTCAGGCTGAGTTGATTCACCAGGGAACGGATCTTGGTAAAAATATACAGGTGGGCTTTCGGACGGTAACTGCTGAGCATAAAACCGGTGTACCCGCTTTGGGTCATACCGATCAGGGCGTCCGCGTTTACGTCTTCGGCGAGTTTACAGGCATTGTAACAGATCGCGTCACTCAGGAAAGAAGGAGAGTGGGATTGGGGTTTCAGCATTTCCTCCCTGTTAAAATCATAAGCTTTGGACTCTACTTCCAGGATAATCTTGGTCATAGTTTCCACTACCAGTTTGGGATATTTGCCGGTAGCGGTTTCGCCGCTCAGCATCACCGCATCGGTGCCTTCCAGTACAGCGTTGGCCACATCGGTGATCTCACTCCGGTTGGGTTTGGTCCGGTCGATCATGCTCTCCATCATCTGGGTGGCTACGATTACGGGTTTGGCCCGGTGGATACATTTTTTAATGATATCCTTTTGAATCAGCGGAACAGCCTCCACCGGCAGTTCCACACCCAGGTCTCCGCGGGCGATCATGATCCCGTCACTCTCCACGATGATATCCCGCAGGTTGACAATGGCCTGGGGCATTTCGATCTTGGCGATCACTTTAGCGGAATGCCCGTATTTTTTGATCCGTTGCTTCAGGCCCGTGATATCCTCAGGGTTTCTTACAAAAGACAGGGCCACCCATTCCACTTCTTTACCCATGATAAATTCCAGGTCTGCCAGGTCTTTCTCCGTAAGGGAAGGAAGGGAAATTTTGGTATCAGGCAGGTTAACGCCTTTTTTGGGCAGGAGCGTGCCGCCCAGGGCCACTTCCACTTTCACGTCGCGGTCAGCAGTGATCTCTTTTACGATCACTTCTAATTTCCCGTCATCGATCAGGATCTTTTCCCCCACGCGTACATCGGAATGCAGGTCGGGATAGGATACATAGATCCGGTCCCGGTTCCCGACTACTTTTTGGTTGGTAAATGTAAGAATGTCCCCTTCCTTGATCTCGAGGGACCCGCCTTCGAGGTCGCCTACCCGCAGTTTGGGACCCTGCAGGTCAGCGAGGATCGCTATATTATAGGGCTCCGACTTATTTATTTTATGAATAAGATCAATGATTTTTGCCTTGTCCTCATGCGAGCCATGGGAAAAATTCAGGCGGAACACATTAACCCCGGCCTTGACCAGTTCCAGCAACTTTTCATACGTATCACAGGCCGGACCCACGGTGGCCACGATCTTTGTCCGTTTGTAAGCATGCAGTCTGCCGGCTTCCTTATCAAAATTTTTATGCAGGTATTTATCTAAGTTCTTTGTCATAAGTGGCGTACATTAATGGGCGATCGGGCAGGAGTACAGCAAAAAATTAACTGGCGAGGATCTTCACGATCTTGAGCCATTCGTCGCTGATCTTTCCTTTATTCTTGACCGCTGTTTCCAGGGGAATATAATTCATCTTATTGTTCTGAATTCCTACAAAGACATTGTGGCGTCCTTCCATCAGCGATTCCACCGCATGGTATCCCATCCTGCTGGCGATCAGCCGGTCCATACAACTGGGGGCCCCACCGCGCTGGATATGCCCCAGGATACAAACCCGGATCTCCGCTTTGGGCAAGCG
This sequence comes from Sphingobacteriales bacterium, assembly GCA_016219985.1. Lineage (GTDB taxonomy): Bacteria > Bacteroidota > Bacteroidia > Chitinophagales > Chitinophagaceae > JJ008. The sequence continues at coordinate 135,103 of JACRJO010000025.1, read as the reverse complement.
CTCCTGCAGCACTTTCTGCACTTCATTGGCGCCACCAAAATCATCCCCTTCGGCCACCACGATCAGGTTCACCATTTTTTTCCTTTTCTCCTTTTCCTGCAGGGATTCAATGATACTGTTCATATCGGTTTTCCGCTCGGGGATCAGGATATTCTCCGCCCCCGTGGCGATACCGCTGTGCAGGGCGATATACCCGGCATCACGGCCCATCACTTCAATAATAAAGATACGGTCATGGGCATCCATGGTGTCCCTTACTTTATCAATAGCTTCCACGGCCGTATTTACCGCGGTATCGAAACCGATGGTGAAATCGGTACCCGAAATATCCTTATCAATGGTGCCGGCCAGTCCCACGCAGGGAATATCGAATTCCTGGCTGAATTTTACGGCGCCGCGGAAGGAGCCATCGCCCCCGATGATCACCAGCCCGTCAATGCCTCTTTTCTTCAGGTTGTTGTAAGCGATCTTTCTTCCCTCGGGTTCATAGAAATCTTTGCAGCGGGCTGTTTTTAAAATCGTCCCGCCCCGCTGAATGATATTGGCTACGGAACGGCCTTCCATCCTGAATATATCATCATCGATCATGCCCTGGTAGCCCCGCATGATCCCGTACATTTCCAGTCCGTGAAAAATACCTGTTCTCACCACTGCCCGGATTGCGGCGTTCATGCCAGGCGCATCGCCGCCTGAAGTAAGAACACCAATTTTTGTTACTTTCTTTTCCATCTTGAATTTTAAAACTGCGCAAAAATAAGCTTTTGTTCTGAATGTGTACCTGACACACAATCGTTAGTTTTATTCCGGTTATCAAATATCTGTTTTATTCCCTTTATTTAAAGGGAGAATATCCCGTTCAGGAAAAATAGAGGGCCGTTTGTGCATTTTAATTGACGGGAAGCAAGACCGCGGAACAGGGATCTGGTGATAACCTCTCGATTTTACCATTAATCCTGTTTATAGCGCATCCCTTCATTCACCTCGTATTTGCCCCTGTAATATTTTATCTTAGTAGCCTAATCAATTTATATGAAGAAGTTCAGCCTTATATTTTTCCTGCTGCCTCTGTTCGCTGCATCGCAGGTACTGTACCCCATTACCGCAAAGGGAGATGTTGCTGATACCTATCATGGTACCACCGTTGCCGACCCCTACCGCTGGCTGGAAGATGACCGGAGTGAATACACCACGGATTGGGTGGCCCGTCAAAATAAAGTCACGTTCAGTTACCTGGACCAGATCCCTTACCGCAAACAATGGCAGGAGCGGCTCGAGGCGATCAATAATTACCCAAAGTATTCTGTTCCCTTCCGGCAGCAGGAGTATTTCTTTTTTTATAAGAATGACGGCTTGCAAAACCAGTCCGTGCTCTATCGCCAGAAAGGACTCAATGGCAAACCCGAATTGCTGCTGGACCCCAACAAATTTTCCGCGGAAGGTACCACGTCGCTGGCCACTTTTTCTGTTTCGAAAAACGGGAAGTATGCGGTGGTGGGTAAATCTGCCGGGGGCAGTGACTGGCGGACTTTTTTCGTAATGGACCTGCGCAGCAAAAAATACCTCAGGGACTCTTTAGCCTGGGTAAAAGTATCCGGGGCTTCCTGGCAGGGAGATGGGTTTTATTACAGCCGGTACCCGGCCCCTGAAAAAGGAAAGGAACTGTCCACCAAAAATGAAAACCACCAGGTGTACTATCATAAAGCCGGCAGCAGCCAGGATAAGGATCAGCTTATTTATGAGGACCCGGCCAACCCGCAGCGTTTTCACAGTGTATTCACCGATGAAAGCGAGCGGTATGTTTTCCTGAATATCAGTGACCGGGGGAAAGGCAGGGAGGGCAACAGCCTCTGGTATTTTGACAGTCAGTCAGCGGATAAAAAATTTAAACCCATTATAAAAGAAGTGGGGGATTACCAGTTCAATTTTATTGATGAAGTGAATGGCAAATTCCTGCTCCAGACCAATGAGGGCGCAAAGAACCGGCGGATTATCCTGGTGGACCCGCTGCAGCCGGCGCCGGAAAACTGGAAAACAGTGATTCCTGAAAAGGAAGAAAACATGGCAGGAGTCAGCAGCGCGGGGAACCGGCTGTTTATCACTTACATGAAGGATGTAACCAGCCGGGTATATGTGTATGATATGGAAGGAAATGCGGAACGGGAAGTCACACTGCCGGGACTGGGTACGGCTGGCGGCTTCGGGGGGAAAAAGGAAGACCGGTTCGTGTTCTATACTTTCACTTCCATCACTGTTCCTCCCACTATTTACAAATATGATATCGCCAGCGGGGAGAGTACTGTCTTCCGTAAACCGGAAGTAAAATTCAATCCCGAAGAATTTGTAACGGAACAGGTATTCTACCCCGGGAAAGATGGTACAAAGATTCCCATGTTCATTGTTCATAAAAAAGGACTCGAACTCCGTGGCAAAAGTCCGGCCATCCTGTATGGATATGGCGGGTTCAATATCAGCAGCACCCCTAATTTTTCCCCAACGCGTATCGCCTGGCTGGAGCAGGGCGGGGTATATTGCCTGGCCAATATCCGGGGTGGCAGCGAATACGGTGAGAAATGGCACGAGGCCGGCATGCGCTTGAAAAAACAAACGGTGTTTGACGATTTTATTGCGGCCGCTGAATACCTCGTGGATAAGGGATATACATCGAGTGATTACCTTGCCGTACAGGGTGGCTCAAACGGGGGCCTGCTGGTAGGCACCGTGATTAACCAGCGGCCCGATCTTTTTAAGGTCGCGATCCCGCAGGTCGGCGTGATGGATATGCTGCGCTTTCATAAGTTTACCATCGGCTGGAACTGGATACCCGAATATGGCAGCAGCGATAACCCGGAGGATTTTAAGAACCTCTATGCCTATTCCCCGATCCATAATATTAAAGACGGGCTCAATTACCCTGCTACCCTGATCACCACGGCTGATCACGATGACCGGGTGGTGCCGGCGCATTCCTTTAAGTATGCGGCTACGCTGCAGGAACATTATAAGGGAAAGAACCCGGTACTGATCCGCATCGATGTGAACTCAGGGCATGGAGCCAGTAACCTCAAAAAGGCGCTGGAAACCACAGCGGATATTTATTCTTTTATCTTTTACAATATGGGACTGACACCCGATTTTAAGGCGGTCAGCGACGAAAAAAAAGCTTTCTGATTTCACCGGGAATAAATACGGCATACCCGCCTTCATTTATTTCCGCAACCTGGACGAAATGAAAATACTGGTCACGGGAGCAAACGGTTTTCTGGGCCATTACCTGGTTCCCGCCCTGCTCGAAAAAGGACATACGGTACTGGCAACCGGGAAAGGAAATTGCCGCCTGGCATTGGATGGGAAACCCGGTTTCAGTTATGAGACAATGGATTTTACGGATCCCCTGCAGGTAAAAAAGCTGGTTGAGCGTTTTTCCCCTGCGGTGATCGTGCATGCAGGAGCGATGAGCAAACCCGACGACTGTGAGCTAAACCAGGCAGACGCGTACCGGGTCAATACAACGGCCACGGTTCAGTTGGTTTCCGAAGCAGGGAAACAACAATCCTTTTTCATTTTTATTTCAACCGATTTTGTGTTTGACGGGGAAAAGGGAATGTATGCAGAAGAGGACCCGGTGGCCCCGGTGAATTTTTACGGGAAGACCAAGCAGGACGCTGAAGCGGCTGTCAAAAATTACCCGTACGACTGGGCCATTGTAAGGACGATACTGGTATACGGGCAACCCCTGGCCGGTCGCAGCAATATTCTTTCCATCGTGAAAGAGAAACTGGAGAAGGGGGAGACCTACAAAGTAGTGGATGATCAACTGCGGACACCCACCTATGTGGGGGACCTGGCAAGTGGCATTGTGGCCATTATTGAAAAGAGAGCCAGGGGTATTTGGCATCTCAGCGGGGCCGAACAGATCAGCCCGTACGGGATGGCCTGTAAAGCCGCGGATTACCTGCAGCTCGACCGGTCCCTGCTGCTCCGGGTTACAGCCGATACTTTTTCCCAACCCGCTAAGCGGCCGCTGAAAACAGGATTTGTGATCGATAAAGCCGTGAGGGAACTGGGGTACAAGCCGGTTTCATTTGAAGCAGGACTTAAACTGACATTTGGCCCGGAACATAAAAAAAGAGATTGAGAGCAGTGAAATTCAATTGGTGAATAGAATTACCTCATTGCACAAATCATATACAAGCGCCATGTAAGTATGAATCTGGCCAGGTTCTGATAATTTTATTTAGCCGCGGAGGCCTGGTGTACGCGAGAATATTGTCACTACGGTTATTTTCAAATTACACGATCCATATTTTTTTCTTTTCGCTTTCTGTACACTCCGCGCCTCAGCGGTTATTATACTGCCCATATATTGCCGGTTAAATGGACATTCCAAAAAAATGTAGTACAAATCTCCAGGTGCCGGGCCCTGACTGTTTCGCGAAAATGGGTTTCCCTCTTTTTCCTTAGTTCAATGTATTCCCGGGCTGGTAATTCTACTGTTGGGGTGCTTCCTATTTTTTTCCGCTGCGCACTCCGCATCTCCTGCGGTTATTTCTACTGTTGTGGCGCTCCATATTTTTTTTCTCCTGCACCGATCGCAACCGCTAAATTATTCTCTTTGGGCGGTATGGGGCAGTTGTACACATTACTAATGTATGCACAGTAGGGGTTGTAAGACTTGTTGAAATCAATGTAGAATGTTTCTTGTTGCAGGTTGGCAGTCGTGATATCAATATACCGGCCATTCTCATAGGTTTCTTCCCCATTGGTCTGGTCGGTAAACGGGATAAACAGGTAATCTGTATAGCCCTCTGTATTCATCAGTTGCTGCGACTGGTACACGGAAAGTTTGAGTGACTGGCCAGCGAAACTGAAATGCAGGATGGCATAGACCCGGAAGTTCTTTTTCAGCCTGCCCGATGTTTCCATGCCAAACCAGGGCGCCTCGTAGATCCTTTCCACCCGGGCAGCTATACGGTATTCCCCGTTGATGGGATAAAACCGGAGCCGGGCCCGGTCTTTTTCCAGGACCACTTCGTGGGTGCTGATATAGTTGTCCCGGAAATGTTGCAGGGAGTCTGTATATTTTCCCGGCTGGGCATTCAGTATCACGGGTAGCAGCAGGGCCAGTATAAAAGTTGCAGGGAATTTCATGCGGTAAGATTAATTCATCATTAATACATTCACACTACGTTGCAGGATATTGAAAGCGATTTCCGCCATCAGGTTTTCCTTGTCCAGGGTCGGGTTGACTTCCGCAATTTCAAAGCAGCATATTTTCCGGTTCATCATGAATTTACTGATCAGGTCTTCCGCTTCCCTTTCTTTGAGCCCGTTACCCACCGGTGTCCCGGTTCCTTTTGAAATGGAAGAGTCCAGGCTGTCCACATCAAAGGAAACATAGATATCCGTGCAGTCGGATAAATACCGGATCACCGAGCGAACGATGTTCTCCGCTCCCTTGTTCCGGACCTCCTTGGTCGTGATTACTTTCATGCCGTACTTTTCGATCAGGTGCCGTTCTTCCCGTTCATAATCCCGGAGTGAAATGAATACCACATCTTCCGGGTGAACCTTCGGGGCGATCTTGCCGATATTTTTCAGGTAATTCCACTGTTTCGCAGTTTCGTCATCAATCTCATGCACCGCGCAGTCTTCATTGTCTTTGTTGATGGAAGCCGCCATGGGCATCCCGTGCACATTCCCGGAAGGCGTAGTGTAAGGGGTATGCAGGTCTGCATGGGCATCAATCCAGATCACCCCTAACTTGCTTTTGGGTTTGGCCATCTTGATCCCGGCAATCGTGGCGCCGGCCGTACTGTGGTCACCGCTGAGCACCACCGGGAAGAAATTGTTCCGGATGGTTTCATTGACAGATTTGCTGACCCTTTCATAAATAGCTGTTACCCCCTTGATGCGCTTGGCAAAGGGTGATTCGATCGGTTCGTAAAGCAGTTTGTTTTCCGTCTGCACTTTTTCAGAGGGAAAATGAATAAAGAAATTGCTCATGAAATCAAGGGCGGCAATTTTGATCGCTTCGATACCGAGGCTGGCGCCGCGGGTGCCGGCGCCTATTTCAGAAGGGACTTCGATCAGTTTAATATTTTTCATACTGGCCACAGTTGAGTAATGTTCCCGGGATGTACCGGTGTGTAAAAAAGGGGCTTAAAACAGGTGCTGCAGGAGCATTAATCAGGGATATAAAAATTGGCGGGCAGAGACTGCTCGGCAAAAGTGTACACGCTGTCCTGTATTTTAAACGCAGGCTTCATAAAAAGCTATGGCAAAGATAGCTATTTGTTTGCTGGCCGTCAAGTGCGGTTCCCGGCCATTTCGGATGCAAACCAGGATAAACAGCAGATTCACAAGGCTTACTGGTGGGCGGCGAGGATCGGGATATGACTGTGATAGGCCAGTTTCTTCGTGTGCGATGACCTGAACAGGGATGCGGAATTACTGGGATGCTTGGGGACCGTAACGAGTACATCAATATCCTGTTCCTGTACAAAGCGGTCCAGGGATTCATGGAAATCGTCCCCGGAAATAAAAAAGAACTCTTTCTCAAACGGACTGAAGAGCTGTTCAATTTTTACTTTTTCCTCCTGCATGGCGGGGGATAGGTTTTGCGCCGCTTCCTTACTTACATGCACGATATGCAATTTGGGCGCAAAGAGACGAAGTACGGAGCCGATGAGCTGTGACGGGGTGCTGAGTTCTACATTTTTAAAGTCGGTGGCAAAAGCTATTTTCGAGACCCCTTTATATCGGGCATCCGGGGGAATGATCAGCACCGGGTAGAGGTTTTTGTCAACCAGCTTCAGGGTATTGCTGCCAAACATGACCTGCCGCAGGGCTGATTTACCGGTAATCCCCATCAGGATGAGCGTGGCCCGGATCGTATGTGCCAGCCGGGAAACATTTTCAATCAGGTCGCCCCCCATTTCATATTCGCATGACACCTGGCGGACACCAGCCTTGTGAAACTCCTTTTTCAGGCTTTCGAGATAAAACAGGGAAATATCGTGATCGTTTTCACTTTCATAATTGTGGTAAAGCACCGCCTTTGTATCATCCTTCCAGGCCAGCATTTTCGCGGCAAACCGGGCCGCATTGAGGGATGTTTCAGAAAAATCAACCGGGATAATGACAAGCTGCATGGCGTTGGTTTGTTTCGGTAAGCTAAATGTAACGGATTGGCGGGTTTGCTCAAAGAGAATAATGGAGATACCCGGATCCCCGGCGGGGGGTTGATCCCGGGCAGCGGGGAAAATAAAAAAGTTCAATAACTTGAAAGCTAAAAATAAACGGATGGAGGGCATTTTTATACGGGAGGCCGTGGTCGGTGATATTGAACAGATCCAGCGGGTCAGGCATGCGGTCACCGAAAACCGCTTATCCGATCCTTCACTGGTACCCGATGCGGATGTGGAGGATTATATTACCCGGCGGGGCAGGGGATGGGTAAGCATCGAAAACGGAACCATTACCGGGTTCGCGATCGTCAGTGTTGCTGATCAGAATGTATGGGCTTTGTTTATCCGGCCGGGCCATGACCGGAAGGGAACGGGACGGCTCTTGCACGACCGTATGATGGACTGGTATTTTAAACAAACCGCCTTGCCGGCCTGGCTGAGTACCAGCCCCGGTACCCGGGCTAAAGGTTTTTACCGGAAAGCCGGCTGGGAAGAGAATGGACTTTATGGTAAGGGGGAGATCCGGTTTGTCCTGGACAAACAGAAATGGCTGAGCCGGACGGCAGGGTGAGGGATGCATAATTTCAAATATCTTTAGAGGGATGGGACGGGCAACCTATGCCGGGAATGACCCGTCCGTGAATGGCAGGCTGATGAATTATTCAAGTACTATGCGGACAAGAATTCTTATGATCCTCCCTGTTTTGCTGGCTGGCTTTTTCCTGCCGGAAACGAAACGGCCGCCGCAAGGGCCGCACACCGGCGGCGGGCCTTATGTGTTATACAAAAATGGACAGGTATATATTCATTATATCCAGGAGGAGGGCGACAGTAAGACTGTTGTCACCGATTCTGCCGCCCTGGCTGACCGGGCAGGGATAACCATGTTTGTGGCTACAGGCAGGCCCGGCGAATTTTTTACCGTGAAATTGAAGAACAAGCTGCAGAATGAGCGATCCGTGTACCGGAAAGCAGCCCGGCAACTGGCGCTCTCGGATATCGAGGGAAACCTGCTTGCTTTCCTGAAATTGCTGAAAGCGAATAAAGTGATTGATGAGCAGTTTAACTGGACTTTCGGCGATGGTCACCTGGTCCTGACCGGTGATTTTTTTGACCGGGGTGAGCAGGTTACGGAATTACTCTGGTTCATTTATTCACTTGAAGAAAAGGCAAAGGATGCCGGAGGTTATGTCCATTTTGTACTGGGTAATCACGAGGTGATGAACCTGAACGGTGATTTCCGCTATGTACATCCCAAATACATGGAACACGCAGCTTTATTGCAGGCAGATTACCTTTCACTTTTTAACGAAAATACAGAGCTGGGGCGCTGGCTGCGTACCAAGAATGTGATGGAGAAAGTGGGGGATGTCCTCTATGTACACGGGGGCGTATCGGAGGCGGTAAATCTTTTCGATATGCCTTTGCCCGATATTAATGCACTGACCAGGCCCTGGTACGGGGATACCAGCTATGTTTATCCCAATGTATTTGTGGAAGTCCTTTACAGTGAAGCGGGCCCCTTCTGGTACCGCGGTTATTATACGGGAACCATACGGGCTACGGCCGGGCAGATCGACAGCACCCTTCAGCAGTTTGGGGTCAGGTACATTGCCACGGGACATACCATTGCGGCAGACACCATCAGTACCTGGTTTAATAAACGGCTCTTCAATACCGATGTTCCGCACAGCAAAGGATTTTCGGAAGCTTTATTGATTGAGAAAAATACTTTTTACCGGGTAAATGCTCAAGGGGAAAAATTCAGGATCGCCGGGTAGGGGACAGTATTGTTTGTCCCGGATCAACCGGCCCTCCGGCTTATGTCCGCCCCCGCTTCATTTTAGGTTTTATGCCCCCCGTCACTTAAATTTGCCCCAGTTTTAAAAGCACTGACTAATGGCAAGATCAATCGCGTTTCGTGAAGCAATCCGGGAAGCACTTACGGAAGAAATGAGAAGGGATGAACGGGTTTTCCTGATGGGAGAAGAAGTGGCCGAATACAACGGGGCCTATAAAGTCAGCCAGGGCATGCTGGCCGAGTTTGGAGCCAGGCGGGTGATCGATACCCCCATTTCCGAACTGGGTTTTACTGCGATCGGTGTGGGCGCTGCCCAGAACGGACTTCGCCCGGTGGTGGAATTTATGACCTGGAACTTCGCCGTATTGGCCTTAGATCAAATTCTCAATACAGCTTCTAAAATGCTGGCAATGAGCGGCGGGCAATTAAATTGCCCCATCGTTTTTCGCGGACCAAATGGGTCAGCCGGCCAGTTGGGCGCCCAGCACTCTACAGCTTTTGAAGCGCTGTATGCGAATATCCCCGGTATTAAAGTGGTATCGCCCAGTAATGGGTACGATGCCAAAGGCTTGCTGAAACAGGCGATCCGTTTTGAAGAAGACCCGGTGATGTTTATGGAAAGTGAACAGATGTACGGGGAAAAGTCGGAAGTGCCCGAGGGTGAATATTATATTGAACTGGGAAAAGCCGATGTAAAGAAAGCCGGCCGGGATGTGACCATCGTTTCCTTTAATAAAATGATGAAAGTAGCGCTGGGCGCGGCCGATGAGCTGGAAAAAGAAGGAATCAGCGCGGAAGTGATTGACCTGCGGACCATCCGGCCGCTGGACTGGATGACCATCCTCGAGAGCGTGAAAAAGACCAACCGCCTGGTGATTGTGGAAGAACAATGGCCTTTTGCTTCTGTATCTTCCGAGATCACTTACCGCATACAAAAAGAAGGATTCGATTACCTGGATGCGCCTATCCGCCGCATTACGGCTGCTGATGCGCCCCTCCACTACGCGCCAAACCTGGTGGCCGCCGCTTTACCGGATGTGCCCCGGACCGTGAGACTGGTGAAGGAAGTGATGTACCAGGTGAAATAAAATACGCCCTTTTATCAGCCCCCCGCCTGCCGCGGGGGGCTGTGTTTTTACGCCGTTTTATTACCTGAAAAAAAAATCCGGTTAAGGTGCAACCTTTTGATTTATAAAGTGCATCTTTGTCTCGGTTTTTCATAGGATATTGGATTTTAAAACGAGGCTGGGTTTCTACCCGGCCTCTATTTTTTTTATACCTGTTCCTGGTCTCATTTCCCCCTGCTTCGCTTCAAATCAGTTATTTTTATGGCCAAAATAAATGCAATGGCTGATATCCTGATTATAGACGATGAGAAGGCGATCCGTAAAACCCTGACCGAAATCCTGTCCTTTGAGGGATATAAAGTGGAAGAAGCGTCCGATGGAGAGGAAGGACTGAAAAAATTTAAAGAAAAGACCTTTGACCTCGTTCTCTGCGATATTAAAATGCCCAAATTAGACGGGATCGAGTTCCTGCAGCGGGCCGGGGAAATAAACCCGGATGTACCGGTAGTTATGATCTCCGGTCACGGCAACATTGAAACGGCTGTGGAAGCCGTGAAAAAAGGGGCGTATGACTATATTTCCAAACCCCCGGACCTGAACCGCCTCCTGATCACGATCCGGAATGCCATGGATAAAAGCAGCCTGGTGACCGAGACAAAAGTGCTGAAGCGGAAAGTCAGCCGGGTGCAGGAAATGATCGGGGAATCAGCCGGTATCAAAAAAATCAAAGATACCATCGACAAAGTAGCCCCGACCGAAGCCCGGATCCTGATTACCGGCGAAAACGGGGTGGGTAAGGAACTGGTGGCCCGCTGGATACATGAGAAAAGCAACCGCGCATCGGGGCCTATCATCGAAGTAAACTGCGCGGCTATTCCCACCGAACTGATCGAAAGCGAATTGTTCGGGCATGAGAAAGGATCTTTTACCTCGGCGATCAAACAGCGGATCGGCAAATTCGAATCCGCTAACGGGGGCACCCTGTTCCTGGACGAGATCGGGGATATGAGCGCCAATGCCCAGGCCAAAGTATTGAGGGCCCTGCAGGAAGGAAAAATTACCCGTGTGGGCGCCGATAAGGACATCAGCGTGGACGTACGGGTGATCGCCGCCACCAATAAAGACCTGCTGAAAGAAGTAGAAGCAAAGAATTTCCGGCTGGATCTTTATCACCGGCTGAGCGTGATTCTCATCCATGTGCCTTCACTCAACGACCGGCGGGATGATATTCCCCTGCTGGTGGACCAGTTCCTCACTGATATCTGCACGGAATACGGGATTGCGAAAAAGCAAACCGAGCCGGAAGCCATTCGTTTATTACAAGAGTATAACTGGACCGGTAATATCCGGGAATTGCGCAACGTGGTGGAACGCCTGGTCATTTTATCCGGCAAATCCATTACGGTCGAAGATGTCAGGAATTATGTGATGCCCAAATAAGGAATTGTTCCGGCTGCTTTCTCCGCAAAGAAATATGACTGCATGGCGCAGCCTGCTGACTGGGTTATTTCCCCGGAAACGGCCGGATTTAGCAAAACTTTGAAGAATCTATTTTTTTGAAGGGCAGATAATTATGATATTTTTGTCAGCTATATAAAATACGGCCATGCCCCTACAGCACATCTTTATAGTTTACCTGATCAGTACCCTGATTGTCTTTCTGCCGGCTTTTGGATTCGCCCCGCTCTTTACCCGGGCGGGTGTAGCATCCTGGAAAGCCTATATTCCCTTTTATAATACCTGGATCATGCAGGGGCTGGCTAAACGGCCCAAACACTGGGTGTTCTGGCAGTTCATACCCGTGATCGGCTGGTTCATCAGCCCGGGCATTTTTATCGAATTCGCCAAAGTATTTGGCCGCTATTCCCTCCGGTCTCATACCGCAGCCGCCCTCTTAGCCCCGGTTTATTTTCCTTACCTCGCCTACAAGCGGAATCCAACATTTGTGGGAGCGGAGGCGGTAAAGAAATATAAAAAACAAAACTGGCGGGAATGGGTGGATGCGGCGATTTTTGCCATTGTGGCCGCCACCCTGATCCGCACTTTTGTCTTTGAGGCCTATACGATTCCTTCCGGCTCCATGGAAAAATCACTGCTCATCAATGATTTTCTCTTTGTCAGCAAATTCAGTTACGGACCCCGGATCCCGAATACTCCGCTCTCCGTGCCATTTGTACATAATTACCTGCCCATCGTTAAAACAAAATCCTATTCCGAAGCCATCCATATTCCGTATGTCCGCTGGTTTGCTTCCCCGGTAAAAAGGGGAGATGCGGTGGTGTTTAATTTCCCGGCCGGGGATACCGTGATCCACCGGGACGGGTTTGAATCGGCCCAGCCTTATTACGATTTTGTACGGTCAATGGGAAGGGATGCTGTCTGGAGTGACCCGGAACTGAACCCCATTGTTTCGCACCCGGCCGATAAAACGGACAATTATATTAAGCGTTGCGTGGCGGTCGCTGGTGATACCCTGCAGATCATCAACGGGGATCTCTATATTAACGGGCAAAAGCAGGTGGCCCCGCCGCAATCAGGCCGGCCCTACCTGGTAAAGATGAAACCCAACCGCTACCTCGATAAAGAGGCGCTGGAAGAAATGGGTATCGCCATTTATGAAACAGAAAGATCTTCCGATCTCAGTTTAAGTGCCCCCGCCCCCTACCAGTATGTGGTGAATATGACCCTCGGGGAGAAGGATAAGCTGATCGGTTCAGGCTTTGTGGAAAAAGTGGACCCTTATATTGACAACCAGCTGATGCCGGCCAGGCTTTTTCCCTATGATACCCTGAATAAATGGACGATTGATAACTATGGTAAGATCTGGATCCCGAAAAAAGGGGCCGTGCTGACCCTGACCGCACAGAATATCAGTATTTATGAAAGAGCTATCCGTGTGTATGAACAAAACGATTTTTATACAAAGGATGGCCGGTTCTTCCTGAACGGGCAACCGGTGACCAGCTATACCTTTAAAATGAATTATTACTGGATGATGGGTGATAACCGGCACGGGTCACAGGATTCCCGGTTCTGGGGCTTTGTACCGGAAGACCGGGTGGTGGGAAAGGCCTGGCTGATCTGGTTCAGCTGGGACGGAGGTCCCCGGTGGAAGCGATTGTTCCGTACGGTAAAATAGACTAACTTTAAATGCCCTTGATCTTATCAGGGGCATTCTTTTATGAAAACCATTTTGCTATGAAAAAACAATCCTACGAATTCGAATACGAAATATATGATGATATCAGCCAGCTGGCAGAAGCCGATGCAGCCCTGCTAACCAGCGCCAGGGCGGTTACCGGGCAGGCTTATGCGCCTTATTCCAGGTTTAATGTAGGGGCAGCTGCCCGGCTGGAAAACGGGGAGACTGTACTCGGGACCAACCAGGAAAATGCATCTTATCCCGTTGGTATCTGTGCAGAAAGGGTCCTGCTGGGCACGGCTGCCACCCAGTACCCGGATATCGCCATATCGGCAATGGCCATCAGCTTCAACACATCGAAAGAGAAGAGCAATCATCCCATTTCTCCCTGCGGCATGTGCCGGCAATCCCTGCTGGAATATGAGACCCGTTTCAAAAAACCCATCCGGCTGATCATGGGCGGGATGGAAGGCCGGGTTTATATAGTACAGGCTGCCCGGCAACTGCTGCCCTTTGCATTTACCGGCGATGAATTGATGAAATAAAGACGGTTCAGAATAAGGTCTGTACCCCGTAGGCTATTTTGGCCTCATGTTCCAGCAACCATTTCTTTCTCCATAACCCGCCGGCATAGCCGACCAGTTCTTTATTAGAACCAATCACCCGGTGGCAGGGGACGATGATGGCGATATTATTTTTCCCGTTGGCATTGGCCACGGCCCGGGTGGCCTTGGTATCCCCGATGCGGCGGGCCAGTTCCAGGTAGCTGATCGTTTTCCCGAAAGGGATCTGGATGAGTTCGTTCCAGACTTCCTGCTGGAAGCCGGTACCTGCCTGGTTCAGCGGGAGCTCAAACAGGCGGCGCTGGCCGTTGAAGTACTGGATCAGTTGTTCCACACAATTGATCAGCAGTTGGGGCAGGTGTTTTTTATTTCCTTCCGCTTTTTGCGAGGTATCATGAAAGAGTACTTCACTGATATATTCTTCCGTACCGCTGATCTTCAGCAGCCCGACGGGGGAATGATAAAAAGTGTGAAATACTTCAGGCATGGTCAACCGATCTTTAACCCGTTGCCGGCAGGCTTCCCGGGTTCCAGTAAAATTACATCCTTATTTTCATCATACACTCCCAAAACCAGGCATTCGCTGATAAAATGAGCGATCTGTTTGGGCGGGAAATTCACAACAGCGATCACCTGCCGGCCCAACAGGTCTTCCTTGCGGTAATGCGCCGTTACCTGCGCCGACGAGTTTTTGATACCGATCTCCGCCCCGAAATCGATCCGGAGCTGGTAGGCCGGTTTCCGGGCCTTCGGAAAATCATTCACCTCCATGATGGTTCCGGTCCGCATATCCACTTTTTCGAAATCTTCCCAGCTAAGCGCCATCTTTTTTTCGGCTAAACTAACCAATTGCCGCTAAAGTAATACTGGCGATTATTTTTGATGATTCTGACGCTTCCCTTTAACTTACTGTAAAATTCTTAGTATGACTCCTGCTAATAAAAACGGGTTTTCATCCAGACGGACATTTATCCGGAATACAGCCCTCACCGGGGCTGGTTTCTTTATTATACCCCGGCATGTCCTGGGCCGTGGGTTTATTGCCCCCAGTGATAAACTGAATATTGCCGGGATCGGGGTGGGGGGTATGGGTGCTGGTGACCTGGCTGCATTGGCGAAGAGTCCCTATGTAAACATTGTGGCCCTCTGCGATGTGGATGACCGCGCCTCGGCCGAATCCCGGAAGAAATATGAAAAAGCAGCTTATTATAAAGATTTCAGGGTAATGCTGGAAAAGGAAAAGAATACTATTGACGCCTGCACGATTTCCACTCCCGACCATACCCATGCCGTGGCTACCCTCGCTGCAATGCAACTGGGTAAGCATGTGTACACCCAGAAACCGCTCACCCATGATATTTATGAAGCCCGGGTATTGACCGAAGCGGCAAAGAAATATAAAGTGGTAACCCAGATGGGAAACCAGGGAGGATCCGGTGACGGGGTGCGCAAGGCAAAAGAGATCTACGAGGCAGGGATGATCGGAAAAGTAACCGAGGCACATGCCTGGACCAATCGTCCTGTATGGCCGCAGGGAGTACCAACTCCCACCGGGAAATATGAAGTACCGGCCGGGCTGGACTGGGATCTCTGGCTGGGTACGGCAAAATGGATCGATTATAACCCGGCCTACCTGCCCTTTGACTGGAGAGGCTGGTGGGCTTTTGGCACCGGCGCCCTGGGGGATATGGCCTGTCATGTCATGGACCCGATCTACCGGATCCTCCCGATCCTTTATCCCGATTCTGCAGAATGTAGTGTGGCAACTGTCTGGAAAGAGAAATGGAACGATACACAGAATACAGATGCCTGTCCGCCGGCATCGATCATCCACCTGGATTATCCCCGTACAGACGGGCAGGGAACGATAAAAGTATCCTGGCACGACGGAGGCCTTCTGCCGCCAAGACCTTCCGAGTTATTACCCGATGAACCCTTTGGGAACTGGGATGGCGGGGTATTATTGGTGGGAACAAAGGGAAAACTCCTGCTGGATTGTTATGGAGCCAATCCGCGTTTATTACCTACTAAACTGATGAAGGAAAAAGCAATGCCGAAGGAAACCATCAAACGGGTACCGGAGGGCCATTACCTTCAATGGGTAAATGCCTGCCTGGCCGGTTATGGCAATGCTAAAACCAGCTCGCCTTTCGAATATGCAGGGCCATTCACGGAAAGTATCCTCATGGGCAACCTGGCCATCCGGAGCTGGATGATGAAAAACCCCAAACTCAAAGGCTGGGAAGACAAATACCTGGGCCGGAAGAAATTGGTATGGGATGCGAAGAATATGAAGGTGACCAATTTTGACGAAGCCAACCAGTTTGTTAAAAGGGAATACCGGGAAGGATGGATGATATAGTTTGTAGCCTGCCTGCCGGACAGGCAGGTTTGTAGTCTGTGGTCTGTAGTTCCTTCTTTTGGGAAGTTATATAATGAGAGGCAGTCTTTGTTATCGGGCTGACATCTGTCAACTGACATCTATCAACTATCAATCAATTTAACTAATTCCATCAGCTCCTGCTGCTTGTATTTATCCTTATCGGAGTCAAAGCATTTGCCGAATTCTTCCAGTAATTGCTGGATCACTTCCTTGTTCCGCCGGGGTTTGAAATAAGCGCCGGTTGGGGGGACAGAGATCCGTTTAAAATAACTTTCCACATCCTGGTGGGTGAAAACCTGGCCGGAGGAAGGATCGATAAAGAATTCGATCTTTTGCTGCGGGTTGAGCAGGTTCTCCTCTGAATAACCCGGTTTTAAATAAGCGATGATGAATTGTTTGGGAATGGAGATCGCTTTTACGGGGATATCAAGCAACTCGCAGAGAACCAGGTACAGGATCCCGTTGCTGACCTGGTTGCCTCTTTTAGCTTCCAGGGTTTTGTGCAGGAGGAATTCATTCGGCTCCTTGTAATTGGTTTCACCTCCCTTCAGCCCGTAATAACTGTAGAGGATACTGGTCACCACGTTGATCTGTTCCAGCGGGGTGAGGTAATTGTTCAGTTCCAGCCAGATATTCCGTCTTACTTTTTCAATTTCCTGCATTACGGAAGTTGTGGAAATATCCGGGTATTGGAATTTACAGGTAAGCAGGGCGCCCAGCATCAGGTCGTGGTGACCGGCCAGGCTCCATTGCCGGAAATCTTCAGTGAGATCGGTAAAATGCAGGCGGTGGATCAGCAATTCGATCCGCTGTTGTATGACTTCGTCCGGTGTGGTTTCCCATAAATGTTCGAGATTCGGGATGATGATCCGGCCATAGTCCACGATCTTGCTGGAGACCAGTCCGAAGACTTCTTCATCCGGATCATCGATCAGGCTAAACAGGGCCGATATCTCTTTGGTGGTTTCCACGGTGCGATTCGGACACAATATCATCTTTGCTTATGACATCAAATAGTTAATTTTTTCCACAGGTGGGGATAGTGGAGTCGGGAGTCGTTAGTCGGGAGTCGATAGTCGATAGTCGTTAGTCGTTAGTCGATAGTCGTTAGCCGTGCCGGGTGAATCATACACTTCTTAAGAGGAATTGGAATTTGGCCTTTGGAGCTTTTTTGGAATTTGGGGTTAGAATTTTTTTGGTTCTTGTTTCTTAGGTTCTTGGTTCTTACTTCTTACTTTCTTCTCCCAACTACCATCCAATCCCATGGCCTTGGCTCCTTCAGCTGTGCGGGCGGGTGATGGAATTCAGTGGTCCAGTCGTATTCTATTTTTTGGAATTCCTCCGCCTCGAAACCGGCTTCGGCGAGTAATAGTTGCAGTTCTTCCCGGAGGTAATGTTTATGCGGTATTTCATCAATATCGGCATTACCCTGGCGGATATTATTCCATTTGCGCAAGGCTTCCCGGCTGTTTTTCTCGGCCGGGAATAAACGCGGGTCGATTTTATACCGCTGCTGGATAATGCTGGTCAGCAGGAAGGATTCGAGTGAAGGGACGGTGATCACGATCCGCCCGCCTTTCTTAATACAGGCGCCGAGGGAGGCGAAGAACAGATCGCGGTCTTTCTTGTCCGGCGTCAGGATGGCATTGATACAGATCCCGAAATCACAGGCTGCCACCCTGGTTTTTTTACCGCTCATATCCGCACGTACGAAATCCACATTTTTATACTGCGGGTATAAGGACCGGGCGATCTCCAGGTTTTTTGCCGAAATATCCAGGGCCACCACTTTCTTAAAAGCGGGGGCGAGCACCGGCAGCCATTTGCCAATGGCGCAGCCAATATCGATCACGGTTTTTTTCTTCGACGCATTCTTTTCAATGACCTTGCGGATCAGGGCTTTCTTATCGTTGTGCAGCACATCAAATATTTCATCCCCGTAAGTGGGGGCGATTTTTTCCCAGTAGGAGCGTTTCATTTCGCAAGTATAAATGAAAATTCAGACTGTGAGGATAATTTCTCAGCCTGGTGCCAGTCGGGTAGTCGGCAATTATTCATCAGTTATAAATACTGATTTGAAAATAAACAGGTACAACAACTCAGACCTTTGCCATTATTGGAAGCCTGCATTTTCTCTTATCGTAACTTGTCGGTTGGTGTTACAGGTAAAGTAAATACTATTCTTCCGAAAGATGGATGCAATGATAATCAGGGCTGCTTTTATTTTTTCTTCGCCGCTTTCTTCTTCACCGCTGCTTTTTTCGCCGGGGCTTTCTTCGTCGCTGTTTTTTTTGTGGCTGATTTTTTTGCCGTTCCTTTAGATTTTTTGGTAAATGCACCGGGAACTTCCTTCTCAATAAAGGCTTTTACCTGCTCAATCGTAAATTCAGCAGCTTCCTCCGGCGTATAACGGGTATCGTCCGCTTTTTTCGGAATGCGGATGATCTTCTTACCAAACTTGATAATGGGACCCCAGCGGGCATTTTCCAGGGATATCTTGTCCTCGGGCCAGCGCTGGATATAGCGGTTGGCTTCTTTCTTCACTTTCGCGTCGATTAGTTCATCCATCTCCGCCTGGTTCAGCTTTGCGAAATTGTACCGCCTCGGCACATTGATGAACATGCCATCCCATTTGATATAAGGACCAAAACGACCGGTACCCTTGGTGACGGGTTTGCCTTCATAACTGCCCACCGGTGCATCGGCTTTTTGCTTTTCCTTTATATAATGGACGGCTTTGTCAAAGTCGACGGTGGAGAGATCCGTTCCCTTGGGCAGGGAGACAAATTCATCGCCCCATTTTACATAGGGACCAAAACGGCCCACATTCACCGAAACTTCTTTTTCCTCGTATAGCCCCATACTGCCCTGCGCCCCAAAAAGTCCCATGGCTTCATCAAACGTAATGGTCTCGATACTCTGCCCGGTCGGTATTTTGGCAAAACGGGGTTTCTCCTCATCGTTGGCTTCCCCGATCTGGATCATGGGGCCGTAACGGCCCATCCGGGCCACGACGGGTTTGCCGCTGTCCGGGTCCACACCGAGTTCTCTTTCCCCCTTGATGCGTTCTGCATTTTCAATAGTATTGTCCACATCCTTTTTAAAAGGATCATAGAAATCATGGATCATTTTGTTCCACTTCATCTTGCCCTCCGCCACTTCATCAAACTCTTCTTCGATCCGCGCCGTGAAACTGTAATCCATGATATCATCGAAGTATTGCTTCAGGAAGTCGGTCACCACCAGGCCCAGGTCTGAGGGAAATAATTTGGATTTTTCCGCGCCGGTGTTTTCCTGTTCCATCAGTTTACTCACTTTATCTTTCTTCAGTAAGAACACCTGGAAATCGCGGCGGGTACCTTCTTTATCCCTTTTCTCCACATATCCTCTCTTCAAAATGGTGGAGATCGTAGGGGCATAGGTGGACGGCCGGCCGATACCGAGCTCTTCCAGTTTTTTAACCAGGGAAGCTTCTGTATAGCGGGGCAGGGGACGGCTGAACCGTTCCGTGGCTTTCATTTCATTCAGCGGCAGGGACTGGCCCACGGTTAACGGGGGCAGCATACCCTCATCCGTGTTTGCTGCAGGACCGGCTTCATCCGTATCATCATCATCCCAGTCTTCGCGGTACACTTTCAGGAAGCCGTCGAATTTCAGTACTTCCCCGCTGGCAGTGAGTTCTTCTTTATTCGTGGAGATTTCAATTTTGGCCGTGGTTTTTTCGAGTTCCGCATCGGCCATCTGGCAAGCCATGGTCCGTTTCCAGATCAGTTCATACAGCCGCTGCCATTCCGGTTCCTTTACCGAGCTGTTGCTCATATAAGTGGGACGGATGGCTTCGTGCGCTTCCTGGGCGCTTTCGTTCTTGTTTTTGAATTTGCGGAACTGGTGATAATCTTCGCCATACATGCTTTTCACCGTATTCGTGATATCCCCTAAGGCGGTATTGCTCAGGTTCACACTATCGGTACGCATATAGGTAATATAACCGTTCTCATAAAGCCGCTGTGCGATCTGCATGGTCCGGGAAACACCGTATCCTAACTTGCGGGAGGCTTCCTGTTGCAGGGTGGAAGTGGTGAAGGGCGGGGCGGGGGAGCGTTTGCCGGGTCTGACCTGTATATCGTTAACCTTATAACCGGCCCCTTTACAACTTTCCAGGAATTGTTCTGCGTCAGTCGCTGTATTCTGCTTTTTCCCCTCAGCAGCAAAACTTACATTCTTCCCGGTAACATCTTTTGCAGTAAACAGCGCTTCGATTTTAAAAGTGCTGACCGGGACAAAAGCGTTGATCTCCCTTTCCCGTTCCGCGATCAGGCGAACGGCCACACTCTGCACCCGGCCGGCGCTGAGGTTATTGCGCATGCTCATCTTGCGCCAGAGCACGGGGCTGAGTTCAAAGCCCACGATCCGGTCGAGGATCCTGCGCGCCTGCTGCGCCATTACGAGGTTCATATCCAGTTTGCGGGGATTCTGCACGGCCGCCTGGATAGCGGGTTTGGTGATCTCATGGAATACGATCCGCTTGGTGGACCGGGGATCAAGTCCCAGTACCTCACATAAATGCCAGCTGATGGCTTCCCCCTCGCGGTCCTCATCCGTTGCCAGCCAGACCTCATCCGATTTCTTTGCGAGGGATTTCAATTCGTTCACCACCCGTTCTTTATCAGCGGGGACGATATAGCTGGGTTCAAAATTCTTTTCAATATTAATCCCCATTCCGGCCTTTTCAAGGTCACGGATATGGCCGAAACAACTCTTCACCTGGAAGTCTTTACCCAGGATCTTCTCAATCGTTTTAGCTTTCGCAGGGCTCTCTACAATCAATAAATTTTTCGCCATAAGGGATACTGTATTTTATCAGACTACCGTGCTTTTTTGCGCTTGATTTATATACAAAAACCGCTTTTCAGCGGCCGCAAGTTAGGACAAGGATAATAAATTTTTCCGGAAAGATTTTTTTCTTTACTTAAAACAAGCGCCCCGGGCGATCTTCCTTACCCGGTTATCTTCCTGATGTTCACGATAGTTGCGTGCTGAAATAACCGGCTACTTCGGTTGCCCATCGCCTGTATTCCTTGCCGGAAGGATGCAATCCGTCTGTCGCCAGCAGGGAAGGATCGGAGACGGCTTCCCGGGTCCAGCCGGTGATATATATATAATGTATCCCGAGTTTGCCGGCGATCCGTTTATTCACCTCATTAAAACGGTTAATTTCCTCTTTGATCCTGGCCGGGTCATGATTTGCGGCAAAAGGAGTGCAACCCCAGTCGGGAATGGAGAGAACGGCTACTCTTTCCCGCTGATTGCCGGCAAAAGCCAGCGCCTGTTTCAGTAGCGTTTCAAAAGGTTTTTCATAATCTTCTGCGCTGTGCCCGCGGTATTGGTTATTGACCCCGATCAATAAGCTGACAAAATCATATTGGGGAAGAAAATGATGCTGATCGATCCCTGCCTGCAGTTCTTCCGTGGTCCAGCCGGTGCGTGCCAGGATCTCAGGAGCATGAAAGGCCAGTCCTTTTTCCCGGAGCATTTGTACTGCCTGGTTTGGATAGTTTTCTTCAAAAGGCACTTGTTCGCCGATGGTGTACGAATCGCCGAGTGCGAGGTAGGTGAATGGCATGTTGGATTGAATTGGAGGGGAAATTAATGTAAATAGGTGAATGGTGAATAGTGAATAGGGCCTTCCAAGGATCATTTGGGAATTGAGTGTCATATCGTGCTTTCCCGGGGGTGTAGGGGTAGTCTGTAGTCTGTAGTCTGTAGTCGGTAGTCGGGACCTTCTAAGAATAAGTTGGGATTGAAGGAACTGTCGTATTCTTCGGGGGAGCGGGGAGTAGAAAGTGGGTAGTTGGGGCTTCAGGGAAGAGATCAGCCTGAATTTTTTGAAGGGGCTTCTTTTTTAAATAGCAGTCTCGCAGGAGGCCCTGACAACTAAGCATTAGAACTACGCGAACTCTATATGTTTCTAAGTACCTATGTGGTAAAATGTATTAACCACGACTTAACCTGCCAGTTAGAGTCCTATAAAAAGTCAATGATTTTCTTTGTTACATTATTGTCCCGGTATATCCTCCGGTGCCCCAATCCCTTCGTGATCACAAATTCAATATTCGGGTGTTCATCCGCTTTTACCTGCAGCGCGTCTTTCAGCGGTGTGGTATCATCGTCTTCATCATGCACCCACAACACGCGGGCCCGTATATTTCTCATGGCTCTCCGGACCGAATACCAGGCCGGGCTGACGCCTCCCTTTTTTAGGATCAGTTTTTCGAATGCGGGCCGGATGGCCGGGTCCAGTTGAAGGAAATGAAAAAATGTATCAATAGCGGTCGTGGTTTCGGTGGCCGGCGCGATCAGCACCAGCCTGTAATCAGGGGTATGACTGATCTCTTCCAGCGCCAGGCTTACCGCTAGCCCGCCAAAGGAATGGGCCATGAAGGACTGGACCGGTCCATACTGTTTATTTATTTCGAGGATCATTTTCCTGTATAAGGGGGCATTGATCTGTTTGCCGCCGCTTCGCCCATGCCCGGGTGCGTCAAATGCGAGTACTTCATAGCCTTTTTTAACCAGGGGCCTGATGTAGCGGTCGAAATTAACTACGGTGGATTCAAAACCGTGAATGATCAACACTTTCCGGTCAGCAGGATGGTTCCAGCGCCAGCCTTTGACCAGGCTCCCCTCCAGCCTGAATTGCAGGGTTTCCGCCTCTTCGAATATTCTGGGGGGCTTCTTCCGGTTACGCCGCTGCGGGGTACAAAACAAGGTAAAAGCCTTTTCCGCCGCTTTCTTTTTGGAGAGCACCGAAAGAAGTTTGAATTTTGTCCTGATATAACGGATCGCTAAACGCTGCGCCAATTTCATATCCGCAAAAGTAAGCGATGATTTTTTATACTGTACAGGGGATAAAAACTCCTGTTCAGGATTAAACCAGGAGCGTAACTATGGATATCGTGATCATCGGTTCCGGAAATGTAGCGGCTGTTTTGGGTAGAAAATTCAAAGCTGCAGGACATAAGATTGTTCAGATACTCAGCCGCAATGCCAAAGCCGCCTCGGAACTGGCTTATGAATGGGACACAGAATCCACCAATTACAAGAGCACCATCAATAAACAGGCGGATGTTTACATTATTGCCGTCAGTGATGATGCCATACCGGAAGTGACAGAAGACCTGAAATTGCCGGGTAAAGTGGTGGCCCATACGGCAGCTTCTGTTCCCAAGGAGGTATTAAAAAATGTAACAGCTCATTACGGCGTTTTTTATCCCCTGCAAAGCTTGCGTACGGAGATGACCAGTCTCCCGGAGATCCCGCTTTATGTGGATGGAAATGATGAAGAGACCAGGACCAAACTCTCCGCACTGGCCCGTTCCATTTCGCCGGAACAGGTGGCCGAGGCCGGTAACGAGGACCGGGCGAAACTGCATTTAGCGGCTGTACTGGTCAGCAATTTTACCAACCATCTGTACAAACTGGCGGCGGATTATTGCCAGGAAGAGGGGCTTGATTTCCGGCAATTAGTACCGCTGATTGAAGAAACGGCGCTCCGGCTCAAAGAAATCTCCCCGAAAGATGCCCAGACCGGGCCCGCCACCCGGCATGACCGGGAGACCATCCAAAAACACCTGGAATTACTGAATGCGCATCCGCAGCTGAAAGAAATTTACCTGCTGATGACCCATAGTATTCAGCAGGGGGATTGAGGTATTTCCGGAACAAGTAAACCGTTTCGGCCTTTTTCAGATAAATTTGCTACCCGAAACGAAAACTGAACTGATGTACACGATTAAATTCAAGTTTGAACAAAAAGGGCTGGAACCCGTTACGCTGGCGAATGTGGAACCGGGACAGTCGATCCTGGAAATAGCGCTGAAGAATGATATTGACCTGCACCACAATTGTGGCGGGGTTTGTGCCTGCACCACTTGTCACCTCTACGTTGATAAAGGAATGGATCATATTGACGAACTGTCCGACCGGGAAGAAGATTTTATCGACCGGGCCCTCAATCCCCGGCTGAACTCCCGCCTGGGCTGCCAGTCATTATTGATGGAGGGGGAAGGGGAGATCGAGGTCACCCTGCCGGATCAGACCCAATTCCTGGGAGAGTAGGAGAAGTTGTAAGTTATAGGGTATAAGTTTTAAGTTATAGGTAATAAGTTGTAGTATGACACATTTTGAACCGCCCATTCACTGGAACGATCACGAAGACATAGCGCAGAAACTCTATGAACGTTTTGGGGATGAATTTACCGAGGGTAAGATCTACCGGATCCGTTTTACCGACCTGCTGGAATGGGTACTTGAAATTCCCCGTTTTGAAGGGAAAAGGGAAGAAAGCAGTGAAGGGCACCTGGAAATGATCCAGAGTGCGTGGGTGTATGAGTGGCGTGATAATCAAAAGTAGACTTTAAGTTGATAAAGTGATAGGTTAACAAGTTTACAAGTACGACCGTATCAACTTATCAACCTATCAACCTTTTAACCTGTCAACAGCCCAATCAACATGAACATCCTGTCCCAATTCAAATCTATCAAAGCCTTCGTCTTCGACGTGGACGGCGTGCTGACCGATAGCACTATCCTGGTACTTGATAACGGGTTGCAGGCCCGCCGGATGAATATCAAAGACGGGTTTGCCCTGCAGATGGCTGTTAAAAACGGCTACCGGGTAAAAGTGATCTCAGGGGGCAATTCACCCCAGGTGGCGGACCGGCTTTTCAAATTAGGTATTACCGATGTTCAGATGCCGGTGCTTGATAAAGCCTCCCTGCTTTCGGCCTGGATGAAGGAGCAGCAACTGAAAAAGGAAGAAGTGCTTTATATGGGCGATGACCTGCCGGATATCCCCGCGCTGCAGGCAGCCGGGTTGCCCTGTTGTCCTGCCGATGCAGTGGCCGAGGTAAAAGAAGTTTCCCTTTATATTTCTCCCTTCGGCGGCGGCCTGGCCTGTGTGCGGGACGTGATCGAAAAAGTGCTGAAGATAAACGGGCACTGGGAGTACCGGGCCGATGTGGCTTCCCGCTGATTTTCCTGTTTCACAGGTCATTGTTCTATTGTATCTTTCCCAAAATTAGTTGCATGAGGTTCACAGCCGCTTTTTTCAAACTGATCCGACTGCCGAATCTTTTTTTTATTGCCCTTACCCAGGTTTTATTTAACCAGGCCATCCTGTTGCCCCTGTTGCAGAAAGCAGGGACTGTTCCGGTCCTGCAAGGAACACTGTTTATCCTGCTGGTGGTGGCATCGGTACTGATCGCTGCGGCCGGGTATATTATCAACGACTATTTTGATATTAATATCGATGAGGTCAATAAGCCCCGGAAGAACGTGGTGGACCAGCTGGTGTCCCGCCGCTGGGCCATGCTCCTGCATTTCCTGTTCAGCGGCACGGGCCTCCTGCTCAGTTTTTACATTTCCTGGAAAACGGGACTCTGGTATATCCTGGTTGCCAATTTTACCTGTGTGGGCCTGTTGTTCGGATACTCAGCCACCCTGAAACGGAAATTGTTATCGGGGAACATCCTGATCTCCCTGCTGACCGCCTGGGTCATCCTGATCCTTTGTTTGTCGGAGTCCCGTCACATGGCATTTACAGCCGTGGACCCAGTTTACCTGGAGCAGCATACAAAAATCGTCCGGCTGGGTTTTTTATATGCCGGCTTTGCCTTTATCAGTTCCCTGATCCGCGAGGCTATAAAAGATATGGAGGACATGGAAGGAGATGCCCGCTATGGCTGCCGCACCATGCCCATTGTGTGGGGACTGAATGCGTCGAAAGTGTATGTGGCGGTCTGGCTGGTGGTGCTGATTGCCATCCTGGTGATTGTCCAGTTTTATGTTTTACAGTTTCGCTGGTGGCTCCCGGTTAGTTACAGTATCCTGCTGATCATCGCCCCGCTGATCTATATCTTTTCCAAACTCTTTGCGGCCGTTACGCCTGCGGAATTTCACCGGCTGAGCCGCTGGATCAAAACCGTGATGCTGACCGGTATTCTTTCCATGATCTTTTTCTATTATTATTTATGACACCTAAGATTATTCTCGCTTCCCGGTCACCCCGGCGAAAACAGTTGCTGGAATGGGCCGAAATACCTTTTGATGTGGTCGTCAGAGAAACGGGTGAAGATTTTCCGCCCGGGCTCAGTCCGGATGAAGCGGCGGTCTATATTGCCCGTAATAAAGCCCTGGCCGTACAGGCTTCAGTGGGGGAAGGGGAGATAGTGCTGGCGGCGGACACCATCGTGGTGCTGGGAGATAATATCATTGGTAAACCCGTACACCGGGAAGATGCGGTGAGCATCCTGCTGGCCCTCTCCGGGGAAAAACACCGGGTAATCACGGGGGTGGTAATCCGGAAAGGAGACCAGGAAATTGCTTTTTCCGATTCCACAGATGTGTTGTTTCACCCGTTATCAGTTCAGCAGATCGAGTATTATGTGGATCAGTACAAACCCTACGACAAAGCCGGTGCCTACGCCATCCAGGAATGGATCGGGGTGGTGGGGATCAAATCCATCCAGGGCGATTTTTATAATGTGATGGGATTGCCGGTGAGCCGGGTGGTTCGGGCGTTGAGGGAAATTTGAATGGAACTTTCTAAGAAGCAGGTGTTTTTGATACGGGCATTATCTTTCATCGGGAATATTTTAATTAGCCGATTATTTAATGTGCCAATTAGCCAATGACTTTCTGAGAAGCAGTTGTTTTTGATACGGGCATATTTTTCATCGGGAATATTTTAATTAGCCGATTATTTAATGTGCCAATTAGCCAATGACTTTCTGAGAAGCAGTTGTTTTTGATACGGGCATTATTTTTCATCGGGAATATTTTAATTAGCCGATTATGTAATGTGCCAATTAGCCAATGACTTTCTAAGAAGCAGGTGTTTTTGATACGGGCATTATTTTTCATCGGGAATATTTTAATTACCAATGGAACGTTCTTAGGGGCGACTTTACTGATTCAGGCACTGTGTTTCATTGGGATGCTTCGCTATAGAAATAGGCCAATTAATCAACCAGTACCAGGAGGCGGACGTATAATTGGCACATTGGCTAATCGGCACATTTGCCAATTAACTAACGAAATGTTTCAAGAAGGTACCCCGCAAATTCAGTCACGTATCTAATCGGATGCCTCACTAAAGATACATGCCACTTATTAAATCGCTGCAGGAGGCGGACGTATAATTGGCACATTGGCTAATCGGCACATTTGCCAATTAACTAACGAAATGTTTCAAGAAGGTACCCCGCAAATTCAGCACGTATCTCCCCGGATGACTCACTAAAGAAACATGCCACTTAATAAATCGGTGCAGGAGGTGGTCGTAAAATTGGCTAATCGGCACATTGCCACATTAAATAATTGTCATATAAAAATATTCTCCCGCGACACCCCCGTTTTTATTTCCCAAATCTCCCTACATTTCCTGCCTGAACCTTATTCCATGACCGAAAAATTACTCCAGTATATCTGGCGGTTCCTGCATTTTACACAGGCAGACCTGTTTACTACGGCCGGCGAACCGGTATTGATTATTTTCCAGGGACAATACAATTCCAATCAGGGACCGGATTTTATGAATGCCAAAATCAGGATCGGGGGGACCACCTGGGCCGGTACAGTTGAACTTCATACCCGCTCTTCTGATTGGGAAAAACATGCGCACCAGCATGATAAAAACTACGATAACGTTATCCTGCATGTGGTCTGGGAAGACGATAACTGGCCTTACCCCATTCCAGTGCTGGAGTTAAAAGGTCGGGTACCGGGAGTACTGCTGAAGCGGTATGAAGACCTGATGGAAGCCAGCACATTTATTCCCTGTGAAAAAAACATTGCCGGCATTCCTGCTATTACCTGGAAAAGCTGGAAGGACAGGCTGCTGGCGGAAAGACTGGAACGCAAGGCCGCCCTGGTGCAGCAATACTTATCTCAGAACGGGAATCATTGGGAGGAAAGCTGCTGGTGGATGCTGGCCAGGAATTTCGGAAACCATGTAAATACAGAAGCCTTTGAATGGATTGCCCGCTCCGTCCCCTTGTCCTTGTTAGCTAAACAAAAGAACAGCTTAGCGCAACTGGAAGCCCTCCTGCTGGGACAGGCCGGTTTACTGAAACAGGACCAACCCGCAGATCCATATTACAGGCAGTTACGAAAGGAATACCAGTTCCTGCAGGCAAAATACAAAATCAGGCCAGTCAGCGCCCCGGTCCATTTCCTCCGGATGCGGCCTGGTAATTTCCCAACGGTACGACTGGCCCAGTTAGCCGCCCTGCTGCATCAGTCGGTACATTTATTTACCCGGATCAAGGAAGCCGGTTCCCTGGAAGGGGTGAGATCCCTGTTCAATATTTCCGCCAGCGGGTACTGGCACTATCATTACAGTTTTGACCGGGAGTCCGGGTACAAACCAAAAAAATTGGGGACCGCCATGATTGATAACATTATCATCAACAGTCTTTGCCCGCTCCTGTTTGCCTATGGTACATACAAAGGAGAGCCGGGGTATAAGGACAAGGCCCTGCAATGGCTGGAACAAACAGCAGCAGAAGTCAATAGCATCTCAAAGGGCTTTGTGCAATTGGGTATTGCTAATCAAAATGCGTTCGACAGCCAGGCCCTGATCGAACTGAAGAACGAATACTGCAGTAAAAAAAGATGCCTGGATTGCGGGGTGGGGAATGCGTTGCTGAAAGCAGCGAGCTACTAACCACTAACGACTATCGACTAACGACTATCGACTAACTATTACCCCATCCCCCCCAATCAATCTTCACCTCAATATCCGGATGTATACTCTTAATCACCGGGCAGGTTTCCCCCGTATTTTTCAGGATCGCCTTTGTTTTTTCGTCTATATCTTTCAGGGAGTCGGGGATTTGGAAGGTCAGTTCAATGCCACCTACGCGGCGGGGATCGGCTTTCATGATTTTCAGCACATCAATTTTCACCCCGTTCAGGTCGAAGCCCATGGCCCGGGCCTTAATGCCCATTACGGTTACCATGCAGGTGGCCAGGCTGGTGGCCATCAGGTCGGTGGGGGAGAATCGCTCGCCCTTGCCATTATTGTCCACGGGGGCATCGGTTTCAATGGCAGACTGACTGCGCAGATGGGTACAGGTGGTGCGGAGTTCGCCGGTATAAATTACAGTTGAAGTCATGTCAATATTTTGCCATAAATTTACGTTATTAGGCCAAGAGAGAATGAGAAAAGTGAGGAGCTGTTACCCGTGAGATCATAACCGGATAGCAGCGGGTTCGCAGAAGGAGGATAAGAGGGGATCAAGGAATCTCCGCCTCCCTGATTCTTTTCATTCTTTTTAACGCCTGGCACAGAACTTTTTCCCGATATTTAAGTTCCAATAAAAAGTATTTCCGTGAAGAAACTAAGCCTGTCCATTTTTTTTACCCTGTTTATTGTTGCTGTTTTTGCACAGGATACAACCTCCCGGCGCAGCACTAAGAATGATAAAAAAGAGGCCCGCCGGCAGAAGATCAACAACATGATCCGCCAGGCCGAGGAAGGAGTGCTGGTCTACCAGAAGCAAAGCATTTTCGGGTTCCAGGCCCGTACGAACGGGTATGGCCTTTTTTATGAGCTGGGGAAAATGAAAACCAACCGCAAGACCAATATTTACCGGATCGATCTCACCGAAATCAAGCACCTCAAGGAGAATAAAGTACAAAATTCGGCCAATGGATTTATCTTCTTTGGCAATCCCTTTATTTACGGGAAAATCAACAATTTCTACCAGGTTACCCTCGGCCTCGGGCAGCAGCGTATCCTGGGGCAAAAAGGAAATAAAAACGGGGTGGCTGTTTCGGCCGTGTACAACGGCGGCCTGTCACTCGGTTTATTGCGCCCTTATTACCTCGAAGTAAATGATCCGGTAACCGGGGACAACAGAGTGATCAAATATTCTGTTGAAGACAGTTCCCTTTTCCTGGGTAACACGATTATCGGCGGCGGGGGTATCGGCAAAGGCTGGGGAGAAATGAAGGTAAAACCCGGCGTTTTTGCCAAGACGGCCCTGCGTTTTGATTACGGCCGTTTCAATGAAGTGGTGTCCGGCCTTGAAATCGGCATCAGTGGCGAGCTGTACGCCCAGAAAATTCCCATCATGGCCCACCAGAAAGACCAGCAATTCTTCTTCCAGGCCTATATAGCCCTGCTGTTTGGGCGGCGCAAATAAAGCCCTAATTTTGCCGGATGACTGAACTTCCTGTCGTTTCCGTGGTGAGTGATAAGGGGCCGAAGCTCCGTAAGCCGGACTGGCTGCGCGTCAAATTGCCAATTGGTGAAAGCTACAAGCATGTCCGGGGGCTGGTTGATCACCATAAACTTCATACGATCTGCGAAAGCGGTAATTGTCCCAATATGGGCGAATGCTGGGGAGCCGGTACCGCCACTTTTATGATCCTGGGGAATGTGTGCACCCGGAGCTGTGGCTTCTGTGCAGTGGCTACGGGTAAACCTGAACCGGCCGATTGGGATGAACCCCAGCGGGTGGCTGAGGCCATTCACCTGATGAAAGTAAAACATGCGGTGATCACTTCCGTTGACCGCGATGAATTACCGGACGGTGGTTCCACGATCTGGCACAATACCATTAAAGCGGTGAAATCCCTGAATCCGGATACCACCCTCGAAACCCTGATCCCGGATTTCAAAGGAAAGAAAGAAGACATTCAGCGACTGATTGATGCAGCGCCGGAAGTGGTGAGTCATAATATTGAAACCGTGGAGCGGTTGACCCGTCAGGTGCGTATCCAGGCAAAATACTGGAGAAGTATGGAAGTGATCCGCAGCCTGAAAGAAGGCGGGATGCGGACAAAGAGCGGGATCATGCTGGGATTGGGCGAGAAAAAAGAAGAAGTGATCCAGACCCTGAAAGACCTGCATGCCTATGGCTGCGATGTGGTGACGATCGGCCAGTACCTGCAGCCCACTAAAAAACATTTGCCCGTAGATCGTTTTGTGCATCCCGATGAATTTGCGGAATACCGCGAGATCGGTTATCAACTGGGACTCGATTACGTAGAAAGCGGTCCCCTTGTCCGTTCCTCTTATCATAGCGAGAAACATGTGTTTGCCGGAATTGGGAGAAAGGAGTGGGAGGGAAGTGGGGAGTAGACGGGAAGACGGAAAGTCCGGAAGTCCGAAAGAGAGGAAGTCCGGAAGACGGGAAGTCTGAAAGTCCGGAAGATGGAAAGACGGGAAGAGCGGTGATCGTCTTCTATGAGCATCGAAAATTGAGAATTGAACATTTTGTACCGTTTTCATCAATAATAAATCCCCTTGCGCCAATTTTCCGGCCTCATATTCTTTATTTTTTCTTCCTTATGCGCTACTGCCCAGATTGCCTGGCAAAATGTGGATTCCCTGTTTGGTCCCTTGCCTGCCTCAGTGCATGTATTTAAATCAACCAGCCTCCTGGATGGCAAACCCAATATCGCCTATTACCTCGAAGCAGACCTGGAGGACCGGGGATTGTACTTTACCGTTGATACGGCAAAAAACAGGCGGCTGACCCCGGACCAGTTTTACCGTAAGGGATATGATTCCCTCACTTTTTACGAAGGCTTTAAATTTCCTTTATTGGTGGTAAACAGCACTTTTTTCTCTTTTGCCAGCAACCAGAACCTGAATGCGGTAATCAAAGAAGGGAAACTGGTCAGTTACAATGTGCATACCCTTAACGGGAAAGGAAAAGATACCCTGACCTACCGGCATCCCTTTGGCAGCGCATTGGGTATATCAGGGAGACGAAAGGCGGATATTGCCTGGCTGTATACAGATTCCTCCGCCCGTTACCCGCTGGCCAGCCAATGGCCCATACCGCCCGTCAGGGACTCCATCGAAAAACCGGACTGGGTTTACCTCGCTCAGAAAACCTCCGTTCCTCAACACCTTGGTTTTGAAAAATGGAAGATGCATACGGCAGTCGGCGGCGGCCCGGTCTTGCTACAAAAGGGTGAGATCCGGATCAGCAACAACGAGGAACTCAAATTTGCCGGCAAAGCTATAGAGGATAAACATCCCCGTACTGCCATGGGCTATACCCGGGATCATAAACTCATCATCCTGGTTATTGAAGGCCGTCACCCGGGTACGGCTGAGGGGGCCAGCCTGGCCCAGGAAGCGCAGTTATTGAAAGACATTGGTTGCCTCGAGGCCCTGAACCTCGACGGGGGCGGCAGCAGTTGTATGCTGGTCAATGGAAAAGAAACGATCCGGGTCTCCGATATTACGGGGCAGCGCCCGGTACCGGCCGTGTTTATTATCCTTAGTAAAGGCCCGTAATCTACGGGCTGTGGAAAATTAGCCTCGTTTATGACAAAAAACTGACATGGTTTGGCATGGTTTTCACACTTATCAGGCAGGTTAAAAACTGAAAAACATGAAAAAATTATTCTTTTCCCTTTTTGCCGTAGCCGCAATGGGGGCTATTGTGTTAGTAGCTTGCTCTAAGGAAAACAGTACGAACGGGACAACCGTTAAAATCCGGTTAACCGATAATCCCGTAAATGCAGAAGCTGTCAATGTGGATATTCAACAGATCAGGGTGAAATTCCGGGAGGATTCTTTGGGTGGCTGGATGAATCTCGAGACACATGCCGGGGTCTATGACCTGTTAGGGCTGCAAAACGGGGTGGATACCTTATTGGCAGTTGGCGTGGTGCCCTCTGATACTTTAAAGGAAATCCGTTTTGTGCTGGGCGCCAATAATTCCATCCGGGTGGCTGGCGTTGATTATCCTCTTTCTATCCCGAGCGGTTCTGAATCAGGGCTGAAAATCAAAGTGGACAAAAGACTAAACGGCACCCTCGATTCACTGCTGATCGACTTTGATGCCGCTTTATCCATTCACCAGACCGGTAACGGGGACTACCAGCTGAGGCCGGTACTGAAAATAAAATAAGAGTTAGAACAGACTTCCTATGATAACATTAAGCCCGGTATCGCTACCGGGCTTTTCTATGCTGTTATAAGTGTCCGCGAAGATCAATCCCAGACCAGGGCGCTGGCGCCTAAAATGGCCGCATCCGCTTCCTTCAGTTCGCTGAACATCAGTTTGACCTTATTCTTAAATACCTGGATCAGGTTTTTTTCCATGGCGTCGCGGGTCGGGTTCATGATCAGGTCACCGGCCTTGGTCAGTCCCCCAAACAGGATAATCGCCTCGGGCGAGGAGAACATGATAAAATTGGCCAGCGCTTCTCCGAGGATCTGCCCGGTAAAATCAAAGATCTGCCCGGCGATTTTATCTCCTTTCACGGCACATTCATATACGGTCTGGCTGGTAATATCATTGAGGGAATAATCCCGAAGTAAACTTTCCGTCTGCGGATTTTCCGTCAGGATCTCAATGGCGGTTTCCCTGACCCCGGTGGCCGAGGCATAGGCTTCCAGCGGTCCCCTGACCCCCGTTCCTTTATGGAGACGGCCGCCAGGCCTTACGACCACATGGCCCAGTTCCCCGGCAAACCCGTCGTGTCCCAGCACGATCTTCCCATCGATCACGATCCCGCTGCCCACCCCGGTCCCGAGGGTGATGGTGATAAAGTGTTTCATGCCTTTGGCGCATCCGTACATCATTTCACCCACGGCCGCGGCATTGGCATCATTGGTCACTTTAACTTTTATCCCGAATTTCTCAGACACCATGCTGGCCAGGGGAATGATCCCTTTCCATTTCAGGTTGGCCGCGTGTTCGATATTACCGGTATAATAATTCCCGTTGGGGGCGCCGATCCCGATCCCGATACAGTTTTTCACCCCGCCGGCCTTCGTGATCATGGGACTCAGCTTCAGGTACAGGTCCTCGATAAATTCCTGTACATTATCATGTTCATTGGTCAGGGTCCGGTCCTGGGCAATGATCACCCCGTATTTATCTACGATACCGAATTTCGTGTTCGTACCCCCGATATCAATTCCGATTGCAAATTCTGACATAGTGATTGCTTGAAAAAGTTATAATTAATGTCCGCCACCGCTTACTTCCGCATCGTAGTCAATACCCTGTTTTTTCAGGATACCTTTCACGGCAAAAGCAAAGAAGGCCAGGTAACCAAAGCAAAGGACGGCCATGATATAGGAATGGTGGATCCCTATCACATCAGCCAGTTTACCCTGGATCGGGGGAATGATACCGCCACCCAGGATCATCATGATCAGGAAGGCGGAACCTTCTGAAGTGTATTTACCCAGGCCCGCAATGGATAAACTGAAAATACTCGGCCACATAATGGAGCAAACCAGTCCGCCGCTCAGGAACGCATAGATGGCCACGGTGCCGGTGGTCAGTAAGCCGATGGTCATGGCAAGAATACCCAATAATCCGAAAATAAGCATCGTTCGCGCCGGTTTGTCCTTACTCAGGTAGAAGGCACCGATCTGGATCAGCACACACACCACATAATAATAAAGCGGCTCCATATCATATTGCGCCAGGGTATTGATCCCGATCAGGATTCCAAAAGCCAGCAGGGGCACAGCAAATTTCAGGATACTCCTGGTCCGGTCACTCAGTTTAAATGCATTAATGGCCCCGGTCCAGCGGCCGATCATCAGGCTTCCCCAATACATGATGATATAGGGAGTCGCTTCAGATGCTGCATGAGAACCAAAATCTTTTTGTCTTAATAATTCACCCAGGTTACTGCCAATCGCGACTTCCACACCTACATACACAAAGATGGCCAGCATACCCAGCACCAGTTGAGGATATTGCATAGGACCCCATCCGTCCGCTTTTTTCTTCGCACTCAGGTTGGCAAACACTAAGCCGCCCACTACAACTACCAGGGCCCCGATCAGCCATTTCAGGCGATAGGCTTCCATGGCATGCTTTTCAGCATCTGTCGCATTGGTAAGATCCGTTTTATAGCTGCTGAAGACGGGTACAAACATAACGATCAGCAGGCCGGTCATAATTAATAAGGTATAAAGGGCCTTGCTGGCTTTTTCTGTTGATTCCACCATTTTCCCGGAAGGGACTTTTTTGGAAAAGAAGAATAAAGCAGCTGCGCTGATAAAGAGGATACCGACAAATGTGTAGAGCGTGATCACTTTTGAAAGGCTGAGGGAAGCGATCTTTTCATCGGTAATCGCTGCGGTGGTGCCAAAGAGGGCAAGGGCCACGATCAGCGGACCCACAGACGTACCGAAAGAATTCACACCGCCGCCAAGGTTTACCCGGCTGGTACCGGTGGCAGGATCACCCAGGGAGATGGCAAAGGGCTGGGCGGCCGTTTGCTGCAGGGAGAAGCCCAGCGCTACTATGAACAATCCCAGGAGCATCCCCGGGAAACTGTTCCCGTTTACCGCCATGATCATGGCCGCCGCACCAAGGGCCGAGAATAGAAGACCGTAAACGATACTGTTTTTATACCCCCATTTACCCACCAGGTCTTTTCCTCCATAGGCGCCATAGGCGAAGAGAATCAGCGCCCCGATATAATAAGCCGTATAAAAGGCAAAATCAATCAACTGGCTCTGGAACTGGTCCAGGTGAAAATAGTGTTTACAAAAAGGAATAAATACACTGTTCCCGGCAGCAATAAAGCCCCAGAAGAAGAAAACAGTTACTAACGTACTTAACGCTCCGTAATTCGTGGGTTGTTTGGATTGACTCATAGCAATCGTTTATTGTTATAAATAGGCTGAAAGTATGACAATTTTCATTCCCGGTAAAAAACAACTGTTCGGGTTGTTGACAGCTTGTCTAAAAAAAGATTTAACCTGCTTAGGGGACTTTTAAAAACAGGGAAAATATCATAATCTTTTTTATGGCTTATAAGCCCGCATTGAAAATAATCCCCTAAATTACCGGGCAAAATCGAATACCTCTCGTATGGAGATATTACATGTTGCGGCAGAATGTTACCCGGTGGCCAAGGCCGGGGGACTGGGCGATGTGGTGGGCGCTTTACCTAAATACCAGGCCGAACTGGGACATGTGGCTAAAGTGGTGATGCCCATGTACCGGACCAAATTCCTTTATGCAAATGAATGGGAACTGGTTCACGAAGCTGATCAGCGGATCGGCCCCTGGCAGTTTCACTACAGCGTAATCAGGGAAAAAACAAACAAGCTCGGTTTTGATCTCTACCTCCTTGATGTTAACGGGCTGCTCGATCGCGAAAAAATCTATGGCTACGATGATGACACCGAACGGTTCCTGGCCTTCCAGGTGGCGGTCTGCGACTGGCTGAGCAAATGGCAGCACAGGCCCGATGTGATCCATTGCCATGATCATCATACCGGCCTGATCCCTTTCATGGTGAAATACTGTTTTGAGTTCCGGGATAAACTGGCTGCTGTGCCCACCGTTCTGACCGTGCACAATGCCCAGTACCAGGGCTGGATCGGCTGGGATAAGTATTACCTGCTGCCCCCCTTCGATTCCTGGAAATGGGGTATGCTGGACTGGGCCAATTCGATCAATCCCCTGGCTTCTGCCGTTAAATGTGCCTGGAAAGTAACCACGGTCAGTCATAGTTACCTCGACGAACTGCGTGAAGAAGCTAACGGGCTGGAGAATCTTTTCCAGTATGAAGTGGGGAAAAGTTCCGGTATCCTGAACGGGATCGATAACGAGGTCTGGGATCCCGTTACCGATACAATGATTGCCAAAAATTACGACAAGGAACTGGTGGCGAAGGGAAAGAAGAAAAACAAAAAAGAACTGGCAGGCCAATTCGGTTTCGATCCGGAAAAACCGCTGATCGCCTTTATCGGGCGCCTCGTGGGCGAAAAAGCGGCCGACCTGCTGCCCGAAGCCATCAGCCAGTCCATCTACCAGCACCATGGCAATGCCAGTTTCCTGGTCCTTGGTTCCGGGGACCCGAACCTGGAAGACCGACTTGACCAGATGAAACACCAGTTTGGCGGTTACTATAATTCGTATATTGGATACAGCGAGCCACTCAGTCACCTGATCTATGCCGGTTCCGACTTCCTGCTCATGCCCAGCCGGGTGGAGCCCTGCGGACTCAACCAGATGTATGCCCTGCGCTATGGTACAGTTCCCATGGTCCGGAATGTGGGTGGCCTGCGGGATACGGTGACCGATATGGGTGACTGGCAGGGGATCGGTATCCGTTTTGACCAGCCCTCGGTATGGGATATTACCTACTCGGTGGGCCGGGCTATTGATCTTTACAATAATAAACAAGACCTTTATAACTGGATGCGCAGCCATATGATGACCATTGATCATTCCTGGGACTCATCTGCACAGCAGTATATTGACCTTTATCAATCACTGAAATAAAAAGACCGGCTATGGCAATCAGGACTATTACCCACTCAAAGGAAATTCTATCTGTTATTCTCGGCGGCGGCGCCGGATCCAGGCTCTATCCCTTAACGGCAAGCCGCTCCAAACCTGCGGTACCCATTGCCGGTAAATACCGCTTGGTGGATATTCCCATTTCCAACTGCCTGAACAATGGCATTGGAAGGATGTTTGTGCTGACACAGTTCAATTCAGCCTCCCTCAACAGGCATATCAAGAATACCTATCATTTCAGCGCCTTCAGCAAGGCCTTCGTGGATATCCTGGCGGCTGAGCAAACCCCGGATAACCCCACCTGGTACCAGGGCACGGCCGATGCGGTAAGACAGGGACTCCGTCATATCGAGCCTTTTGAAAGTGATTATATCCTGATCCTTTCCGGCGACCAGTTGTACCAGATGGACTTTGCAGAGATGCTGGAGAATCATAAAAACCTGGGGGCCGATATTTCCGTGGCCACGATACCGGTGGCCCAGCGGGAAGCTCCTGAATTCGGGATCCTGAAAAGTGATGCCGGACTGATCGCTTCTTTTATTGAAAAACCCAAAAAGGAACTGCTGGGTGACTGGGTGAGTGACACGGGTGAGGACATGAAAGCCGCCGGCCGGATCTACCTCGCCTCCATGGGTATTTATATTTTCAACCGCAAACTGCTCTTTGACCTGCTGCGGGATGAATACAAGGATGCCACTGATTTCGGGAAAGAGATCATTCCCCAATCCATCAGCAAATACAAAGTGGCCAGTTACCAGTACTCCGGGTACTGGACCGATATCGGGAATATCTATTCCTTCTTTGAAGCCAACCTGGACCTGACCAAGGATATTCCGGATTTCAATATGTTCGACAGCGACCGGACCATTTATACCCGTTCCCGGATGCTGCCCCCGGCCAAGATCAGCGGCACCACACTGGAAAAAACGCTGATCGCGGAAGGATCGATCATCAATGCGTCAAGGGTGGAGAATTCCGTGATCGGTATCCGCAGCCGGGTGGGGCATGGCAGTACCATTGTCAGCACCTATATTATGGGCAGTGATTATTATGAAACCCTCACCGATATCGCCAAAGACACCGAGAAAGGCGAACCCCCGCTGGGCGTGGGCGAACGCTGCTATATCAAGAATGCCATCCTCGATAAAAATGTCCGGATCGGCAATGATGTACGCATCAACGGCGGTGCGCATCTGGAGAACACGGACCATGCCCTGTACACCGTTAAAGACGGAATCGTGGTGGTGAAAAAAGGTGCGGTTATACCCAACGGGTATGTGATCTGAGAGGCCTGTTTTTGGTAAATAATTTAAGGTACACAAAATGTGTACCTTTTACATATTATTCCTACCTTCCCTGAGTCTTTCTATAAAAACGATTGTCTATGTCTACTGCGTACACGGGGGAGAAACCCCATCTTTCCTTCTGGCAAATATGGAATATGTGTTTCGGCTTCTTCGGGATCCAGTTTGGCTGGAGTTTGCAGATGGGTAATATGAGTGCGATCTATGAATTCCTGGGAGCCAAACCGGAGGAAATACCCGGTCTGTGGTTAGCCGCTCCCATGACCGGTTTACTGGTGCAACCTGTCATCGGGTATTTGAGCGACCGGACCTGGAGTCCCAGGCTGGGAAGACGGCGCCCCTATTTTTTGATCGGCGCAATCCTGAGCTCACTGGCTTTATTTATCATGCCGAATTCTTCGGCTGTGTGGATGGCGGCCGGTACATTATGGATCCTCGATTCCTGTATCAATATCAGCATGGAGCCTTTCCGTGCTTTCGTGGCAGATAACCTGGATGAAAAGCAACGGTCATTCGGGTATGCGATGCAAAGTATGTTTATCGGGGCGGCCTCCTTTATTGCAGGGTTCCTTCCCGGTTTGCTGGTAAACTGGTTTGGGGTATCGAGGGATAAAGGGGCGGGGGGAATACCGCAAAATATCATGTGGTCATTTTATATAGGAGCGGCGGTATTCCTGGGGGCCGTTCTTTATACAGTCCTCAGGAGCAAAGAATATCCTCCTTCCGACCCCAACTGGAAAGAAAACCTGAAGAAGGAGAAGGCAAGTGGCCAGTCTGCCGGTATTGTTAAAGAAATCTTCTCCGCCATTGCCCACATGCCCGGTCAGATGAGAAGGCTCGCTATTGTCCAGTTCCTGACCTGGCCCGGTTTATTCCTGATGTGGTTTTATTACAGCACCGGTGTGGCTGCCGATATCTTTGGCGGGGATGCGGTTACCAACAGTGAAGTATATACGAAAGGGCTGGAGCATGCCAATAATACATCGGCCATCCTGAACCTCGTCACCTTTGCCTTTTCTTTTTCCATTCCCTTTTGGGTGGGTAAGATAGGTAAAAAGCTCACCCACACGGCCTGCCTGCTGATCGGGGGAGCCGGCCTGATCTCAGTAAATTTCATACATGAACCCTGGATGCTGTATATCTCCATGAGTATGGTGGGTATTGCCTGGGCATCGATTCTGTCCATGCCCTACTCCATGCTGGCCGGGGTGATCCCGCAGGAGAAAATGGGAATCTACATGGGCATCTTCAATTTTTTTATTGT
This sequence comes from Sphingobacteriales bacterium, assembly GCA_016219985.1. GTDB lineage: Bacteria > Bacteroidota > Bacteroidia > Chitinophagales > Chitinophagaceae > JJ008. The sequence goes on along the minus strand of JACRJO010000025.1, from coordinate 95,075 downwards.
ATTACCCGAAATTATTGCTTCCCTCTTTTTCGGAAAGATCATGGAAAATTTCCTGCATAATGACCGGCTGACCGCGGTACTGATTGGCGGGGTATTGCTCTGTACAGCCGCTGTGACCTGTGCGCTGATTGTAAAAGAAAATAAGCAAAATGTTCAGGCATGAAAAAAATACTGAGCCTTGCAGTTTTACTGCTCTCCCTCCGGTTATTGGCGGCTGAAGGCCCCGCCTTGTACCCCACACACTGGTGGGTGGGAATGAAAAACCCCGCGCTCCAGCTGATGATTCACCGGGACCGGGTGGCGATGGAAAAAATCACCCTCCTGCCATATCCCGGGGTGAAGATGGTTAAGCAATACAAGGTTGAAAATGAAAATTATCTTTTTATAGACCTGCAGATCTCGGCATCCGCCAAACCCGGAAAATTAATATTCCGGATTGATAACCTGCAGTCGCCCGAAGCGGTTTCCTATAAAACCTTCACATACGAGCTGAAAGCCCGCAGCAGGCAAAACGGCAAAACCCGGGTCCGGGGCGTCAATGCTAGCGATTTTGTTTACCTCCTCATGCCCGACCGGTTCAGCAACGGGGATCCTTCCAATGATTTTTTTGAAGACATGCGGGATCAGGGACATGACCGCAACAATCCTTTTGACCGGCACGGGGGCGACCTGAAAGGGGTGGAAAACCACCTGGATTATTTGCAGGAACTGGGAGTAACCGCCGTCTGGATGACCCCTGTTATTGAAAATGATATGGCCCGCACCATGGAAGGCGGCACATCCCGGAGCACCTATCATGGTTATGCCTTTACCAACCAATACCAGGTGGACAGAAGGCTGGGAGGGAATGAAGCCTATCAATCGCTGATTGACAAGGCGCATGAAAAGGGAATGAAGATCATCCAGGATGCCGTGTACAACCATATGGGCAGGGACCATTTTTTTATTGAAGACCTGCCGATGAAGGACTGGCTGAACCAATGGCCTTCTTATACAAATACATCCTATAAGGACCAGCCGCTGGTGGATCCCTATGCAGCCGCCATTGATAAAAGGACGGCCCTGGATGGATGGTTCACTCCCTTCCTGGTTGATCTGAACCAGCGGAACCCCTTTGTTTCCACCTTCCTGGTGCAAAATGCGGTCTGGGCCACAGAGGAGTTCGGCATTGATGGCTGGCGGGTGGATACGTATTTCTACAGCGATCCCGTTTTCCTGAATAAAGTGAATGAAGCCTTATACCGCGAATTCCCAACGGTCACCGTATTTGGAGAGGTCTGGGTGCAGAGCGTGACCAATAGCGCCTATTTCTGCGAAAACAATATGGCTGTTCCGTTCAAGCACAATAGCCAGGGAGTAACGGATTTCCCCCTTTATTTCGCCACGAATGACCTGCTGAACCAGCCTTTTGGCTGGAACGAAGGGGCCAATAGATTTTACCAGGTCCTGGCCCAGGATATCCTTTACAAAAACCCGATGCGCAATTGCCTGTTCCTCGATAACCATGACCTCGACCGTTTTTACTCGGTGATCGGGGAGGATTTCCTGAAATATAAAATGGCCATTAATATCCTGCTGACCCAGCGGGGTATCCCCCAGTTGTATTATGGAAGCGAGATCCTGATGAAGAATTTCAAAAACCCTTCAGATGCGGAAGTGCGCCGGGATTTCCCGGGCGGCTGGATGGCTGATACCGTGAATAAATTTACCCCGGGCGGGCGGAATGCACAAGAGAATGAAGCCTTTAATCATGTAAAAGCCCTCGCGAATTTCAGAAAGAATTCATCGGCTATCGGTACGGGTAAGCTCATGCAGTTCCTGCCGAAGGACGGCCTGTACACCTATTTCAGGTACGATAACAAACAAACTGTGATGGTGATGTCCAATACCGGGAGGAATACAATAAAACCTGACTGGAATTACCTGGCAGAACGGACCCGCGGTTTCAGTAAAATGAGAAACGTGGTTTCCGGGGACATTATCCCGCTGGAAGGTTTTGAGATGAAACCCAAAGAAAGTTTTGTCCTTGAATTGCTGAAATAACCCTTACAGGAAAATATTCCAGAGCGCCTGCTGCCCCCAATGCCCCCAGTCACTGGTGACTTTTTTCAGGTTTTCAATCAGGTCCTTACCCTGCTTCTTCTTGCCTTTCAGGGGTGGGGTGATCAGGCTTTTATTGACATTGACAATATCCACTTTGGTGGCAATCCAGCTGGAATACATGCGCGGTATCGTGATGCCGAGGATCATGCCGGGCAACCCATGTATGCCCATCGGGCCGCCACTGATCAGGATCTCGTCTGTATAGAAAGCAAAAACATAGACACTGTCGAAGATAATACCCACCGCCTTTCGGCAGCTGAAACCGGCGATCTCCCTTGTTTCATTGGGCACCAGTTTCCAGTTGATCTTCATCAGGGAATCGCTCAGCAGGTAGCTATCATCAAAGACAAATTTCCGGCAGACGGATGTCCCGTTGCTGTAATCGCTGAACCAGAGGTTTTCATCGGCATTGTTATTCCCCCAGGGCATCTTGGTTTTCTCGTCCATCCGGTCATATTGGTAGACCGATTTATTATTGTCAAATACATAACTGTACCAGTAGGTGGAAAACTGGGGGATCTTGTCTTTGAACATTTCGGCCCAGATCCCATCCCCGAAGGTCTTGTGGTTATTGGTCCTCATTTCAAATTCAATAGTGCCGCTGTTAATGAATTGCTGGGCATTTATCTTAGTGCTTGCGATCAGCAGGAGGAAGTATATTACTTTTTTCATAATTGACAGGTTTATGATCAGAATCCGCTGGCGGGTTTTCCGTTTTTTGAAATATTCCAGGTCAGGGTGAGCAGCCAGAACCGCCGCAGGGTCGTGAAATGGGATTCGGTAAAACTATAGCTGCTGAAACTCCGGTCAAAGCCGCGGTTCTGGTTCAGGATATCATATACCCCCAATTTCACCTCGAGGTCGTTTCCTTTAAAGAACCGTTTGGTGATATCCATATCCCATTTGGTGAAATTATTATTCTGCGCAAAGCGCTTATCCTTCTGGCGCAGTTCGGTATTGAGCTCTGTATGAACTTCAACTTTCCCCGGCAGGTAAACCCGCCCGCTGGCCCAGCCTTCCAGTTGCCAGTACTTCGCATTGGCTTCGGTATTGATACTTCCCTTTGATACATTCCAGGTAAATTCAGGGCCGAGATCAAAGTCAAATTTCTTTTCCTTGTTCATGCTGGCATTCAGCCGCAGCCCGGCATTTTTGGTGGTGGTGAAATTTTTCACCCCGTTGATGAAATCCACATTCCGGTTAATATTGGCGGTAGGACCGGCGCCCAGCCTGACTTTTTTGTACTTAAAACTGTAATCGGAGTAAAACCTCAGGTAATACTGCCCGTCGCTGTTCACCGTCTGGTAGGTCCTGCGCCCGTCTGTATCAATGCTGCTGGATTGTACAAATGCCTTTTGGGTGCTGCTGAAATTTATACTGATCCAGATACCTCTTTCTTTCAGCACATTGTACATATTGAAACCCGTTCCGAAATTATGACGGAAGGATTGTTTCAACGCCGGGTTCCCGATATAGATATTCAGGGGATCGGAATTTACAAAAACGGGCTGTAATTGTTCCAGGCTGGGAGCCGTGGTGGATCCGTTATAATTAAACCGGAGGCCGGTATTGGGCTTGAATTTGTAATTGTACATGGCCTGCGGAAAGAAATTGACAAAGTTGTAAGGGGTCGTATGGTCCAGTGTTTTGTTCTTCTGGGTAAAATGACTGAACCCGGCAGAAGCCCCGAAAGAGAAATTGTATTTCTTTTTATTGACCCGGAAGTTCAGGCCCGGGGTATGAACCAGCCGGTCAAATACAAAAGAATTACTCAGGGTGTCCACCACCTCTTCGTATTTGCCGTTATTGCTTTTTTCATAGGTCTGCCGGTCACTGGTATTGCTGTTCCAGGCAATAGAATGACTCAGCTCCATGTAAAAATCCTTCGCCAGGGGTTCCGTGTAAGAAATTTTTGTACTGATTCCTTTGGCGGAATTATCCCTGACCTGTTCCTGGTCAATCGTGTCTGTTCGCTCATGCAGGCCATTGGTATAATACCGGTTCAGGGAATAAAGAAACCCGTCGTTCGAGGAATTGCTCCAGTTGAAATCCGTATTTACGGACAGGGTTCTTGATAGCTTTTTGAACTTGTGCTTCCAGAGCAGGGTGGAGTTGAAGCTGCTGTTGTCGCCGGTTGAGTGGCTGTTCCGGCGGCTGTTATTGATACTGTCCAGTGCTTCCGTCAGCATTTCACTGTAAGAGAAACTGCTGGTTGCCGTATTTTTCTTATTAGCCCGCGCCGACCATTTGAGTGAATTGGCTGAATCCAGGGTAAAGTCAAGTGTAAGGTTCAGGGCATGCTTGCTGTTGGAATTATAATTGTTGCTGTTGCTCCGGCTGAGCCAGCTGCTGTCCGGCAGGAAAGTACGGGAGAATACGGAACTGGTCGCGTCAGAATTTATTTTACTGAATTTATACCCGGAGTTGAAGCTTTGTTTAAGGTCCTTGCCGAATTTATCGCTGTAGTGAAGCCCGCCATTGGTATTGCGCGGAATACCATTCCTGCCTCCCCAGAAGTTTTCATCCGCATCACGGGTCATGTTAATCCACATACCGCCATCGTCCGTCATGCCGGTACTCATATTGTCATTGCCCCCATAGTTCTGTGCATCCTGCCAGTCCAGGCTGGTCTGACCGGTATTGCTCATAATCCCGTAAGCAGCCAGTTTGCGCTTGTCCTTAAAGGAATTGATCATGGCGGCATTGTTGTATTTGTCCCTGAGCCCTCCGCCCAGTTCCACTTTTCCGAAATACCCCTTCTGCTGTTTCATCTTCAGGTTGATCGTTTTGTCCTTTACCCCGTCATCAATACCTGTAAATTCCGCCTGGTCGCTTTTCTTATCAAAGACCTCCACTTCCTTAACGGCATCGGCCCGCAGGTTCCGGGTGGCAATGCCCGGATCGCTGCCAAAGAATTCCTCCCCGTCCACCAGCACTTTTTTTACCCGTTCACCCATGGCCGTGATCTTGCCATCCTTGTCCACCGAAATCCCGGGAAGACGCCGCAGCAGTTCTTCCACATTCGCGCCGGCCCTTACTTTAAAACTGTCGGCCGTATATACAGTGGTATCCCCCTTGATCCGGATGGGGGTGCCTGTTTTCAGGATCACTTCAGCCAGCAACTTGCTCTTGGGGGTCATGTACAATTTGCCCAGGTCCTGCGGGACACCGGCCTGCAGCTGCAGGGTGTCAAAATAATCCCCCATATAAGGATGGGTGATCATCAGTATATACCTTCCGCTGGCGACCGGGCCAAGGGTAAACTGGCCGTCCTGGCGGGCCCGGGTAAACATTACCAGGACAGAATCCGTTTTCCGTAAAAGGGAGATAACAGCGTTGGCAGGGTTCTTTTTATCGACAGAATCCGTGATCTGCCCTTTAAGAAGGCTGGTCTGGGCACGGGAAAAGAAGACTCCGCAAAGCAGCAAGAGGGTCAGGAAGACCGTTTTTTTCATGGCGTGTTGGTTGAGGTTCAGTTTAATGGTTATGGTGGCGCTAATTTCTAATGAAAATTCCGGGAATACACCGCCGTTCGTGTAATTTTAAGTTAAAACATATTAACCAGGAATATATGACAGCTAAAAATGATAAATCCGCAAAAGTCACCCAAACAAACCAGGCAGAAAAACCCGTTTCGCTGAAGAACAAAAGGGAACAACCGGTACCTGTCCGCAAAAAGAAATACGAGGAAGAAAATTTTGTGGATACTTCAAGGCCGGTCTGGAACTATTCCATACTTACAGATGAGGATGTGTCTAACTATCAGCAGGGAACCAATTACCAGCTGTACAAAAAATTCGGTTCCCATTCCATCCAGGTGAACGAGACCTGGGGAATGTATTTCTGCGTGTGGGCGCCCAATGCCACCTCCGTATCCGTCAAGGGGAATTTCAATGACTGGAAGGACCATGAATTTGAGCTTTATCCCCGCTGGGACAAGAGCGGGATCTGGGAAGGGTTTATCCCGGGGTTCAAACTGGGAGAGGCCTACAAGTATCACATTGTAGGCTATGCGAAAAGAGCGCTGGATAAAGGAGATCCCTTTGCCAATTTCTGGGAGAAAAGGCCACAGACGGCCAGCATCACCTGGGATATGTATTATGAGTGGAAGGACCAGGACTGGATGAAGAAGAGAAAGAAAAACAACTCTCTTGATGCCCCCTGGAGTGTGTACGAAGTGCATCTCGCCAGCTGGCAGCGGCCGGATAAAAATGATGAAGAAACCTATAACAGCTATGATGATATCCGGGACAGGCTGGTGCCCTACCTGAAAGAAACCGGGTTTACCCATGTGGAATTCATGCCGGTGATGGAACACCCCTTTGACGGTAGCTGGGGCTACCAGTGTACGGGCTTCTTCGCGGCCACCTCCCGGTTTGGGGACCCGCAGGGGCTGATGCGCCTCATAGACGCCCTGCACCAGGAAGGGATCGGGGTCATCCTCGACTGGGTGCCTTCTCATTTTCCCTATGATGCCCACGGCCTGTTTATGTTTGATGGCACCCACACCTACGAGTATGCGGATATGCGGAAGGGATTTCATCCCGACTGGAACAGCTATATCTTCAATTATAAAAGGGGAGAGGTGAAATCCTTCCTGATCAGCAGCGCCCGTTTCTGGTTCGACCTGTTTCATATCGATGGCATCCGGGTGGATGCCGTATCCTCCATGCTCAAACTGAATTATTCAAGGGAACACGGGCAGTGGGAACCCAATGAGCACGGGGGCGACGGTAACCTCGAAGCCATTGCCTTTATCAAGGATCTCAATGAAACGATCTTCCGGGACTTTCCCGATGTGCAAACCATCGCCGAAGAAGCCACCGACTGGCCGGGTGTGAGCAAACCTACTTTTGAGGGCGGGCTGGGATTCGGGATGAAATGGATGATGGGCTGGATGCACGACACCCTGGATTATTTCAAGATCGACCCGGTGTACCGGCAGTTTCACCAGAATAAGTTTTCCTTCAGCATGATGTATTATTATGATGAAAATTTTATGCTGCCGCTGAGTCATGACGAAGTGGTGCACGGGAAAAGCCCGATGATCTATAAAGTGCCGGGAGATGAATGGCAGAAATTTGCCAATCTGCGCCTGCTCTATACGTATATGTGGACACATCCCGGCGCCAAGTTGTTATTCATGGGAAATGAATTTGGCCAGACAGGGGAGTGGAATTATAAATCAGAACTGCAGTGGGACCTGTTACAATTCGATTGTCACCGTTTACTGAAAGATTGTGTGGGCGACCTGAATAAATTGCTGCGGGCGGAACCAGCCCTGCACCATAACCAGTTCAGCATGGAGGGGTTTGAGTGGGTGGACCTGAACCACCGGGCTGAATCAGTGATCGTATTTAAGCGGAAAGGCAAAAAAAAGGGCGATGACCTGCTCGTGATCCTGAATATGACCCCGGTTGTCCGTTATGACTGGCAGGTTGAAGTAATCGGAAAGCCTTATTCTGAAGAAATATTTAATAGTGACAAGACAATATATTGGGGAACCGGCAACGTTTTTAATCCGGACCTGAGGTGTGAACTGATTGATAAGGCTCAAAAAAAATACCGGGTTACCGTAAATTTACCGCCCCTCGCTGGTATTATTCTGAAATAACTACTATTTTGGAATGAAATTGGCTGATAAAGAGCCGGTTAAGGTTTGAGTAGTCAACAATCAGGTCTATCTTAGGCAATTGGAAATCGACGATAGTCCAAAATTCATCCTATGTTAAAGTTATTATTTTCACTTTGTGTGCTCCTGGCCGGCGGGCTGATTTATTCCCAGACCGCGGTGAACACGGTTAATGTCCCCATTGACAGTGCCGGTTTCTTTATGCAAAAAGGCCTGCTGGAAAAACAGAACGGCCGGCGGCTGGAATCCCTGAAAAATTTTGAGAAAGCAGCCCGTTACGATACCAGCAGCAAAGCCATCATCACTGAGCTGGCTTCCGCTTACCATGACCTGAGAAAATACGGGAATGCGCTGCAGATGTACAAAAAACTGCTCGCTGCAGGTGAGGAAACACCTGCTCTTTATAAACAACTCATGCAGCTTTGTTACCAGATGAAGCAGCAGGAGGAACTGATTGTTTATGCAGAAAAGCTCCGGAAACTGGACCCTTCGGAGAAGGTGAGTTTCTATATTGGCAAAGCCCATTATGAGACGGACAATTACGGGGAAGCTATCAAATACCTGAATGCCGCCGCCAAAGAAGATCCCGCCAATGCAGAAGTGCCGTATATGATCGCCCGCAGTTACGCGGATATGATGAATTATAAACTGGCCGTTCCTTTCTTTAAGAAAGCGATCGAACTCGATCCCAAACAAAATTACTGGGTGTATGAACTGGGACTGATCTGTTACGCCATGCACGATGACAAGAATGCCCTGAAATATATTCTCGAAGCAGCGGAGAAAGGGCTGAAAAAGGATGCGGATTACCTGGAAAACCTGGCGATTGCATACCTGAATGTAGGGCAACTGGATTCCGGGGTGGCGATGCTGAATGAAATTTTAGTAAAAAGGCCCAGCGACCTGAATATCCTGAATATGGTGGCTGAAGCCTACTACTACAAAGCCAAATACGACCAGGCGATTGAATACTGGGACCGGGTGCTGGAATATGATAAGGAAAATGCTTCCGCTTTATACATGATCGGTATGAGCTACCAGAAAAAAGGCGGCCGGGAGAATACGGAAAAAGGGATCGCCCTTTGTGATAAAGCCATCGAACTCGATCCGACCCTGGCTTCCCTGAAGCAGAAAAAGATGACGGCAGGGCTTTAGTAGTCGATAGTCGATAGTCGGTAGTCGATAGTCAGGAGCTTACAGAAGAAACTGTCTTTTCGGGCAGATAATTTGGTATAGAGTATAAATTTATTATTCAAAAATGCAATCACTTTAATGGTTGCATTTTTAGTTCCCGGGATTGAAGTCTGGGGCGGATACCCCGTAATTTAATTAACTGCTACTCCCCTTAGGAGGGGCTGTTAACTACCGACTACCGACTATCGACTACAGACTAACTACATCCTCTCCGGCACCCGTATCCCCATCAACCCCATTGCCGATGCAATCACATTTGCGGTCATCTCAGATAGCTGAAGCCTTAGCTGTTTTTTTTCTTCCGTCTCTGCATTCATCACCGAATGTTCGGTATAGAATGTATTAAAGGACTTGGCCAGGTTGAAAGCATAAATCGCCAGGAGGGACGGGTTATGTTCGGCCACCGCCTGCTCTATAATAGTGGGGTACTGCTCAAGAAGTACAATTAGATCCTTCTCCAGTTTTAATAAGGCCGCCTGCTGATTGCCTGTTGAAGCCTGTTCCCCGCCTTTTCTCAAAATCGATTTGATCCGCGCATGCGTATACTGTACAAACGGGCCGGTAAATCCATGGAAATCGATGGACTCTTCCGGGTTGAAGATCATCCGTTTTTTGGGATCCACCCGCAGCAGGAAGAATTTCAGCGCGCCCAGGGCAATAATATCATACAATTCCTTCAGTTCGGCCGCCGTAAAGTCTTTTACTTTGCCCAGCTCTTCTGTTTTCTGGCGTGCCACATTTACCATTTCTTCGATCAGGTCATCCGCATCCACCACGGTACCTTCCCTGGTTTTCATCCGCCCGGAAGGGAGTTCAACCATTCCATAGCTCAGGTGGTAAATGCCTTCTGCCCCGGGTATGCCCAGTTTTTCACCGATCAGTTTAAGTACTTTGAAATGATAGTTTTGCTCGTCGGCCACCACATAGATACTCTGCTGGCAGCCAAATTCTTCCTGTTTCTGGGCAGCCAGCCCGATATCCTGTGTAATATATACTGCTGTTCCGTCTTTGCGTTGTACGACTTTTTCATCGAGTCCGTCAGCGGTCAGGTCAATCCACACACTGCCGTCTTCTTTTTTAAAAAAAACATTTTTGGCAAGCCCTGTTTCCACGGCTTTCTTGCCGAGCAGGTAGGTCTCACTTTCAAAATAGGTTTTATCAAAATCGCTGCCGATCCGCTTATAGGTTACATCAAATCCCTGGTACACCCAGCTGTTCATCTTTTTCCATAACGCTATAACTTCCGGTTTGCCGGCTTCCCAGTCCACCAGCATTTGCTGTGCAGCTTTCATGATCGGGGCCTGCTTTTCCGCGTCCTCCCTGCTGAGTCCTTTTTCGATCAGTTCGGCCATCTGCTTTTTGTGTTCATTGCCAAACCGAACGTAATAATCGCCAACAAAATGATCTCCCTTGATACCGGTGCTTTCCGGCGTGGCACCATTGGCAAATAATTGCCAGGTCACCATGCTTTTACAGATATGAATACCGCGGTCGTTGGAGATGCAGGTTTTGTAAATCTCATAGCCATCATATTTCAGGATCTCCGCCACACTCCAGCCCAGGAAATTATTCCGCAGGTGGCCCAGGTGCAGGGGCTTGTTGGTATTGGGGGAAGAGTATTCCACCATTACTTTCTGCCCGTTCGGCGCTTTTTTACCGAAAGACGGATCCTGAAAATTGTTTTGTAATACCTCCAGCCAATAGTTATCAATGATCGTCAGGTTTAAAAAGCCCTTGATGACATTATATGCGCTGAAAAGTTCCGGGTGACTTTTTACCAGGGCCGCCCCGATTTCCTGTCCCAGTTGTTCCGGGGATTTTTTCAACTGCCTGACGAAAGAAAACAGGACCAGGGTATAATCGCCTTCAAATTCCGGTTTGGTCGTATTAATGGTCAGGTCAGTCTCATGATAGTCCTGCCCGTACAATCCGGAAAGGGTGCTGATGATCAGGGGCTTTATTTTGCTTACGATATTCATTTTCTTGTTTTGGATGGGCAAATTTACGGAAATGGGGTGGGGTTGTGAGTTGAGAGTTTGGGGTTTAGGGTTTGGGGTTTAGGGTTTAGGGTTGAGGGTTTGGGTTTGAAGGTTTGGGGTTGAGAGGTTGAGGGTGGATGGGCTGTTGCCTGCTAACTACTAACTACTAACTACTGACTACTGACTATTAACTATATTTGCCCCCGCCAATGCGAAAACACCTCCATAGCGCCCGTGACCTGATCCTGCCTGTTATAGACTTTTTCTATCCGCCCTTTCGCCGGCTGATGAATCAGCAGACCTTTCGTTACGCCGCGTCCGGTGGCGGGAACCTGCTGCTGGGTTTCCTTATCTATTCCGCCAGTTTCAAGTATCTTTTCAGGGAACAGGATTTTCATTTTGGTTTTTATGCGTTCAAAGCCCACGTAGCCGCGCTCTTCATTTCCTTCTGCATTACCTTCCCGATCGGCTTTTTTATGTCGAAATACGTGGTGTTCAGCGATTCGAAAATGAAGGGCCGTATCCAGTTGTTCCGGTACCTGATGGTTTGCCTGTTTAACCTGGCACTGAATTATATTTTATTGAAAATATTGGTGGAAAGGCTGCGCCTGGACGCCATTTTTTCTCAGGTTATGACGATTGTGATCGTGGTGGTGTTCAGTTACCTCGCCCAGCGCAATTTCTCTTTCAAAGCCACAGTTGCCGGAGAGGAGGAGGACTGATGCCAGCCGGCATGGCTTACAAACTTAAACTCCCCGCATCCACTTTTACAGAGAGGCCCCCTTCGCAGTTACTGCGGATCACCAGGTACTGCTGCATCGGGTACATCCGGATCAGGCGGATATCCTGGATGGCCCCATAGCTGCGGATCCCTTTCATCCATTCCTGGTTCAGCCGGCTGTTGATGCTGACTTTGGCTGTATCGATATAGGGTCCCAGGTCAAAACGGGCAAATTGCGCAATTTTTTTAGTGATCTTTTTGTCGAACAGCCAACCGGCTGACCCCAGCAGGAAGCTCTTGGTTTTAATATCAAAATCCATATTCGTCACTTCGATCAACCGGCGGGCCGTATCATAGGAGGGCGTGCCGGCCAGGAAGATCGTACCGTTATTGGTCCCGGAGAAGTGAATCCGGATAATCAGTTTTTCAAAGCCCCCGCCATAGATCTTGCAGCTGTCAATAATGAACTGTTTTTTTACAAAGGCTTTTTTGAAATCAATCGTGGTGCCCGCCAATTGCTGGTTCATGATCCGGCTCAGGGAATCATAATTCAATACCGCATCCAGGAAGATCGAAAAACCCTGCCGGGCCGAGGAGTTACTGATATGGGGAACGGGGGAGGTGCTTTCTTCCGGCTTTTCAAAACTGATGACGGGCCTGGCAGAAAGTCCCAGTAAAACATTCAGCGAATCGTTCTGGGTATAGAGCCGGTTGACATGCACTCCCTTCGGGTTGATCCTTAACCAGCCCAGCCCGTAAATATCATAGACCTTATTCAGCTGGTCCCATACTTTCTGTAGCTGCGGTTTCAGATCAGTGCTTGCATAATTTTTGTCCAGGTCTTTTTTAGCCGCGTCGAGTTCGGCCACCAGGCCCTTCATCACCTGGTTAGTGATATTTTGTCCCCAGAAACAAACCTCGCATTTATCCAGGGGCTGCGGCTCATTCCGCCGGATGTCCAGTTTTACTTTGTAATTGGTCATCAGGGAAAGGGTATTGCTGAAAGAAACATTCACTTTCCGCTCGGGCTCATCGAAGCCGCAGCGGCAGGGCGGTGTCCAGGGAGTGAGTATAATGCCATTGGGACAGGCCCGGGTGGAGCCGATGATCTTATAGTAGCCGGTAAAGCCCAGGTTCAATGACATGCCCGACGTATTCATCTGCAGCCTGCTTCTGCGGAATACATATTTATAGCGGGTATCACAGGACTCCTGCACCCATCTATCGGGGTATCCTGCCGAAGTAAATAAGGTGTCCACGCTTTTCTCAGCCATGGCATAAACGGGTTTCAGGTCCACCTGGATAGGAATATTGAGTTCGGAATCAGGAAGGGAATCCAGTTTGAAATTCCCGGGGGAAAGATCCGGGTTGGCCGGATCGATCTTTTGCGCCAAGGATGAGGAAGCGGCCATTGCGCAACAAACCAGAAACAATAATTTTTCTCTCATAGTGTATTGTAGCATCAAAAATAACCAAAGAAAGGAAGACGAATTGTGAGGATTTGGTTAAGGATGCTGCTCGGGTCACGAGCCTCGAGCTATGAGCGGCGAGCTGCGGACTGTGGTCTGTCGACTGTGGACCGTGGACCGTCCCTCCATTTAAATCATCAGAACCCCTCTTTCGGCTGGCAGAGGCTGAACCAGTTGCCACAGCCGTCTTTTATAATGCATTCTGTGCCGTAAAACTGTTCTTTCGGCTCAGTCAGGTTTACTCCTTTTGCCTTCAGCTCTTCATAAGTGGCTTTGCAGTCAGGCGTATAGAATACCCCGGCTCCCAGGAGTTCTTTATCAAGCAATAATTTCAGCGCTTTTTGCGCTTCCGGGTCATATCCGTTCTTTATACCCGGGATGGACATCAGTACGATTTCCTGTTCCGGTGTTTCAGGGGCTGTGATGGTAAGCCAGCGGGAGCCATCATCCATCTGTACATCCGTGTGCACCCTGAATCCCAGTTTGTTTATATAAAAATCAAAGGCTTTGTCCTGGTCGGTGACAAAGAGAGACATGTGCGATATTTTTCTTATCATGAGTTGTATTTTTTTTGTACTAATAACGCGGCCTCAATTTCCGGAAAGCGATCAGCTCACTAACGACTATCGACTAACAACTATCACCTTCCCCGGATTCTTCCACTGTTTACCCAACCTTTCAAGCGTGCCGGAGATCCTCTTTTCCCGGGTTTCTTCCTTCTTCGCCGTCACGACCCATTCGATGTATTCTTTTTTATGACTGAAGGCCAGTTGATTAAAATATTCAAAGAGGTTTTTGTTTTTCTTTAATGCCGCGGACAGGTCATCCGGCAGTTTCACTTCCTTAGTCCGGGGATTCACCCATCGGAAGATCTCCCTTTCGGCTTTGGGTTTGGCTTCCTTCTTTTTGTCCGCCTCTGTTTTGGCCCTGAATCCAAATACGCTCCAGGTCTCATTGAAGGAGATCAGGCTGATCCAGGTAAGTTTATTGCTTTCCGCCAGCAGGCAGTCCCAGCCTTTGTCGCGGGTCAGGTCGGTTTGAATCTTAGAACTGCCCTTGGGATAATAGACCCATACGGTGACTTCCGGCTTCATCAGCCTCATAACCCTGTTCATTTCTTTCTCTAATTGTGCTTTGTTCTGTACAAACCAATGCACTTGCTGATAATTTTGACCGGTTGGGGTGAGCGTGACTGCGGCCGGTAATTCTCCCAGCCCTTTTTTAAAATCTTCCGGGGCATGCAGGGTCCGCAAAACATAACCGGCTTTGATGCGGAGTTTGGAAGCGACGGGGCTGGCCATGGGTGATGTTTAGGGGTTGAAAAGTTAATTGGTTGACAGGGGCCGCTAAGTTAATAAATGGGGAAGCAAAAGAAAAAAGTCAAACCTGCCTGCCGGAGCTTTAGTGCAGGCGGGAGTAAAAATGGCTAAAGCCGGGCCTGAACTCCCGGCTTCGTTATCGCCCGCTGCCCTGGCTTTTCCCACCCTTTCCCAACTTCCATAGTCTTCTGAAAATGACTATTAACTACGGGCTGCTGACTACCGGCTACAAACTGCCGGCTTTCCTCAAAGACTGCCATTTTTTCACCTTCTTGTCCCCCGGCACAATGATTGACAAGCATAAGCGAACCTGCCTGCCGACAGGAGGCAATAAAACAAAGAATCATGGGAAAGATCATAGGAATCGACTTAGGAACCACCAATAGCTGCGTTTCCGTAATGGAAGGAAACGAGCCCGTGGTCATTGCCAACGACGAGGGACGTCGTACAACCCCGTCTGTAGTGGCTTTTCTGAAGAATGGCGAACGGAAAGTGGGTGACCCGGCCAAACGCCAGGCCATCACCAACCCCCATAACACGATCGCATCCGTAAAGCGATTTATGGGCCGCCAGTTTGACGAAGTGACCGAGGAGATCAGTCACTGGAGTTACAAAGTGGCAAAAGGTGACAATAATACCGTCCGGATTGACATAGATGGCAGACTGTACACCCCGCAGGAAATCAGCGCCATGGTGCTCCAGAAAATGAAAAAAACAGCCGAAGACTACCTGGGCCAGGAAGTGACCGAGGCGGTGATTACCGTACCGGCCTATTTCAATGATGCCCAGCGCCAGGCCACCAAGGAAGCCGGGGAGATTGCCGGCCTGACCGTTCGCCGGATTGTGAACGAACCGACCGCGGCAGCCCTGGCTTATGGCCTCGATAAAGCAAAACACGATCAGAAGATCGCTGTATTTGACCTCGGAGGAGGTACATTCGATATCTCTGTGCTCGAACTGGGGGATGGTGTATTTGAAGTAAAATCCACCAATGGCGACACCCACCTCGGCGGGGACGACTTCGATAAAGTGGTCATGGACTGGCTGGCTGATGAATTTAAAAAGGATGAAGCCATCGACCTCCGTAAAGACCCCATGGCTCTGCAGCGTCTGAAAGAAGCCGCAGAAAAAGCCAAGGTGGAATTATCCTCTTCTTCAGAAACAGAAATTAATCTTCCCTATATCACTGCCGTAGATGGCGTGCCCAAGCACCTGGTAAAAAAACTGAGCCGGGCCAAATTTGAGGCCCTGGCCGATAATCTTTTTGCCCGCTGCCTGAAGCCCTGTGAAGCGGCTTTAAAAGATGCCGGTCTCAGCACCTCCCAGATCGATGAAGTGATCCTGGTAGGTGGTTCTACCCGGATCCCGAAAGTGCAGGAGATCGTGGAAAAATTCTTTGGCAGGAAGCCCAACCGGGGTGTAAATCCCGATGAAGTGGTGGCCGTAGGCGCTGCCATCCAGGGGGCGGTACTGACCGGTGAAGTGAAGGATGTATTGCTGCTCGACGTTACCCCGCTGTCTCTTGGTATCGAAACCATGGGAGGTGTAATGACCCCGCTGATCCCCAGCAATACCACGATCCCGACCAAGAAATCAGAAGTATTCTCTACCGCCAGCGATAACCAGCCCGGTGTGCAGATCCATGTGCTGCAGGGCGAGCGGAGTATGTCGAAGGATAATAAAAGCCTCGGCATCTTCAACCTCGATGGTATTCCCCCGGCTCCCCGTGGTGTACCCCAGATCGAAGTGATCTTCGATATTGATGCAAACGGTATCCTGCATGTAACGGCCAAGGACAAGGGCACCGGTAAGGAACAGAAGATCCATATCGAAGCCGGTTCCGGCCTGAGCAAGGAGGAAGTGGAAAAAATGAAGGCCGAGGCCAAGGCCAATGAAGCTACGGACAAAGCCGAAAGAGAAAAAGTGGAGAAACTGAACCAGGCCGACAGCCTCGTGTTCCAGACCGAAAAACAATTAAAGGAATACGGGGAAAAGATCCCTGCTGATAAGAAAGGCGCGATCGAACAGGCTGCGGAAAAACTGAAAGAAGCCCATAAGGCACAGGATCTCGCCGGTATCGACACGGCCATGGCCACACTCAATGCCGCCTGGACCGCTGCCAGTGAAGACATGTATAAATCCACCCAGGAAGGCGGGGCAGGAGCCCAGCAACCCGGGCCCGATGGTCATCCGCATACAGCAGATGCCGGCGCGGGGAATACTGATAATGTAACGGATGTGCCGTATGAGGAAGTGAAGTAGGTTGCAGGTTATAAGTTTTAAGTTATAAGTTATAAGTGAACAGCCCCTGGATAATGCAGGGGCTGTTTTTATTATCAGTTTCCGGCCAGGTTCAACCTCTTCCCAGCCGGGTCTGGCGAAGCCGGCCCGGCGTATCAGGATCAGTAATGCCTGGAATGTATTTGCTTTTATTACACCTGTTTCAGCCAACCCGTAATACTCATTCGTTGCCGTTGTGTAGCTGTTACTTCGTGTTCCAGTTCATCACTCTTAAAGAATACGGCGGTTCGGGAATGGGGCAGTATCTTCTCCGTATGGTCATCCTGGTAAATATGTAATTGCCCGCCGTCTTCTTCCTTCCAGTCCATATTCAGGTAGGTGATCAGTGAGAATTTGCGGCTGCCATTATTCTGAAACTGGTCCAGGTGGCGTTTGTAGAAACTGTCTTTTTCATAGACGGCGTAGTGAAACTCATAAGCGTTGATACCGGTATAGCAGGTGCGGTTCAGGTATCCGATCAGGTCCTCCGCCTGCTGTAAAAATTCCTGCTCAAAAGAATTGGAACTCTTTTTATCTAACCACTGAATTTTATCTCCCCGTATTTGCTGTTGGATATTTTTTCCTGCTTTGTTCCCGATACCGGCGGCATTTAGCAGGCCGTCTTCCTGCGACCGGAATATATTCTGCCGGAGCCCCTCCGCCAGCTTTTCATTGATAAAACAGGGATCGATACCCGTCTTGTTCCGGATATAACTTTCCGTCAGGGTATCAAAAGAAGAGGGCATATTAAAAATGAGGTACCAGGCAATCTTTATACAGGACCCGCTCGGTGCCGGGTCTTTGTTTGAGGCAGTTCGTGATTTCTTCCATTTCCTTTTCGGCAGCGAAGTATTCAAAAATATACCCGTAAATGCAGCTTTCAAAATAGGCCTGGTAGCTGTTCAGCCGGAAGGGGTAAGGTAATGACTGGTAAAAACCGGGATCATTTTCATTGTGACCGGCCATCACCAGTAACCGGCTGTCACTGTCTTTGTGCAGGCTGTTCTTTGTCATTTCCATCGGGAGGTAGCCGCCGATATGCACCACCTGTACGGGCAGTTCATGAAAGTAGCCTGACTTATCGTTTTTTTTAAAGCTGAAATGGGATTCACCCTCCGGCCAGATATGCTGGGACAGGAAACGAAACCTGTTCCGGCTGCCATTGTCCTGTTGCAGGAGGAGGGGTTCTCTTTTCCGGAACATTTCTTTCCGGGCATAATCCTCCCAGGCCGGGATAAACTTTTCAGATTCCAGCCGGGTCACAAAACCTACGAAGTGCACAATGCTGTTAGTCGCCATACTGATCCTTGAATTTATAGTACCGGTTTTACGACCGCGGGCAGGTTGATGCAATCAATGCTGTGTACGACGCCGTTGGAGCCCTGCCTGTCTTTGGCCAGTATCCTGGCCCCGTTAATATGAATGACACCTTCTTTTATCGTAACGGCCAGGTCCTGCCCGCTGATCGTTTGCAGTTTCTGCCCGTCCCGGAAGTCTTTCAGGAGCCGCTTGGCTTTAATGACATGAAAGCCCAGTATCTCTGCCAGCCGGACCGGTTCGTTTTTTAACAAATTGTCAAAGGTTTCAGGAGGGGCCAGTTTCCCGAAAGCCAGGTTTACCGGGGCGAGCAGGGTAAAAGGGCCCATGCCGCTTAATATGTCCTCCATGCCGGCCGCCTTGATTCCTTTCATAAAGGAGCTGAGATTCCTGTCTGTATTCGCTAATTCTAAAATAGTTGCCATATTGTTTGTTTTTTGCAGAAGGAAATGGCCGGCAGTAGGCGTACACTGATGCCAGGTAAAGCGGGGGCTAAAATGGCGTTTGAAAATGAAAGAGAAAAGAGCCGGATGTTCAGCTCTTTTCATGAATGGGGTTTACCATCTTTTATTGTCAGACCGGGGTGATTTCTCCCGGGCGACTGTTACAGACATGGCCCTTCCTTCGATTTCTTTGTTATGCAGATTTTTCATTGCATTGCCGGCTTCTTCATCAGAGGGCATTTCCACAAAACCAAAACCGCGGCTTTGTCCTGATTCCCTGTCGGAGATCACTTTGGCGGAATTTACCACGCCATACTGTTCGAATAATTTTCTGAGTTCATCCTCAGCGGTATGAAAGCTGAGATTGGAGACATACATGTTCATAAAACAAATTTTTAATAAAAAATAGAAATGACTGTGAAAGGGACTGCTGCACGAAGTAGAGAGGAGAGGAATTGATACAAAAGGAAAATGTAAGAATTAATATCGTTCAGAACTGAATGTAGGAAGAACTTATTTCACATGGTGAAGCTACGCTATTATTGCCATACGGGGGGATTTATCTTTTTTTGCGGACCGCTGCAGGTAGGAGTGGAATGCTGTTCCCTCGGCCGGTTGCGGGGAAGAACGACTGCCTGAACTGCGGTTAATGTCTTCCGTAGCAACCTGTTCAGGAAAGATGATGCCTGGCAGCCTGTATCAGATCATTCCTAATTTTTCTTCTGAAAAATCCAGCAGGCTTCTTAGTTTCATATCCGCCGCATTCCATTTTGCCAGATCATAATGCGCTGCCGCCGGCACTACCACGCATTTCATACGGGCGGCTTTGGCGGCGATCAGCCCGTTAAAGGAATCTTCAAAAACGATACAGTCAGCGGGAAGGCATTGCAATGTTCCGGCGCAATCGAGGAATACCTGCGGATGGGGTTTGCCGTAAGGCAGAGATTCGGCCGAGGTACAGGTATGGAAGCTGCCGGCCAGTTGCAGTTTTTTAACCACCACATCCACGAGAGCCATGGGGGAGGACGAGGCCAGCCCGATCCGGAATCCCCTTTTCTTAAACAGGTCCAGGATCTCGTTCACGCCTGGCAGGGGTTGTCCGTGCTGCCCTATTTTCTCTATGGCTTTCCGGATGATCAGTTCAACTGCTTCCGGGGCCTGCGAAAAGCTGATACCAAAATACCGGAACCAGTGGTCCACCCATTCTTCGGTACGCAGCCCCGTACTGGAATGGTATTGCGCATCGGTAAGGGTAACGCCAAAATGGGACAGGGTCTCTTTTCCCGCTTCCTGCCAGAGCGGCTCGCTGTCGATCAACAGCCCGTCCATATCAAAAATCACGGCTTTGTGCTGCATGCTGCAAACATTCAACATACGGGGCAACTTTCCAAATTCTTTTATTCAATAAGAGAGAAAGGGATCAGTTGTGCATACTGATTACTTTCATCAGGTTACTGCCGGTTGGGTGCGAAAGATCAAATACTTTATGAACAGGGCTCCCGTTGTTTATAAAACTGACCCGGATATCTGATTGTTCCGGGAGGGTCAGGATACAACTGAAGCACACTACTTCCGCGCTGAGAGAATAGTTTGCCTGGATGGACTGCATCAGCCTGTCGGGGTTGGCGGCAGTATGTTCCTGCAAGGGAGGGTTCTTTATAAATTTCGTCAGGGCTGCTAAGGAAAGTTGTTTTAAGGCTTTTACATTTTGTTTTCCCGGTTTATATTTGTCAAAACCTTATTATGACAAAATATTTCTTGCTGCTTTTCCTGTTCCTTACCCTGAATTCATCTGCACAAAAAGGGAAATTCAGCGCTGGCATGATCGTTCTTGCAAACGGGGACACCCTGGGCGGTTTTGTCAACTGGAAGAAAAATGCAGGAAGTAAGGACAGCCTCTATTTTAAAAACCTCGAATCAGGGGAAGCAGTCGCTTACAGCTGGTCATCGGTCAGGTTTATTCATACGGACAAAGGGGCGGAACGACTGGTTTGTACCGTAAAACGTACCCTCGAATATATTGACCCCTTCACGTTCAACATTATGCTGCCGGACAGTACCGTCACGGAAGCCATTCCTTTGACGCCCGTCTGCAAGGGGGTACATGTTTCGCTGTATAAATTTTCAGGCGACAGTGAGTATTTTTTTATCTACGACGGGGACAGGATGGTACAACTGGTGCAAACCTACCGGTACCTTACTATCACGGAGAAGATGCACTACCTGAACCCGGTTCCCCGGTATTTTATCAATAGTGTCTATAAAACTCAGTTACTGGAGTACTATGATTTTGATGCAGACCCGAAAATGGCCAATTTGCTGGAAATTTCCACCTATGATGAACAGTCCCTGCGTAAGCTGTTGGTGAAGATGGATGGCCGGATCAAATAGACGGGTAAGTGTCTTTATTGCAGATCTGTTACAAGCAAGCTGCCAGCCCCGATCTCTTTATCCTTTTTACTATTGTATAACCGGATTACCACCCGCCCGGGATTGCTGACTTTCACAATATAGCTCCCATCACCAAGACTGGTAAAGGTACCTTGGGAAACTGTGACTTGCACATCCTCTGGTTTAACTTTATGCACCTTTATCCTGACCACATTTTCCTTATTCATAAAAAGAGTATAGGGATTGCTGGTTATAATTTCAAATCCATCTTCTTCCACCCGGAATGTGACAGGTTGTTTGCGGTACGCCCTGACCTGGCGTCCGTTCTGCATGGCCGGGGTCCATTTACCTGACAATCTTATTACCCTGATCACTTCCTGTTCCATCCCGTACCCGTAGGTGGTCAATGGTTTAAGATCCGTTAGCGTTCCATCCTTGTTTACAATGAACTGGATCATCACTGTAAATACACCGGCAGGGGAGTGTTGATCCACCGGTACAGCAGGGTTAATTGTTTTAACTAAAAATTTTCGCCAGGCTCCCGGCCCGCCCGGATAACCGGCTTCAACCTCCACTCTCTCAAACGTCGGGGCTTTCTCCATACGGGTTGAATCTGCAAGGGGCGCCTGCGCCATTATTTCAATTGGGAAAAAACAACCCAGCAAAAGGGATGCCTGCAAAATGAATTTCATAAAACGGTTTTTCGGCAAGATATAATTTTTATTCCTCTTATCCGGAAGCGGAAGGACAGAGTTTGCCAAACTCCTTGTACCTTGCAACTAATTCAGCAATATGGAAACAGAAATATTCACTTTATGTGATTTTGCCCAGGACAATCATTCCAAGTTAACCATTGTCGGCACGTTTGACAGCATGCAGGCGGCGCAGTTTCCCGTGCAGCATCCTTCCTGTTCCGTGGCCTGCCGCTTACGGTTCTCCGCCAAAGAAACCGGGGATCATGATTTCAGGCTCCGGCTGATCGACGGCCAGGGGAAGGAGATCATCCAGCCCATACAGGGGAATATTTCGATCGGTGAAGCGGCCAACGGGCAATTTTCCTCCGTGAACATTGTCATCAATTTTAACCAGCTTAAGTTTGATACACCCGGCCGTTATTCTTTTGAGCTGTCTATCGACGGCCAATGGGTTTCGGGACTGCCATTGTTCCTGAATAAACAGTCGTAAGAGTGATCGGTTGAACCGGCAGCGCCACGCTCCCGGACCAGGTTCATTGCGGGACTGAACGGACTTCTGAGCGCCGCGGGTCCGCTGAAATTTTTGGCCCTGAATTTCTCCAAACCTATACTTTTGTACGGTTTTAGCAATTGTTGGTTCAACCCGTTATTCGAAAATGACAAATTCTTACCACGATCTCGTCAAGCAAACCTTTAATTTTCCCCAGGAAGGGATTGAAGTGGATGAAGGCAATCTTTATTTTAACGGCCTCGACCTGAAGGCCCTGATCGCCAAACATGGCACCCCGATGAAACTGACCTACCTGCCCAAGATCGGGATGCAGATCAAGAAGGCCAAGACGATGTTTGCCAATGCTTTTAAAAAGCACAAGTACGAAGGGAAATATTTTTATTGCTATTGCACGAAAAGTTCCCACTTCAGTTTTGTGGTGGAAGAGGCCCTGAAAAGCGATATCCACCTGGAAACTTCTTATGCGTATGATATCGAGATCATCAAGAAGCTCTATGCAAAAAAGAAGATCACCAAGGATATCCATATTATCTGCAACGGGTTTAAGCAAAAGGGATATACCCGGCGGATCGCCAGCCTCCTGAACACCGGATTTACCAATGTGATCCCGGTGCTCGATAATAAGGAAGAGCTGAAAGATTATGCGCATTCCGTTAAAGTGCCCTTCAAACTGGGGATCCGGGTGGCGGCAGAAGAAGAGCCCAGTTTCCCCTTCTATACTTCCCGCCTCGGTATCCGGGCCAAGGATATTTTAGAATTTTATGTGGATCGTATCGAGGGCTATGAGAGCAAGTTCCAGCTGAAAATGCTTCATATTTTCCTGAACAAGGGGATCAAGGATGATATTTATTACTGGAGTGAGCTGAACAAAGTGATCAATCTTTACTGCCAGCTGAAAAAGATCTGCCCCGAACTCGATTCGATCAATATCGGGGGCGGGTTCCCGATCAAGCACTCCCTCGGCTTTGAATACGATTACCAGTTCATGATCAATGAGATCGTCCGGAATATCAAACTGGCCTGTAAGAAAGCCAAAGTACCCATGCCGAATATCTTTACCGAATTCGGGAGCTATACGGTAGGGGAAAGCATGGCCCATATTTACAGCGTGGTGGCGGAAAAAGTGCAGAATGACCGGGAAACCTGGTATATGATCGATTCTTCGTTCATTACCACATTACCGGATACCTGGGGAATCGGGGAAAAATTCCTGATGCTGCCGGTGAACAAGTGGGACCAGGACTACCAGCGGGTGGTGCTGGGCGGAATTACCTGTGACAGCCATGATTATTACGACTCCGAAGAACATATTAATGAAGTGTTCCTGCCCAAGGTCAACGGGGATAAGGAACCGCTCTATGTGGGCTTTTTCCATACAGGAGCCTACCAGGACCAGATCAGCGGCTATGGGGGTATCAAACACTGCCTGATCCCTTCTCCCAAACACGTGATCGTAGGCTACGACAAGAACGGGAAACTGGTTGATTGGGTCTATGCCAGGCAGCAGACGGCGCAGAGTATGCTGAGGATATTAGGGTATAAATAGTGAATGGTGAATGGGACCTTCTGAGAAACAGTTGATAACAGAAGGATACAATATAACCCTCACTCCCGGAAGTTTCTTGGACTACTGTCTATTGACTACCGACTACCCCCCCGACGAAGGCTCAACCTGCCTGCCGGCAGGCAGGTGCTCAATTCTCAACGCTCAATTTTCATTAAGGGCCCCATTCACCATTCACTATTCCCCATTCCCCTCTCCATCACTTAGAACTATGCCTGCTATACCTCTTCCACTCTTTATATTCGAAATGACTGTAGCTCGCCCGGTTGATAAAATTCCGGTCGAGGTAGAAGCGGTTGTCATATCCTTTCCAGTAAAGTAAACCCTGCGGACCCCGGTGAAAATATTGTCCGTTGGAATGCCGGGCCATGGTAAAGCCGGGGGTAGGACTAATGATCAGCGGGGCGGCTGCGTAAGAAGGGCCATTATAGGAACGGTTCGTTGAGACGGGCGGCGGACCGGGATCTTTTTTTTTGTTAGCCCAAACCCGGCTATGCCCGCAACTGGTTAACAAGACTGCAGCCACGATTAGGGCTGCGGATGACAGGGTAAATGTTCTTTTCATGCGTCTGTTTTTAAATTAAAAAATAGAAACAATGTTGAAAGCAGGGGGGCGGTTTATTGGGTTCTTGTTTTTTTGGTCCTGATTGTTCCGGGAGTACCGGTTTTTGCAACGGGTTCGCCGGCAGGGGTGATTGGTTTAATCTCTGGTATCACGGGGCGGGAAACCACGGAACTGTCCCCGGGGGGAAACGGCTCATTTTTCACCCAATCTGTTGGAGGTTGTGGAATACTGTCGTCTTCCAGCTGCAGAAAACGGATCGCCAGGGCCTGGCTGTCCCTGGTGGCCACTTTACGGGGCCCGAAGATACGGGCGCTGTATTCTTTACCCGCGGCACAACTGGCAGCCAGCGCCACGATGAGCATTAATATAACCGCTTGTACTATTTTGGCTGTTTGCATGGCGATAGCATTTATTTTAGTCCCGCGATCCGTTGAACTTCATTCAATTCATTTGCCATAAACTCTTAAAATATGTTAGCATGAAATACTTTTTCATACTCTTAACAGTACTCATTTGTGGAATAAGCACGAAGGCGCAAACAACTGAAGACTCGGTTAAAGCGGTTGTCAACACGCTTTTTACCGGGATGAAGAATGCGGATGCGGCCCTGCTCAGAACCTGTTTTGCAGACAGCATGGTCCTGCAAACCATTGTCCGGGGAAAGGAGGGGAGCGTAAAAGTGATAACGGAAAATCCGGCGGAGTTTATAGATTTTGCCAGCAGGCAAAAAGCCGGCGCCGCAGATGAGCGGATCCGGTTTGAAACCATTAAGATCGACGGGCCACTGGCCCTGGTCTGGACCCCCTACGAATTTTACTACAACGGGCAGTTCAGTCACTGCGGGGTCAATTCCTTCCACCTGGTCCGCTTCAGCAATGGCTGGAAGATCCAGTTCCTGATCGATACGAGGAGAAAGGTTGGGTGTGAGTAGTCAATTTGGGATTTATTTGTTGAGTCGTGCAATTTTGAATATTGGTTCTTTGGCTCTTGGTTCTTGGTTCTTTTTTGGGTTTTTGGTTCTTTTTTGATCCTTGTATTTTGGCCCTTTTTTTAAATTTGTTTATTGATTCTTCTTTGGTTCTTGGTACTTTGTATATAAAAGTAGCCCTCCGTGGAAACGGAGGGCGTAAACCAAAACCAACTGCTTATGAGAAAAATTGTAGAAGTACTTATTTAATTTCGATGGCGGTTGAGACTTTGACTGCTTCCTTCTTCGGAAGGTTTAATGTCAATACACCATTGATGTAAGAAGCCTCAATATTCGTTGCATCGATTTTGTCGTCCAGTGTGAAAGATCTCTTAAAAGACCGGAAACTGAACTCTTTCCGGATCTGCTTTTCATTTTCGGCGATCCCTTCCGCCTGTTTTTCAGCGGAAATGGTCAGCAGGTTCTGCTCCAGGTTTACCTTAAAATCTGTCTTTTCAAAGCCCGGGGCCACCAGGTCAAGCTGGTAACTCTTTTCTGTTTCTTTGACGTTGACCGGAACAGAATCCTTTCTTACCGGATTGTTAAAGCCATTGTTCAGTAATACCGGCAACTCGGTGAAGAGATCGTCCACCAGGTTGCTGAATGTGCCCTCAAAGGGTTTGCGGTTGAATTGTACGTATGCCATAATCTTGTTTTTTTGTTTTTAATGATTTACAGCAAAGAGGTGTCAAACCCTGTACCAGCTGTTTTTTTAGCGTTTTTTCATACCAACCCTGGCAGGTTTCCCGCGGCCGGAAGACAGAATTTCCGAAAAAAGGAATTTTTGCTGTCATATTTTCCATTTGGAACAGGGGTTATGCCGGGCTTAGCCCAATTTCTTTAGATTTGCATTCCAATAAAAACAAAACACTGATATGTATCCTGAAGAAATAGTTACCCCGATGAAAGAGGAACTGACCGATAACGGCTTTTCCGAGTTGCTGACTTCCGCCGAAGTAGAGTCCCAGTTGGCCAAAGAAGGGACCACCCTGGTGATGATCAATTCTGTCTGTGGTTGTTCGGCCGGTACGGCCCGCCCCGGTGTGCTGCTCGCTGTAGCCAATACCAGTAAAAAGCCGGATTTCCTGACCACTTCTTTTGCCGGGTTTGATATTGAAGCGGTGAAAACCCTTCGCCAGCACCTGATGCCTTACCCGCCTTCTTCACCCGCAATTGCCCTGTTTAAAAACGGGCAGCTGGTTCATTTTATCGAAAGGCACCAGATCGAAGGCCGCCCGGCCCAGGTCATTGCCCAGAACCTGATCGGGGCATTTGAGCAACATTGCAACTGATTTCTGTTAGAATAACATAAAGCCCCGGTTTAAACCCGGGGCTTTTGTATATTCGCCTCTCTTAAATAACGACATGTATCCTAACCTGTATTACGCTTTTAAGGACCTTTTTGGGGTGGAATGGAAATTTCTCCGGTTTGTGAATTCCTTCGGTTTCTTCGTGGCGATTGCCTTTATCGTGGCCGCCCTCGTGCTCACGGCAGAGTTGAGGCGTAAAAGCAGGCAGGGTTATTTTCAACCGACAGAAATGCAGGTCATGGTGGGGCAACCCGCTACGTTAGCCGACCTGCTGCTGAACTTCCTCCTCGGCTTCCTGCTGGGATATAAGATCATTGCCCTCTTTGTGCTGGACAATTCAGCTACCGAAGATCCCCAGGCCTTTATTTTCTCTTCGCTGGGAAGCTGGCCGGCTGGAATCGGGATGGGACTCTTATTTGCCGGTATAAAATGGTGGGAAAAGAATAAGCAGAAACTGGACAAGCCGGAGAAACGGACCGTCCGGATCTGGCCCGAGGACCGGGTGGGGGAGATCACGATCATCGCCCTGGTATTTGGCCTGCTGGGCGCCAAGCTGTTTGATATTTTTGAAAACTGGGGGGATTTCCTGAAACATCCTTCCGACTATATCTTCTCTGCCAAGGGACTCACTTTTTATGGGGGACTGATCTGTGCCGCCCTCGCCATCTGGTGGTATGCAAAAAAACACAGGATCGGATTCTGGCACCTGAACGATGCCATGGCGCCTACCATGATGCTGGCTTACAGTGTGGGACGAATCGGTTGCCAGGTCGCCGGGGATGGTGACTGGGGGATTGATAATACCCGGCCCAAACCCTTCAGCTGGCTGCCGGACTGGGCATGGTCATATAACTATCCGCATAATGTAAATGAAGTAGGGGTGCCGATCCCCGGTTGTACCGATGGAAAATTCTGTAACCAATTGCCCCTGGGCGTTTTCCCGACTCCTTTATATGAAGTGATTTTCTGTTTCTTGCTTTTCCTGGTAATCTGGTTCCTCCGGAAAAGGATAAAAATACCCGGAACTCTTTTTGCGATCTACCTGATGCTGAATGGTATAGAGCGTTTCCTGGTCGAAAAGATCCGGGTGAATACCCGGTTGGATATCTTTGGTTTCCATCCTACCCAGGCCGAAGTGATCTCCAGCCTGTTGTTCTTATCCGGCCTGGTCTTATTTACCTGGTTGAGAAAAAAAACAGCTTCCGGGAAATCCACAGAACCGGTTTCAAATACTTGATTTTTGTCATTTTCTAAGTAACAGGCTTTTTTGCTGTTTCCCGTCCAAACCCTTGCCAGCAGCGAGTTTCATCATTTTTGATGAAACTCAAAATCGGCTGTGCCCGGGCTGTTAGTAATTTTTAACTCCTAAACGCTATGAGAAACCGCGTTTAATAGGTATCTTTGCAGACGGTTCGGGACGGTGATTTTACATTTCTGCAATTAACGATCCATTTGCAACAACTTGCAAACAAAGGCCGTCTTTATTCGTTGATATTTAAATTTTTTTAGTTATGCGGCAACTCAAAATTGCTACCCAGATTACGAACAGGGATTCCCAGGCAGTTGAGAAGTATTTACAGGAGATTTCCAAGATTTCGATGATCACGCCGGAAGAAGAGACCACGCTGGCGCAAAGGATCAAGATGTTCAACAGGAACCCGGTAGACTCTCAAAGGGCTTTGGATAAACTGGTTCAGGCCAACCTGCGTTTCGTGGTATCTGTGGCCAAGCAATACCAGCACCAGGGGTTGTCACTCAGTGACCTTATTAACGAGGGTAACCTCGGCTTAATTAAAGCGGCACAACGCTTCGATGAAACCAAGGGTTTCAAATTCATTTCTTACGCTGTGTGGTGGATTCGCCAATCGATACTGCAGGCGTTGGCAGAGCAGGGCCGTTTAGTCCGCCTGCCTCAAAACAAAATTGGCACGTACAACAAAGCAAACAAAGCCTATATGGCTTTCGAACAGGAGCACGAACGCGAGCCTTCCACGGAAGAACTGGCTGAACTGCTCGAGATGAGCGAAACCGAGATCAATAACATTTTCCAGAGCAACACCCGGCATACCTCCCTGGATGCCCCTGTGCACGAAGCAGAGGATGTGGCCATGGGCGACCTCCTGGAAGGCAGCGATGACACCGATGATGACGTGATGAAAGACTCCCTGCGTAATGAAATCCGCCGGGTGCTTAAGTCGCTGTCCCCCAGGGAAGCCGAGATCGTTAACGCGTATTTTGGTTTAGACGGGGAAAATGGAGTGACCATCGAGCAGATCGGGCAGAAATACGACCTCACCAAGGAACGTATCCGCCAGATCAAGGAAAGAGCCATCAAGCGGCTGCAAAAAGCCCGTTACAGCAGCGCACTGAAAGCCTATTTAGGGTAAAATATTCAAGAGCGTGGGTTAATTAAAAATAGTTCCGGTTCTCATTTTGTGGGGCCGGAATTTTTTTATGAACCAATTATCTTTGTACCCGTTATAACAGCTATGAAAGTTCAGCTACTTCTTATTCTCTCCCTTTTCCTGCTCCTTTCCTGCGAGAAAACGGTTTCCTTTAAACTGGACGATGTGCCCTCCAAACTGGTGGTGGAAGCCACAATTGGGAACGGGGAGCCACCGGTGATCTATCTCTCCCGGAGCCTGGCTTATTTTTCAACGATCAGTCCGGATTCCCTGGCCAACAGTTTTGTGCACAATGCGGAAGTATGGGTGTCAAACGGGTCCCGCACCCACCGGTTAAAGGAATATGCCGTACCCGTTACGGGAGGCTATACCGGTTATTATTATTCGGTTGATTCCTCCAGCCTGGGCACGGCTTTCAACGGGGAATTAAATACGAATTATACGCTCCGGATTGTATGGCAGGGAAAGGAATACACCGCTTTTACGCGGATTCCGGCTATCACCCGGCGCATCGATTCGCTGTACTGGAAACCGGCTCCTGCTGGTAATATACCCTATAAAGTGGCGCTGATGCTGAGGGCGTATGATCCCCCGGGTTTCGGGGATTATGTACGTTATTTTACCAAACAAAACAGCGATCCTTTTTTTCCGGGGCTTAATTCTGTTTATGATGACCAGGTGATTGATGGCTCCAGCTATGAAGTACAGGTGGAGCGGGGTGTATTGCGGAATGGTATTACGCCGGAAGCCTATAGTTTTTTTGACCGGGGAGATACGGTAACTCTTAAGCTCTGCAATATTGATAAAGCCACTTATGATTTCTGGCGGACCATGGAATTCACCTATGCCAGTGTCGGCAATCCCTTTTCTTCCCCTACACGGGTGCTGAGTAATATCAATGGCGGCGCCCTGGGGTATTTTGGCGGTTATGCCTCGCAGTACAGGACGATTATTATTCCGCAGTAGACGTCTCGTAGCTCGCAGCTCATAATTCATAGCTCGCAACTCACCGCCTGCACTCTTCATTCCAGGAACCTCCAACTTCCAATCTCATAAACAATTACCCATTTTCCCTTTAACTTTGCCGACTGATTATTATTAAAGAATCTACCGTTTACACATGGAAGCAACCGAAAAAGTACATTGCCTGGTCATCGGATCAGGACCTGCAGGATATACCGCCGCTATTTATGCCAGCCGGGCCGGGCTCAATCCCGTTTTATACCAGGGCATTCAGCCCGGGGGGCAACTGACCATTACCACCGAAGTGGAAAATTATCCCGGTTACCCGGAAGGGATCCAGGGACCCGAAATGATGGTGCATTTTGAAAAGCAGGCGGCCAGGATGGGAGCGGATATCCGTTATGGGCTGGCGACCAGGGTTGATTTTACCGGCCCGGTACATAAAGTCCAGATCGATGAGGAAAAATGGATCGAAGCGGATTCCGTGATCATTTCCACCGGGGCTTCTGCCAAATGGCTGGGATTGGAAAGTGAACAACGCCTGAATGGGTTCGGGGTAAGCGCCTGCGCAGTTTGCGACGGATTCTTTTTTAAAGGGAAGGAAGTGGCGATCGTGGGAGCAGGAGATACCGCGGCAGAAGAGGCCCTGTATTTGTCCAAGATCTGTTCACAGGTGCACATGATCGTGCGCCGCGATGAAATGCGGGCCAGTAAAGTGATGCAGGAAAGAGTAAAGAACAGCGCCAATATTAAGATCTACTGGAACAGTGTGACCGACGAAGTACTCGGGGATAAAAAAGTACATGCGGTCCGCATTCACAATACAAAAACGGGTGTAAAAGAAGAAGTGCCGGTCAGCGCCTTTTTTGTAGCCATCGGACACGAACCCAACTCCGCTATCTTTAAACCCTGGATCGAAATGGACGAGGCCGGTTATATCAAAACCATCCCCGGCACCAGCCGGACCAATATAGAAGGCGTATTTGCCGCCGGTGATGTACAGGATAAAGTGTACCGACAGGCGGTTACGGCTGCCGGAAGCGGTTGTATGGCCGCCCTCGATGCCGAACGCTATTTAAGCGCCAAAGGGCTTCATTAAAACGTATGCCAGCTAGCATGACCATCGAACTCAGGGGACTCCGTTTCCATGCTTTTCACGGCCTCTATGAGGAAGAAAAGAAAACGGGGAATGAATTCGGGGTGGAACTCCGGGCGGATTATATTCCCCCGGAAGGGATCATTACTTCACTTGAGGACACGGTGAATTATGTGGCCTTGTTTGAAATCCTGCAGGCAGCCATGAAAGAACCCCGCGCCCTGCTCGAAACCCTGGCGATGGAAATCGCGGAAACGATCCATGCCCGTTTCCCGCAGGTAATAAAGCTGGAAATTTCCATTCATAAACTGCATCCGCCCCTGGCCCGCTTCACCGGTTCGGTGGGGGTCACTTACCAGAAAGAATTTTAGATCACTTTCGCCTTCCATTTCCCGCTCCGGATATACCAGAGCGAAGGGAAAAACAGACAAAGCCAATAAAGCCATTCACTCATCCAGCCGAAATGGATGGGGAGGAAATAATGTTCATTTACCAGGTACACATAGGTGCAGTACATGATGATGGCAAATAATTCGATCAGGAAAGTGATCCGGGTATTACCCGTACCTGTAACCGCACTTAGCAGGATGATGGAGAACGACATCAGGATCATGGCGGCTGTCACCACCCGCAGGGAAGGCATGGCGGCGCTGATAAAACCCGGTCCCTGCCCAAATACAGAGAGAAAGGCTTCCGGGAATATATTCAGCAGCAGGCAGGCGATCAGCGCCCAGCCCGTGCTCAGGCGGATGATGCGGCGAAGCAGGGGAAGGACCTGTTCCTTTTTTTGCTGACCGATGACATTGCTCACCATGGCGTTGGTGGTCGCGGCAAAAGCCCAGGTCACACAACCGAATACCCCGAAGATATTCCGCATCACATTCGATACTTTCAGGGCCATCTCTCCGTGATGCTCGGTCAGTAAAAAGAAAAATTGCCAGCTGATGATACTGATGGCATGCTGGAACATCAGCGGGGCCGACATGGAAAAGATCAGGGCGCTGTTTTCCCTGTTCCAGCGGAATTCCCGGAAAAGTCCAAACCGCCTGCTGATACCCTTCCAGCGGATGACGAGGAAGATGACAAACATGCCCACGAACTCCGCGATGATCGAGGCAATAGCGGCCCCGTTAAAGCCCAGTTCAGGAAATCCCCAGTGACCAAAGATCAGCAGGTAATCCAGCCCGATATTGGTCAGGGTCTCCGCCAGGGTACCGGCCACGAGGTAGCGGCTTTGATTGGTCCCAACCAGCAGGGCATTGCGCAACTGGTAAATATAAAGAAAGGGCAGCCCCCAGATCCGGATCCGGAGAAATTCAACCGCTTTCTGCTGCACCAGCGGGTCGCGGATGATCAGGTGAAACAGGTAAGGGGTCAGGATCCAGGTAACCAGGATCCCGGCGGCGGCCACCAGCAGCCCGATGAGTACACCCTGGGAGAATAGCTTCCCGATTTCTTCGGGCCTGTTTTCCCCGGCCCTCCTGGCGATCAGGGCCTGCAAACCGTTGTTGAGCCCATAACCGATCGCGGCGAAAATAAGATAATACACCCCGGTGATACCGGCGACAGCCAGCGCATAATTGTCGTGGATATAATGCCCCAGGAAGATATTGTTGGTGATAAAATTCAGCTGGGGTATAAAAATGGCAAGGCTGATCGGCAAGGCGATCTTAATGATCTGCCGGTTGCTGACCGTTACCTGTAAAGAGTTATCTGCCGTTACTGCCATAAGGGAAAAGGACGCAAACCTACGATATTTAAATTTTTGTCTATTATTGCACGAATTGAAAAAGGAATATTGAAGGAATTATTCACTATAGAGAACCCGGCTGTTCCATCCGTCCAGCAGGTGTTGTCACTCCGGCTGGGAAACCGGCACCTGGGGTATGCGATCACCAACCGGACCGGGGAAGAACTGTACAAACTGGGTTATTTCCGGACGGAAGAGACAGATGGGGCTGCTCTCGCAGAACTCCTGGAGCAAACTCCGGCATTAAAAGAAGCATTTTACAGTGTGCAGGTGGCTTACGATTTCGCCGGCCATTCCCTGCTGTCTTCAACCGGTTACCGCCCCGAGGAATCGGGCAATATGCTGAAAGCGCTGTTCGGAATAAATGGGAACGAAGCCGTGATCACGGAAAACATCGCCGAATGGCAGTTGTATAATGTATATGCAGTACCGGCAGAACTCCTGCACCGGGTACAGCAGTATTTCCCGGCCGCTCAATGCCGGCACCAGTTTTCACTGGCCATTAAACAACTGCAGGGAGCCGGGGATACGGCAGTAATGCTGGTTGATTTCCGGCAGGATGATTTTTCCATATTGGTTACCCGGCAGAGCCGCTTATTGCTGGCACAAACCTATGCTTATTCCACTCCTGAAGATGTATTGTATTACCTGCTGAAGGCCGTGGATCAGTTGGGTTTGTCGCAACAGGAACTGGACCTGCAGGTATCCGGTTTAATAGACCGGGATTCTGCTCTCTTCAAAGAGATCGTTCAGTATTTTATACAGGTGGAATTCCGCGAATCACCCTGGCAGGGACTGGAGCATCCCGCCCATTATTTTACTTCACTTAATGACCTGGCCCGATGCGCATCATAGGAGGGGAATATGGCGGCCGGAAATTCAACCCGCCTTCGAATATGCCTTATACAAGGCCTACCACGGATATCGCGAAGGAAGGGCTCTTCAATGTGTTGCAGCATAACCTGGATTTTGAAGAGCTGAAAACCCTGGACCTCTTCGGGGGGACCGGGAGTATCAGTTATGAACTGGCTTCCCGCGGGGTACCGGACCTGACCATTGTGGAGAAGGATACAGCCATGTACGAGTTTATAAAAAAAACGGCGGCTGCATTGAGACTGGAAAATTTCAGGATCATCAAAATGGATGTGTTTAAGTTCATGCAGCAATGCACGGACCGGTTTGATTTTATTTTTGCGGGACCTCCCTATGCCCTGGCCAATATAGATGACCTGCCCCGGCTGGTCTTTGAAAAGCAACTCCTCAAAAAAGGCGGCTGGTTTGTACTGGAACATACTCCCCGGAATGATTACAAAACATATCCTTTCTTTAAGACAGAACGCAATTACGGTACCACGGTATTCTCTACTTTTGTAGAGAACAGGGACTGAGCATGACAAAAAAAGAATTACGAAAATTATACAGGGAAAAAAGAAATGCCCTCCCGGCTGCGGAGCGGGGCAAACTGGATGACCTCCTGCTTATTCAGTTCCAGCAGGCAGCGATCCCTTTTATCCGGTCCTTGTTTTCCTACTGGCCGATGGAGGAACAACAGGAACCCAATGTGCATCTCTTCACGGATTTTATGGAATTCAGGAACCCGGAGCTGAAAGTGGCGTATCCCCGGATTGATCAGCTGACCGGAACAATGGAAGCCGTGACAGCAGGAACAGAAACCCTTTTTGAAAAGAACAGTTTTGGCGTCTATGAACCCCAGGGAACGGCTATCACGGAGCCGGGTAACCTGGATATGGTCTTTGTACCCTTACTGGCCCTGGATCAGCAGGGGTACCGGGTGGGTTATGGAAAAGGATTTTATGACCGCTTCCTGGCGGATTGCCGTACGGATTGCCTGAAGATCGGGTTCTCGTATTTTGAGCCCGTCGGGCAAATCAGGGATAAGCATGAATTTGACGTACCTTTAAATCTTTGTATTACGCCTGAATCAGTTTATGTTTTCTAACTTTTTTCTCAAGTCTTTCCGGATTTTTTTATTGCCTTTTGCCCTGTTGTACTGGGGGGTGATCGGGATCCGCAACTGGATGTTCGATAAAAAGATCTTCGGATCCACCTCCTTCGGGCTGCCGCTGATCTGTGTGGGCAATCTTTCCGTGGGCGGAACCGGCAAGTCACCCATGGTGGAATACCTGGTGGCGTTATTAAAAGACAGGTTCCGCATCGCCACCCTGAGCCGGGGCTATAAGAGGAAAACAAGGGGCTATGCCCTGGCTAATGATCAAAGTTCAGCCCTTGATATCGGGGACGAACCGATGCAGTTTCACCTGAAATTTCCGGGGGTACCGGTAGCCGTGGGTGAAGAACGGATCGAAGCTATTCCGCAATTGTTGCACGACCGCCCCGGTACAGAGGTCATCATCCTGGACGATGCCTTCCAGCACCGTTCCGTACGGGCTGGTCTGAATATCCTGCTGACGGATTATAATAATTTGTTTACCCGTGATTTTTACCTGCCCACCGGTGACCTGCGGGACCTGAAGAGCGGGTATAAAAGAGCGGATATAATTGTGGTGACCAAATGCCGGAAAGACCTGGATGAGGCAGAACGGAAAAAACTGGTACAGGAGATCCGTCCCCTGCCCGGGCAGCAAATTTTTTTTACGGCCATTGAATACAGCCGGCCTTATCATATCATTACAAAGGAGGAAAGGGGGTTGGATAAAAAAGTGGATATATTGCTGGTAACCGGGATCGCGAATCCCCGCCCTTTGAAAAAACTGCTGGAAGAGCACAGCAATACCTACCAGATGATACAATATGCGGATCATCATATTTTCACGATCGATGATCTCCGGGAGATCCGGCAGTCATTTCAAAGACTGGCGGCCCGGGATAAAGTGATCCTGACCACGGAAAAAGACGCGGTGCGCCTGCTGAAGTTCACCGGCGAGATCCGGGAACTGCCTTTTTACGTGGTGCCGGTGCGTCACCGGTTTTTGTTTGACGAGGGCCCCGCTTTTGACAGGCGGGTGGCTGATTTTATTAATAATTTTAAAAAAGAGGAGTAAGATGATATGGGAAGAAAAAATTCAAAAAAGAAAAAGATAAATGAACGGACCCGGCCGTCACATAGCCGGGTGGTGAACGGGGTTCTCGATATTACCCGTTCAGGAATGGGTTTTGTTACGGTGGAGGGGATGGAAGCGGATATCATGGTCCGCCCGCAGGATTTTAATACTGCCCTGCATGGAGACACGGTAAAAGTGGCGGTCAAAGAATCCTTTGGCAGCGGGCGCCGCCTGCAGGGGGTGGTGAGAGACGTATTACAGCGCAAGCGGACGGAATTCATCGGGGAATTGCAAATGAATAAAGGCTTTGCCTTTTTCCTGTCGGAAGCCGATAAACCCATGCCGGATATTTTTATCCCGCTTTCCGCCATCGGCAAGGCCAAAGACGGCGACCGGGTGGTGGTGCGTTTGCTGGAATGGGAGAAGGACGGGAATAAAAGACCTACGGGTGAAGTGGTAACGGTACTGGATGCGGAAAACAGCAATGACGCAGCCATGAAAGAGATCCTGCTGGATGCGGGGTTCCCTTTGCAATTTTCGGACGAAGCTCTGGAAGTGGCGGCCCGTATTCCCGATGTGATCGGGGCGGAAGAATTTAAAAAAAGAAAAGATATCCGGGAAATATTTACCATCACCATTGACCCGGCGGATGCAAAGGATTTTGATGACGCGATCTCTTTCCGCAAACTGAAGAACGGTTATTTCGAGATTGGTATCCATATCGCGGATGTAAGTCATTACCTGGAGCCTGACACGGACCTGGACAAGGAAGCCTATGGCCGGGCTACTTCCGTGTATTTGCCGGACCGGGTGAATCCCATGCTGCCGGAACATATTTCCAATGTGCTCTGTTCCCTGCGTCCCCATGAAGATAAACTGACCTTCTCCGCCATTTTCCAGGTGAATGCCAAAGCGGAGGTCAAGCAATACTGGCTGGGAAAGACCGTCATTCACTCGGATCACCGGTTTACGTATGAGGAAGTGCAGTCCATCATCGAGGAAAAAGCCGGCCTGCATGCGGAAGAGATACTGACCCTGAATGATATGGCCCAGCGCCTGCGTAAAAAAAGATTTAATAACGGGGCGATTAATTTTTCTTCCCAGGAAGTGCGCTTTAAACTGGATGAGAAAGGCGATCCCATCGGCATTATGATCAAGGAAAGTAAGGAAGCTCACCAGCTGATCGAAGAATACATGCTGCTGGCCAACCGCACCGTGGCGGAAAATATCTCCAAATTGAAAGTTAGCAACAAACCCCTTCCTTTTCCCTACCGTACGCACGATGATCCGGATGAGGAAAAGCTGGTTCCCTTTGCGGCATTCGCCAAAAAATTCGGCCACAAGTTTGATACCTCTTCCCCGGATGCGATCGCGGCTTCCTTCAACCAGTTGTTAAAAGATGTGCACGGGAAGCCCGAGCAGCACGTACTGGAACAACTGGGGATACGTACCATGGCCAAGGCCAAGTACACGACTGAAAATGTGGGACACTATGGCCTGGGCTTTGAGCATTATTGCCATTTTACCTCCCCGATCCGGCGTTATCCCGATGTGCAGGTGCACCGGATCCTGTTCGCGGTACTGACGAATTCCATTCAGCCGGATAAAAAGATGGAGGAAAAATGCAAACATACCAGTGAACGGGAACGGGCCGCGATGGAAGCGGAGCGGGCCGCCAATAAATACAAACAGGTACAGTACATGCGCAATTACCTGGGGG
Organism: Sphingobacteriales bacterium; assembly: GCA_016219985.1. Taxonomy (GTDB): domain Bacteria; phylum Bacteroidota; class Bacteroidia; order Chitinophagales; family Chitinophagaceae; genus JJ008. The sequence continues at coordinate 57,658 of JACRJO010000025.1, read as the reverse complement.
AGGAATTTGAAGGAGTGATCAGCGGGGTGGCTTCCTTTGGGTTCTGGGTGGAAACAGTAGCGCATAAATGCGAAGGACTGGTAAGCGTAAACAGCCTGCTGGAGTATGATGAGTTCAGGCATGTGGAATCGGAGTACTGCCTGCAGGGTCACCGCAGCGGGCAGAAATTCAGGATGGGGGACAAGGTGATGATCAAAGTGGTGGGCGCTAACCTGGGTAAACGGCAACTGGATTATGAATGGGTGGTCACCGGTGAACAGGCCGATGAGATGACCGAAAGACAAAAACGGAAAAAAAGGAAAGGATAATTATTTTGACCTATGCAAAGTTTTGAGTTACTCTCCCGGAAATTCGCTTTATATTTTGATAAAGCCCGGTTCCCCGCCGAACCGGCTTCCCTGTACCAGCCCAATGAATATTTCCTGCAACTCGGGGGCAAGCGGGTGCGGCCGGTATTGTGTTTAATGGGCAATGAACTCTTTGATGAGATCCGCGAGGATGCCTGGGAACTGGCCGCGGCCGTGGAACTCTTTCACAATTTCACCCTGATTCATGATGATATAATGGATAAGGCCCCGTTGCGCCGGGGCATGGAAACCGTGCATGTGAAATATGGGGAGAACACCGCCCTGCTGGCCGGGGATGTGATGCTGGTAAAAGCGTATGAGCATCTCAGTAAGATCGATGGCGGCTTCCTGCGCTCTATCCTGCAATTGTTCAACCAGACAGCCCGGGAAGTATGCGAGGGCCAGCAATGGGATATGGATTTCGAGAAAAGGCCCCGGGTAAGTCACGGGGATTACCTGCGGATGATCGAACTGAAAACATCGGTACTGCTGGCGGCCAGTCTCAAAATGGGTTCCATTCTCGGCGGGGCCGGCGAAAGAAACCAGAACCTGTTGTACGAGTTCGGCCGCAAACTGGGCATTGCCTTCCAGGTGCAGGATGATTACCTGGATGCGTTTGGCGATCCGCAGAAATTCGGCAAACAGGTGGGGGGCGATATCCTGTCAAATAAAAAAACATTCCTGCTGATCCATGCCCTGGAAACAGCCGGTGCGGCGCAGCGGGAAGAACTGGACCGCTTATTGGCCGGCAATGAGGAGCGGAAGATTGAAAAGGTACTGGCCATCTTCCGGGCTTGCGGGGTGGACGAATGGGCGCTGGAATTAAAAAACAAATACCTGGATGAAGCCCTGGATCACCTCGAAGATATTGCGGTGTTGTCCAAACGGAAAAAACCCCTGGCTGAGCTGGCGCAGTTCCTGGTGCAGCGGGAACACTGATTGTGGGCAATCAAATAAGCCCGACTGCTTTTTTTTCCCTATTTTGATCAACAAAACCAACTGACCAATGGCCAATTCTTTGTTCCGCCGCAAATCCATTGACAAAATTGTAGGCGATTCTCATCTCGCAGCTGGTGATACACATGGTTCCGGCTTAAAAAGGGTGCTTACGGTCAGGGACCTTACTTTTTTTGGCATTGCAGCCATCATTGGAGCCGGCAGTTTCAGCAGCCTGGGCGGGGCCGTGTTTAATGGCGGACCCGGGGTGGTGGTATTGTTTATTATTACCGGTATTGCCTGTGCATTTACCGCTTTTTGTTATTCTGAATTTGCCAGCCGCATCCCCGTGGCCGGCAGCGCCTATACGTATGCTTATGCCAGCTTTGGGGAACTGTTTGCCTGGATCATTGGCTGGGCCCTGATCATGGAATACTCCATCGGTAATATTTATGTGGCATTCAGCTGGAGCGATTATTTTACTTCTTTCCTGCATAAAACCAATATTCACATTCCGGATTACCTCGCCTGCAGTTATATTGAGGCAAAGAAGGCGATTGCGGAGGGCAGTGCGAACGAAGAACTGAAAAATGCCTGGCATACGGCCCCGATGCTCGGCAACCTGCGCATGATCTTCGATTTGCCGGCCCTGGTCATCAACCTGCTGATCACCTACCTGGTGTACAGGGGGATAAAGGAAAGCCGCAATTTCAGCAATGCAATGGTGATCCTGAAACTGGCGATTGTGGCCCTCGTGATCCTGGTGGGAGGATACCTGGTATTTTCAAACGGGCTGACCTTTAACTGGACACCGGCCAATGAGGCAGGAATAAAATCCTTTATGCCGAATGGCTTCAGCGGGGTGATGATGGCCGTAAGCGGTGTGTTTTTTGCTTATATCGGTTTTGACGCGGTGAGTGTGCTGGCGGAAGAAAGCAAGAATCCCCAGCGGGACCTGCCGAGGGGGATGATCCTTTCGCTCATTATTTGCACGATCGTTTATATCCTGCTGACCCTGGTGCTTACCGGGGCCGTGCATTACAGGAATTTTGACGGGGTCGGCGATCCCCTGGCCTTCATCTTTGAAGCACAGAACCTCAATATCGGGTGGATGCAGATCCTTGTTTCTATTTGTGCCGTGGTGGCCATGACCAGTGTGTTGCTGGTTTTCCAGATGGGCCAGCCCCGGATATGGATGAGCATGAGCCGGGATGGATTAATGCCCCCTGTCTTTCAGAAGATCCATGCAAAATTTAAAACCCCTTCTTTCGCCACGATCGTTACGGGCCTGGTCGTGGGTGTTCCCATACTTTTTACGGATAAAACCTTTGTTCTTGATTTTACCAGTATCGCTACTTTGTTTGCGTTTGTCCTCGTATGCGGCGGGGTGCTGCTGATCCCGCGGAAGGAGAAAGTGCCGGGCAGGTTTACAATCCCTTATGTCAACGGCAAACTGATATTCCCTTTAATGGTTCTTGCTGCAGTAACGCTGGTAACCGTATTTACAAAAAATTACTTCACCGGGAAAGTTGACTTTTCATTTGAGAAAAAAGTGGAGGCGCTTGCGGGTATTATACCGGGAAAATTTACGGACACCACACAGGTTGCCGGAAATATTGAACAGTACCTTGTTTCAGGCAACGATGCTGATTCGTCATTTATCAGGCTTACGGATATTGTCCGTTCAACTCCTGTTCCTGCAGAAAAATACCTCGCTGTTGCTAAATTCATCGGGAATAACGATCCGTTGCAAAGTAAAACAGCCAAAATCTCCACGGTTATATTCTGGCTGCTGATCATCAGCCTGGCCATTCTTGCATTTATAAAAAATTATTCCCTGATTCCGTTGCTGGGAGTAGGCACCTGCCTGTACCTCCTGACCGGCATGTCACTGAGCAATTGGCTTTGGTTCGGTGGATGGCTGCTGTTTGGCCTGGTCATTTACTTCTTGTATGGCAATAAGAAAAGCAAATTATCCCATCCGGCCGCCTGACCGTAAATGATGCCCCGGAAAAGAGCTGTACTGAACCGGGCAGCTCTTTTTTTATTGATTGGGTTCCTGTTTTTGTAAATTTGCTGTTCGTTTCTGTAAATCAACAAACACATGAAATACCAGGTGGGGGATATCGTACTGATCCTGCATTCGAATGAAGAGGCCCGGATCGTGGATATCATCAATGATAAAATGCTGATGGTGGATGTAAAGGGTGTGAGCTTCCCGGTATACAAGGACCAGGTGGATTTTCCCTATTTTAAGCGCTTTACCGAAAAGCAAATCGTGCCTTCAAAGAAGGATAAGAAATATATAGATGATATCCGGAAAGAAAAATACCCGGAAAACAAACGGGTGGCCGACGGGGTATGGCTGACTTTTCTGCCGGTAATGGATCACGATGAGTTCGGAGACCTGGTGGTGGAGGAACTCAAACTGCACCTGGTCAACCATACCGGGACAGCCTATCATTTTATTTATAAACTTCATTTTTTCGGCAAGACGGATTTCGAACTGAAGAACACCGTGCAGCCCTTTGAGGATTTTTACCTGCATGATATTGAATTCGGGGAACTGAACGACAGCCCGAGTTTTGATTTTGAATTCACCCTGGTAACACCGGATAAAAACATGGCCCCGCATTACGAAGCGGCCGTCCGCCTGAAACCCAAACAACTTTTTGCCAGAATAGAAGAGCTGAAGCAAAAGAATCTGGCCACTTTTTCCCAGCGGCTGTTTGAGACTTACCCGGTACGTACTTACGAGGAAATAGCTGAGGCGGAGAATTCGTGGAAAAATAAATTAACATCGGCGGGATTTAAGATATATGATGCGGCCAAAGCCCGTCAGCACCTGGAGCCGGCCCGCAGCGTGGTGGACCTGCATATTGAGAAACTGGCGGATGACTGGAAGCGGATGAGTAATTACGAGATCATGAGCCTGCAGCTAAAGACCTTTGAAAAATTTTATCATCTTGCCGTCGTGCATCACCAGCCCTCCCTGGTCATTATTCACGGGGTGGGAGAGGGTAAGCTCCGCGATGAAATCCATAACATCCTCCGGCTGAAGAAGGAAGTTAAATCCTTTGTCAACCGGTATCACCCGGCCTACGGGTACGGGGCCACAGAAATATTCTTCCAATACTGATTTACATTTCTACCTTTGCAGTTGCTACAAGCCAGGCTATCGCTCTTTCTGCAAAGAAGGGGAGGAAAGTCCGGACAGCAAAGAGCGATGCACCGGTGAAGAGCCGGCTCCTGAGAAGGAAGAGACAGTGCCACAGAAAATAACTACCGGGCAGCAATGTTCCGGAAAAGTTGAAAACGTGGGGTAAGAGCCCACGGCTTATGCTGGTAACAGCATTCGCGGGTAAACCTTGCATGCTGAAATGCCACGTATAGTACCCATTAAGGGCGGCTCGTTCGTGATTGCTGAAAAGCAGTCGGGGTACAGGGTAGGCAGATTGAGCCCGGTGCGTAAGTGCCGGGACAGATAAATGATAGGCCGCACATGCAAATGTGTCACAAAATCCGGCTTATGGCTTGTAGTTTTTTTTGATGCTGGATTCTGGATACTGGATGCTGGATGCTGGATGCTGGTTGCAAATAATATCACCCCCCTCGCCCCGCTAAGCAGGTGCAGCGGGTCGGGGTCAGGCCTCACTGAACTACAAACTACAAACTACAGACTACAAACCTGCCTGTCCGGCAGGCAGGCTACTAACTAGCTACTAACCACCCAACCACTTCCATCATCCACGCCATCCCCAGGTGTACCGCCAACACTCCCCGGATGGAACGGGTATGGTACACGATGATTCCCAGGAGGATTCCCCCGAAGAAGGAGCTGATGCATTCGGCCACCGGTTTCCCGAAATGGATACTGCAATAAAAAACCGCGGCAGGCAATATCATATCCTTCCCCAGCCATTTAGTGAATGCCAGTACCAGGAATCCACGGAAAAAAAGTTCAATGCTTATAAAATCGGTCCCGTAACTCCCTTCAAATAGCAGGCCCTGCCAGCAACTGATCTGCTCCATATTCCCGGCAACTGCCAGATTCCTGAACTGGGGATACACGGCCTGGAACCCTGGCTGGAGGGATGCATAAGCCACTAACGGTAGCGCCAGGAGGAAGAGGAGGCCATACGTTTTCCAGTCCCCGATACTGTTCCGGGTGCCAAACCAGCTTTCTTCCTGGCCAACCCATGGCCGGGTTCCGAAAACGAATGCCGAGATCATCAATAAGAAGAGGGGCCAGCTGATTATTTTGTTCCAGAAATGATTCAGGTACCCGTCGGCCACGATGCTAAAATGAAAGGACAGGGTGTATTTGAGTGCGAAGACCAGGGGCGCCAGGAATAACAGGACGATACAGGGAAGGGGACAATTCCGCCTGTTCGTTTGCCGGCTGCGGATAAGCAGGAGCGGAACCCCCAGTGCAACCAGGAAGACCCCGTACCAGGCGAAAAGTTTAATCAGCGCGGAATTATTTTTTTCGATCAGGCGGGAGAGATCGAAATGATAATTCAGGAATACCATTGCCCCGCAAAACAAACTGATCCCGGTAAATAATTTTTTATCAGCAGGCTGCAGGTAAAGGCGGATATAGGCAAGGATGGTGTTCAATCGCCCCTAAAGTAATTTTTTTTCAGATGCTTTAAACTTTCCTGCGCCGGATAGTTCCAAATATTCGTTAATAATTTAAAAACAAAAAAAGTATAGCCATGAAAACTTTATCACGTACAATGAACTTAACCGCTGTTTTTGCAGCCCTCTTCTTATTTGTGCTGGTTTCCTGCCAGAAGGAAAGCAGCCTGTCTGCCCCCAATGATACCGTAACCGAAGCAGATGCCACTACCTATTCGGATGAGAGCGCCCAGACCGAGGCCAGCTATGACGATGTGCAGGACATCAGTATGCTTGCCGCCGATGAAGAAGGCGATGCCAGTGTATATGGACGCGGTAGCGGGACCGGCCGGCTCTTCCCCTTTGTTGAATTACGGTTACGTCTCGGTGATTGTGCTAACATTACCGTATCCCCGAATGACAGTACGTATCCCAAGACCATTACCATCGATTTCGGCCCGGTGGGTTGCTGGTGCGCTGATGGCAAACACCGCAAAGGAGCCATCGTGATTCACCTGACCGCGCCGATCCGCCGTCCCGGCGCTGTAATGACAGTCACACTCGTTGATTTTTACCTCAACCGCGCTCATATTGAAGGAACCAAAGTGGTGAGTAATCTCAGCGAAAACGGGAATATCAAATTTACGGTCCAGGTAACCGGGGGCAAAGTAACCCACCCGAACGGAAGGGGTTATGTCTACAACGGAATAAAATATGTGAAACAGATTGAAGGAGGAGCCACCCGCCCTTTGCGCGATGATGTGTACAGCATTGAAGGACGTTCCAAAACTGAATTCAACAGCGGGGTGACCATTAACCTGAATACCGAGACCCCGCTGATCAAGAAAATGATCTGTCATTGGATCAGCAAGGGTGAACTGAAAATTAAGATCAACAGCCGCGTCCTGTTCCTCGATTACGGGGCTCCCAATAACGGCGAATGCGATAATAAAGCCCTGCTTACCTGGAATGCCGGGGCCAACCAGCGCCTGATCATTTTACCGTAACCTTGTTCTGTAATAAAATTCAAAAGTCCTCCCGGCTTTACGGGGGGACTTTTATATTTGCAGCATGCGGTACCTGAATCTGCTTCTTCTTTTATCCCTGTTATCCTGCAGTGAAAAAAAACGGCAAACGGCTGAAGAACTTCTCGACGGAAACTGGTTTGTTTTGTACCCGAAAGACGAACTGCAGACCCGGAAGCAGGAAGAAGTGTATGCCGCTACCCAGGATTCCCTGACGGAGCTGAAATGCCTGAAGTTGCTCCGGTTTTCTGGCAAAGGAGCGTTTAATCAACTGGACAGTGTGGCGATCACCGGTAACTGGGGAGTTAAGGACGGGGAGGTATTAAATGTATTCGACGGGGGAAAGGGTTTTGACCTGTTCAGGGCCCGTATTACCCGCTATGCGGACGGAGTGCTGCAGCTCACGGAGATGGTGGAAACAAGGGGAGAAAAACTCAAACTGGTATGGCACCTGAAAAAGATCGGGAAAGGATTTGCCAGCGCTTTATTTGATAAAGAAAAGAACCAGTGGCGGTACAAACCGGCTAAAGAGGAATCCGATACCGAAATCAGAAACCGGCTGGTACAGATGTTGGAATATTACGCTGTGTATTTCCGGCTGATCTCGGAGGAATCTTCATACTTTATGCCGGGCCGGGTACTCCTGCCATTCACTTTTTACCAGCATGCGATCGGCCTGAAGCCCTTTGATAAGGAAAGCAAATTCGTTTCCCTGTTTTATTCTGCTCAACAGGCGGAAATTGCCCATTATGTACTCAAGGGGGCGATCAGCAAAGCTAAATTCAGCTTCCAGGATAAAGACAGCTACAGTGCGGAATATGTGAAAATGCTGCAGGAACTGGCAGATATTATTAAACGACAATCCTGATCAATATTACTCCAGATGGTAACTGACCAGGGTGGAGACCTGCTGTAATTTTATAAAGGGGTTTCCCATGCTGGCCATTTCCCGTACATACCGGATCACACCAATGCCCGGCTGGAAGAAGACCTGGTCTTTACGGTAGTTACGGGCATTTTTTTCAAAATACAGGTAACCGGAAAAATCGCCGGCCGGGGTGGACAATACTGAATTTGTTTTCAGGGAACGGGCAATGGCGGCTGCATCCTCAAAACCCGACAAGTAGCGCAATGAATCACCGGCGAAAAGACCGTATTCTTTTTTGGCATCGATAATACCACTGGCAAACATCCGGTTTTCCATTTTGAAAAGGGTGGAATCATTGGTGTATAATCTTTCCGGGAGACCAACAGCAATATTGCTTTCCCACCAGACCAGTCCGTCGCTTAAGGATTTCAGCGTGCTGGTAAAACGCAGGGTGTCGTATTGTACTTTTTGAAAAACTCCGTTATTGAAAACCGAATCCTCGTAAACCCAGTAATTACGGGTGTTCAGGGGCAGAATACCGCAATGGCTGGTTGTACAGGTAAAAGCCCGGACTGAATCGGATGAATAAGTCCGCCCGGCAGGATTACCGGTCTGCACCAGGCAGGCTGCTTTAACGACGGGGATTTGAAGGGAATCTTTCCGGCAGGAGGCCAGGGACAGGATCCCGGAAACCAGGAGAGTAAATGTTTTCTTCAAGGGTTATGTTTTAAAAAGGTACGGGCCGCCAAAATAGAAACTGGATTTCATATCTCATAATTTTACTTAGTAAATTTTCGGCCCCGACCGTATATGTTTTTATAACTGTTGCTGAATAAGAACAGTTTAAGCGGATTGCCGGGGACAAAAAAAAGCCCGGAGCGATCCGGGCTATATAAAAATATCGTAGATCTACTATTTGAAAATGGTGCCGAAAAAGGTTTTCATATCATTCCAGGAAGCGCTGTCCGCGGCGGCATTATAGGCAATCGGTAAATTGAATTTTTTCCCATTGGCCGTGGCATCGGGGTTGCTGAAAGCATGGGTGGCTCCATCATATACCTTGAACGTATATTTTGCGCCGACCGAATCCATTTGTTTCCTGAATTGGGCTACCTGGTCTGCAGGCACAAACGGATCGGCCCCGCCATGACATACCAGCACCTGTGCTTTCAGTTTGGATTTGTCAGGTTTAACCACCTGCAAACCGCCATGGAAGCTAACCACGCCCGCAAGGTCTTCACCCAGGTTAGCCATATTCAGCACCTGGGTGCCGCCAAAGCAGTAGCCGATGGCAGCTATTTTACTGGTATCTGCCTCCTTGTAGGATTTGATGGTTTTCAGGGCAGCATCAAAACGCTGTTTGGCCATTAAGGGATCCTGGTAGAAAGGGCCCGACAGTTTGCCGGCATCCGTGGGATTATCGGCCCTTTTGCCATTGCCATAGAAATCCACTGCCATGGCGATATAGCCGAGACCGGCCAGTTCCCGGACCCTTCTTTTTATATAGTCATTCAGTCCCCACCATTCATGCACCACCAGTACCACCGGTCTTTTTCCCTCTCTGTTTTCATCCCAGGCAATATAGCCGTCCAGTACCAGGCTGTCCTTGATACCATCGGGAGAATAAGTGATACTCTCCGCTTTTAGTTTGGGCTCTTTCATGTCAGGTTCTTTTTTTGTTTCGGTCTGATTGTTACAGGAGCTGAAGAAAACAAGGGTTGCGGCCGCAATGACCAAAAAATACTTTTTCATTCTTTAGGATTTTGTTTCAGGAGATGTGGTACTAAAGTTCTGTAAAAGTTCAGGGAACCTGAAAAATATTTCCACCCGCCCCGGGACGGCCGGGCTATGCCGGCTAACCTGATTCCCTTACCTTTGCGTCCATGACACAGGAAAAATTACAGGATATGCGGTCCCGCATTGCCGGGATAAGGAGGTTTCTTTGACGTCGCTAACCGACTTCAGAAAATTGCCGAAGACAAACAATTGTCGCTGAGCCCGGGCTTCTGGGACGATAATAAGCGGGCGACAGATATTCTCAAAAACATCAAATTGAACGAGTACTGGGTGAAGCTGTATGAAACAGCGGAAACCGGGGTGGAGGATTTTGCCGTTTTATTTGAGTTCTGGAAAGCCGGGGATGCCACCGAGGAAGAAACCAAAGAGGCCTACGACAAGGCCATCGCTTTGCTCGATGACGCGGAATTCAAAGCCACCCTCAATGAACCGGAAGATGAATTGCCGGCCGTTCTGCAGATCAACTCCGGGGCCGGTGGTACCGAAAGCCAGGACTGGGCCGAAATGCTGGCCCGGATGTACCGTATGTACGGCGAAAAGCAGGGCTGGAAAGTCACCGAAATGGACTGGCAATGGGGCGATGGGGCCGGGATCAAGACCTGCACCCTGCAATTTGAAGGTCCCTTTGCTTATGGATTCCTCAAGGCCGAGAGCGGGGTACACCGCCTGGTCCGTATTTCCCCTTTTGACAGCAATGCCCGCCGCCATACTTCTTTTGTGAGTGTGTACGTCTACCCGATGGTGGATGATACCATCCATATCGAGATCAACCCGGCGGATGTGAAAATGGAAACCTCCCGCAGCGGGGGAGCCGGCGGACAGAATGTAAACAAAGTGGAAACCAAGGTACAGCTCACGCATATACCAACCGGTATTGTGGTGGTATGCCAGCAGGACAGGAGCCAGCTCGGTAACCGGGAGTTGGCCATGCAGATGTTGCGCAGCCGCCTGTATGAATTAGAACTGCAAAAAAGAAATGCCCTGAAGGATGCCACGAATGCGAAAAAGAAAAAGATCGAGTGGGGCAGCCAGATCCGCAGTTATGTGTTCCATCCCTATAAGATGATCAAGGACCATCGCACGGATTATGAAGTGGGAAATGTGCAGCCGGTGATGGACGGGGAACTGGATGGTTTTATCAAAGCCTACCTGATGAGTGAGAAGGAAAGCGGGGGGTAATTTACGTTTCAAATTATTGCCAGGTTAGTTATCTTCTCACGTATCCAAAATAGCATTGAGTTTCGAGCTGCGAGCTACGAGCTGTGAGCCTGGTAACCCCTGAAAGCGACATTTTAAACTTAACCTGACACTATCTACCTTTACCATATAAATCTGTTTTATGAGCTTTGGAACTTTTTCTTACCCGATGCCGGCCAACGAACCGGTACTGAATTACGGACCCGGATCTCCTGAAAAGAAAAAATTAAAAGAAGTACTGGCTGAACTGAAAAGCCAGGAAGTGGATATACCAATGTATATCGGCAGTAAGGAAGTGCGGACCAATAAGAAAAAAGCCATCCATCCGCCCCATGAAACCAGTCATACCCTGGGCTATTTCCATGCCGGGGAGGAAAAACATGTGCACCAGGCCATCGAAGCCGCGCTGGCGGCCAAAGAGAACTGGGCGGCCACCAGTTGGGAGAACCGGGCCAATATATTTCTGAAGGCGGCTGACCTGATTGCCACGAAGTACCGCCCGTATATGAACGGTACCACGATGCTGGGCCAGAGTAAAAATGCCTTCCAGGCCGAGATCGACAGCGCCTGTGAACTCATCGACTTCCTTCGCTTTAATGTGCATTTCCTTTCTGAAATATATAAACAACAGCCCAATAGTGCCACGGGCATGCATAACCGCATGGAGTACCGGCCGCTGGAAGGGTTTGTGCTGGCCGTCACGCCGTTTAACTTTACGGCCATCGGGGGCAACCTGCCCAGTTCCGCCGCGATGTGCGGGAACGTAGTGGTATGGAAATGCGCCAATACCCAGGTCTATTCAGCCCGGATGTTTATGCAGGTGTTGAGAGAAGCCGGTTTGCCTGACGGGGTCATCAACCTGATCTATGTGGACGGGCCGACCATTGGCCGGGTTTGTTTTAACCACCGCGATTTTGCCGGGGTGCATTTCACCGGGTCCACCGGGGTGTTCAACAATATGTGGGAGACCATCGGGAAAAATATGCCGAACTACCGGAGCTACCCGCGGATCGTGGGGGAGACCGGCGGTAAGGATTTCGTCATGGTGCACAAGAGCGCCGATCCGGATGTGGTGTCCACGGCTTTGCTGAGAGGCGCCTTCGAATTCCAGGGACAGAAATGTTCGGCGGCTTCCCGGGCCTATATCCCTTCTAATATTGCGGAAGAAGTGAAGAAGAAACTGGTGGCGGGGGTCAAAAGTTTTAAGATGGGAAGTCCCGAGGATTTCACCCATTTTATCAATGCGGTGATCGATGAAAAAAGCTTCAATAGCATCAGGCGCTATATTGATAATGCGAAGAAAGATCCGAAAGCGGAGATCTGGGTGGGCGGAAAATGCGACAGCAAACAGGGCTGGTTTATCCAGCCAACCGTGATCCAGGCTAAGGACCCGAAGTACGTGACCATGTGCGAGGAGATATTCGGACCGGTACTCACCGTCTATGTTTATCCTGCTAACAGTTTTGAAAAAACCCTGGAATTGCTGGATGCCACTTCACCCTATGCACTGACCGGATCCATTATTTCCCAGGACCGGGCGGCTGTTGAACTGGCTACGAATAAACTCCGGAATGCAGCGGGTAATTTTTACATTAATGATAAACCGACCGGTGCGGTGGTGGGGCAGCAGCCTTTTGGCGGGGCCCGCGGAAGTGGCACCAATGATAAGGCCGGTTCGATCCTGAACCTGTACCGCTGGCTCAGTCCCCGGACAATTAAGGAAACATTCAATCCGCCCACGGATTACAAATATCCCTTCCTCGCTGAGGAATAACCAGGAGTCCGGAAGGCGTTGTATCTTGAACCCTAAAATTTGGTCATGGCTGTATTATTATCAACCGAACAACTTTCCGCCACTATCCGAACCCTGGCAAAGGCACTGAGCGAACGACACCCGGGCTTTGAAGACGTGGTTTTTGTGGGCATCCAGCAGGGCGGGGCTGTACTGGGAGAAGAAATCGTGGCCGAACTGCAACGACTGAATCCCGGGAAAACCATTCCCTATGGACAGCTGGATATCACTTTTTACCGGGATGATATCCGGAAAAACATCATTCCCCCGGATAAGATGAATATCCATTTCGGGGTGGAGAACAAGACGGTGATCCTGATTGATGATGTGCTTTTTACCGGGCGTACCATCAAGGCGGCCCTGGATGTGCTGTTTGATTATGGCCGTCCCGCCAAAGTGGAACTCTGTGTGCTGGTGGACCGCAAAGAACACCGGCAATTCCCGATCCAGGCAGATTATGTGGGAACTGAGGTACAGACCAGCCGGGCGGATAAGGTGAAACTGGTGAACCGGGAAGTGATCCTGATCCCCGCCTGAAACGGAGAAGACTAATTGGTTTAAACAATCAATTTTCCCTAATTTCGCTTTTTAATGCAACTATCTACCCGACACCTGCTGGGCATTAAAAACCTCTCCAAGGAAGATATCTCCCTTATTTTATCCACGGCCGAGCAATTTAAAGAAGTTTTACAGCGACCTGTAAAGAAAGTGCCTTCCCTCCGGGATGTGACCATTGTGAACCTGTTTTACGAAAACTCCACCCGGACCCGGTTCTCCTTTGAGCTGGCCGAGAAAAGGCTGAGCGCCGATACGATCAATTTCGCGGCATCTTCCTCCTCCGCTGCCAAAGGAGAAACCCTCCTGGATACCGTCAACAATATCCTGTCAATGAAAGTGGACATGGTGGTGATGCGGCACAGCGCCAGCGGGGCCCCCCATTTTCTATCCCAGCATATACCGGCCGCGATCATCAATGCCGGGGACGGGATCAATGAACACCCCACGCAGGCCCTGCTGGATGCCTTTTCGATCAGGGAAAAGACGGGGGGGCTGGAAGGCCGGAAAGTGGCCATCATCGGTGATATCATGCACAGCCGGGTGGCCCAGAGCAATATTTACCTGTTAAACAAGATGGGAGCCGAGGTAACTGTTTGCGGACCACCCACGCTGATCCCGAAATATATCCGGGAAGCCCTTGGCGTAAATGTAAGTTATAATCTCCGGGAAACCCTGGAATGGTGCGATGTGGCCAATGTGCTGCGGATCCAGCTGGAAAGGCAGAACCAGGTCTTATTCTCCTCCCTGCGGGAATACAGTATCGCTTACGGGATCAACCGGCAACTGCTCGACAGTCTCGACAAAGAGATCGTTATCATGCACCCGGGACCGATCAACCGCGGGGTGGAACTGGACAGTGATGTGGCCGATAGCAAACAATCCATTATTTTGCAGCAGGTGGAGAACGGGGTGGCCGTGCGGATGGCCGTGTTGTATTTGCTGGCAAACCGGAATAATTAATGACGATTACCGGCTAAAGACTACAAACTACTAACTACAAACTACTAACTCCTACTTGCCATGCCCAGATTCTGCCTCTTCCCCGGAACCTTTGACCCGCTCACCCTGGGTCATGTGGATATTATTAACCGGGCCCTGCCCTTATTTGATAAGATCATTGTCGGGATCGGGCTGAATTCAGCCAAAGCGCCCATGTTCTCCCCCGAACAACGCCTCCAGTGGATCGAAGAGATCTATAAAGACGAAGAGCGGGTGGTCGGGGCAATCTACGAGGGGCTTACTATTAATTACTGCAAGGAGGTTGACGCGCAGTTTATCCTGCGGGGCATCCGGTATGTGAGCGATTTTGAATACGAGAAAACGATTGCAGATGCTAATCGCACCCTCGATAAATCCATTGAAACCATCTTCCTCACCGGGGAACCCAAATACACATCGGTAGCTTCGACCATTGTAAGGGATATCCTCCGGAACGGGGGCAATGCGGCTCCTTTCTTACCCGAAGTGGTGGCGAAATCCATAAAAAATAAATGATGCCTGTTTGGTTTAAAAAGGATCTTTCACTATCCGATATCAAAAACCTGGGAAAGGACACGATGGGTGAGCACCTCGGTATTGAGTGGACGGAGATCGGGGAGGATTACCTGAAAGCCCGGATGCCGGTGGATCAGCGTACCAAACAACCTTATGGTCTCCTGCACGGGGGCGCTTCCTGCGCCCTGGCTGAAACACTCGGCAGTGTGGGGGCGGCAATGGTTACGGATCCGGCAAAATTTTATTGCGTGGGACTTGAGATCAATGCCAACCATGTACGCAGCGCCCGGGAAGGATTTGTGACGGGAGTGGCTTCCCCGCTCCATCTCGGGGCCAGTACACAGGTATGGGATATCAAAATTTATGACAACAGGGAAAAGCTGATCTGTGTCAGCCGGCTCACCGTGGCCGTGATCCCCCGGAAAGACTGATCATTTCTCTCTCATCAATGACAGCACTTCGGCTACCGAGGGATAGGTGTCTTCCAGGTACTCCTGCAAGCCTGCCGGTTTTACCCATTTGGCTTCCTGAATATCTTCTTCGGTCTGCGGCACCAGCGACGGTTCCCCGCCCACACTCATCTGGAACCAGTGCGATTCTTTCAGGATAAACTTTGTTCCCTCATGATACGTATGGTAAGTAATGCAAAGAGGGGAAAGCAATTTTATTTTTTGTAAACCGGTTTCTTCCTCCACTTCCCGCACCGCGCAGGCTTCCAGTTTTTCCCCCGGATCCAGTTTACCCTTGGGCAGGTCCCATTTGCCCCGGCGGAAAATGAGCAACCATTCGTTTTTCCCGTTCACAACCAGGCCCCCGGCTGCTTTTACCAGGGTGAATTTTTTAAACACCGCTTTTTTTAATTCGTCCAATGAGGGATGTACAAACACACCGGCATGGATTTTCTCCTGTTCCATTTCGTGCAGCATGGATTTAACGGTATGACTGTCCAGTTCATCAATGAAGACGGTATCCTCATGATGAATATAGGGGGAAAGCTGCTCATCCACCGTATCGCAGAGGAAGAGCGGTTTGTCGCCGAAATAAATTTTTATAAACATAGTGCGGGGTTCATTTTATCTTCGCTGCATGACAAATGCAAAAGCGGTGGCCGAAAAACTGCTTCAAGTTAATGCAGTTAAGTTAAATCCCGAACATCCCTTTACCTGGGCCAGCGGCTGGAAGAGCCCGATCTACTGTGATAACCGGAAAGTGCTCTCTTTTCCCTTTACCCGGGACTATATCAAATCGGAAATGTGCAATGTGATCTTTGAGAAATTCCCGGAAGCCGGGCTGCTGGCGGGAGTGGCCACGGCGGGGATTGCCTGGGGGGCCATGGCGGCTGACCAGCTCAAACTGCCCTATATTTATGTCCGTCCCAAACCCAAGGAACACGGCCTGGGCAACCAGATCGAGGGTTTTTATGAGAAAGGACAGAAGACCGTGGTGGTCGAGGACCTGGTATCCACCGGGAAAAGCAGCCTGCAGGTCGTGGATGTACTGAAGGCGCAGGGACTGGAAGTCATCGGGATGGTCTCCATATTTACCTATGGGTTCCCGGCTGCAACCGAAGCCTTTGCGGCGGCGTCTCTGTCCTGCGAATCCCTGACAGATTACCCTTCACTGATCGAACTGGCCCTGAAAAAAGGGATCATTTCGGCGGAACAGGAGGAAATATTGTTAAAATGGAGAGATGATCCGGCGGGTTGGAAAGGGACTTTGTAATTTTAAAAATCCGGACCCCGGACTTAAACAGGCACTATGAAAAAAGGAATCGTTCTATTTGTTTTATTCTTTGGTATGTCTGTTGCCATGCAGGCCCAGACCAAACCCGTATTAACAGCAACGATCAAAACACCCAATGCGCTTTGCGCTTTATGCAAAGACCGGATCGAGACCTATCTCAAGCGGTATGACGGCTTACTGGAGATTAATGTGAACTTCCGGAAAGGGGAGACCCGGGTGAAGTATATTACGGACCGAACCGATATTGAGCAGATCAAAACCGCTATTTCCAACTGTGGCTATGAGGCAGATGATGTGCCGGCAGATGCAGAAGCCTATAACCGCCTGCCGAAAAGCTGCAAGAAATTTGCTGACGGGGGCGGTCATCCCAAACCCAAGCTGCCACCTGCAGCGCCGCAACAATAAACAAACCGGTCCCGCTGCTGCGGGATTTTTTATTTCATATACTGCCCGATAGACTGTTTTCCCAGGTAGCTGATCGGGTAATTAAAAAAGAACCCGGATTTTCCCAGCCGGGCTTTCCCTTCAATTTTCAGTTCTACCTCGTCTTTCAGGAACAGGCTGGCGCTGTTTTTCAGGGCATTCTTCATATCCAGATCCAGGATCACGGGCAGCCAAAAATCAGACCGGGAGGGGATGGTCATGGCCGTATCAATCCTGAAATCGCCCAACTTCTGCCCGTCCACCCAGGCCTCACCAGCAGCTTTTTTAAACCGGATGCGGGATTTATTCGGGTTATAACAATGCAGGTCCAGGGTCAGGGTTGAGTTTTTTAGTCCGAGGGTTGGAGATTTCACATGCTCGATGGCTTTCAGTTCCGGTTCTTTAAAAGAGGAACAGGCCCCCAAAAGAAGCAGGGCGGGTGCTAACAAAGAGAACAAATAGTGCCAATTTCTCATGACATTAATTTCATGCAAAATAGGGTATCCTGTCCTTAAGGGCCGTTAAAAGAGGGGCGGGTACACAACCTGACCGGATCCATCCCTTGTGGGCATTGAGGAGTCGGCCGTCAGCGTCGTGTACGCAAAGCATTTCAAAATCATCACCCGGCGTTATTCATCTGCGGGTGTAAGAGCAGGGGCGGGGTTTGATGAATTGCCGGGGGCGGGGGTATATCGTAGCCATATATTATAGAATATTTTAAGCAAAATAATTTAGTATCCCGGGTCTTTTGCGCCCCACTCCGGGTACTACTAATAGTAGTATGACTAAGGTTTGTATTATTAGTTGAATAATAGGATATAATTGGCTTCTATTTAAAATTTAATTGTATAAATATTTAAGCATTTCTGGCTTTAATTTCCTCTGATTAGTGAAACATTCAATTGTATAAATTTTTTGATCTAAAATTATGATAATAATGTTATTATGATGTTTATTTGAATAATTAATTTCTGTAAATTATTGTATAGAATTTTTTTTTATTATTTATTCTCCTGCACTTGCTGCACGAAGCAGAGCCTGGCAGGACAAGGCTTGTAAAATCAGCGCCTTTATGGTCATGCCGCTCCCATTCCAATGGGAAAAAATCTTCATAAGTCATTCATTATCGTAGATATACGTGTTTCGGGAAATACGGTTTTTATTTTCAATATCTGCCTGAAATGCTTCTTTTTACGAAACCAATCGTTTAAATTAGCCCTCGGTTTCTGCACTTTTGGATATTGGACTAATGAGAAAACTACTAAGATTAAGTACCCTTTTGCTTGCCATATTTACTGGCACTAATTCCTATACGCAAGACTTTTCTAATAAAGGCAAGGAATTCTGGCTTTGTTTCCCGCAACATGTGCCGAGCGGCAGCAATCTCGCGACATTAAGTATCTGGATCACTTCTGATAAGGCCAGCTCCGGAACCATTACCATGTCCAACGGGGCCTTTTCCGCCAATTTTAGTATTGTGGCCAACGGGTTACAGGAAATCCAGGTGCCCCATTGGGCCGCGCATATCAGCAATGCGGAATCCGGAATGGTGATAAAGAAATCCATTAAGGTTAAGGTAAATCCCGGCCAGCCGCCCGTGGTGGCCTATGCCCAGCAATGGGGCGCTGCCCGCAGTGCCGCAACCCTGCTGCTGCCGACCAATGTGTTAGGGAAAAGATATTATGCGGTTAGTTTTACGCAGGATGGGGTCGGGGGAGGCAGTTATGAGGCCAAATCGCAGTTTCAGATCATTGCCACCAAACCGAATACCGAAGTAAAAGTTACTCCCCGGCTGAATGGGGTGGTCGGTGTACCCTTTACCATCAGCCTGCCCCTGGCCGGCGATATGTACCAATACCAGGCCGACCTGGATATCACCGGTACCCTGATCGAGTCCATTGCATCCGGCACGGGCGGCTGTCTTCCTATCGCCGTATTTTCAGGAAGTTCCAATATTACGATCGGAAGCACTTTTTGTTCCGGCGGAACCGCTTCATACGATCCCCTTTTTCAGCAGCAATACCCGATCAGCACCTGGGGCAAAAATTTTGGGTTTGTGCCCTTTGCGGATTATCCTAACGGATCTGCCTGCAGGGTCCTGGCCTCCGAGGACAATACCTCCGTCTATTATGACGGGACCCTGGTTGCAACCCTGATGGCCGGACAAATCTATCCGTCCATCTTTACTAACTCACCGGATCTGATCACCCAGGCTATCAGCATAACCGCGGATAAACCAATATGTGTGGCCCAGTATGCCCCCAGGCAATTTTGCGGCGGGGCCAATTTCGGCGACCCCGATATGGTGATTCTCAATCCCATTGAGCAGAATATCCGGGATATCACCATCTTTTCATCATCGCAGCAGGCGATTACCCGGCAATGGATCAATGTCCTCATAAAGACCATTGCAATTCCCAGTTTCAGGATAAACGGGGCAGCTCCCTTCGGCGGTTGGCAGGCCATACCTTCATTGCCCGGCTATTCCTATTTGAGACAATTGCTGAACGGCCCTGGTTCCTACAGGCTGTCGGCCGACAGCGGCTTTAATGCGATTGCATACGGGTTTAGTTCCAATTTTGAATCCTATGCTTATTCCGCCGGAACCAATGTTAAGGACCTGTACACCCAGCTTGGAATAGCCACTCCTTATGGAAGTGCCTCCTCCCCGTCTGTTTGTTTAGGTTCCCCCTCCACTTTTAAAATTTCATTGCCCTACCGGCCGGATTCCATGTACTGGGATTTTCACGGCGCCCAGAGTCCCAATGTTCTGGTTAACTCGCCAACCCCCATTCCGTATGATTCGACCACTTTTATAAACGGGAAACAGTTATGGTGGTATTCATTGCCCACCCCGTACTATTATAATACCACCGGCACTTTCCAGGTAACGGTTACCACTTATGCCCCGGCCATTGACGGATGCGGGTCGGAACAGGAGATCGACTTTGACCTGGAAGTATATCCCAAACCGGTCGCTGATTTTAATTTTTCTTCAGATGGCTGTTTAACCAGCCCGGTGCTTTTTACCGAAAATTCAAACCCCGGGGGAAGATCCATCAGCAAACGTTACTGGAATTTCGGGGATGCCAATACCTCCACGGCAACGAATCCCTCCCATAGTTATTTAGCTCCCGGTCTTTATAATGTAAAACACAGTTATATCACCGATATCGGGTGCCTGGCGGATACGATTTCCCATATTGTTACTTTAAATAACCCGCCGGTGGCCCAGTTCAGCGTGGCAACACCCACTTGCGAAGACACCGATATTACATTTACAGACCAGTCCACCGCCTCCGCCGGCGGCACCCTGTCCCAATGGACCTGGGATTTTGGCGATGGCTCTCCGGTGGTTATCCGCTCGTCCAGCACAAATGAAGTACACCGTTTTGCCGCAGCCGGTACCTATAATGTCACCCTGAAAGTAGAAACCAGTTCAGGTTGCGCCAGTACCACTTTCAGCCTGCCGGTTACGATTCACCCGAAACCGGTTGTAGATTTCCCGCTGCCCACCGCCTGTTTGCCGGCCGGTGCTGCCCAGTTTAACGATCAGTCAACAGTTACCGGTCCCGGTAATACGATCAATGCCTGGAGCTGGGACTTCGGGGACGGGGGCACATCGACCCTGCAAAACCCTGCTCATAATTATGCGTCAACCGGTCCATTTAGTGTGGCCCTTACCGTTACCACAAACAATGGTTGTACCGATACCCGCACGCAGCAACTGACCACGGTCTTTGCAGAACCCGTTGCGGCCTTCAACAACCTGCCTGAGGTCTGTATCGGCAGCCTGATCGGTTTTTCGGATGCCAGTACCGCTGCCGGCAGTACCGTTACCGGCTGGACCTGGGATTTTGGAGATGGCAGCCCGGTATCTCATGACCAGAACCCCACACATATCTATGCAACTGCCGGGACCTATACCATCAGCCTGCGGGTGAGCACGGCAGCCGGGTGCGCCACGGTAAATAATATAGCCACCCATACCGTGGTTGTGAAACCGTTGCCCACTGCGACCATTACAGGAGATGCCACCGTTTGCCTGAACGCCCCGGCTCCCAATATTGTTTTTACCGGGGCTAATGGTACGGCGCCCTTCCATTTTATTTATACCATTAACGGTGGTCCCTCCCAGGTAGCGATTGCCGGTACCGGGAATACAGTCAGCCTGCCGGTTCCCAGCACGACAGCCGGTACATTTATTTATACACTTACGAATGTGCAGGAAACAGCCACGACCGGTTGTGCCCAGAACCAAACGGGTTCAGCCACCGTAACTGTTAAAGCATTACCCACCGCTTCCATTACAGGTGCAACAACAGTTTGCAAAAATGCGGCTTCACCATCCATCAGTTTTAGCGGGAATAACGGTACGGCGCCCTACACGTTTGGATACAAGATCAACGGGGGGGCCGTACAGACCGTAACCACCGTTTCAGGTAACAGCGTAACCGTTCCGGTTCCGACCGGGACTGCCGGTAGTTTTACCTACGAGCTGGTTAGTGTGCAGGAGGGGAGCGCTAATCTTTGCAGCCAGGCACAAACGGGTTCGGCTGTTGTTATCGTGAAAGATTTGCCGACTGCTTCCATCTCAGGCGGACTTGAGGTTTGCCTGAACAGTCCATCCCCGGATATCACTTTCACCGGTGCAGGAGGTACGGCTCCTTATACATTCAGGTACACCATTAATGGCGGTCCTGTTCAGACCATTAGTGGTACCAGTGGCAACAGCGTTATCCTGCCGGTTCCCACTGCCGCCGCCGGCACATTTATCTACAGCCTGGTGGATGTCACTGAAACCGGTTCATCTGCCTGCAGCCAGGCCCAGGGCGGAACAACTACCGTGATGGTAAACCCGCTTCCGGCCGGTAATTTTAATTTCACCATACCTTCCTGCGAAACAAGAAATATCAGTTTCTCGGATCTTTCTTCCGCCAATGCAGGTGCACTGAATAACTGGCAATGGGACTTTGGCGACCCGGGCAGCGGGACTGCGAATACAGCTGCCACCCAAAACCCGGTGCATACATACACGGCCGCCGGAGATTATACGGTATCCCTGGTGGTTAGTTCGGATAAAGGATGTGTCAGCCCGGCATTCACCCGTACGGTTACGATCCATGCCAGGCCGCTGGCCGGATTCATTTCCCCGGAAGTTTGCCTGACGGATCCCTTTGCACCTTTTATTGATACAAGCCGGGTAGCCGCGGGCAGTATTGTGGCCTGGGAATGGAATTTTGGTGATCCGAACGCCAATGCCGGTAATCCAAACACTTCGGTATTACAGCATCCGTTTCACCGCTACAGCGTCGTGGGTCCTTATACCGTCCAGCTGATTGCCACCAGCAATAACGGGTGCCAGGATACAGTACGCCAGGCTTTCGTGGTGAATGGTTCCATCCCGGTATCAGGATTTGTGGTGCAGCAGGCTAATAGTTTATGCAGCAATGCCCCGGTCAGTGTTAAAGATGCCTCAACCGTGGATTTCGGCAATATAATTAAGGTGGAAGTTTACTGGGATTACCTGAATAACCCGGCCGATAAAACAACGGACGATATTCCCACAGCAGGTAAGGTATATACACATACGTACCCGGAATTTGGCAGCCCGTTCGCCAAAACCTACCAGGTGCGGTATGTGGCTTATTCCGGTATCAATTGTGTGAATACGAGTGTGCAGACGATTACGGTATTAGCCACCCCCACTTTATCATTTGACCCGATTCCCTTTGCCTGTACCTCCGCACCGGCTTTCCAGATTACGCAGGCGCAACTGCTGAACGGTATTCCGGGTACCGGCCTGTTCAGCGGCAACGGGGTCAGCACGACCGGGATGTTCAGTCCATCCGCCGGGGCTGGTCAGTACCAGATACGGTACACCTATACCGCCACTAATGGCTGTACTAATTATAAAGAACAAACGCTGAATATCTATTCCACCCCGGCTGTGAATGCGGGCCCGGATAAATTTGTGCTGGAAGGCGGGCAGGTAACCCTGACGCCCGCCCTCAACGCGAGTGTACCTGTAACCTACCAGTGGGCACCACCCGCGGGGCTGGACAACGCAACCAGTTCTTTTCCGGTGGCTTCGCCCGAAGAGGATATGACCTATACTTTAACGGTAACTTCGCCACAGGGTTGTAAGGCCAGCGACGCGGTATTTGTGAAAGTGCTGAAGAAACCATCGATCCCGAATATTTTCAGTCCGAACGGGGATGGGGTGCACGACCGCTGGGTGATCCCTTATCTCGAAAGCTACCCGGGTTGCACCATTGATGTGGTAAACCGTTATGGACAGCCCGTATTTCATTCTGTTGGCTATGCCACCCCCTGGGATGGAAAGATCAATGGGAAGGAGGCGCCGGTGGGCACCTATTATTATGTAATTGATCCGAAAAACGGCCGTTCAAAAATGGCCGGTTATGTTGACATAATCAGGTAAGACTATGAAACGGATTTTAACAACCCTGGCGGTATTACTGGGTACAGGATGGCTGGCCAATGGTCAGCAAAAGCCGCACTATACCCAGTATGTGATAAATCCCTTTATTATCAATCCCGCCATTGCGGGAATTGATAATTATACCGACCTGAAAATGGCCGTGCGGGATCAATGGGTGGGGATCAGTGGCGC
Source organism: Sphingobacteriales bacterium (assembly GCA_016219985.1). Classification (GTDB taxonomy): domain Bacteria; phylum Bacteroidota; class Bacteroidia; order Chitinophagales; family Chitinophagaceae; genus JJ008. The sequence continues at coordinate 34,221 of JACRJO010000025.1, read as the reverse complement.
TCCAAAAACGGTTTACCTGAGCATTCATGGCCCGTTGGGTAAAAAAGATTACCGGTCATCCTCCACTTCCTTCCAGGTACCGGGAGAAAACCCCAGGGGGAAAGCGTATTGGGAAAATTATACAGCGGCTGAACCCCATCACGGGATCGGTTTTAATGTGATCAACGACCGGACCGGCAGTTTTAATTTTTTATCAAGCAGCGTAACCTACGCGTATCACCTCGGTTTAAGCCCCACCACCAATATTTCCGCAGGTTTATCAGCCGGGATAACCAAGGTGAGCATTGATGTCAGCAAACAGGATTATTCCGGGACCGGGGATCCTTCCGACCCGGCGAATGGCTCCCTGAACACGGGCCAGCTCACCCGGGTAAGACCCCAGATGGCAGCCGGTATATGGCTTTATTCAAGGGATTATTTCATCGGGTTTGCCGCGCAGAATGTATTGCCCAGCACCCTGAATTTCGTGGATGACAATGCTTCCATTCTCAAAAAAGGAAGGATGATCCCGCATTTGTTCCTTACCGCGGGTTACCGCTTTTTACTGTCAGAGGATGTAAATGCCATACCATCCATCATGGTGAAATACATCCGGGGCAGTTCTTTCCGTGAATTCCAGCCGGAAGCCAACCTGAAACTGCAGTACCGGGATCTGTTATGGGTAGGGGGCAGCTATCGTTACCAGGACGGGTTTTCGGGTATGCTTGGAATGAATATCAGCAATACCCTGAATATTAGCTATGCGTACGAAAAGTCAGACAATAATAATATCCTGCGGGATTTTAACAGCGGAACCCATGAACTTGTATTCGGGTTCCTGATCGGGAATAAGTACAGCCAGGCCTGTCCCCGGTGCTACTAAGTCCGGCCGTTCTTGTCTGTTTGAGTTCGTGTAACTTCGTTAAACCTCACCTCATTTTTTTATTCCAATCCTGGGGAATTCCGGCCTCCGGCTTTTTTATGTGCCGAAGGCAATACTGCACCGTTTATGAGAAAGGTTATCCGGCATCTGGTCACTTTACTACTGGTTACAGCCAGCTGGCAGCTGTCCGCGCAGGATTATTCCAATAAAGGCAAGGATTTCTGGGTTATCTATACCGGGCATATCGATGGCACCAATTCCCGGATGGCTTTGTATATCACTTCTGAATTTAATGCCAGCGGCACCTTATCCGTAGGCGGGTCTTCACTTCCCTTTACGGTAACGGCCAACCAGATCACCACGCTCCGGCTGACCAATGCAAGCACCCCGAACAATTCCCTCGCTTATAACGGGCAGGTTACCGGGATCGGTACAAACAGGGGAATTCATATCGTGGCCGATACTCCCATTGTCGTGTATGCGCATATCCTCAATGCGGCCCGGTCGGGTTCAAGCCTTGTTCTGCCGACCAAGGTATTGGGACGGGAATATTTTGTGTCCACCTATGCTTCTGCGCCAGGGGCCAATTCAAAACCGGAATTTGCGATCGTGGCCACAGAGGACAATACCCAGGTGGAAATAAAAGCCACCCTGGCAGATGCCAACAATACTTATCCCGCGAATATACCTTTCCAGGTTACCCTGAATAAGGGCGACGTTTTTCAATACCAGGGGGCCAATGGAACAGACCTGAGCGGATCTTATATTAAATCCGTTGCCTCGGCCAGCGCCCCCTGTAAGCCGATCGCGGTATTTGCCGGTTCCACCTGGACGGCCATGGGCTGCGCCAGTGCCGGTTCAGGCGATAACCTTTACCAGGAACTTTTCCCCCTGGTATCCTGGGGGCAATCGTATATCACTGCCCCCTTCAAATTAAGGGCTTATGATATTTTCCGGATCATGGTAAAGGACCCCACAACGGTGGTACAGGTAAACGGGGTGACGCTGAACCCGGGCACCCTGATCAACAACAGTTATTACGAGATCAATACGATCGGAAACAATACCCCGCGGATCATTACTTCCAATAAACCGGTTTGCGTGGTGCAATTTATGATCACGCAGAACTGCGACGGGGTAAACAGTGACCCGGAAATGATCATCCTGAACCCGATCGAGCAGACCCTGAGTGATATAACGGTACTGTCTGCCCGAAATGACCTGACCCCGCCCAATACCAATATCACCCGGCACTTCCTGAACATCATTATCAAAACAGCGGGGCTGGGCAGCCTCCGGATTGACGGGGCGCCTTATACTTCCACTCCCGTGGCCATTCCCAGTACCCCGTATTCTTATTTGCAGGAAGAAGTTACGGCTTCCACGGCGGCCAACCCCACGCACCGGGCTGTGTCCGACAGTGGCTTTACCGCCATTGCCTATGGCTACGGAAATGTGGAATCCTACGGGTACAATGCAGGCACGAATGTCCGCGATCTTTACCAGTTTGTCACAGTGCAAAACCAATACGCCACTGTTCCTTTCCCGGCCGCCTGCAAAAGTTCGCCTTTCTATTTCTCGATGGTATTTCCTTACCAGCCCACCCAGATCGCCTGGAACTTCAATGGGTTGTTTACGAATGTTACGATCAGCAACCCGGTCTATGATTCCACCTGGACCGTGAATGGGAAGCAACTTTACCGGTACAAACTGACTACTCCCTATACGATCAATACAGCAGGGACGTACCCGATCCGCGTGATCGCCCAGAACCCAACCCCGGACGGATGCAGCGGGGAGCAGCAGATTGATTATGACCTGCAGGTCTTTAACCCGCCGCTGGCTGATTTTACATATGCGCCGGTTTGTTTTCCCAACCCGGTTCAGTTTACAGAGAATAACAATACGGGGGGAAGACCCGTTATCAGCCGCTATTGGGATTTCGGGGATGCGGTTACGGCTAATAGCAGCAATCCGCTCCATCTTTATGCGGCCCCGGGAATATATAATGCCCGTTTTGCCCTGATCACCGATGTGGGCTGTCTCTCGGATACAACGATACACCCGGTTACTGTTTCTCCCTTGCCCACGGCTTCCATCAGCGGCAGTACCCCGGTCTGCCAGGATGGAACACCGCCATTGGTCACATTCACCGGGGCCACCGGAACCGCCCCATATTTATTCACCTATACCATCAATGGGGGAGGGCCCCTAACGGTAACCAGTACGGGCAATACGGCGACCGTAGCTGCGCCAACGGCTGTTCCCGGGATATTTACCTACACATTGGTCAGCGTAAAAGATGCCAGCCCGGCAGCCTGCAGCCAGGCACAGACGGGTACCGTGACTATTACCGTTAACCCGCTGCCCACGGCCGGCATCAGCGGCAATACAGCGGTCTGTCAGTATGCAGCTTCTCCCTTTATTACTTTTACGGGAGCCACCGGAGCTGCACCTTATACGTTTTTATACAATATCAACGGGGGGACCAGCCAATCGGTTACAACTACTGCCGGTAATTCGGTGACGGTGGCTGTACCCACAACGACCGTTGGGACTTTTATTTACAACCTGCTCAGTGTAACGGACGGAACCAGTACGGCCTGCAGCCAGAATCAAACGGGGGCGGCCACAGTTACTGTGAATCCGCTGCCCACCGCATCGGTTGCCGGTACCACGGAGATCTGCCAGAACGGAACATCTCCCTTGATCACTTTTACCGGCGCTGCCGGTACGGCGCCTTATACCTTCTTTTATTCCATCAATGGCGGACCGTTGCTGACGGTGACCGGAACAGGCAATACAGCAACAGTATCCGTACCAACTGCAATAGCCGGAACCTTTGTTTACACATTGGTCAGTGTGACCGATGCCAGCAGCACAGCCTGCTACCAGTTGCAAACCGGCACTGCAACGGTAACGGTGCACCCGCTGCCCACGGGAAATTTCAATTTCTCCGCGCCACAGTGCCCGGGTATCCTTGTCAACTTTACGGATATCTCGCTTCCGAATGTGGGCAGCCTGGTCAGCTGGAGCTGGAATTTCGATGATCCGTCCAGCGGGGCGCTGAATACTTCAGCTTTACAGAACCCGTCGCATTTATTTTATAGCTCAGGCACCTATAATGTAACACTCACTGTCAGTAACGATAAAGGATGTGTGAGCAACCTTTATACAGGCCCGGTGCTGATAAGACCCAAACCCCTTTCCGGCTTTATCCTGCCGGATGTTTGTCTCAATGATACCTATGCCCAGTTTAGTGATACCAGTTCGGTGGATGCTCCCGGTTCAATCACTGCCTGGCAATGGAATTTCGGCGATCCCGGCAGCGGGGTGAACAATGTCTCCGTTTTACAGCATCCGCAGCACAGTTATACGGCGGTGGGCAGCTACCCGGTGGAACTCATTGTAACCAGCAATTACGGTTGTATGGATACGGTGCAGCAGCAGTTGTTTGTAAATGGCAGTTTCCCGGTGGCCAATTTTACGGTGAACAACCCGGCTGCCCTATGCGCCAATGATTCCGTTGCCATTGTTGAGGCCTCGACCGTATTTCCCGGCAATATCACCAAGGTGGAAATCTGCTGGGACAATGCGGGGCTGCCCCTGGTATTCGATACAGATGATCAGCCCTTTACCGGGAAAGTGTACAAACATCTTTATCCCAATTTCCAGTCGCCGCTCAGCAAAATTTTTACGATCCGGTACCGGGCTTATTCGGGGGGTATATGTGTGAATGAAATCTTTCGAAATATAGCAGTGAATGCAGCCCCGCTTGTCCAGTTTACGGCCATGCCGGATATTTGTCTCGATGCGGCCCCCTTCCAGATCACGCAGGCTGTTGAAACCGGCGGCGTGCCCGGCTCCTTTGTCTATAGCGGCCCGGGCGTTTCGCCCTCCGGAATATTTGATCCGGCATTGGCGGGACCCGGCACCCATACCATTAAGTATGTTTTCACATCCACAGCAGGCGGTTGTTCTGACAGCATTACCCAAACCATAAAAGTATTTGCCCCGGCGGTGGCGGCATTCAGTAGCGTCAGCCCCTTGTGTGAAACAAAAACCCTGGTCTTCCCGCAAAATTCCAGCACACCCGAGGGGACACTGGTCAGCTGGATCTGGGATTTCGGGGATGGCAGTCCAGTACTGAATGTCAGCAATGGGAACCCGGTTACCCATATCTATGCAGCCTGGGGCGATTATGTGGTGAAGTTAAAAGTGGTGACCAGTAATGGATGTGTGAGTACCGATGCGGTGAACAATATTCATGTGAACCCGCAGCCCAAACCGGATTTCAGGATACCGGCCAGTGTCTGCCTGCCCAATGCCAATGCCATATTCAGCAATCTTTCTGTAATTGCCGACGCGACAGAGAGCAGCTTTACCTATCTCTGGAATTTTGGCGATCCCGCCAGCGGGGTAGTGAATACATCCACTGCGGTCAATCCCTCGCATACCTATGTCACCACGGGTCCCTATGCCGTTAACCTGCAGGTAACCAGCGGGGCCGGTTGTGTGCAGGATACCACCATATCGATAACTACTATTCATGATCAGCCACTGGCTTCCTTCAATACCGATAAACCGGAAGTCTGCCTGGGAGATGCCATTCAGTTCAGCGATAATACCAATCCACTGGGAGGCATTACCACCCAGTGGAACTGGACAATGGACGATGGCTCGACCCGGAATACCGCCAGCTTTGCCTATACCTATGCGGATTCGGGTACCTACAGGGTGAGTCTTTTTACGGTTAATAGTTTTGGTTGCCGGAGCACCACGTTCACAGCGCCCGTTACTATCCATCCCTATCCCGTAGTGGATGCGGGTCCCGATCGCCGGGTTCTTGAAGGAGGTCAGATCGTATTACAGCCGACGGTCAGCGGGAATGACCTGTCTTATCTCTGGACGCCCAATCTTTATTTTGCCGCCGGCAATACGGTGCTGAACCCCGTCATCCTCGGTGTGGAGGATATCACGTATACCCTGGCTGTAACCGGCAGGGGAGGATGCATGGAGTCGGACCAGGTCTATATTAAAGTGCTGAAAAAACCCATGGTGCCGAATATTTTCAGCCCGAACGGGGATGGCATTCACGATAAATGGGAGATCCTGTACCTTGAATCCTATCCCGGCTGTACGATCGATGTGGTGAACCGTTATGGCCAGCCCGTATTTCATTCAATCGGCTATACCTCCCCGTGGGATGGTAAAATTAACGGCCGGGACGCACCGGTAGGCACCTATTATTATGTCATTGACCCGAAGAACGGGAGGGCGCGGATATCGGGGTATGTGGATGTTATTAGGTAGGGAATGGTGAATAGTGAATAGTGAACCTGCCTGCCGGCAGGCAGGTGGGGCCTTCTAAGGATCATTTGGAGATTGAGTGGCTTGTCGTATTCTTTGGGGAAATTGGAAGTGGGGAGTAGGGAGTAGGGAGTAGGCAGTGGGTTCGGACATAATAACGATTTCTTCCCGCTTTAGGTTTTTTACTTTCTAATTTTGACTTTTGATTCCCACTGCCTACTACCCACTACCTGCTTCCTAAAGCGAAACGATCTTCTTGTTCCTGATCGCCTTCAGGGTCCTCATACTTTCCAGTACTTTTCTTTTCCTTTCTTCCACTGTTTTAAGGGAGATATCGGTGTCGGGCACACAGGTGATCTTATTATCAAGTAACTCTTTTTGCATTTCATTCAGTTTTACCGCCACATCATTGTACACCCGCTGGATACTGTCGATCCGGATCTCGTTGACGGCGTTGCTGAGCTGCCTGTTTACATTATCCCAGTCGATCTGCGCATAAGCCAGTTTCAGGCGGTCTTCCCATTTGTTCCAGTCAAATTTATTCAGCTCCTTTTCATAGGCCATCTTTATTTCCTTTTTTTCCTTCTCGGAGAAGGCGTCGGCAATGCTTTTTTCCACCTGTTTCCACTGGACGTTTTCCAGTACCCGTTTAGAGGTGGCCAGGGCTTCTTTCACCTGCTTTTCCTGGTAGGCCTTCAGTACGGGAATCTGTTGTTCCTCAAATCCGGCCAGGCGGTAGGCCATCGATGCGATATCATCGGGGTGAGACGCCGGCTGAACCGGTGCTGCCGGGGGAGCCGGTAAAATAAAACTGTTTTCAGTATTGTTTGCAGCGAGGGTATGACGGATCGCGGCCGGGGTTGTTTCCGGTTGTACATACTGGTTAGTTCCATCATCGCCGGTAAAATCCACCGGGGACATGAACCCGGTATAGACGGTGGCGGTTACTTTGCCGGTGCTGCTGCCGGGCAAGAGCAACAGCAGGTTCAGGGCCAGGATGCAAATGATCACGGAGAACAGGCCCGCGATCTTATTCGCGGAAACCGCGGGAGCTTGTCTGACTCCCATAATATTTTCCACCCGGTTCAGGAGGTCATTCTTTTTCCCGGAGGCGGAAAGGATCAGCGTCTTTTGTTCCAGGCTGGTTTTCTCCAGGGTCAGCAGGGCCGAGGCGTATTCGTAAGAGTCGTACTGGAACTGCAGCACCAGTTCGTCACAGCTTATTTCCCTTTCCCGCTCAATGGTCTTCACCAGGGCTTTGACAAAGGGATTGAAGTAGAGCAGGGTCTGTATGCTGTTGATCAGGAGGTTTACCAGGTAATCGAAACGGCGGATATGGGCCAGTTCATGCAGGAGCACAGCCTCCATTTGCTGAGGGGTCAGGTGATTGATGGCAGCGGCCGGTACCAGGATCATGGGTTTCAGGAAACCGATGGTGACCGGGGAGGATACAAATGCAGAGACCCAGATCTGTACTTTTTTGCGGATGCCCATATGTGCCGCCACATTACGGACAAAGATCCTCCAGTCCACCTGTATCTTGCTGTGACCGGAACGGCGGATTACCTGTACGTAACGGTAATTGCGGATAAAGCGGAGAACGGGGAATACCAGTAAGAGGAGATAAGCGGCAGAAATCCAGGGCAGGCCTTGTAAGATCCCGTTATAGGTCCCGGGAGTAGCGGCAAGGGGACTGCCGGCTTCGTTGCCGGCGGAAATATCGCGGTAACCAGAAATAAAGCTGAGTACAAACCAGCCGAAACCGGTAAAAAGAAAGGAAGTCGCCAGGTTGCTCCGCAGGGAAGCTTTCGCCTGCCGGGACAGGGAACTGATAACCTGGTAAACGATCCATAGCAGGGCCATTTGCCAGAGGCTGTTGAGCAGGGCCCAACCCAGTGATTGCAGCAGGTGCAGCTTGATGCCGGTCATGGTTTAACGTTTTTTAAGACTGTCCAGCAGGGACTGTATCTTTTCCAGTTCTTCGGGGCTGGCCTTATGGCTTTCATCGCCCAGCGCCTGGATGACCAGTTGCGAGGGAGAGCCGCCAAAAAGGTTGTCGATCATTTTACCCAACAGGTGTTTCTGGGTACGTTCTTTATTCACAGCTGCCTGGTACACATGGGTACGCATGGAATCATCTCTTTTCACGATGCCTTTTTCGTTCATGATCTGCATCAGTTTCAGGGTGGTGGTATAGCCCACATCCTTACTGCTGGCTAATTCTTCATGAACCTCCCGCACGGTGGCGGTGCCTTTTTTCCAAAGGATCTGGAGGATTTCCAGTTCACTTTCTGTAGGTTTTATCGTTTTTGGCGCTGACATGATTTCCGGTTTATGGCCCGAATATACGACCTTTTTCGTAAGACGGCCATCCCGGAGGGATTTTTAATGATTTTTAACAGCCTTTAACATTTGACGGACGGGGGCGGGAAAGGTTACAGGGAGTTTGTAGTTTTTGGTTAGTAGTTGTATTTTAAAGCCTGTTCGAAATTATCCTGAGTTGAAAACTCAGGACAGCGGGGGCGAATGGCATTTTTATAAAATAGGATTGTGGCGTATCAAACAATACAATTATTGGGGCTACTGCGTGACCCAATTAGCAAAAGCCCCCGGCAGGCAGTAGTATTCAGTATGAAGACGACAGCAATAAAGTAAAAACGAAAAATAAGAAATGCTGAAAGGCTGTATTTAATTTGCGGCTAAACACAGACTCTCTGAAAGAAAGAAATTGGGATTTTGGATGTGGCGGTTTTGGGAAATATTGTCCTGAGTTGAAAACTCAGGACATCGGGGTAATTGTATGTTCTGAAAATAATTTTTATTTTTGATTGCACCAGTATAGCTGTGATATGAAAAATATTTGTACCGGTATCTTTAAATGGAACAGGTTGCTATGGGCTATGCTCATGGCTATTTTATTTTGGGGTGAGGCCTGTAAGAAAAAGGATCAGAAACCTCCGGGATCTTCAGTAAAACTGATCAATGAATTCAGGTTACTGGCCGCAGAAAACCCGGCATTGACTGCTGATATAGCCGGGATTTTCAGCCGGGATACAATTTACCTGTTTCTGCCAGCCGGGGTCAGTGAACGTTCTTTTGTCCCGAAAATCCGGTTTACAGGATCCTCTGTTAGCCCGGCAACAGGAATACTACAGGACTTCAGTACGGTGGTTGTTTACACGGTAAAGGCGGAAGACGGAAGTACAAAAGCTTTTTATGTGGTTACCCGGGCGCTCAGCGACGAAAAAAGTATCCAGAGTTTTATACTTGAAAAATCAGTTAACCCCTCCCTGGATGCGGATATTATCGGGGAAATACAGGGGGAGTCAATCGCCCTTGCCCTGCCGGCCGCCAGTATCAGTTCCAGCCTGGTCCCTACCATTGTTTATACAGGAAAATCACTCAGCCCGGCCGGGGGTACAGCCGGAAATTTTAATAACCCCGTGTCTTATACAGTAACGGCCGAGGATGGAAGTTTTCGGAATTACAATGTTTTTTCCTCGTACAACCAGACGGTATATGCCGGGAGCGAGGATGGCTATCTTTATGCACTTGATGCCCGAACAGGAAGGATGGAAAGAAGATGGAACCTGGGATCACCGGTCCAATCCAACCCGATCCTGTACAATGGAAATTTGTATGCCTGCTCCGGGAATGGCACTTTATTCTGTATTGACCCCGTATCCGGTTCAGTCCGGTGGACCCATCAGTCTGATGCGATGACAGGGACCAATGCAGCCCCGATAGCCTATAATGGCGCCATTTTTTATAATGATTTCTTACTGAATACCATTTACTCCGAGGGAGGCATTTATTCGGTTAATGCAACCACCGGTGCGAGGAGGTGGAAAGTGCCCCGGGAATTAGCAGTCAGCATGACGATGAACAATGGTGTTTTTTACAGCCCCCAGCGATTCTATTCGATGTATGCGATTGACTGGAACACCGGCGTGAATTTATGGAATAACCTGGTTTCACCCATTGGGTTTTCAAGCAATCCCTGTTACTGGAATAATATGATCTTTGCGGATGGCGAACTGATGGATATGATAGCTGTTGACCTGTCCAGCCCGGGTACAATGAAATGGCATTACTTAAATGGTACCCTGGGTGGTGCTTCTTTTGCACCTACGGTTTATAATAACAAGCTCTATTGCGATAACGGGGCAAATCTAAACTGCCTGGACCCGCTTACCGGCTCTTTGGTATGGAGGTATAGTACGCCGTTTTCCGGTTTCCGTCCACCGGTGGGAATGAACGGTATCATATACTGCAATACAAGGGGGGGAGAATTATACGCGGTTAATGCAGAAACAGGTAGTCTTGTATGGAAATTCGGCTCCTATCAAAATACTAGTTCCTCCTTGGGAAATGTCACCGCCGCCAATAATACCGTCTATTTAGGAAACTGGAACAACAGCATAACCGCCCTGAATGCCACTACGGGTTCAGTTCTCTGGGCTTATATTGGCACCCGGCCTTTTTACAGCGGGATCCTGGTGGTAGATAAGGCGGGAGCGCAATACCATTCCGGTATATCAGGCAACCAGCAATAAATGAAAATGGAGCGATTCATTTTCAGGTAATATTCCTGTTAGCGGAGGATACGGATTACTGCTATGGGTTTTTTATAAATATTGCCCTGAGTTGCAAACTCAGGGCAGCGAAAATAAAAAATCTTAACCGGCTGTGTTTAATTTGTAATTCAACACCTGCTCACTGAAACTGTATTATTATGAAAGAGTATTTAATCGAGACCTTCCGGTATAACGATAGTACCAACCGGAAACTATTGTCAAAGATTCTGCAACTTCCGGACAGGACAGAAGCGGTCAGGCTGTTCAGTCACCTGATCAACAGCCAGTATAAATGGATGGCCCGGATTTCGAAGGACCCGGCCGCGCCGCAGCTATCCTGGTGGGACCCTGTGTATGCAGAAAATGAGCTGGAGAGAGAATGGGCCAGGAGCCTGGACGCCTGGTTGCTGTATATTAGTTCAAAAACAGAGGATGAATTAAATACCGAGGTCAGGTTTGTTGGGTATGACAACGGCCAGTGGGCTGCCACACCCAAAGACATCGCATTGCAGCTTAACTATCATTCTATTCATCACAGGGCGCAGATACAGACCCTGCTTCGCCAGCAGGGAATTGAACCTGATTTTGTAGATTATATCGGGACAAAATACCGGCGGATAAGTGATTGAGACGGGGACCCGCGAACGGGCCTTCCTGCAGTCCTGTAATTAATATCACCTTTGTAATAAAGGAAATAAATTAATTTTAGGGCAAACGAATGCCTTGCTGCAAGAATACTTTCTTCCCTTCAGAAAGAATATCATCGGGATTGATACCTCTTTTGAATCTCCCTTCGGCACCCAGAAAATGATCTATGCCGACTGGACAGCCAGCGGGAGGGCCTATAAACCCATCGAAGACCGGCTTTCTGGGGAAATCATGCCCTTGCTGGGGAATACCCATACTGAAACTACAGTTACCGGGACGGCCATGACCCGGGCCTACGAACTAGCCAAGCGGATCATCAAAAAACATGTGAATGCCGGGCCTGATGATGTACTCATCTTTGCCGGCAGCGGGATGACCGGGGCCGTGAATAAACTGCAAAGACTGCTCGGGCTCCGTATTCCCGAACGAATCATGGACTATGTGAAACAGGGACGCCTGCCTGCCTCGCACGAACTCGAAAGCCCGGTGCTGAAGATCCACGAACTGTTCAGCGATTACCTCGATGTGGACCCGCAACTCCGGCCCGTCATTTTTGTTTCACAGATGGAACACCATTCCAACCAGACCTCCTGGCTGGAAACCATCGCCGACGTGGAGATCATCCCCAATGATGCAGCGGGAAATATCTGCCTGGTCTCCCTGGAACAGTTATTGGAAAAATACAAGGACCGGCAGCATAAGATCGCCGCGATCACCGGCTGTTCCAACGTGACGGGTATTCAGACCCCCTATCATGAAGTGGCTAAATTAGTACATGCGTACAAGGGGCTTTGCTTTGTGGACTTTGCCTGCTCGGCCCCCTATGTGGCTATCAATATGCACCCCGAAGAGAAAGGCGCCCAATTAGATGCCATCTTTTTCTCACCGCATAAATTCCTCGGGGGACAGGGCACGCCTGGCGTCCTGATCTTTCATAAAAAACTCTATAAAAATATCATTCCTGACCAGCCGGGCGGGGGCACAGTTACTTATACCAATCCCTGGAAGATGCACGAATACATCAACGATATTGAACACCGGGAGGACGGCGGCACCCCGCCGTTCCTGCAGGGGATAAAAGCGGCCCTGGCGGTGAAACTGAAAGAGGAAATGGGTGTGGAAAAGATGCTGCGACGGGAAGAGGAACTGCTGAAGATCATTTTTGAAAAATTACCCGCGATACCGGGTATTGAAATACTCGAGTCACAGACCACTCATCGCCTCGGGGTGATTTCCTTCATCCTGAAGGGAGCCCATTTCAACCTGGTGGTAAAACTGCTGAACGACCGCTTTGGCATTCAGACCCGCGGTGGCTGCGCCTGTGCCGGCACCTATGGTCATGTGTTGCTGCATGTGGACCAGCTGCATTCCTACGAGATCCTCGAAGAAATGCACAGGGGGGACCTGTCCTGCAAACCCGGCTGGATCCGGATGTCCATCCACCCGGTAATGACGGATGAGGAAATAAAATTTATCCTGAAGGCCATTGAAGAAGTGGCCCTGCATTACCCCGAGTGGAAAAAGGACTATGTCTATGAGCCGGATACCAATGAGTACCATCACGTTTCGTTTAAAGACCAGGTGGGGGAGAGGGTGAGTGGGTGGTTTGAGAAGGTGAATGGGGCCTTCTAAGGATCGTTTGGGATAGGAGGGGCATTTCGTATTTTTCGGGGGGTGGGGGTAGTCGGTAGTCAGTAGTCAATAGTCCCGACCTGCCGGCCGAAGCTTTAGCGCAGGCGGGAGGGCTGAAATTATTGTAGAGTGATTGGGTAGAATGAAATGAACCCTGACCCGCTGCGCCTGGCTTAGCGAGGCGAGAAGGGTGACATTATTGGTTAGCCAGGAATGGGGCCTTCTGTGGGTATTGCGTTTTGAAAATCGAAAATGACTTTTTTAGACAGCTTCTTAGGAGGCCCTGACAACTGACAACTAAGTAGGGAGCAGGACATAAGGGCATTAGAATTATGTGGTGAATGTGAACTGGTTCTTTCAGGCCGGACGGAATGAACTGAGCATTGAAAATTGAATATTGAATATTGAAAATTTCATTTCTCGTTCGTTTATTCAAGGAAGAATAATAATTCTTAATGTTCAATGCTCAATTTTCAATGCTCAATAAAAAAATAAGCCCCCCTGTGGAAACAGCGGGACTTAGTAATGGTTCTGATTAAGCTCTTATTGGTACTGTACCGTATGGGCAGGGTTGATGGCCGCGATCGGTTCAGCGTTCATTTTATATTCTATGGCACCCACCGGTTTTACTTCGGGTGTTACCGGCACTTCCACTTTCTTTTCATGGATCTGCGCCAGGGTGGGGGCGATCACCAGGGAAACAATGGACATCAATTTAATCAAAATATTCATAGAAGGGCCAGAAGTGTCCTTAAATGGATCTCCGACCGTATCCCCGGTTACAGAAGCCTTGTGCGGCTCTGATTTCTTGTAATACATTTCGCCGTTGATCTCCACGCCTTTTTCAAATGACTTTTTCGCGTTATCCCAGGCGCCGCCGGCATTGTTCTGGAACATCCCCATCAGTACCCCGCTCACGGTAGCCCCGGCTAAGAAACCACCCAGGGCTTCCGGTCCAAGCAGGAAGCCGATGGTCAGGGGGGAAATGATCGTAATGGCACCCGGTAAAAGCATTTTCTTAATGGATGCCTGCGTGGAGATAGCCACACATTTATCGTATTCCGGTTTACCGGTACCTTCCATGATGCCCGGTATGGTGCGGAACTGGCGGCGGACTTCTTCCACCATGCTCATCGCGGCTTCTCCCACGGCACGGATGGCCAGGGAAGAGAAGATCATCGGGATCATACCTCCTATAAAGAGAGAAGCCAGTACTTCGGCCTTATAAATATCAATATGCTGGTTGCCCGGCATCGCCACACCCACAAAGGCGGCAAAGAGCGCCAGGGCGGTTAAGGCGGCAGAAGCAATCGCGAATCCTTTACCGGTGGCGGCCGTAGTATTACCCACGGCATCGAGCACATCGGTTTTTTCGCGAACCTCTTTCGGTAATTCACTCATTTCCGCGATACCGCCGGCATTGTCCGCAATGGGTCCAAAGGCATCAATGGCTAACTGCATGGCCGTGGTGGCCATCATTCCGGCTGCAGCAATCGCCACACCATAGAGACCGGCAAACTGGTAAGAACCCCAGATACCACCGGCTAATACAAGGATCGGGAGGAAAGTAGATTCCATCCCTACCGCCAGGCCGCCGATTACATTGGTGGCATGACCGGTGGAAGATTGCCGGATGATGGAATTCACCGGGCGCTTGCCCATGGCTGTATAATATTCGGTGATGATACTCATTAAGGCGCCCACCAATAAACCCACCGCTATTGCACCCAGCACCCCCCATTTGGTGAACGTGAATCCCCTTAAGGTCAGGGTTCCTTCGGGCAGGACAAAGTAAACCAGCCCGGCAGCCGCAGCGGCCGTCAGTACAATCGATCCCCAGTTACCCATGTTCAGGGCTTTCTGTACATTATCCGTACTGATACCGGCTGTATCACTGACGCGTACAAACAGGGTTCCGATAATAGAGAACAGGATACCTGTACCGGCGATCAGCATCGGCAGTACAACCGGGGAGAAACCGCCCATGGTATCGTTCCCAAAATCCACCGTGGTCTGTTGCCCTAGTACAATCGTGGCAAGTACGGTGGCCACATAAGAACCGAATAAGTCGGCGCCCATACCGGCCACATCGCCCACATTATCGCCCACGTTATCCGCAATCGTGGCAGGGTTACGGGGATCATCTTCGGGGATACCGGCCTCCACTTTACCTACCAGGTCAGCGCCTACGTCGGCGGCCTTGGTATAAATACCTCCGCCTACACGGGCGAAGAGGGCAATGGATTCTGCACCGAGGGAGAAACCGGTCAGTACTTCGATGGTCCTGATCATCTCTTCCGAGTCAATACTGGCATGCGGGGCAAAAACCTGTTTTAATACGATATACAGACCACCCAGCCCGAGTACGGCCAGTCCGGATACGCCTAGTCCCATAACGGCGCCACCGGTGAAGGATACATTCAATGCTTTACTTAAACTGGTACGGGCAGCATGGGCTGTCCGCACATTGGCCCGGGTGGCCACTTTCATTCCGATATAACCGGCGGTGGCGCTGAAGACGGCCCCCACGACGAAGGCAACCGCGATCAGCCAGTGGGAATGGGGATTGGCCTGCGCCATCACGGCCAGCAGGATACCCACGATCACCACGAAATAGCCTAAGATCTTCCATTCTGCTTTAAGGAAGGCCATCGCACCTACGGCAATGTAGTTGCTGATTTCTTTCATACGGTCGTTACCAGCATCTTGTCTGGAGACCCAATTGAACTTAATCAGGGTGTAGAGCAAGCCAATCAGTCCCATGACGGGTACCAGGTAGATCAATTTGTCCATAACAGTCGATTCTTATAGTCAGATTTGATAAAAAAAGGCCATTTTGGCCGGGCGGCAAAGATAGGGGTTGGCCGGCAATACCCCAAACCCCCGAGGGGCTTTATTTACAGGGGTTTGAACCGTAATTAATGGCCTTATTTGGGGAATTGATTTCGCTCATCGGGAGCTATTTCAACTGATCTTTCGCCTTCATCCCCGCAGGAACAATTACAGTTTTTGGGCCGGATTGATCCGGCTTCCTTTAACTGGTTCTCAATATCCTTCAGGATCGTATCCGCTTTTCGGATGGAGTCTGAATTTTTTGTTTTTCCTGCTTTTATGGTTATATCCTTCATTTCCAGTGAGCTGATAGCTGTATTAAAAGCTTCCGGGCTGGAGGGTTTCAGCTCCAGGCTGATTTCCTGCCCGGGGCCGATAATGAATGTATGGAGAACAAAGGCCAGCCCATCCGCATTTTCAGTGAGGCCCAAAATACAGGCTTTCGAACCGATGGGGAGGTAGATGGTTCCGTCAGCATAGGCAAAGACATATTTCCCCGAGCCGTCTTTTTTCAATCCGCCTTTGGTGTAGATTTTCTTATCCGGGATAATCAAAAATACATCTGATTTTTCCTGGTAAGCGCCGGTAATCCGGACCGCCAGTTCGCATTTCTGGTTACCGGGAAGTTCTTTGAGCAACACATCAATATTGTACCAGCCAAAACTCTGGATACTGAACTGGTAATAGAGCGCCTGCGGGTTGGCCGGGTTGACGATTTCTTTACCCGTAAAAAAGGGCGGTGGAATTACGAAGGGGTCCGTGTTTTTGGAGGGGGGAGCAGGGCTTCTTTCCTCAACAGTTTGCCGGCCATTCTGCGTGATTTGAGCTTCTTTTTTCCTGGTTAATTCTTCCTTACGTTCATACAAACCATTCACCAGTTTCTTATAACGCATACAACTGTCAATACAATCGCCCAGGTAATGCTGGGAGGGCATCGGCAGGTTCCGGGCGCCGCTTTCATTCTGGATGTATTTATAAATATCGGTGAGATCCATTTCTGTCAGTTCAGGAAAAAAAGTGCCCAATGAACCAAACATGCTTTTTTGATTACAGAAATAAAGCTCCTGGTTATACCACAAGTCGCCGTTAATATGAAGGAGTTTTTCGAATAACGGACTTGTATTGTTTGCCTTGATCGTGTCAGCTTTAAAGAAATATTGTTGAGGCATATGCAAGCCATACCCCCTCACCAATAGCGTATCACCGGTAAAACGATTCATGAAATGAGCCAGGTCAGGGCCGGTCAGGTCTTTGCCGATCGCGTGACAGGGGGCACATTTTGCCTGGTAAATGGCCCGGCCATTTTGAAAACTTATGCTTTGTGCAGAAACCGGCAAGGTATCCGGTCTTACCCAGTCAATACTTCCATCCTTTGTTGTTTCCCCTTTGAATAATTTCATGCCCGGGTCAATATAGCGGGAGGGGAGGGCCAGGTGGATTGCTTTTTTGATTGTTACATCCTGCCCTTTTTTCGGATTAAGATAGATCATACCGCCGCTGGACATTGGCTCCTCACCGGAACGGGTGGTAAGCCCCGACCTGATCATCTGCTCCAGGGTATAGGCTTCTTTGATCTCCAGCGTAACCTGTTTCCGGTTGCCGGCATCCAGGGCTCCCTGCGGGATATTCAGCAAGGCGCCATTCTTTGTTACCAGGATGGTATCCCGGTCCGTATTGATCGTATATTCCTCAGCGGGAACCGTACCGGGTTTGAATAATAAGGAGCTTTGCCCTGAACGGTTACAGGCATAGAGTACCGTTAAGAGGATAAGGAGAACGGCAATCGTTTTTTTCATAAACTGGCTTTGGAAATGATAAGATACTTTTTATTCCAAATTACATAACAGGTAACCCTTTCTTATTGAATTTGCAGGTAAGCCTTTCCCAGGTAATCAATAATATCGCCCGCCACCAGGGCCTCCTGCGAACATTCCTTTGCCGCCAGGTCCCCGGCCAGCCCATGCAGGTACACGCCGAGCAGGGCCGCTGCTTCAGGGGGATAGCCCTGTGCTAATAAACCGGTGAGGATCCCCGTTAGCACATCCCCGCTGCCGGCGGTAGCCATGCCCGCATTACCGGTACTGTTGAAATAGCCCCGGCCCCCGGGTGTGGCGATAAAACTATGATGGCCCTTGAGCACTATGACCGCATTCAGCTCAGCGGCTTTCTCCAGCGCTTTCTCCATTCGTTCAAAATCATTACCCGATGCTCCAAATAACCGTTCAAATTCTTTGGGGTGGGGACTGAGGATTGAACCCGCCGGGACCGATTTAAGCAGCGTTGCATCAGCCGCTGCGATATTCAATGCATCGGCATCCAGCACCAGGGGCTTTTGGCAGTTGCTGAGAATTTCTTTTAACAACTCAGCCGTTTCCCGGGCCTGGCCAATTCCCGGCCCGATCCCGATAGCATCGTATTGGTTCAGATCGCTCCCTGTCTTTGTAATAAATGAGGTATTGAAATCGGTCAGCACCATGGCTTCCGGCACTGCAGTCTGTAATATGTTGTACCCGCCGGAGGGAATATGACAGGTAAGCAAACCCGTCCCGCTGCGCAAACAGGCCCGGGCGGCCAGCACCGCGGCGCCTGTTTTGCCGTAACTGCCGGCTAACAGGATGGCATGACCGAAATTTCCCTTGTGGGCAAACCGGTTCCGGGGCTTAAACAGGGAATGGATGATCTCGTCATCTGCCAGTTCAAACCGGCTGTTCACCCCTTCATAAAACCCTTTATGCAGGCCGATATCCAGTACCTGGACCTCCCCGATGGAAGCCGCATTCTCCGCCACCAGCAAGGCGGTCTTATAGCACTGAAAACTCAGGGTATAACGGGCATGGACCGATAGATTTCCTTTGGAAGAACGATCGGTGAATAACCCGCTGGGGATATCAATGGATACAATCTCAGAGCCGGACTGGTTGATATGTTCCACCAATTGGGCCGTCAGTCCCTCAATGGCCCTGTTAAGGCCGGAACCAAAGATCGCGTCAACCACAACCTGCCCGGAGGGAAGCGGGTTAAGGTGTTCAGCTGATTGAATAAAGCGGATATCCGTATCCGGCAACTGGTGCAGGCAGGCCAGGTTTTGCTGGAAATCATCCGTGCCCTTATGCCCGAATTCGAGTATGTGAACAGATACAGGAACCCCTTTGTCCAGCAGCAGGCGGGCGATGGCCAGCCCGTCGCCCCCGTTATTTCCTTTGCCGCAAAAAATACCAAAGGAGGGAGCGTCCGGGTATTGTTTGAGTAGCCAGTCTGCACAGGCAGTGGCCGCCCTTTCCATCAGGTCGATGGAAGGAATGGGCTCGTGACGGATCGTGTACTGATCCCACAAGCGGATTTCTTCTGCTGAAAAGATTTTCATCCGTATTAAAGGTCTGCCTATTTTGGCAAAAAAGAAATGACTTAGCGCCGGGTTTTTGTTTCCTGGGCGGGAGTAACCGTTTTTGAGTTTCTCCCTGTTGCCGTTTTTTTCCCCGGAAGTGTATCAGGCTCGTCCTCCTCATTGCCGCCCCGCTGGAAATAGTCCCCAAAGAGATCATAACACTGGTGGGCCGTATTGTAGATGCCCCGGGTAAACCGGTTCCCCAAAATGATGATCGTCACTTTTTCGTCCATCAGCCGGGCAAAAGCGGCATTGGAGCCATGCCATTTGCCAAAATGATACACAATCTTCTTCCCGCCAGGCAGCAGCATCATCCGCCAGCCCAGGCCATAATTATGCACGGAAGGTCTTTCAAAACTGTAGGGGGCGAAAGCCGAATCCAGCAGCGCTTTATGGATGACCTGGCCGGTGTACAAGGCCTGGTCCCATTTCAACAGGTCGCGGGCCGTGGTATAGATATTCTTGTCGCCATAAGTGCCATCGAGAAAATCGTAATCCCAATAAGTACCGCTGGCCGTGAAAGAGGGAGTGGCGCTGAGGGTGTCTTTGAGCGTGAATACATAGGTATCCTTCATCTGCAGCGGGGTGAAGATCTTCTCCCGCATATATTCCGGGTAGGATTTACCGGTCAGTTGTTCGATGATCAGGGCCAGCAGCAGGTAATTGGTATTGCAATAACTGAATTTGCGGCCGGGACTTGCCTCCCTGTCCGGGTGTTCTTTTACCAGTATGCCCAGCACATCCTCGTTGCTGCAATATCTTTTTTTGTCCCAGCTGGTCTTGTCCATAAAATGAACATAGTTGGGCAGACCGCTCCGGTGATTGAGCAGCATTTTAACGGTAATACCCGGGTAGGGGAGCGAGGGAAAGAATTTTGAGAGACTGTCGTCGAGGGATAACCTGCCTTCCTGCACCAGGCGCAGTACCGTGACGGCGGTGAAGGTTTTGGAGGTGGAGGCAATATGCAGGGGAGTGCCGGCGCTCATCGTATCTTTCTTCCGCAGGTCGGCTTTCCCGCTGTACTTTTCGTAGAGGATGGTACCGTTTTTTGCCACCAGGACCTGGCCGTTGAAATGATGAAAGCGGAAAAGCGTGCTGTCGAAGAAAGCGGTTAACTCCCGGTAATACTGGCGGAATTCCGTTTTGCCCAGGGCGGCCGGGGTGGGCGGATAATACTGCAGCGAATCATCCGGGCTTGTTTTTTCCCTGCCCGGTGAGGAACAGCAAAAAGATGCCAGGGCCAGTACCGTAATAAGAAAGAATGTTTTCAAGTGGTCTTCGTTGGTTTGTTTACAAAAATAGGAGGCCTGGCTGCCAGTCCACCCGCTATTTTTCCCCCATCAAGATACAAATGTGGATACGAAACAACTGTTAGTGTTAATATTTTGGGCAGGAGTTTGACCCTTTATCAGGAATGCGGTTAATCCTACTTAGTATATTTGCTGTATGACAAAAGCAGGCAATACCACCAGTTACCCCAAAGAGAAGATACGGATCCTGTTTCTCGAGAATATCAGTGATACGGCAGTGAAGAATTTCAGGCATCATGGATATGTAAAAGTGGACAAGATCAGCAAAGCGCTGACCGAAGAAGAACTGATCCAGGAGATCCGGGACGTGCATATCCTCGGGATCCGTTCCAAAACGATGGTGACCAGGAAAGTATTGGAAGCGGCCAAAAAGCTGCAGGCCATTGGTTGTTTTTGCATTGGGGTGAACCAGGTGGACCTGAAATCCGCCACCCGGAACGGGGTCGTGGTTTTTAACGCGCCTTATTCCAATACCCGCAGTGTGGCTGAGCTGGTGATCGGGCTGGCCATCATGCTGATTCGCCGGATCCCCGACAAGAATAAAGCGGCGCACGAAGGCATCTGGATGAAGGAAGCGAAGAACAGTTTTGAGCTGCGGGGAAAGACCCTGGGAATCGTGGGCTATGGCAATATCGGCAGCCAGGTGAGTGTGCTGGCTGAGGCGATGGGGATGAAAGTGATCTTTTATGATGTGGAGACCAAACTGCCCCTGGGCAATGCGGAGGATGCCCGCTCCCTGAAGGAATTGTTAGGCCGGGCCGATGTGGTCACCCTGCATGTACCCGAAACGGCGCAGACAAAAAACCTGATTAATAAGAACATCCTTAAATATTGTAAGAAAGGATCGATCCTGATCAACTATGCCCGTGGCGAAGTGGTGGACCTCGATGCCCTGCGCAAAGAGATTGTGGACGGAAATATCGGCGGGGCGGCCGTGGATGTATTTCCCTGGGAGCCGGAGAAAAACGGGGATCGTTTCCAGACTCCTTTGCAGGACCTGTCCAATGTGATCCTGACCCCGCATATCGGGGGCAGTACGGAAGAGGCGCAGCAGAATATCGGGGAGGATGTGAGTGTAAAACTGTTCAATTACCTGGAAAAGGGGATCACTTTTGGTTCACATACCGTACCCGCCCTGGCCCTGCCCCCGCAGGAGGGGAGTCACCGGATCCTGCATATTCACAAGAATGTACCGGGAGTGCTGTCGGCCATCAATACCCGCTTATCCCAAAACAATATTAATATCGTGGGGCAATACCTGAAGACCAATGAGGATATTGGGTATGTGGTGCTCGATGTGGACAAGAAGCTCTCCACCCAGGCCCTGCATTTACTGAAGGATGTGAAGGAAACGATTAAAGTGCGGGTTTTGTATTAACCGGAAATCATAAACCAACCTATATGCGCTTTCTCTTCTGTTCGGCCCTCATGGCCACGCTGTTCCTCGCTGCCTGTAAACAACCCGCAAAGAAAAACAGTATGAATGACCTGGATGAACTGGCCAAAGAGGTCAAAAAGAATTCTCCCGGCGTCAATGCCGGAAGCGGTCATTTTTCCATTGTTCCGGCTGAGGGGTGGACGAAGCTGGACACCAGCATCATGGGTTTGAATTGTACGTTCATCAGTTCGCAGCTGGATTCAAAGAAGGATCATTTCCGGGAAAACCTGAACGTGGTGACAGAGCGTTGCGGGTCCATGGGCCTGGATGAATATTATAAAGCCGCACTCAGCAATATGGAAACCCTCGGCAGCTTCAAATTGGGGAAAGTATCCGATAAATCGATTGCCGGGCTGGATTTTAAGAATGTGAAATATGCGCATGTGTACAACGGTATACCCGTCGATGTGGACCTTTATATCACTATTAAAGAAGGCGTTGCCTATCTCATAACCTGCAGCGCACTGGACGGGGAGATGGAAAAATGGGCCCCCCGCTTCGAGGCGATGGTCAGCAGTTTCTCGCTCAACTAAGAGGAAAAATAAATTTCCTATATTTTCAATAATTATTGAAAATATTGTATGTTTGTGTTGTAAAAACGCAGACCATGAAAGTTGTCATTGCAGGAGCGGGGTTCGGGGGATTGCGGCTGGCCCGCCTGCTCCATCATCAGCCCGGCTTTGAAGTGCTGCTCCTGGACCGCTTCAATTACCACCAGTTCCAGCCCCTGTTTTACCAGGTTGCCACGGCTGGTCTCGATGCCAGCAATATTTCTTTTCCGCTCCGGAAGGTTTTCCAAAAAAGCCGGAACGTGCGGATTCGCCTCGCAGAACTGAAGGAAGTGGTGCCGGCTGAAAACAAGATCATCACAACGGATGAGGAGATTTCGTATGACGTGCTGGTGCTGGCCACCGGGGCCGATACTAATTTCTTCGGCAATGCCGGGCTGGCAGCCCATGCATTCCCCATGAAATCAACCGTGGAAGCCCTGCAGATCCGGCACCGGTTGTTGCAGCTGTTTGAGCAGGCGCACCGGATCCGGGAAGAGGCCGAACTGCAACGGGTCATGAATATCGTGGTGGTGGGCGGTGGTCCCACGGGCGTGGAAGTTTCCGGGGCGCTGGCCGAAATGAAAAAATATGTGCTTCCCAAAGATTATCCCGAACTCGATTTTTCCCGGATGAATATTTTCCTGCTTGAAGGGACCGGCAAGACCCTTTCTGCCATGCGGGAAAAGTCTTCCGAACGAGCCCGTATTTATCTCGAAAGACTCGGTGTAAAACTGATGACCAATACCCTGGTAAAGAATTACGACGGCCGGGAAGTGGAACTGGCCGACGGAAATAAGATTCCCGCGGCCACGGTGATCTGGGCGGCTGGTATTAAAGGAAATATTCCAAATGGCCTCGATAAAACCATTATAGCGAGGGGGAACCGCTTGAGAACAGACCGGTATTGCCGCGTACAGGGGTTTGAAAATATCTATGCGCTGGGTGACCTGGCCTGTATGGAAACGCCTTTATACCCCAATGGTCACCCGCAGGTGGCCCCGGCGGCTATTCAGCAGGCGGAACTGCTAGCCGCCAACCTGCGACTGCTTGAAAAGAAATCAGACCCGGAACGGCTGCATCAATTTGAATACCGCGACAAGGGTTCTATGGCCACGGTGGGCCGCAACCTGGCCGTGGTAGACCTGCCGAAGCCCAGGCTTTCATTCGGGGGCTTCTTTGCCTGGCTGATCTGGATGGGCCTGCACCTGATGCTGATCCTCGGGGTGAAGAACCGGTTCTTTGTGTTTATGAACTGGCTGTATAATTATATCACGTATGATCAGAACCTGCGGCTGATCTTCCGGGAATTTTACCGGGAGGAAAAGAGCAATAAAAATAACGGGTTATGAAAATGAATATACCAGACGGGCTCATCATTGCAGGCGGGATCGGCCAGATCTTTACCGCACTGATCTATCCCTTTATCCGGCACCGGGTTTTTGACTGGTACAATGACATCAAAAAACTAAAGCCGCTCAACCAGGAAATCGCCAAAACCTACGGATATTATATACAGGGATTGAATTTTTCGTTCGGGCTGATTGCCCTGTTGCTGACCGGCGACCTGAAGAACCAATCAGGACTGGCCCTGGCCATTACAGGATTGATTGCTGCTTACTGGATTGGCAAATTGGCGACCCAGGTGGCCTATTACCCGATGTATGAAATTCCAAAGAAATGGATCTATAAAGCCGGTGAGATCGGAATGAATACCTTATTTATCTTATTCGCGGTGGTATTTACATTGTTGTTTGTACACAATCTCGGAGGAGTCAACTGACCTGGTTATGAAAAAGATTTTTTTAACTGCTGCCTGGACAGACCTGGTGATGGCCAATTATAAAGTGGATCCGCAACTGCTCGCCGGCTACCTGCCGCCGCATACAGAACCTGATCTGTATAACCATACCTGTTATATCAGCCTTGTGGGTTTTATGTTCCGGGATGTGCGGCTCAAAGGATGCCGCATCCCGTTTCATACCCATTTCCCCGAAGTCAATCTTCGTTTTTATGTCCGGTATAAAGAAGAAGGAAACTGGAAAAGAGGAGTGGTTTTTATCAGTGAAATAGTGCCGAAACGGGCCGTTGCCTGGGTGGCGAATACGATTTTCAGGGAGCATTACAGCAGTTTACCCATGGGACACTATATACGGGAAACGAACAAAAGCCGGGAAGCCGGCTATCACTGGAAAAAGAACGGCCGCCTGAACCGGCTGGAAGTAATAGCGGGATCCCTGCCTGTACCATTAATAGAAGGAAGTTTTGAAGAATTTATAACCGAACATTTCTGGGGATACGCTGCTGCGCCGGGCGGGGGAACCGTTGAATACCAGGTGGCGCACCCGCGCTGGAATATTTACCCGGTCAGGGAATACCGGGTGGATTGTGATTTTGGATCAGTGTATGGCAAACGTTTTGAATTACTGCAGCAGGAAAAGCCGGAGACTGTATTCCTGGCAGAAGGTTCACCGGTTGAAGTATTCACGAAGCGATTGCTTTGAGAATCTTCCGGGCCCTGGACCGAAAAGCAGCCGATTCATAATCCCAGCGGTCTTCGATGATCGTTTTCAGTTCCGGCCGGATATCCGGGTACTGCAGCGACAGGTTATACAATATAGTCAGCGCGAAGGCCTTGATAGCCGGTTTTTCTGTAACGGATTCGATATAAGCGAAGCAATCATTCATCAGTTCGCCGTGAAGGCGTTCAGGGACGTCTGTATACTGGAGCATCCGGAGTGTATTCCGTTTAACGGCATCCTGAAGCCCTGGTTTCCTGAGGTTTTTCAGCAATTTCGAAAAATGAGAGCGGATAAAGGAAGGGTGGGCTTCCACGGCATAGCTGAGCGGCCAGGAGGCTCTTTGTACCACGCAAATATTTTCATCTGCCAGGAATAAGCGGAGGAGCTCATTGAATTTTTTTTGATCATCGCCAACCCAGTTAACGATTTTCAGGCAATTCGCCTTGCTGTGTTCTTTCAGTATGGTATCCCTTAACGACATGAGCGCAAACTACTACAGTCTGCTGTTATGACCATGGATCCTGGTTTCCTGTCAATAATCCAAAAGGATGCTCCCGGGAAAATCGCAACTTCGGGGCACCACGGCGAAGGCCGTAATAAATGCGTTCTTTTTCCTATAATTTATATTATGTTAAATGATAGCTTTCAAGAAAAGCCACACTTAAGTGGCTTTTCTTGAAAACCAATACTGGTCAGTTCTTTATAGAGTCGTACACGTCATTCCACTTCTTCTCCTCTGCCGCGTACTTGGCCTGGTCGGCAGGTTTGCCCTTGGCCATTATCTTCTTGAATGCAAAGATATCAGCGAGGTAGCTGGCCGCTTTCTTGTATTGTTGTTTATCCCGCATTTCGAGCTTTTCTTTTGCGGCCAGGATGGCGGCCGCTTTTTCATACGGCTCGCGGGCGCCCTCGAGGGTTTCACCGTATTCTTTATCCAGGGCATCCCTTTTGGCCACATCCTCCTTGGAAGCCATGGTGCCGGGTTTGGTACGGGCCTTCATATCCTTGGCATGGGCTTCCCTTCTCTCATTAACCCGGGTGGCTTTATTGATAAAATGGTCGCCGATATAGAGATAAGGGATTTCGTACCCCGGTTTGCCATTGGCAGATTTATTGAAGGCTGTGATCATTTTCTTCTCCAGTTCAGCCGCATTGGCCGGCGGGGCGGGCGGATTCTCCTGTTTCGGGTTCAGCGTATCATAAATGATCTCCCCTAGTACCTGGTTGGCTTTCTGGTTATCCGGATCCATAGCCATGACCTGTTCAAGGGCCGCCAGTTTATCATTGAAATTATCCATCAGGCCTACGGCAAAGTCAATCTTGTCATAATTAAAATATTCACTTTTGGGATACAGTTCCTTCCCCATGGCTTTGTATTTTTCAAAAGCTGTCATGTCCTTTTTGGCAAAGGAATGACTGACGAGGAAACGGTACACGCCTTCAAAACCATCCCCATAGACCTTTCCTTCGGCCAGCCGGGTATAAAAATTGGCTGCATCATCCGCATTGCCTGATTTTTCGGCTGTAATACCGGCGAGGATCAGCACGTTGGTATCCAGTGAGGTGGTCAGCAGCTTCCGGGCGATCAGGATATCGGAATACTCCACTGCTTTTTTCAGTTTCACCAGCCCGGTCGCCCATTTGTTGCTGCTGTAATCCTTGTAGCCGGTGGTATAATAATTAGAATACAGGTTGATCGGCCCGTTCTGGTAAGAGAGGTCGCTCAGCAATTCCATCTTCGGGTCCATGGATTTGAATTTCCCAAAAGCATCATCCGCTTCCGTCATCAGTTGCTCTGCTTCCGGTGTATTTTTTTTGGCTTCCGAGGAGGCCAGTCCTGCATAGATAGCCGCTTTCAGAATAAAAGCTTCGGGTTTGGAGGCAAATTTCGCATTCGTAATGGCCTTATCCAGCTCCGTTTTTGCTTTCTCAAACTGATTCAGCATAAAGAGGGTTTTCACCTCATCATATTTCTGAGCGGAGGCTGCAATGACAGACAGGCTAACCGTTAATAGAAGGAAGAACCTTTTCATTTTATTTGATTGAGTTGTTAAATGATTATTCCGTAACGCTCTCAGTAGATGGATTTTCGTCCGTTCCGGTTGCGTTTGTGTCCCCGTTATCCGGATTTTCCGGCGCGACCACTTCCGCCTGTCCCCCGTTTCCGTTCTGGGCCTGGTCATCGAGGCTGGTAATGGCCGCGATCTCATCCCCTTCGTCCAGCCGGATCAGCTTGACACCCTGGGTGGCACGGCCCTGTTCACTGATCCCGCCGACCGGCATCCGGATCGTTACCCCGCTCTTGCAGGTGATCATGATATCCTCTGTTTCCGAAACAGCGAGGATACCTACCAGGGATCCTGTTTTATCAGTTACATTGATGGTCTTAACCCCTTTACCGCCACGGTTGGTAAACCGGTATTCATCCACCGCGGTCCGTTTTCCAAACCCTTTTTCACTGACCACCAGTACTGTCTTCGAGGCATCGGTTCCGGGGTTTACACAAATCATCCCCACCACTTCATCCTGCTCATTGTCCACTTCAATACCGGCAACCCCGATCGCTCCCCGCCCGGTGGACCTCACTTTTTCTTCTGAGAAACGGATGGCCCTCCCGCTCTTCACGGCCATCATAATTTCGCTGTGCCCATCGGTCAGCCGGGCTTCCAGCAATTCGTCTCCTTCCACAATCGTAATGGCATTCACCCCTGTCTGGCGGGGACGGCTGAAATCCAGCAATTCGGTTTTCTTGATAATCCCTTTCTTGGTACACAGCACAATATTGTGGGACTTCACAAAGGTCTCGTCTTTCAGGTCTTTTACATCAAGGATGGCCCTTACCTTATCATCCGGCGGCAACTGCACCAGGTTCTGGATCGCCCTTCCCCTGCCGGTCTTCTCCCCTTCCGGGATTTCGTACACATTCAGCCAGTAACACCTTCCTTTTTCCGTAAAGAAAAGCATGGTATGGTGCGTGGAGGCGACAAACAGGTGCTCGATATAATCCTCCTCGCGGGTTTTACCGCCCATCACCCCTCTTCCGCCCCGGCGTTGCGCCCGGTATTCTTCTGCCGGAGTGCGTTTGATATAGCCGAGATGGGAAATAGTGATGACCACATCTTCTTCCTTGATCAGGTCCTTGATCTTTACCTCGTCATCGAGGTACGTGATCTCGGTTTTGCGGGTATCCCCGAACTTATCTTTTATTTCAAGCAATTCGGTCTTGATCAGGTCAAACCGCATGACTTCATTGGACAGTAATTCGGTCAGGTGGGCGATCAGTTTCATCAGTTCGTCAAATTCTTCCTTGATCTTGTCCCGCTCCATACCGGTCAGCCGCTGCAGGCGCAGTTCAAGAATGGCCTTGGCCTGTATTTCATCGAGCCCCCAGCCCGCATTGATCAGGTTGTCCTTCGCGATCTCCGGTGTGGCGGAACTGCGGATCAGGGCGATCACTTCATCGAGGTGATCGAGGGCGATCAGGTAGCCCTTTAAAATATGGGCTCTTTTCTCGGCCTCATTCAGTTCGTATTTTGCCCTGCGGATGATCACTTCGTGACGGAAGTCCACAAACTCACTGATCAGTTCTTTCAGGTTAAGGGTCCTGGGTCTTCCTTTTACGATCGCCACATTATTGATCCCATAAGAGGTCTGCAGGTCGGTATGCTTGTAGAGCTGGTTGATGATGACGTTGGCAATAGCATCCCTTTTCAGGTCCAGCACCACCCTTGTTCCCTCTTTCTCATTCGATTCATTGTTCACATGGGCAATGCCCTCTATGATCTTTTCATTGACCAGTTCGCCGATGCGGTTGGTCAGGGCGTCCCGGTTGACCTGGTAAGGTACTTCGGAGATGATCACCTGTTCCCGGCCGCTGGGTTTGGTTTCCACGGTCAGCTTACCCCGGACCACGACCCGGCCCCTGCCGAAATGCATGGCCGCTTTCACCCCTTCCATTCCATAGATTATCCCCCCGGTCGGGAAATCCGGCGCTTTCACATGCTGCATCAGCTCATCGACCGTTATCTCCCGGTGATC
This sequence comes from Sphingobacteriales bacterium, assembly GCA_016219985.1. Classification (GTDB taxonomy): domain Bacteria; phylum Bacteroidota; class Bacteroidia; order Chitinophagales; family Chitinophagaceae; genus JJ008. The sequence continues at coordinate 5,119 of JACRJO010000025.1, read as the reverse complement.
AATAAACGCAATGCAGCCATCGATCACTTCCGCCAGGTTATGCGGCATCATATTGGTGGCCATCCCCACGGCAATCCCGCTGGAGCCGTTGACCAGCAGTTGCGGGATCCGGGTGGGCAGCACGGTGGGTTCTTTTTCCGAATCGTCGAAATTCAGCTGGAAATCCACGGTATCCTTCTCGATATCATCGAGCATGTGTTCGGCCAGCCGCTCCAGCCGGGCCTCTGTATAACGCATGGCCGCGGGACCGTCCCCATCCTGGTTGCCGAAGTTTCCCTGCCCGTCGATCATCGTGTACCGCATATTCCATTCCTGCGCCATACGCACCATGGCATCGTACACCGAGGTATCCCCGTGCGGGTGGTATTTACCCAATACTTCCCCCACTATACGGGCAGATTTCTTAAACGGTTTGTTATAATGAATGCCCAGTTCGTTCATCGCGAACAACACCCGGCGGTGTACCGGCTTCAGCCCGTCCCGTACATCCGGCAGGGCCCGGCCCACAATGACCGACATCGAGTAATCGATGTAGGCGGTTTTCATCTGCTCCTCTATGTTGACGGGGATTATCCGGTTGTGATCACTCGTTTCCTGCGGCGTTAAATTATCTTCCATTTCTTGTTGTTTCCGGCGGCTGTTTAATTGTTGATTTTTGTCTCTTTTCCCCCGGGAAAAACAGGTTTTTCCGGGGTCTGCAAATCTACTTTTTTACACCCTGAAAACCTGATTTAGCGCCTTGTTTTTTAAGCTATTTTATCCACGGTTGTGAATTGGTAACCCAACGAAAAATCACCCTTGTTTTTCCCGGGAAATTCCGGCTGTTTTACCCGTGGAAACAACCGGCCGCGCATAAAAAAGCCTCCCCGGGGAGGCTCCTGTTCATTTCAGAAAACCGTTATTTGCCATGTGGCGTAAGCGGGATATAAATGCTGAACTGGATGACCCCGTTCTTAAAATCCGGGTTCACTCCATTAGCCGGGCTGAAATCACCGACCTTGCTCAGGCCGGCTGTATACCGGGCCCCGAGGCCAAAACCGGCCTTGCCCCGGTAACCCAACCCTGCAGCGGCGGAAAGGTCCAGGTTTTTGGCAAAATCTTTCAGGGTGCTGCTGCCAAAATCATCGGATAGCTTGAACCCGACCTGCGGGCCCGCTTCCAGGTAAAAGCCGCCATGCAGGTAGAACTGGGCCATTACCGGGACATTGATATACGTGACTTTCCAGTCATAACTGCCCGAAACGCTGTCAATTTTCGCTCCCTGGGTGGAGACCATGATTTCCGGTTGAAGGCCAAAGGACGCTATTTTGAATTTCAGGTACAAGCCCCCGTGAAATCCCACCAGGGCTTTCTTTTTCACCGCGTCAAAATCACCACCGGTAAAATTGCTGATATTGGCGCCGGCTTTGAGACCGAACTGGAAATGCTGGGCCATGGATACCCGGGCTATCACCGCCAGCAGCACACAGAGGATTATCTTTTTCATATGCGGAGTTTTAAAAAGTTGAGGAAGGAAGGAGAAGCCCGGCAAAGATAAATCTGTTTTATTTCAAAATCAACCTTGATATTTGTACAGGATCATCCCGGAATTGCAACCGGGTCCCGGTATATTTCTTTTTCTGAAAACAATGCACATGAAAACGATCTTGTTGTTCGGCGCGGGGAAATCGGCCACTGTATTAATTGATTACTTACTGGAACACGCTGCTGCCGGGAACTGGCAACTGCTGCTGGTGGATGCCGATCTGGAGTTAGCGCGTTCCAAAGCAGGGGATTCTCCCCATGCCACTCCCCTCTCCTTTGATATCAGGGAGGCGGCCGGGAGGGGCCGCTATATCCGGCAGGCCGATATCGTGATCTCGATGTTACCCGCGCACCTGCATATTGAAGTGGCCAAAGATTGTATCCGGTTGCAAAAAAACCTGCTCACGGCCTCCTACCTGGATGCGGAAATCAAAAAACTACAGCCGGAGATCAGCCAGAAAAACCTGCTCTTCCTCTATGAAATGGGACTGGACCCGGGTATTGATCACATGAGCGCCATGCAGCTTATTGACCGGATCCGGGCAAAAGGCGGTGCGATCAGTTCCTTCAAATCCCATTGCGGCGGGCTGGTGGCCCCGGAGAGCGACGACAACCCCTGGCATTACAAGATCAGCTGGAACCCGCGGAATATTGTATTGGCCGGAAAAGCGGGTGCACATTACCGGGAGAACGGAGAGGAACGGAACCTGGCTTATGCGGAACTTTTCCGGGCCGGGCGCCGGGTGCAGGTACCGGGACTGGATACCCTGGGCTGGTACCCCAACCGGGATTCACTGGGATATATGCCGCTGTACGGGCTGGAGCAAACCGCGACCTTTATCCGCAGCACCCTCCGGCACCCGGATTTTATGTATGGCTGGAATAATATTATTGAACTGGAACTGACCGATGAGACCCCGCAGTATGAAACAGATGGTAAAACACTGCAACAACTGTTTAAAGAACATATGGACCAGCATGGTTTTGGCGACTGGCTGAATAAGAAGCTGACTGAACGCTTCACCCAGACCCGGGAACTCCTGGACAAACTGATGCAATTAGCGGAAGCCGAAAGTGAGGAAGAGGAAGTCCCGGCTTCCTTCCTGGCGGCGGATGAGAAGGGAAATTTACAGGAAGTGGAAACCGATGAGGTAAAAAACCGTGCTGCGGAGATCATGGCGCAGCAAATGCATGAGGCAAATCTCACCTTAAAACAATTGTTTTACCTCGGGCTGGATGATGACACGACCCCCGTGAATAAAGGGCTTTGCAGTGCGGCTGACCTGCTGCAGTTTGCCTTAGAGAAAAAATTAGCGCTGAAGCCGGCTGATAAGGATATGATCGTGATGCTGCACGAACTGGAATATTCAGTTGGCAACCGGCAGTTCGCTGCCGGCAGTTCGCTGGTCGTGAAGGGCGAAAACAGTTTGCGTACGGCCATGGCCAGGACAGTGGGCCTGCCGCTGGGCATTGCGGCCCGCCTGATCCTGGATGGCGAAATCAAACTGACGGGGCTGAGAATTCCCACGGACAAAGAAATTTATGAACCTGTCCTTGCAGAGCTGGCGACTTACGGTGTACAATTCACAGAAACACATTCCTGACAGGCCAGCAGCAGCCCGGGATTTTATCCCGGCAGTTCTACCGAATAGCGGATAATAATTGTTGCAGTTCAGCAATTCCCTCCGTGGCCGGTTTTTCAATGGCGGTCAGCCGGGCACTGTTACTGATATAAGGGATCTTTTTGTCAAGAATAAAAACCGGAACCCCGTTTTTTACATAGTTGACCAGCCCGGCGGCCGGGTACACCACGAGGGAGGTGCCGGCTACTACAAAGATATCGGCTGATTGCACGATCGGTATTGCCCGTTCCATCATCGGGACCGGTTCTTCGAACCATACAATATGCGGGCGCAACTGGCAGCCGTCTTCCGCGCTATCACCCGGCCTGATATCCCCTTTGATTTCATACACCAGTTCAGGATCCCGTTCACTGCGCATTTTAAAAATCTCGCCATGCAGGTGCAGGATTTGGGAGGACCCGGCCCTCTCGTGCAGGTCATCAATATTCTGGGTGATGATAGTAACGTCAAAATCTTTTTCCAGTTCCACGAGGCCGTAATGAGCGGCGTTGGGTTTTGCCTGCAGCACATTTTTTCTCCGGTAATTATAGAATTCCAGTACCCGCCCCGGGTCTTTCCGCCAGGCCCGGGGGGTGGCCACGTCTTCAATATTGTATCCCTCCCATAACCCGTCGCTGTCGCGGAAGGTTTTTAACCCGCTCTCCGCGCTGATCCCGGCCCCGGTAAGGACGATGAGCTTCTTTTTTGGCATGTGTAAATGTAGAGAAAAAGTTGGCAGTTGTCAGTTGACAGTTGTTAGTACGCTCTGTCTTGTCCTGATATAGGTTGACAGAATAAGTCACCTAAAATCGGGAATTTATATGCAAAAGAGTCAGAAAGAGTTAGTTCGGTACAGTACTAGCTTTAAGCAACAAGTTGTCAGGGAATTAGAGTCAGGGGCAGGGATAGAAGAACTACGCAGGCGATATAAGATTGGTGGAGGTACTACAATCCAGGGTTGGCTTCGTAAGTTTGGGAAGAATCATTTACTAAACAAAGTGGTTCGGGTAGAAACTATGGAAGAAAGAGATCGACTAAAACAGCTTGAGGCAGAGAATAAGAAGCTAAAAATGGCGCTAGCGGACTCTCTTATGGCCCAGCGCTGTCTGGAGGTATTGATAGAAGAAGCTAATAAAGAGTATAAGACAGATATAAAAAAAAACTTTGGAGAACCGGGATCGACCGGCTCCGGGAAGAGTACAGGGTAAAGCGGCTGTGTGTTTTTTTTGAAGTAACCAGGCAGGCTTATTACAAGGGTCTAAAGCAGCGATTAGCGGAGTATCAGCAGGAGGAGGAAATTGCGAACCTGGTGCTGCAAGTAAGGCGTTATCATAAGCGAATGGGAGGCAAAAAGCTGTATGGTTTACTGGGAGATAAGATCCATCGTTGCAAGGCGGTGATGGGCCGGGATAAGTTCTTTGATTTACTACGTTGCAGAGGCCTGTTGGTAAAGCGTCGCCGCAAATATGCGATAACGACACAGTCGCGTCACCGGTTCCGTGTACACCAGAATTTATTGAAAGGATATAATCCGGAAGGTCCTCATAAGGTATGGGTAAGTGATATAACGTATATCCGTTCCGGGACTGGTTTTATGTACTTGTTTTTAATAACGGATGGTTATAGCCGTAAGATCGTGGGATGGGAGTTAAGTAATAGCCTGGGGTTGGGAGGGGCGCTAAAATCGCTAAAGAACGCCTTAAGACAATGCCCTGATCCGACTGGATTAATCCATCACTCGGACCGCGGTTTTCAATATTGTTCAAATGAATATGTGAACAAGTTGCTGTCAAAAGGAGGACGGATGAGTATGGGAGAGGCAGGCAACTGTTATGTGTAATAGTTACTATTTTATCTGACAGTCAAGGTTTCTTTTAGTTTTATAGGGTATGGATATAATTAAGCTGATTCAGGAAGCTGGATCAGTTTCTCTTTAGCTAAAGGTAATGATTCTAAAAAAGTCTGCATAGGTG
>JACRJO010000003.1 GCA_016219985.1 Sphingobacteriales bacterium | reverse complement strand
TCTGCTAATTGCAGTAAACCTAACTTGGTTTTGATTAACTTAGTTTCCACTTTCATTTCTGACAGTTTTTGGGGTTAAACTTTGGTTTGTTGTTACTCTAAAGTTAACCCTAACTGTCAGATTAAGTCGTAGCTAATACATATAAAAAGGACCGGGCCCGCTTTAATACTGCTTTTTAATTCTACCAGCCTGTTACTTCAATGTATACCTTATTCCCAATCCGCCCCAGTTGCCTACAAAACCACGGGCGTCACCAAATTCAAAAGAGGGCTGCCAGTCGATCGACATATTGATCGGCGCGCCGTTGAATTTATAATCCAGGCCGAGCACCCCGTCAATACCGATAAAACTGCCGTTGCCGTAACGGTCGTTATAAAACCCGATATGGGCGCCGGGACCGATATACCATTGCAAACCGCCGGCATTGTTGATGGGGCCATGTATTTCATACAAACCGGTGAGGCGGAATCCCTGTCTCCAGAAATAACCAATTCCCTCAAGGGCATTCTTTCCGCTGACAAAATGTTTGAGTGAGATACCGCCGCCATCCCAGACTTTCACACCCAGGGCAGTCTGGTATGAGGATTGGGCCTTTGTATTCTGAACAGTAAGGACGGAGACGATAAAGAGGGCCAGGCCGGTAATAATGATCTTTCTCATATTAAACTATTTAGTGGGTAATCAATTCCGCAACCTGTTTGCCATTACTATGCCAAAATTGAGTTATAGCGGGAAAAAAAAGGGGAATTATTTTCTCCTTGTTACAAAGAACAGGCAGACTGCAGAAGCGAGAGCCATTATTGCGGTGAGCAGGAAGCTGTACCTGCTCCCCAACCCCGTCCATACCGCCCCGGCAATGATGCTGGCAAAAAGCGTACAGATGCTCTCCCCCGAGGTATAAAACCCAATGGCCGTGGCGATGTCCTGCTGTCCGGCCAGGTTGCTGATCCAGGCCTTGATCACCCCTTCCGTGAGCGCTGCATAGATCCCGTAAAGAAGGAAGAACACAAAAATCAGGCTCAGCGAAGGATGAAAGGCAAACCCGCTGTAGACAATGGCAAATAAAAGCATGCCCGGGATAATAATGCGCCGGAATCCCACCCGGTCGGCCAGGATACCCGCCGGGAAGGAAGCCGCTGCATAGACCAGGTTATAAAAGATATAGGCTGCAATCGTCAGGGTATCCGCCCCGAAGGTCTGACCGGCTATCCGCAGCGTCTGGCTGCCAATGGTTTCTTTTGTGATCAGCAAAAGGAAGATATCGGAACTGTTGAACAGGGCAAACAGGAAGAAGGCCGGAATGATCTTCCGGTAGGCGGGGCTGGCGATTTTCCAGTAGCGGAGAAAAGAAAAGAAATTCCCTTTACCCAGGGTGGATACCGGTTCCCTTTTTTCACGGAGTAAGAAGACCAGGAACACCGACAGGATTCCGGGTATAAAAGCCAGGTAGAAAAGGGTCGTGTAGGAACCGGGATAGAAGAACAGGAATACCAGGGCAATCACCGGCCCGGTGGCGGCGCCGATGGTATCCATACCCCGGTGAAACCCGAATACCCGGGCCTTTGTTTCCTTGCTGGCTTCCCGGGATAAGAGGGCGTCCCGGGCCGCGGTGCGCACCCCTTTCCCTAACCGGTCAAGGGCCCGTACAAAGAAGATCCAGAAGGGGTAGGTAAAAAAGGCCATCAGGGGCTTCGAAACCGCCCCCAGGAAATATCCCAGTTTCACAAAAGGAAGGCGTAACCCTTTTTCATCACTCAGCTTCCCGAAATAGCCTTTGCTGATCCCCGCCGTAAAATTCACCATGCCCTCGAGGATGCCGATCAGTAGCACGCTGAACCCGATCTCTTTCAGGTAAACCGGGATGACGGGATAAAGCATTTCACTGGCGATATCGGCCAATAAACTGACCAGGGATAAAATCCATATCGTGCGGGTAATGATTCGCATGGTTTGAAGGTAAAAGAAAAATACGTTGCAAGGTTCAGAAAGCGGGCTTACCAGGAGCCGGTGCGGGTTGAACGGTCTGGCCAAAAAGGAGGATTAGCAGCTGCTGTTATTAAGGAGTTATACGATGAATTATAAACAAGAAGAATCAAAAAAAATCCTTGTCTGGCAAGGGTTTTGCTTTGTAAATTCAAATTAATTCCTTCACCTTTGCACACAACCTGTCTGCCCGCTATACACAAGGTGGATAAACCACAGGCAGGTAAATCCGATATAAATACATGGGACTTTTTAACTGGTTTACGCAAGAAATAGCCATTGACCTGGGTACTGCTAATACCCTCATCATACATAACGACGAAGTAGTAGTGAACGAGCCGAGTATTGTGGCCCTGAACCGGAACAACCCCAAGGAAGTGCTGGCCGTGGGTAAGAAGGCTTTGATGATGCATGAAAAAACCCATGAAAGCATCCGGACCGTTCGTCCCCTGAAGGACGGGGTGATCGCCGACTTTAACGCGGCGGAACTCATGATCCGGGAGCTGATCAAACTGGTTTATCCCAAGAAACCCCTGTTTCCCCCGAGCTGGCGGATGATGATCTGTATTCCTTCTTCCATTACAGAAGTGGAGAAAAGGGCCGTTCGTGACAGTGCGGAGCAGGCCGGCGCCAAGGAAGTGTACCTGATCCACGAGCCGATGGCTGCGGCCCTCGGTATCGGTATTGATGTGGAAGAGCCGGTAGGGAATATGATCATTGATATCGGGGGGGGAACCACCGGTATTACAGTGATTGCCCTTGCGGGTATCGTATGCGACCAGTCGATCCGGATTGCGGGCGATGAATTCACCGCTGATATCATGGAGGCCCTGCGCCGTTACCATAGCCTGCTGATCGGGGAACGTACATCCGAGCAGATCAAGATACAGGTGGGCGCTGCGATGAAGGAGATCGATAATCCGCCGGATGATTTCGCGGTAAACGGACGTGACCTGGTAACGGGTATCCCCAAACAGATCATGGTCAGCTACCAGGAAATCGCAGAAGCGCTTGATAAAAGCATTTTCAAGATCGAAGAAGCCATCCTGAAAGCCCTGGAACAAACCCCGCCCGAACTGGCCGCCGATATTTACCGCCGTGGTTTATATATTACCGGTGGCGGGGCCCTGCTTCGGGGACTGGACAAGCGGCTCAGCCAGAAGATCAAATTACCGGTGCATATCGCCGACGACCCGCTCAAGAGCGTGGTCAGGGGAACCGGGATCGCCCTCAAGAATTACGACAGGTATCCATTTGTGATGCGATAAAAGAGGGCCGGGGCCGGGCCTGGTGCCGGCATCCGGCACTGATTTCAACAATCTATGAGAAATGTATTTCTCTTTATCAGCCGCTACCGGACTTTTATTACTTTCCTGGTCCTCCAGGTAGTGTCGCTTTGGTTTTTATTCAGCTATAACCGCTTTCACCGGGCTAAATTCCTGGGTGTTGCCAACGAGGTGACAGGCAAGATCAATACTCAGTACAATAAGGTAGAAGACTTCTTCGCACTCAAAGCGGAAAACCAGCGGTTGCACCGTTTCAATGATTCCTTGCTTGGCCTGCTGTCCCGGAACTTTTCAGTCCACGATACCAGTATGCGGCAACTGCGGGATTCAGTACCCTATGATACCGCCGGCCATTACCGCCGCTATTCTTATTACCCGGCCACCGTGCTGTACAATACAGTGAATGCACAGAAAAATTATCTCCAGATTAACAGGGGCGCTGCCCAGGGTATCCGGGATAATATGGCCGTGATCGGGTCAGATGGCAGTGCTGTCGGGGTAGTGGTAAATGTGAGTGCCAATTTCAGCCAGGTCATGAGCCTCCTGCATGTTCAAAGCAGTGTGAGCGCCTCCCTGAAGCGCAGCGGGGATTTTGGCACGGCAGAGTGGGACGGGAAGGATCCCCGGTACCTGCTGCTCAAACGGATTCCCAAATCGGTTGAGGTGAAAAAGGGGGATACCGTCCTGACCAGCCCGGTTTCGTTTAGTTTTCCTCCCGGATGTATGCTCGGCACCATCGAGACGGTTAACCTGGATAATACTACCGGGATGTACCTCCTGAAAGTGAAGACAGCCGCCAATTTCTTCAACCTGCAACAGGTACATGTGATCGGTAACCTGGATTTTGAAGAACAAACCAAACTGAACCAGGAAACTAAAAAAATCATTGAAGAACCTAAAAAGACACCGCGGTGAGCGATTTTCTCAGAAATTTTATCCGGTTTTGCCTGTTCATCCTGGTACAGGTATATGTGCTGAACAAGATCCCGCACCTGCACCGGTTCATTACGCCTTATATTTATTACCTGTTTATTTTATGGCTGCCCTTTACGGTCTCCCGGCAGTGGCTGCTGCTTATTGGTTTCATAACCGGGCTGACACTGGACTATTTCAGCATGACCCCGGGCCTGCATGCAGCGGCCTGCACACTTATTGCCTACGTGCGGCCCTTTATCATCGGTATCCTTACCCCGAAGGATAATACGGAATTCAATTACCGGGAACCCTCTGCCCGGGCTATGCAGTGGACGCCCTACGCGGTGTATGTGCTGGTACTGACCATCCTGCATCACGGGTACCTGGTATTCCTGGAATGGCTTGATGTGGGTACCTTCCTCGGGTTCCTGGTCAAATTGCTGGCCACCACCGGTATCAGTTTGCTCCTGGTATTTACCGTTGAACTCCTGTTTTCCCGCAAAATGAAGTTCCGGACCAATACGGCTTAGTACGGGGATGTATCATCCGGGCGACGGGAAATTGCGTAAATAAAATTTATTTTCAGTTAGATTTGGAAACCGGGTTTTGTAAATCGTATTTTGTACAGTATTCGTTAAATCACCTCTTTTATCATCTTAATATCCCTTTGCTCATCCCATGTCTGTGTTTAACCAGTCGAGAAGCCGTATCATCCTCCTGATATTCCTGGTTGCTTTTGTGGTAATTATCGCCCAACTGTTTTACCTGCAGGTGATCTCGGGCAAGTACCGCCAGATGGCCGATGAAAACGCGATCCTGAAGAAAACGGTTTACCCGCCGAGGGGGCTGGTATTTGACAGGAAACGAAAAGCCATTCTGAATAACACACTGACCTATGACCTGATGGTGACCCCGGCACAGGCCCGGGGAATTGATACCTTGTTTTTCTGCAGGCTGATGGAGATTGATACAGCCGAATTCCGTAAACGGATCATCAGCTCGATCATAAAGAACACCTCGCAGAAGCCCTCCGTATTTGAAGCATCGCTCTCCCCGCAGAAATATGCCCGTATACAGGAAAATCTCTGGCGGTTCCAGAATGGTTTTTATGTTCAGGAACGGCCGATCCGGTCTTACCCGTTTGAGGCAGGCGCCAATATATTCGGCTACCTCGGGGAAGTGGATACCAATTACCTGAAAAAGCATGCCGAGGATGGGTATGTAAGCGGCGATTATGCGGGCATGACGGGGATCGAGGCCAGTTATGAGAAGGCCCTGATGGGTCAGCGCGGGGTGCAATACCTGATCAAGGATAATTTCAGCCGGATCCAGGGACCTTATGAAAACGGCTCGCTGGATGTGGCGGCTGTGGCAGGCAGTAATCTCTATACCAGCCTTGATGTTGAGTTGCAGAAACTGGGTGAAAAGCTGATGAGTAACAAGGTGGGTTCCATTGTGGCCATTGACCCCCGGACCGGCGGTATCATTGCCATGGTGAGCAGCCCTACGTATAACCCGGGCTATCTCACCGGGTCGGAAAGAAGAAAGCACTTCTCAGAATTATATACAGATCCGCGCAAGCCTTTATTGAACCGGGCTGTCAACGCGGCTTATTCACCCGGGTCAACCTTCAAAACCCTGCAGGCCCTCGTGGGATTGCATGAGGGCGTGATCAATACCCGGACCACATTCAGCTGCTCCGGTGCATTCTATGGTTGCGGGGGGGCCAAACCCATGAAATGCCTTGATCCCGGGACTTTTTACCTGCAGACCGGGATTACCCATTCCTGCAATACTTATTTTGCCAATGTAATGCAACGGGTGATCAATAACCCCAAGTATCCCACGCAGGACAGCAGCCTGAGGGCCTGGAACAAGTATATGTTTGGATTTGGACTGGGCCACCGCCTGGGCGTGGATGTTCCTACAGAGCGCAGGGGAAATATCCCCACGCCCGAGGATTTCAATAAGATATACGGCGAGGGACACTGGAATTTCTGTACCTACCGTTCGGTGAGTATCGGGCAGGGAGAGGTAAGTACCACTCCCATCCAGGTGGCTAATGAAATGGCTTATATCGCTAACAAAGGCTGGTATATCATCCCGCATGTGGTGGATTCCATTGAGGGAGGAGACAAATTCGGGTTGCTGGAAAAATACCGCAACCGGGTGGTGCCCCTGGATATACCCGACAGTATTTTTGAGGCGGTGCATGAAGGGATGCAGGGCGTTATGGAAAGTGGTACCGGCCGCGGGGCGCAGGTACCCGGTGTGGTGGTTTGTGGTAAAACGGGTACGGTGGAGAATTATGCCAGGGTGAATGGAGAAATGGTCAAACAGCCCAATCACTCTTTCTTCGCAGCCTTTGCTCCCCGGGCCAATCCCAGGATCGCGATCATGTGCGTGGTGGAAAACAGTGGCCGGTACGGGGGAACCTATGCCGCGCCGATTGTAAGTCTCATGATTGAGAAATATATCAATGACACGATTTCCGCGGCCCGGAAGCCCCTGGAAGAACGGATGGCTTCCACGAACCTGATCCCGCCGCTGATGATGAAAGAAATTATCCGGATGGATTCACTGAAAAGAAGCAAGGAAGCAGAACGGGAATTGAAGAACGAGCTGAAGAATATTAAAGACACCCTGCAATCGGAAGACAATCCTACTGCGGAAGAAGTGAAAGTGGACAAGAAAAAAGACAACAGGGCGCCGGCCGATTCGCAGCGGCAAAAACCGGGCAAACCCGATATGCTGACACCCGGTGAACCGGCCCGGGTCCCGGCCCCTAAAGACCGTACCCGTACCTAACATGAATCAGCGTAACCCCGCCATATCAAAAGGAATTGACTGGAGCCTGGTCTGGATCTACCTGCTGCTGGTGGCCATTGGCCTGACGGCTATTTTTGCCGCCACCTATACGGAAGGAGACCCGGTGGTTCAGAGTTTCCTCCGGTTTAAAACCGATTACAGTAAACAATTTTTCTTCTTCTGTATAGCGTTGGTGCTGGCCCTTTTCATCCTGCTTACCGACAGTAAATTCTTTTCGGCCACTGCTAACCTGGGCTATGCCCTCGGTATTTTTTTCCTGCTGCTGGTTTTCCCTTTGCATTCCAATATCAAGGGAACGGAATCCATTATAAAACTGGGGTCTTTCAATTTCCAGCCGGCTGAATTTTGTAAAATATTTGTGGCCCTGGCCCTGGCCAAGTACCTCTCGCGGCCGGAAACGGATTTTACAAAGACCCGTTCCCAGCTGATCGCGGGTGCCATTGCCTTATTTCCCGCGGCGCTCACCATCCTGCAAAGTGAGACAGGACTGGCCCTTGTGTACCTCTCATTTTTTATCGTGATGTACCGGGAAGGATTGCCCTCCCTGATCCTTGTCGTGGGCTTTTCCGCGGCCGCCCTGATCGTGGCGACCCTGGTATTTGAGAAATTCACCCTGGCCGTGATCCTTACCGTGCTGGCCCTGCTGGTGATTTATTTTACCCGCCGGCAATGGAAACGCAGGACTTCTTTCGTGGTGAATATTGTTTTTACCTGGCTGCTTTGCGTGGGGATCCAGCTATATGCAGTACCCCTGGTGTTTAAGAAAGTGCTGAAGCTGTACCAGGTGGAGCGGATATACAGTACGGTTGGTAAGGAGGTTCCTGATGAGTATGTGCAGGCGCATTCGGATGAAGTGGCAAAAAATAAGGACAAGAAAAAGGATATAAACTATAATGTCCGGCAGTCAAAAATTGCGATCGGCAGCGGGCGGATCACCGGCAAAGGCCTGCTGAAAGCCACCCAGACCCGGTACGATTTTGTACCGGAGCAACGGACCGACTTTATTTTCTGTACCGTCGGCGAGGGGTTCGGGTTCCTGGGTACCCTGGTCCTGCTTGGCTTATACCTTATCCTCCTGTTCCGGGTTGTAACGATTGCGGAGCGGCAGCGAAGTACCTTCAGCCGCTGTTATGCTTACGGGGTGGCGTCTGTTTTCTTTTTCCATATTGCCATCAATATCGCCATGACCATCGGCCTCGCGCCCGTGATCGGGATTCCTCTTCCTTTTATCAGCTATGGAGGGACCTCTTTATTAACCTTCACGATCATGCTTTTCATCCTGATACGTCTGGATGCGGACCGGCACATGGTTTTAAGGTAAAGCATCAAGATGCCAAGATACCAAGATGCCAAATAAATTCCAGGAACCAATGTTCAAAGAAATTCCAACCGGAAAGCTTCAAAAAAGCATCAATTGGTGCTTCTTTGAAAATTTGTACTTGGAATTTATTTGATCTTTTTGATTTGGTGCTTTTTTGGATCTTGGTATCTTGGCATCTTGGTGCTTTGCCCTGAGTATATTTGCAGCATGAGAATCATTCCCCTGTCAGAAGGCACATTCACTATTGACCAGACAAAGCGCCTGGTTCCTTTTGATGCCTCCTCGCATCAACTAACTGACCGGCCCGTGGGCAGTTTGCTGGTGGAGATACAGCCTTTTGTGGTTATTACTTCAAAGGATGTATTGCTGCTGGATACGGGTCTCGGGTTGAAAAAGGAGGGCGTATTGCAACTGCACCGGAACCTGATGGATAACGGGATCAACCCCGGGGAAGTGACCAAAGTATTACTATCCCACCTGCATAAGGACCATGCCGGCGCGGTGGGGATGGATGAGGGCCCGGCTGCGGAACTTTCTTTTCCCCATGCATTGTATTATGTACAAAGGGCGGAACTGGATTATGCTTTTGAAAAGGGATCGGCTTCATTTGCACCGGCCTCACTGGAATGCCTGCGCGGCAACCCGCAGGTGCAACTGCTGGACGGGAACGGGGAAACCGATGGTTATATCCGTTACGAAGTTACCGGGGCCCATTCGCCCCATCACCAGGCTTTCTGGATACAGGAGGAGAATGAAATTATTTTTTTTGGCGGGGATGAAGCCCCGCAGCTGCAACAAATGAAACACCGCTTTGTAGCCAAATACGATGCGGACGGGAAAAAAGCGATGGAACTGCGCCGCAAATGGTGGCAGTTGGGAGAAGTGGAAGGCTGGACCTTTTTGTTTTATCATGATGTGAAACATCCCAGTATTACCTTCCCGGGTCTCCCGTAAGGGTAATGATATTCAGTTAGGAAATCACGCAAACCGAAGAGCGTGACAGTACGCTATCCCCGCTTTGGCCGGGAAGGCGGTAAGACGGGGAGAGAATACCCATTTCGCATATGGGAGCCCGCTTCGCGGTTATTTTATATCCCCAAAGCGTTTAAGGCTTTACAAAACAGGGAAACGCTGCAGTTATAGACCACTCTTTTATTCTATGCTGAAAATCCGTGGCCCCCTAAATCCCCCAAGGGGGACTTTAACCTCCGAAAGGCTGAGAGTCGTTTAATTTTTTGCAGAGTAAACCCTTTCGTGCTCTTTAGCGTCAATTCCTGCCTACCGGCCCGCTTCGCCGCGAGGCGAGCAGGCAGGCGTGGCAAATAATACCTTTCAGACATTAGTTTTGCAGTGATTATTCCCGGTATTATACCGACAGACATTAGCACCGGCCGATCCATGTAATTTTAATGTCTCGTCGGTATAATTTTAACCGGGAAGACGGGAAGTGCGGGAAGGGGATACCTGCTTCGCCCTAGGCGAGACCGCTTCGCGGTTATTGGGTGCCCACTAATATTCACGAATTAACACGAAAGGTTTATTCCTGTATTTTTCATTTCCCTTCCAAGTCTCCCGAAGAAGGGGACTCGGAGGGGAATGAAGCCGGGGTAAATAAAAATCCCGGTGTCCCCTTGGGGAGACGCCGGGATATAGCAAAATGAGAATCCCTGGGTCCCCATACGGGAGACTCAGGGATTTAATCTGTGTAACCCCGAGTCCCATTGGGAGACCCGGGATATAATTGCTTAGTCGATCATGATCCGGATCCGGCGGGGGGCCTGCCGGTCCCGCATGCGTTCCTGCCGGATGGTCTTTAGCTCCTGGATAAAATCATCCTGTCTCTTAAATACTTCATTACTTCTTCTTTCCCCGATAATTTCCTTAAACTCGCCCCGGTAACGAAGCCTTAATTCAACTACTTTTTGCTGCAGGATCAGGCGATCGGAGCGGTTTTCCTTTAACGCTGTTCTCCATTCCCTGAAATAGCGGATGAAAACAGGTGTGAACCGATCGGCTTCATCTTTGTTCAGTTTCAGCCGTAGCTGGATATATTCCCTCATCTTATCCCGGATGCGGTCATCGCCATCCTCCTCCTGCGCCTTTGCCGCCAGGGTGCTGATGAACAGCAGGCTCAATATGAATAAAATCTTTTTCATTTCATTTTCTGATTTAATAATCAAGGTTTCATTGATTCATCAGAAGCATCATTGGTGTTGGGGTCATCCAGGACTTCGGTATCTTTCAGGAAATCCCGCAACTCGGTTTCAGGGATATCTTTAATCAGCTCTTTCACCTCTTTTATCTTAGGTTCAGTGGCGGCAATGGATTCCTGCCCGCCTCTTTCTTCCTCCGTGGTTAACTGGATAAACTCTTCAATATTATCTGTTTTTATTTTCTCAGTGTTCTTTTTTACCCATTCATGGGAATTCTCGTTCGGATTAATAGTTACCGATTTCCCGTTAAATAAAACAACGGTCAGCACAATCACCCCCGTTACCACCGCCGCTGCCGCATAACGGAACCAGTTGCGGCTGCCCAGCGAAACTATTTTCGCGGCAGGCTGAGCCAGTGGTTTTTCTTTGCGGACCAGGTTCTCAAAATAACCAGCGGGTACGGAATAAGGCATTTCTTTCTTCAGCCCGCTGAGCAGGGGAGAGCTATTTTCCAATTCTTCTTTCGCGTCCTGTTCACCATACATAGCCGCCGGTACCAGGGTCGATTCCAGTCCCTCAAAATAACCAGCCGGCACAGAATAAGGCATTGTCTTCGGCAGCTGGCTGAGTAATGGGGACAGATGACCCAGTTCTTCAGCCGCCGTGGCGGATGCTGATGCCCGGATCCGGCGGAGCACCTGCTCTGCCAGTCCTTCAAAATACCCGGCCGGAACAACATAGACATTTTCCCCGCCATCATTGGCCAGGGGGCTTTGTGAATCCCTCAGTTCCTCTAATATGTTGTCTCTCTGTGTCATTTTTTCATTAAATCAGACGTATGATGGCCTTCAAAGTTTAATGATTCAGCATGTAATCCTCAATTTTTTTGACTGCATGGTGATAACTGGCTTTCAGGGCGCCTTCGCTGGTTTCCAGTACCCGGCTCATTTGTTCATAAGGCATTTCGTCGTAATACCTCAATGCGAACACAACTCTTTGTTTTTCAGGCAAATGTTGAATAGCTACCTGTAATTTCCACTCCAGGCGGTTGGCATCAAAATGCTTATCGGCCATTATTTTGTTGCTCAGCCCGGTTTCCACATCGCTCAGGCTCACGGAGGATTTTTTCTTTTGTTGCTCCAGGTAGGTCAGGCATTCATTGGTGGCGATCCGGTAGAGCCAGGTATAGAGCTGGCTGTCTTCCCGGAAATTCTCCAGTCCGTTCCAGACCCGGATCAGAACATTCTGCAGCACATCATTCGCGTCCTCATGTTCCACCACCATCCGCCGGATATGCCAGTACAGCTTTTCCTGGTATTTTTTGATCAGGCCGGTATAGGCTTTTTCTTTCGTGGCGGGGCTACGAAACTGGACCAGTAATTCGCTGTCGGAGGCAGTGGTTAATGACATGGTTTATCGGGCTTTGGGTGGCTTAGAATATTGGGAAGCCTATTTGTTTAAACGGCTTCAGCTATTAAAAATAAAAAAGCAGGTCCGATTTTAAAAGAACCTGCCTGATTAGTTTCAAAGATTTTATTCCTTATGACTTCCGGCTGATGGCTTTTTCAGCAGCAGCCACGATATCCGGTATATCCAGCCCGTATTTTTTCAGTAACTGGGCCGGGGTTCCGCTCTCACCGAAGGTATCTTTTGTGCCTACATATTCAATCGGAACAGGGCAATTTTTTGCCGCCACCTGTGCAATGGCATCGCCGAGGCCGCCAATCACGTTGTGTTCCTCCGCGGTAACCGCACAGTTGGTTTTGCGGATGGACCGGATCACGGCTTCTTCATCCAGCGGTTTGATCGTATGGATATTGATCACTTCCACACTGATCCCTTTTTCTTCCAGGATAAGGCCTGCCTGGATCGCATTCCAGACCAGGTGCCCGCAGGCGAAAATGCTTACATCAGTTCCCTCGGAGAAATATTGGGCTTTGCCGATTTCAAAGGGCTTATCTGCGGTAAAAATGGGCCATACGGGCCTGCCGAAACGCAGGTACACAGGGCCTTCATATTCAGCCACCGCCAGGGTCGCGGCCTTTGTTTGCGCATAATCGCAGGGAACAATCACCGTCATGCCCGGGAGCATTTTCATCAGCCCGATATCCTCGAGTATCTGGTGCGTGGCGCCGTCTTCTCCCAGGGTCAGTCCCGCATGGGAGGCGCAGATCTTTACATTCTTGCCGCTATAGGCTACGGACTGGCGGATCTGGTCATAGACCCGGCCGGTGGAGAAATTGGCAAAAGTGGTGGTGAAGGGGATTTTGCCGCCAATGGTCAGGCCGGCTGCCACGCCGATCATATTGGCTTCGGCGATACCACACTGGATAAAGCGCTCCGGAAATTCCTTGATGAACTGGTTCAGTTTGAGTGAACCGGCCAGGTCAGCGGTCAGCGCCACCACATTCGGGTTTTTCCGGGCGGCTTCTGCAATACCATCTCCAAAACCGCTGCGGGTGTCTTTATTTCCGGTGGGTTGAATATCCTTTAATGACATGATTGGGATTTTGTGCGGCAAAAGTAAGGGTGATGTGGCAATAGGCAATGGATAAAACCGGGCGGGTACTTAATTCAGTTCGCCGTACTGGCTGCTGAAAACCGTTTCATCCGCTTTCAGGCGCAGTTCCCATTTCCAGGCGGTTGACATGATCTCGTCCAGGGTGTACCGGGGATGCCAGCCCAGTTCGGCCCGGGCCAGGTCATTATTGGCATAAATGGCCGCAATATCCCCGGGGCGGCGGGGCCCGATCTCAAAATTCAGCCGGGTACCGCTTGCTTTTTCAAAAGCGTGGATGGCTTCCAGGACCGAAATACCATTTCCCGTTCCCAGGTTAAAAACCTTGCAAAGTCCGGACTGTTTACCGCTTTCGAGGTATTGTAAGGATAGCGTATGGGCATGGGCCAGGTCGCAAACATGAATAAAATCACGGATGCAGGAACCATCCCTGGTGGGATAGTCGTTCCCGAAAACCATCATTTTTTCGATCCGCCCGATTGCGGTCTGGGTAATGACCGGAACCAGGTTCTGGGGTTTGCCCACCGGCATTTCCCCGATAATGGCAGAAGGATGCGCCCCCGCGGGATTAAAATAACGCAGCAAAATATTCTGGGTACCCGAACTTTTGGCAAATTCATTGATGATCTGCTCACTCATTTGCTTGGTATAGCCATAAGGAGATTCCGCCGGTTTGGGCGCTGTTGTTTCCGTTACGGGTATCTCATCCGGTTCCCCGTACACGGTACAGGAAGAGGAGAAAACAAAATGCGGGATATGAAATTCCTGCACGCATTTCAGCAGGTTGATCAGGGATACCAGGTTGTTCTCAAAGTAGAGCAGGGGATTTTCCACGGATTCACCCACCGCTTTATAGGCCGCGAAGTGAATGATCCCCGTGATATCCGTATTTTCCTGGAAGATCGCAAACGTATCATCGAAATTGCAGAGATCAACTTTGTAGTTCTTGACTTTCTTCCCGGTGATCAGTTCCACACCGAGGAGCACATTGGGATTGGAACGGGAATTATTATCCACGGAGATGACTTCATACCCGTTTTCCACCAGGTCAACAATGGTATGGGACCCGATAAAGCCGCAGCCGCCTGTAACAAGAATTTTTGCCATAAAAAAAATCCCGACAAAAGTCAGGATTTTATGGGTAAAAAGCTAAAACAGTTTGGATTAAAACAATTTTACAATGTAGTAAACGCCGCCTGCCAGCAAACCGCTGATCGGGATCGTAAGGATCCAGGCCCAGATCAGGTTGATGGTAACGCCCCATCTCACTGCCGACAAACGCTTGGTGGCTCCCACTCCCATGATGGCGCCCGTGATGGTATGGGTGGTGCTCACCGGTATTTTCAATGCCTCCGTAATAAAGAGGGTCAGGGCGCCGGCTGTTTCCGCGGCCACCCCTTCAAAAGGCGTCACTTTGGTGATCTTGGTCCCCATGGTCTTCACGATCTTCCAGCCGCCGCTCATGGTACCCAGGCCGATCGCTGCGTAGCAGGCAATAGGCACCCAGTTGGGCATATGTTTGAAATCCGGGATCGTGCCGCCGGCGATCAGGGCCGCAGTGATGATCCCCATTACTTTCTGGGCATCATTCCCTCCATGGCCGATACTGAAAGCAGCAGAGGAAATTAACTGCAGGCGCTTGAACCAATGGTTGGCCCGGTAGGCATTCAGGTTGCTCAGGTACAGGGAAAAAATGGCCATCACCAGCAGGATCAGCCCGAGCAGGATCCATTTGAAATTTTTGGAATAGAAAACAACCTGGGCGATATAATTCTCGTAATGTGTTTTTTTGGCCAGTATTCCTTTGTCAAATTCCAGGTTGGTAGCGAGGAAGATCACTACAAATACAATGATCCCGGCAGAGAAGATCTTGGAGGTCCATCCCTTTTTAAAGGAGCTTAAGAACCAGAGTGACATGATAAAAGCCATGAGCATACCGAGCAGGGGGGCCAGCAGGATAAAACTGGCTGTTTTCAGGATGATGGGAGAATTAACCGCTTCAAAACCACCTGCCGCAATCGCTGCTCCGGCAAACCCGCCGATCAGCGTATGGGAGGAGGAGGAGGGGATCCCCAGCCACCAGGTAGCGAGGTTCCAGATAATGGCCGCGATCAGCCCGGAAAAGATAACCGTCATCATGGCTCCCTCGGCGATATGATCCGGTTTTACCGTCTTGGCCACCGTATCGGCCACCCCGTGATCCTTGAAAATAAAAAAGGCAGCGGAGTTGAAAACAGCTGCCCACAGCACCGCCTGGAAGGGCGTCAGCACCTTGGTGGAGACCACCGTGGCAATGGAATTGGCAGCATCATGAAAGCCGTTGATATAATCAAATACCAGGGCCAGTATGATGATGGTGATAAGAAATGAAGTCATAACAATTAATCAGGTGTGGGTGAATAGCGGTTAGGCGTATTTAATGATAATGGACTCGATCACGTTACTGGCGTCTTCGCATTTATCGGTAACGATCTCCATCACCTGGTAGATCTCTCTTTTCTTAATGACTTCCTTGGCATCCGGTTCGGTGGCAAACAGGCGCTCGATACTCATGTCAAATACATCGTCGGCCTGGTTTTCGAGGCTGTTGATCTTGACCAGCGCTTCGGTAATGCTGCGCATGTTCTTCATATCGCGCAGTTCGGTTACTGCGATCCGGATCTGCTGGCAACCCTGCTCAATGAGCTCGGCAAATTTCTGCATCCCCATATCATTCGGGTTCACGCGGTAAAAATTGATCTTCTTGGCAGAAGCGTAGATATAATCCGCGATATCATCGAGCGAAGTGGCCAGGTAGTGGATATCCTCCCGGTCGAAGGGGGTGATGAAGTTCCGGCCCAGCTCGGTAAAGAGGTTATGCGTCAGTTCATCATTGGCATGTTCGAGGTTTTCGATCAGGACGATCAGGGCCGCCCGCTTATCAAAATCGGGCTCCGCCACCACCTCTTTCAGTTGGGTGCCCATCTTTGAAACATTTTCAGCTACCTGTTCAAACAGCTCATAAAATACCTTGTTCTTCGGCATGAAGATCTTGAGGAAAGAATTAAGTCCGGCCATATTGATTGTTTTAGTGGCGTCCCGTAATATGCGGGGCTGCAATTGGCTGCGAAATTACCGGGTACCATCTTGGGGAAACGGCAGCGGGGGAGAATTAATAATAAGTTAATATAGAAATAACGATTCCGTCACGATTTGATAACAAAGACTTCTATATTGCGGCGCTTTTCAATTTATAGATATGAATTTGGCAAAGAAAATGGCATTCCGGGCTCTTTTCCCGGTCATTTTACTGGTATGTACCGGTTTTAGCGCTTTTGCACAACGATATCTTTCGGATATTGATTCTTCCTTCTTTATTAAAGATACCGTCCGCCCGGTGATCAAACGGTTTGAAAACCTGCGTATTACCGGTTATATACAGCCCCAGTTCCAGGCGGCGCAGTCGGAAGGGGCCCCTTCCTATACCGGGGGTAATTTTTCTGCTTATTCCAAAAGCCGTTTCATGCTGCGGAGGGCCCGCGTTAAAATCGACTATATCCTGCCTTCTAAATTGAAATACCCGACGGCTTTATTCTCTTTCCAGATAGACGCAACTGAAAGGGGCGTTATTGTAAGGGATATGTTTTTAAAACTTTTTGAGACCCGGCGCAACCTGTTTTCCATGACTGCCGGGTTGTTTGCCCGCCCGTTCGGCTATGAAGTGAATTTATCTTCTGCCTTCCGGGAAACCCCCGAGCGGGGCCGTATGTCACAAATATTAATGCCTTCCGAAAGGGACCTTGGGATCATGATCTCGCATGAACCGCAGGACAATAAGAGAAAACGGTCCCGCTTCAAATTCGACCTGGGTTTTTTTAACGGGCAGGGATTAGCGGGAACAACGGATTTCGACAGCCACAAGGACCTGATCTCGCGGCTGTTTATTCGTCCTTCAACCAATAAAAAATTAGAGATCTCCGGGGGGCTTTCTTTTTTACGGGGTGGCTGGAAGAATGGTACTAAATACCAGTATGAAGCCGGGAAATTGCAGAATGGCGACCCGGTATTTGTTGTGGATTCTTCCTCGGATAACCTGGGCAAAACCGTTCCCCGCCAGTATTATGGGGCAGATGTACAGATAAAGCTAAAACACGGGTGGGGGGAAACAGAATGGCGGGCGGAATATTGGTTTGGTAAACAGTCAGGCACCAGCGCTTCCACCACCAGCCCCGGTGCATTACCCTCCGCTAATGGATCACCGGTGCCGGCCTATATCCGGCATTTTGACGGGATCTTCCTGGTCTTCCTGCAAAACATCGTGAATAACCGGAACCAGGTCATGATCAAGTACGACTTTTACGATCCCAATACAAGGGTGAAAGAAAACCAGCTTGGTAAACCGGGAACCAACTTTTCGGCTGCGGATATCCGTTTTTCCACGCTGGGTATTGGTTATTCCTATTATATCAACCCCCAGACCAGGCTGATCCTGTATTACGATTTTGTTAAGAACGAACACACCGAACTAACAGGGTATAAATCCGATCTGAAGGATAATATCCTTACCTGCCGCCTCCAGTTCCGCTTTTAAGACGGGCCTTAACATTCCGGTAATATTGCGTTTACAATTGGTTAACCGGGCCGTAACATGCCGGTAACCTGCCCGGGGCACCTTTGCGCCAAATAAAGAGATATGGTTCCCAGGCTGCGCATGTTATGTTTCCTTTTATTATCCGGGTTGGTTGCGGTTGCACAACAACCCAACAGGCTGACCGGTAAAGTCACCAATACTAAGAATGAACCCCTCGCCGGCGTGTCCATTAAGATTGCCGGTGCGGCCGGTGGAACCACTTCTGAAGTGGATGGTCATTTCACCCTTAACCTCTCCCCCGGGAAAAAATACACCCTTACATTCACGGCAGTGGGCTATGCCAAAAAGGAAGTAGCGGAAGTGGAAGTGACGGCAGGCCAGATCAACGAACTGAATATTACCCTTGAGGTGCTGGAAAAGACGGGGGATAATGTGGTGATCAGCGCCAAAACATCCACCGCCCGTAAGGAAACCGTGAATTCGGTAATCGCCTTTCAGAAGAACACTAATACGGTGGCTTCTGTAATCTCCGCGGAAAGTATCCGCCGCTCCCCGGATAAGAATACCGGTGAAGTACTGAAACGCACCCCCGGCGCCAGTTTGCAGGAAGGAAAATTCATTGTGATCCGCGGGCTGGCCGACCGCTATAACCAGGCCATGCTGAACGGTATTCTGCTCACCAGTACGGAGCCGGACCGCAAGACCTTCTCCTTTGACCTGATCCCCGCGGCGATGATCGATAATATTATTATCAACAAAGCCTTTGTTCCTGAATATCCCGGCGAGTGGGCCGGCGGACTGATCCAGGTGAATACAAAAGATATTCCTTCCAGGAATTTCTTCAATATACAGGTGGGCTCCGGTTTTAATACGCAAACAGCCGGCCGGGCTTTTTATAAAGACGCTAAGTCCAAAACGGACTGGCTGGGATTTGATGATGGTACCCGTTCCTTACCCGCGGCCTATACCCGTAAATCAGCCTTTGATACCTTATCGTTCGCCGCCAAGACGGCCATTGGTAAACAAATGCGTAATGCCTGGGTTCCCAGCACCTCTTCCGTTCCATTAAATGTCTCCTTCCAGGTAAACGGGGGCTTTAGCGGAAAATTATTTGGGAAAACAATTGGTGGTACACTGGGGGTAAGTTACAGCAGGAATAACCGCTACCTGAAACTGGTAAACAGGTCCAGTGAGTTGTCAAATGGTGTATTTACCACCAATTATGATTTTAATGATGACCGGTATGTGCGGGAAGTGACGATCGGGGCGCTGGGAAGTTTCAGCATGCAGATCAACCCGCTGAATAAAATCTCTGTAAAATCGATCATTAATGTGAATTCACCCAGTACAGTTACCCGCCGTAACGGAGTGGAATATAACCGCGGCGATGATTTATGGGCAACGGAACTTACGTTTAAACAAAACAGTTTTTTTACCGTACAGGTCAACGGGGATCACAGTGTGGCAAAGCCACTGAAATTAAAATGGTACGGGGCCTTCAATATACTCGATGGGTATATTCCGGACCAGCGCAGGATCACGTACACCCGTGCTGTTAATACGCAGGATCCTTTCAGATTGTTGTTGTCAAATAACCTTTCACAAAGCAGCGGCAGCCGGATCTACCAGAGCTTATCTGATTATATCTATACAGCCGGCGGGGATCTCAGTTTTAACTTCAACTTATTTGGTCAGAAGCAATCTGTGAAAAGCGGGTATATGCTGCAGATTAAGGACCGGTTGTATGATGCACAGTTGTTTGCTAATTACCTTCCCTCTGATAACCCGGAACTGCGGTTACTCGCACCCGATAAAGTCTTCGCCCCGGAAAACTTTGGTACGGGAACAGATAATATGATCGCTTTTGACGCGATCAAGGGTAAAAGCTTCCGCTACCTGGCGAATACCATCCTGAACGGGGGATTCCTGCAATTCGACAACCAGTTCAGCCGGGCTTTCCGGCTGGTATGGGGATTGCGGGTTGAAAACTTTGATCAGCTCGTGGGCAGTGTAAAAAAATGGGATCTCCGGCATACATACAGCCAGATTACTGATTTCCTGCCCGGTCTCAATGCGACCCTGAAAGTAAATAATAAAACCAATCTTCGTTTTTCGGGTTCACAAACAGTGATACGCCCGGAGCTCCGCGAACTCTCTTACCTGAATATTTATGATTTTGAACTAAATGCTTCCATACAGGGTAACACGGCCCTGAAGCGTACCAAGGTTTCCAACCTGGACCTGCGCTATGAATGGTACCCCAAAGCAGGTGAAATGCTGACAGCCGGCGCTTTTTATAAGAAATTCAACAACCCGATCGAGCAGATATTCACTGCAGGTTCGGGGGGCGCCAGCACATTCAATTTTCAAAATGTGGAAGAAGCAACAGCCTATGGGCTGGAACTGGAGCTGCGGAAGAAGCTTGATTTCAGTAACAGCTTCCGGAATTTCACTTTCCAGGCCAATGCCTCCTATATCCGGAGCAGGGTCAAGGATCACACATTCAGTATTGACCGTCCCATGCAGGGACAATCACCTTATGTGATCAATGTTGGTTTATTGTATGACCTGGAGAAAGCAGGCCTGAATGCCACTCTGTTGTTTAACCAGATCGGGGAAAGGATTTACCTCGTCGGCGACCTGACTGCCGGTGCGGGTTTCCCGGATATATATGAAGCGCCCCGCGCCCTGCTGGATTTCCAGCTCAGCAAAAAACTGCTGAAGAAGAAGGCCGAACTTCGGATGAGCATCTCCGATATCCTGAACAGTACCCAGTATTTCTACCAGAACAATGACGGCAATACCAAATTGCAGAAGGGCACCGATGCGTACCGGTTTACCCGTCGCAATGGCACCTCATTCAATTTTACATTCAATTACTCTTTATAATCAGCGCAAAACGTAACATCTTAAATACATAACAATGAAAAAGTACATTTTCTTTTTATCAGTCCTTGCAGCTTTAGCGACCACGGGTTGCCGCAAGATTGAAACGGATGGCGAAATCCAGGTAGTGGTGGTAAATGGTGGCGGCAACGGCGGCTCAACCGGGGAAACCATCACCCTGCAGGGAAGGATTAATGCGGATACGGTTCTGCATAAAAAGAATACGTATATCCTGAAAGGCCTGGTGTATATGGTGGGTAACCATACCATGACCATTGAGGCGGGTACTACAATTAAAGGTTCTTTCAGCGGATCCGATGTGGCTGCCCTGATCATCACCCGCGGTTCCAAAATCGTGGCCCCGGGTACTGCCAGTGAGCCCATCATCTTCACTTCTGCCGCTCCCAATCCCCAATCCGGCGACTGGGGGGGTATTGTGATCTGCGGGAAAGCCCCGATCAATACAAGTTATAACGGTACCGCCGGCCTCTTTCAGGTTGAGGGTGGTATCGATAATGGCAATGGCGATGGCCTGGCCGGCTCCGGTGATGCCGCCGTTCCCACGGCCATTCCCGCCGACAGTTCCGGTGTTCTTCAATATTTGCGCATCGAGTATGCCGGTTATGCGTTCCAGCCGGATAAGGAAGTGAACAGCCTGACATTGGCCGGTGTGGGCAGCGGCACTGTTATTGACCATATCCAGGTGGTATATGCCAAGGATGACGCCTATGAATGGTTTGGCGGTACCGTGAACTGTAAATACCTGATCGCTTACAAAACCCAGGATGATGATTTCGATACTGATAACGGGTACAGCGGGAAAGTGCAGTTTGGCCTGATCATCCGGGACTCCCTGATCGCAGATATCTCCAACTCGGAAGCGTTTGAAAGTGATAATAATGCCGGCGGTACGACCGTTACACCGAAAACAACGGCCATTTTCAGCAATATCACGGCCATCGGGCCCCGCGCCACCCTGAACAATGTGGGGAGCTCCCTGTTCCGTGGCGGAGCTCATATTCGCCGCAATACCGGAATCTCCATCTTTAACAGTATCATCATGGGCTGGCCCCGTGGTATCGAGGTTGATGCAGCGGCTGGTAATTCTACCGCGCTGAATATCGAGGACAGCACCATCCGCCTCCGCAATATCACCATTGCCGGTTGCGCCACCAGCACCCGTTTCACCGGCACGCCCGGCGCCAGCATCACCAATGATGCGGCATTTGCAACATGGTTCACGAATTCATTTTATAATAATGAAATACTGACCAATACCACCGATGTGAAACTGATCCAGCCCTTCAATTATTCAGCACCCGACCCGACGCCCTTCGCAGGTTCCAACGGCAACCAGAAAGTACTCAGCGGCGCCGGCTTTACCGATGCTAAATTCACCAATGATACTTTCTTTAATAAAGCGGTTACCTTCCGGGGTGGCATCGCTCCTGCCGGCGAACTGGCCAGCTGGTGGAAAGGATGGACAAAGTTCAACTTCAACTAAGATTCATTCATCCGTACTTACAGAGCCCGGCGGTCGCCGGGCTTTTTTTTTAATATTCAGGTAACGATTGGCTAACAGGCCGGTAATACCAATGCGGCAATTTTACAGCAGTTCTTACCCGGTAGTATAAAATTGGTTTTTAGTAAGTAAACCGGTTGTATTTTTCTCATGCAGTTAGCACCCCGCTCGGCAAGGCGGGGTGTTTTTTTTAGCAGGAGACGAGGGGTGATTGATGGAGGGTGAGATCCGTTCCGGGTACTGCCGGAACGGGCAGGGAGAATATATAGTCAAGCGATTCCCGGATACTGTTCGAATAGTCTTTTTTTACCGGGGGGCGCCTGTCATTAATCCATTGCCCGAAATGGATGGGGAAACGATCATCAATGCGATCCAGGCAGGAGATGCCTGCTTTTTTCAGCGCGGCCGCATTGCACTGCTGTTCATACTGGCCGCTGATCGGGATGGCCAGTATCTTTTTTCCCAGGTGAATCGCTTCCGCCGGGGTTTCAAAACCGGCCCCGCAAATGATACCGGTGCATTGAACGAGACTGCCGGTAAACAATTCCTTGTCCACCGGGAAGAACAGCAGGTTCTTTTCTTCCCGTATGGATTTTGATTCCCGGGAAAAAATATGGAACCGGTGATCCGAGAATTTTTCAAACAATGTTTTTAACTGACTTTCACAATAGGAGGGAAGGTAAATGGTTATATGATCTTTGATTACCGGATTCGCTTCCAGTATTTCTTTTTTAACGACGGGTTCGAAAATGCCGGCATCGTATTTCTCAAAATGATAGCCCGCACGGTAAGGAGCTTTTACGAAATTTGCCAGGATCCACTCGCCGGTACGGGATTTTTTTTCCGGGCGCGGGGCCAGGGCCGACTGGAAACTGGCCTGGTGCCCGAAATGAACGGAGGGGATCCGCTTCCGGGCACAGGCTGCGGATGTGATATGATCAAAATCATTCAGCACCAGGTCATAATTTTCCACGGGCAGGTCCCGGATCTCGCGGCTGATCCGCAAGGGGTTGATTATTTTTATCATCTTCCGGTAATCCAGCCCGCCCTCGCAATTATAAAAAAGACTGATGCCCCTGCTCCTGTATTTTACCGGGGCATCCAGTTCCAGGTTGGCATTACTGCCGCTCAGGAAAATATCCACGGTCCCGTATTGCTGCAAATGCGGTAAGAGCGTCATCGCCCTGCTGATATGCCCGTTCCCGGTGGCCTGTACGGCGTAAAGTATTTTCATTGTTCAGGATTGTAAGGAGGTGATGAACAGGTTGATTTCATCGGTTACCACATTCAGGGCCGGTATTTTCTTGTTCATCGGGATGACGGTCGCGCTGGCATAATCCTCTTCCCGGTAGTGGTAAATCGTCCATTCATTATCCGCATATTCCAGGGCGGTGAGGTTTTCAATCCAGTCCCCGCTGTTCAGGTACATCACTTTCCCGTTCCGCGTTTCGATCAGTTTTTTCTGGGGCTGGTGAATATGCCCGCAAATGACATAGTCATATCCCTTCCCGATCGCCAGTTCGGCGGCGGTCAGTTCAAAATCAGCGATCCAGGCCACGGCTTTCTTTACACTGTTCTTGATCTTCTTGCTCAGGCTTAGTTTGGGTCTCCCGATTTTTTTCAGCCACCAGTTAATAAACCGGTTGAGGAGGATGAGCCAGTCATACCCGAAGCCGCCCAGCTTGGCAATGATCTTTGCACCGCCCTTGGTGGTATGATCAAATACATCCCCATGGAAAACCCAGGTCATTTTCCCGTTTATTTCGAGGACGAGTTTATCCACCAGTTGAAAATGGCTGAGCTGGATACCGCTGTAGCGGCGCATCATTTCATCATGGTTACCGGTTATGTACACCACCCGGGTTCCATGGTCCAGGAGGTTGAAAATTTCTTTGATCACTTGCAGGTGGGCCGGGGGGAAATACCGTTTGGAGAACTGCCATCCGTCAATGATATCGCCGTTCAGGATCAGCAGCCGGGGAGAGATGCTTCGCAGGTATTTCACGATTTCTTCCGCATGGCACCCGTATGTGCCCAGGTGGAGATCAGAGATTACGACTACGTCGGGGTTTCTTTTTTTCAATGCGTACGAGTTTTCCAAAGTACGCTTTCTGTTGTTATGCAATTACTACCGGCAGTTTATGAATAGGTGACCGTTCTGTAAAATTAATATTACCGGCAGCCCCGTCGCCTGTTCCGGTGTGCGGGAATGCTATGCTGTTTCATCCGTCCATGTTAGCTGAATGTTACCGGTGCAAATATTATTACTTCTTTCACAGTAGGATAATGATTCGTTTACTTTCTGATAAACACTTCTTCATTTATGAAGGGCACCTTAGCGCCCTGATTGGATGGGTTTTTAACTAAAACAAATTTCTTATGACAACAAGTAATCGTTTCCGGTTTAAGCAGCCCTTTTTCCTGCTTTTACTGATTTTATTTCTCCCGGCTCTGTTGCCGGCTCAAAAGACCATCAGTGGGAAAGTGCTTTCTGATGAAAACCAGCAGCCCTTGCCGGGTGCGTCTGTTACATTAAAAAAGAAGGGGATAACCGCCATTACGGACCAGGCGGGTAATTTCAGTATTACCGCTTCTGATAAGGAGTTGCTGGTCATCAGCAATATCGGGTTTGTTACGAAAGAGATCACCGGCGCAGAGGCGGGTATCGTAATCCTTCAGCCGGATTCCAAAAGCATGAATGAAGTAGTGGTAACCGCCCTCGGTGTACGAAAGGAGATCAAAAAGATCGGCTACACCACCCAGGAAGTAAAAGGTTCCGACCTGGTGAAGGCCCGGGAACCGAATGCCGTCAGCAGCTTTAAAGGAAAAGTCGCCGGGCTTACCGTGAATATTACGCCGGAACTGCTGCGGGCGCCTTCGATCAATTTCCGCGGGGATGGTTCTGTTTTATTTGTAGTGGACGGGGTTCCCATCAAAACAGATACCTGGAATATCAGCCCGGATGATATCGAAAGTTATACTTTTCTGAAAGGACAGACGGCCGGTTCCCTCTATGGTTCACTGGCGCAGAACGGGGCCATTATTATTAATACAAAGAAGGGAACCAAAGATAAAAGAGGCGTTTCGGTGGAATTCAATTCCAGCACCATGTTCGAGAAGGGATTTCTTTCTTTTCCCCGTTACCAGGACCTCTATGGACCGGGGTCACAGGGAAAATACGCTTTTAAAGACGGTGTGGGCGGCGGATTAAACGATAACGACTATGACGTGTGGGGTCCCCGCTTCGACGGCCAGTTACTGCCGCAGTATGACGGGGTCGTAACACCGGGGCAAACCTACACCACTACCTTTCCCAATGGAACTACGTTTACCGGAAATATCAACCCCACTCCCTGGGTCGCCCGTGGAAAAGATAACCTGAAGAATTTTCTCCAGACCGGAATGGTATCCACCAATCACTTTGCGATCGCCTCGCATACGGAAAATTCTGATATCCGCTTCGGGGTGGGACATACTTACCAGCAGGGTATCGTGCCGAACACGGATCTGAATACCACCAACTTTAATCTTTCGGCCGGTCATCGTTTCTCCAACCGGTTAAAAGTATCTGCCAACCTGAATTACAGCCGGCAGTACACCGAAAATTTCCCGGATGTGAATTATGGCCCGAACAGTCTTATCTACAACGTGGTGATCTGGGCCGGCGCCGACTGGAGTATCCGGGAATTGCGGAATTACTGGCAGGATGGGAAAGTGGGTATCCAGCAGAAATACGCGGAATACCAGCGCTACAATAATCCCTGGTTCATGGCCTATGAATGGTTGCGGGGACATTATAAGAATGATGTGTATGGCTACCTGAATGTGGACTGGAAACTGGGCAGTGGATTCTCCCTGCTGTTCCGTCCTGGTTTTTCCACCTATGACTTAACCAGGACCGAGAAAATGCCTTATTCCGCCGGCGCTTATGGCCGGGACGACCGGAAAGGAGATTACCGGGAAGACCGCCGCTCCTTATTTGAATCCAATAATGAAGTGCAGCTGAAATACACGAAAAAATTCTTTTCGGATTTCCTGAGTCTCGATGGTTTTGTGGGAGGTAATATCAATACCATCCGCTATTCCGGAAACTATGCGACTACCGATTACCTGACCATCCCGGGCTTGTATTCCCTGTCTAATTCACTGAACCGTCCCTTTATCAATAGCTGGAATGCCAACCAACTGGTCTTAAGCGGCTATTCCTCTTTTGACTTCGGATTAAGTAAATACGCGACGGTTTCATTAACCGGCCGCTACGACAAACATTCCAACCTGCCGCTGGGCAATAATAAATATTTCTATTATTCCGCCGGTGTGTCCACCGTCCTGACAGATTATGTAAAAGTGCCGGAACTGGTTTCTTTTGCCAAACTGAGAGGGTCCTATGCCACCGGGCGGGATGCCGGTATCGTCTCTTCCGTGGGACCGCTTGGTTTTATTGGTGGAAACCCGCTGGGCTATGGAGACAATTACCAGTCTCCCTATGGACTTACCCGCTATGCATTCAGTACCAATTATACCTATTCAACGAGTACTACCTATAACAATGCACTCGGGGCCTCCTATGTGAACGGGCTGAATGACCCCAGTATCAAAGCCGGAAATAAAAAAACACTGGAACTGGGTACCGATATCCGGATCCTGAAAAACAGGATCGGCCTCGACTTTACCTGGTACAAAACGATCAATGAGCTGCTGACCTCAAGGGCCATCAGCCCGGCCTCGGGTTATACCAGTTTAACGGAGAATACAGGAGAATACAAATACAAGAATACAGGGATCGAAATCGTGCTGACAGGCTCACCGGTTAAAGCCAAAAACTTTACCTGGGATGTGACGGTCAATGGCTCCAAATTCAAAAGGGTATGGATCAAAAATCCTTCTCCCAACAACTGGGTAAAGGATGGAGACCGTGTTGACCTGGTATACGGGAATGCATTTGTAAGAACACCTGACGGACAACTGGTGCATGGGTCAAACGGACTCCTGCTGCGTTTCTCCGACCTGGGTTCACCGGCCCGGAGAATATTCGGGCATTCCGATCCTGATTTTATCTGGGGGGTTACCAATACCCTCTCCTATAAAAACGTGAGTCTCACTTTCCAGTTTGACGGGGTGATCGGCGGCGTGTTTCATGATTATGTGCGCCAGAAAACTCTGCAGGGCGGACGCCACCTCGAAACCGTACAGGGGGAGTGGGGCGCTGCGAGGTATGATGATGTAAATGGCGGCACCTATGTGGCAAATGGGATTATACTGGTGGGTACACCGGTGCTGGATCCGGTAACAGGTGAGATTACCAACTGGAAAGACCTGTCCACGGCTCCCAATACCAAAAAGACAACCGTGCAGAATTATTCCAGCCGGTATGCCAGTATCCAGGACCTGAATATTATCAGTAAGACCTTCGCTAAACTGCGCGAGGTAACACTGACTTACAGGCTTCCCAAAACCCTGTTTGGTAAAGTTTTCAGCCAGGCTTCGGTATCGCTGGTGGGAAGGAACCTCCTGCTGTTTTTCCCCGAAAAATACAAGGATGTGGACCCGGACCAGTTTATGCAGAGCAGCGGATCTGACTTGCAGACCCCGACCACCCGCCGGTTTGGATTTAACCTGAACCTGGTATTCTAAACATTTCTATTGTTACACAACTAAACAAGATGACAATGAAAAACGGATTTAAAATAATGGCAGCGGCTGTGCTGATACTGGGAATGGTATCCTGCCAGAAAAAATATGAAGAATATTCTGTCAACCCCAACCAGGCCACCGGGGTGCCTCCCGGGTTATTACTGATCAAACAACTGAATGATATTTCCGGGGGTTTGGGCGGTATTGAGCCCTGGGGTTCTGTAGCGCGGTATAACCAGTATTTCTGCCGCAATTACCAGTACTATGGAGACAATACTTACGGATTTAACGGCGGGCCTTTCGGGGTCTATAACGGGAACCTGAAGAATATTGACAGGATGGAAACAGAAGCAACCCGCGCCGGCGCGGCCGTGGTGAATCCCTATGCTGCTATTGCTAAATTCCTGAAAGCTTATTACTACTATAACCTGACTTCCCTGATGGGTGATGTGCCGATGAGTGAAGCGGTAAAAGGGCTTGAAGGAAATTTCACCCCTAAGTATGATGACCAGAAGACCGTGTTCCTGCAGGTGATCAAATGGTTAGATGAGGCCAATGATGATTTCACCACCCTGGCTTCCACCACCGACCCCGGAACCGTATCCGCCTATGATATTTTCTATAAAGGCAATTTTTCAAAATGGAGAAAACTGGTCAATGCCTATAAACTGAGAGTCCTGGTCAGCCTGAGTAAAAAAGCAGGGGACGCGGATCTGAAGATTGCCACGCGGATCAATGAAGTGATGACCAATCCTTCGAAATTCCCCTTGTTCAGCAGTTCAGCGGATGACCTGAAGTATGTATACAATAATGATGTAAACAGGTATCCGACCACCCCGGTGGCTTATGGGTTTGATGCGCTGCGCCTGAATATGGCCGAAACCTATGTGAAAGCCTGCACAGACCGGAATGACCCCCGGGTACTGGTAACCTGTGAGCCGGCCTGGAAGATCGTGGATGATAACAGTTATGCGCCGACTGATTTCAGGGCTTTTATCGGTTCTCCCACCGGCCAGGACCAGAATATCATGGAAGCCAATGCCCTTACCGGCAAGCTCAGCATGATCAACCGGTACCGGTATTACCGGACCAATGTGGGCGAAGATTTCATCATTGCCGGGTACACTGAAATGTGTTTCAATATTGCCGAAGCCATTAACCGCGGTTATACGGGCGGGGATGCGGAAACCTGGTACAAGGCCGGTATCCGGAGTTCCCTGGATTTTTATGGGATTGTCAATGGCGCCAATACGGTCAATTATCTCCGGCCGGGTCAGTCCCTCGGCAGCTGGACCAGCGCCGGCTTCGATTTTGATTTTGACGACTATTATTCTCAGCCTGCCGTAGCCTATGAACCCGGTTCAGGAGGACTTACCAGGATCCTGACCCAGAAATATATCGCCTTCTTCCAGAATTCAGGATGGGAAGCCTATTATAATTTCCGGCGCACCGGTATTCCTGCTTTTTCAGGCGGTGTGGGCGTGGGTAACGGGGGCGTGATCCCGTTTCGCTGGTCCTACCCCGGTTCAGAGCAGAATATTAATGGCGTGAACTGGAAAGCGGCTGTAGACCGGCAATTTTCCGGGGCGGATAACCTGAATGGCCAGATCTGGATCTTAAAACCATAATCATCACCGGAAACAGTTCTTAAGCATAAGCAAAAAGTGACCATGAAAACAGGCGGGACTTTTCCAGGTTCCGCCCTTTTTAATAATTTGACAGCATGAAAAGAAACTATTTTCTATCCATTTTATTAATACTATCCGGTTCCGTTTCCCTGGCTCAGCAGCAAAACCATATCCTGACCCTGCAGGTACCCGGAAGGAACCAGTATGCATCCATCAATGAAAAGGGGGTTTCAGTGCTACCCAGCGGCCGCCTGGTCAGCCCGGCAGGTGAGCTGATCCGGATCACCCATGATCCGTTTGGCATGGCGCTTTCTCCTGATGGAAAAAAAATAGTGACCCTGCATAACGGCGTGTTTACATTAATTGAACTGGCTACGCTCCGGTCCCTGCGTGTTCCTTCTTATGATGGATCGGTAGCTTCCCCCTTATCGAATGGTTCTTTTCTCGGTGTGGTATTTGCGCCGGATTCAAAAACCATTTTCCTGAGCGGGGGTGATAATGGCGCAGTGATCGTGTATGATACCGAAAAAATGATCCGGCTGGATTCCATTTCTCTGAACGGGGAGACCGGCAGACTGTATTACGGGGACAGTTTTACAGCAGACCTCCTGATCAATGAGGACCAGAACGAATTGCTCGTGCTGGACCGGGGCAATTTCCGCCTGGTACGGATCGATCTGAAGACCAGGCAGCTTACAGCCAGCATCCCCGTGGGCCGGCAGCCATTCGGACTGGCCATCAGCCCGGATAAGAAAACAGCTTTTGCCGCCAATGTGGGTATGTATGAATACCCGCTTGTGGATGGAATGGATTCCACGAATTACAATACCCGGATGATCAACTGGCATCCGTACGGGAATAATACCCCTGAATCAATTAACGGAACAGTGATTGACGGCAAGCATATTCCGGGAGTAGGAAGCCCCTCCGCCCCGGAAGCCATGAGTGTATATACGATCGATCTGGCCGGCAATAAAGTGATCGATAAGTTTAAAACAGGATACCAGGTCGGGCAGATGATCGAAGACGCGGAAGTAGTGGGAGGCGCCAGCCCCAATTCCATTGTGGTGGGCTCCCGGTATGCGTATGTCAGTAATGCGACCAATGATAATATCTCCGTGATCGATTACAAAACCCGTAAAATCATTTCGCATATCCCCATTACCGTGGACAAACGGATTGATAAATACAGGGGCTTATTGCCATTTGGAATGGCGCTGAGCAGGAATGAAAAAAGACTTTATGTCGCCTTGCTGGGTTTTAACGCTATAGCCGTGATTGATATACCCTCAAAGAAAACGGTGGGACTGATACCCACCGGGTGGGGACCGGCCCGGGTATTGCTCAGTAAGGATGAAAAAGAAATCTATGTGATCAGTTGCCGCGGGCTGGGAGCCGGACCCAACGGCGGTAAGGATTTTGTAAAACCGGTGCAGGGCACTTATATCGGGGATATACAACTGGCTTCTTTCCAAAAGATCCCGGTGCCGGATGTAGTGCAACTCGCTGCCTATACCCGTCAGTCAGTCAATAATACTATGCAGGCCGTTCGGGTAAAGGACGACGGACGGAATCCCCTGCCTCCCTTGCCTAAGATCCGGCAAAGCCCGGTTCAGTATATCGTATATATCACCAAGGAAAACAGGACCTATGACGAAGTACTGGGCCAGTTGAAAACCGGGAAAGGGGACCTGACCCTGGCGAGATATGGAGTCAATGTGAATGTATATGGTAAGAACGATACGTTGAAAATTGCCAATGCGGATATCATGCCCAATCATGCGAAACTGGCATCTGAATTTTCATTCAGTGACAATTTTTACTGCGACAGCGATGCGTCTATTCACGGGCATCACTGGATGATGGGGGTGGTGCCGAATGAATGGGTGGAAACCAATTCCAGTGTCAGCAAAACCGCTTCTTATTTTTCCAAAGCGCCAGGTCGCCGTTTTCCCGGAAGCACGGGCAGTATGGATCCGGAGGATTATGCGGAGATTGGCGGTTTGTGGGAAGCGCTGGAGCGGAATAAAGTATTCTTTTACAATTTCGGGGAGGCCAATGAAACCGC
This sequence comes from Sphingobacteriales bacterium, assembly GCA_016219985.1. Lineage (GTDB taxonomy): Bacteria > Bacteroidota > Bacteroidia > Chitinophagales > Chitinophagaceae > JJ008. The sequence goes on along the minus strand of JACRJO010000003.1, from coordinate 46,253 downwards.
CCATGTCAGGGAGGAATGGTACGATACCCTTACCGGCGCCGCCCATGCTGTGATGGTGCCGATGCAAAAAGCATTGTGGAGCCGCACTTCGCATAACTACGCGGGCTTTAATACCAATATACCGGATCAGTTCCGCGTGGAGCAGTTTGAATCAGAATTTACCCGGAGATGGCTGAACGGCAAAGAAAAAATGCCGCAACTCCTCACGATGCAGTTACCGAATGACCATGGCGCCGGTCCGCGCCCGGATGAGGGATATCCCTATGTTCATTCTTATATGGCGGACAATGACCTGGCCCTGGGAAGAATCCTGCATTTCCTGTCACGGACACCCTACTGGAAAAATATGCTGGTGATCATAACCGAGGATGACCCGCAGGGCGGGGTGGATCACCTGGATGCGCACCGAAGCGTCCTGATGATGGCCGGCCCTTATGTAAAACGCAATCATGTTTCTCCTATTCATGCTAACTTTGGCTCAGTACTGAAAGTGATATATAATATTTTGAATATAGATTACGTAAACCAGTACGATGTAACGGCCTCTTTGCTGCAGGATTTTTTTACCAGTACACCCGATTATACACCGTATAATTTTGTTTTCCCCGATAATAGGGTCTTTGACCCGGGAAAAGCGATGAGCAGGTATAACCGGGATATTGACTGGAAAAAAGTGCAGCAGGGTCCAGCGATGGATGATGAGCCGGAGCAAAGAACCAATCATTACAAACCCAAAAATTAAGATCATGAGGCATACATTAGTAGCGCTGTTGCTGATACCCGCTTGCTTATTAATGGAACGGTCATCGGCACAATCAAAAGTCACCCTGCCCAATGGCTGGACCCTTTCCCCCGCCGGCCGCTCCTTCGCGCTCGGTGACCTGCCCCTGAATATCGCGGTAAGCCGGTCCAAGAAATTAATGGCGGTTACCAATAATGGCCAGAGTGTGCAGAGTATTCAGCTGATTGACCCGGTGAAGGAAAAAGTGCTGGATGTTATGGTCGTACAGAAATCCTGGTACGGGTTAAAGTTTTCAGCCGATGAAAAATTTTTGTACGCCAGTGGCGGAAACGATAACCGGGTGCTGAAATATGCCCTGGTCAAAAATAAACTGAGACTGGTGGACAGTATCCTGCTCGGGAAAAAATGGCCGGAAAAGATATCACCGGCGGGAATTGATATCGATGACGCCCGGAAAACCCTGTACGTGGTGACCAAGGAAAATAATTTCCTGTATGTGGTGAGCCTGGGTACCAAAAAGATTATAAAGCAACTGCCGCTGACCGAACCGGCCTATGCCTGCCGGCTTTCCTTAGATAAAAAAGAATTATATATCTCCCTCTGGGGCGGTAAGAAAGTCCTGGTCTATGATGTGCTGACCCAACAGGTCAGCGCGGAGATCGGGGTGGGCGAAAATCCCAATGAATTATTGCTCTCCGGTAACGGCAAGCTGTTGTTTGTGGCCAATGCCGGTGACAATTCCGTTTCCGTGATTGATATCGCAAACCGCAAAGTACTGGAAGTGCTGAATGCAGCCTTGTACCCCGATGCCCCCACGGGTTCCGCCAGCAACGGGCTAGCACTCAGCGAGGATCAAAAGACCTTGTTTGTGGCGAATGCGGATAATAATTGCCTTGCTGTTTTTGATGTAAGCAAACCAGGATTCAGTCATTCCAACGGGTTTATACCCACCGGCTGGTATCCGACCAATGTAAAAGTGATCGGGAAGAAAATATTCGTCAGCAATGGCAAGGGATTCTCCTCCCTGCCCAATGCCAAGGGACCCGACCCCAGCAAGCGGGACCAGGAAGTCAATTACCAGCAGGGAGATTACAAAAGCAAGCAGAGCCGGATCCAGTACATCGGGGGGTTGTTCAAAGGAACCATGAGCATCATTGATATACCCGGCGAAGCCAAACTGGCGGAGTATTCCAAAACTGTTTATTCAAATACGCCTTATACCAAGGAAAGGGAAACTGTTTCGGCGGGTGAAGCCGGCAACCCCATTCCCATGAAAGTAGGGGATCCTTCGCCCATTAAATACGTGTTTTATGTGATCAAGGAAAACAGGACCTATGACCAGGTGCTGGGAGATATGCCGGGAGGAAACGGGGATACCAGTCTTGTTTTATTCGGGAAAAATATTACCCCGAACCAGCACAAGCTGGCTTCCGAATTTGTATTGCTTGATAATTTTTATGTGGATGGGGAAGTGAGCGCCGATGGCCACAACTGGAGCACGGCCGCTAATGCCAACGATTACCTGGAGAAAAACTGGCCCACCAGTTACGGAGGACGCGGGGGCAGTTATGATGCCGAAGGGAACCGTGAAGTGGCCAATCCCGACCGCGGTTTTATCTGGGACTATTGCAAAAGGGCGGGGGTGAGTTTCCGCACTTATGGTGAATTCGCGGACGACTATAAAGCAAATATTAAGGTCCTGGAGAATAATTTCTGTCCCTACTATACCAGTTGGGATGAAACCGTGCGGGATACCAGCCGTTTTTACCAGTGGAAAAGGGAATTTGATTCCCTGCTGGCGGTAAATGCGGTTCCGCGCTTCAATTCACTCCGTTTTATCAATGATCATACGGAAGGGCAAAAACTGGACCGCCCCACACCCTTTGCCCATGTGGCCGATAATGACCTGGCGGTCGGGCTGTTTGTAGAGTACCTGTCAAAAAGCCCCATCTGGAAAGAATCCGCCATCTTCATCGTGGAAGACGATGCGCAGAACGGGCCGGATCATGTGGATGCCCACCGCACCACGGCCTATGTGGCCGGTGGTTTTGTGAAAAGAAAATTCGTGGATCATACCCCGTATTCCACTTCCTCCATGCTGAGAACAATTGAGCTGATCCTCGGTTTACCCCCGATGAGCCAGTATGACGCAGCCGCTGAACCGATGTGGCGCAGTTTCACAAAGGAGGCGGACCTGAATGTATTCCAGTCCGTACCGGCCCTCGTGGACCTGACTGAATTAAATAAAAAGAACACACCCGGTGCTAAACTGAGTGCATCCTTCGACTTTAGTAAGGAGGATGCGATCCCCGACCTGGTATTCAGTGAAGTGATCTGGAAAGCGGTGAAGGGAGAGGGAAGCATGATGCCGGCGCCCCGGCGAAGTGCATTCCTGAAAACTGCTGCGAAAGAAGAGAAATAAGTACGGGTATGAATTTAAGAAATACCTGTTTCGGGCTGATTGGTTTTTTTAGCCTGCCTGCCGCCGCACAACAACCGGCCGGCACCACTGATACGGTGGGTGAATCACTGCGTGAAGTCGTGGTGACGGCCCAGCGCAGTAAGCAGCAGAATATTTATGTGCCTTATTCGGTCAGTACGCTCTCCGCACAATACACGAAGGAATTTCATCCTCGTACCAGCCCTGACGCATTAATGAGTATGCCCGGGGTATTTGTTCAGCGAACAAACCTCGGGGGCGGTTCTCCTTTTGTACGGGGACTGACGGGTAACCAGACCCTGATCCTGGTGGATGGGATCCGCCTGAATAATTCCACCTTCCGGTATGGTCCCAATCAATACCTGAATACCATTGATGCGTACACGATCCGCCGGGTTGAAGTGGCCCGGGGTACCGGCTCCGTGCAATACGGGACGGATGCCATGGGCGGGGTGATCCAGGTATTTACTAAAGAACCATCCTTCACTTCCGGCAAACCGGTGGTAAACGGGATGCTGTCCGGGAAATACATGACAGGGGGGATGGAAAAAACGGCCCGGGGGGAAGCACAGTATTCCGGCAAAAGGACAGCACTGCTGGCAGGTATCAGTAAAAGAGATTTCGGGGATATAAGAGGCGGCGATACAACGGGCAAGCAAACTCCGTCCGGGTATGATGAATGGGCCTTTGATATCAAGGCCCGGTTCCTGCTGAAGAAAAATATCACCCTGCTGCTGGCCAACCAGTTTTTACAACAACAGCATGTCCCGGTTTACCATAAAGTACAGCTGGAGAATTACCGCCTCAATGAAATGGATCCGCAGCAACGGTTTTTGGGTTATGCGAAACTCCTTGTTGCCGGTCATTCGGTATGGAATAAGGAAACTGAAATCACCATCTCGTTCCAGCAGGGACTGGAAGGCAGGAACAGTCAGAAAAACGGGAGCACAATACTGCGGAAAGAAAAGGACAGGGTCCGTACAGCGGGTATTACAGCGGATATCCTGTCCGCCTTTACCAGGAACTGGACGGCGAATTCCGGGATGGAGATTTATATGGATAAAGTGGCCAGCAACCGGCAGGATGTCAATACTGTTTCCGGTGAGGCGACGGCCAAAAGAGGATTGTATCCCGATGCGTCCGTGTATGGGAATTATTCCCTGTATTCCCTGCAGCATTTCCGGTATGGACACTGGTTGCTGGATGCCGGACTCCGCTTTAATACGTTCTCTGTTCGCATCCGTGATACAAGTCTGGGAAATGTGCGGATCACGCCTTCCGCGCTGGTGGGTAATACCGCGCTGATGTATATACTCAGTCAGCAACAATCGGTATATATAACCTTCAGCAGCGGTTACCGGGCGCCCAATGTGGATGATATGGGTACCCTGGGCATTGTTGATTTCCGCTATGAACTGCCCTCGGCCGGTTTGCGGCCGGAAAAATCGGCGCATACGGAACTGGGTTATAAAATACAGCATAAAGGTTTCAGCGGAACAGCTGCTTTATTTTATATGCATCTGTCCGACCTGATCACCCGCGTAAAAGAAGAAGGGCAGGTCATCAATGGCTACCCGGTATACCGGAAAGAAAATTCGGAAGCCGCGTTTATCCGGGGAGCGGAATTCAGTATCAGTTACCAGGTTGTAAAAGCACTCCGGGTAAACGGTGGCCTGGCCTGTACCTACGGGCAGAACCTTACCAGGAATGAACCGCTCCGCCGCATGCCGCCAATGAATGGACGGCTGATGACTTTATACCGGGAAACGGACTGGTACATGGCTGCCGAGATGCAGTTTGCCGCGAAACAAAACAGGCTTGCCCAGGGGGATAAAGAAGACAACCGGATCCCGGTGGGCGGAACACCGGGCTGGGCTGTTTATCATTTATACGGCGGTTATAAAACCAAGAGCGTACAGTTTTCAGCCGGTTTACAAAATATCTTCAACAAGGATTACCGCACCCACGGATCCGGAATAAACGGCCTGGGCCGCAGCGGCTGGATCGCTGTTTCCTTCCAATGGTAAAGAGCGGTTCCCGCTTTTTTCTTCCTGAAACCCGCTTACACAGAATTAAAGGTTTGTTCATGCAGGCTTAACAGCATTGGGGGTTGTTCCGTTTACCTTTCGCAAAATATTTCAGATGTCAATCAAACTCGCTGTTTTTGATATGGCCGGCACCACGGTCATGGACCAGGATAATGTGGCCCGGGCCTTTATCCATGCATTTGCCAAACAGGGGCTGGAGATCGATACGGCGGATGCCAACCCGCTGATGGGTTACCATAAACCCCTCGCTATTCAGCTGATGCTGGAGAAACTGGAAATAGAACCGGATGCGGAATTCATCGGGGAAATACATGCTGATTTTGAGGAAGAGATGATGGATTATTATGCGTATGATCCTTCCGTAAAACCCATGCCCGGCGCGGAAGAACTGTTCCTGCAGTTAAAGGAGAAGGGGATCCGGATCGCACTCAACACCGGCTTTTCAAAACGGATCGCGGATACGATTGTACAGCGGTTTCAATGGACAGAAAGAGGCTTGGTAGATGATTATATCGGCAGTAATGAAGTGGCCATGGGCCGCCCGTATTCATACATGATCAGTGAACTGATGAGAAGGGCCGGGGTGGAGGACCCGGCCGAAGTGATCAAGATCGGGGATACCCCGGTGGATATCGAGGAGGGAAAGAAAGCCGGCTGCCGCTATGTTATCGCGGTGACCACCGGCGCTTCTGCCATCGGTGAACTGGAAGAAGAGGGGCCCAGTCATATTCTTCACGAACTCTCCTCGTTACCCGCTATCCTGCTGCAATGAATCCTGTAACCGTTCATTTTTCCCGTAAGGAGTGGCAGGTGTCCCTGCTGGCAGCCCTTTCTGCTTTTTGTGTGTACACCTGCATGTATGCATTCCGGAAGCCTTTCACTTCCGCAGATTTCTCCGGTTTGCGGTACGCGGGAGTGGATTATAAAATATGGTTAGTGATCGCACAAACCATCGGGTACACGGCGAGTAAGTTTTTCGGGATCGGGTTTATCGGGGCCATGCATACGGATAAACGGGCGCCAGCCATCCTGAAACTGATCTTTCTTTCCTGGGTATCCCTGCTCTTTTTTGCTTTGTTTCCCGCCCCCTATAATCTCATTTTTCTTTTACTGAACGGGTTCCCGCTCGGGGTGATCTATGGGCTGGTGTTCAGCTACCTCGAGGGCAGGAGAACCACTGAACTGCTTGGGGCTGTTCTGTCCGCCAGTTTCATCTTTGCTTCCGGCTTTGCACAAACAGCGGGGAAATTTGTCCTGCTGAACTGGAATGTAACTGAATACTGGATGCCCTGGGTGACCGGCCTGCTGTTTTTCCCCGTACTCATTTTGTTTACCTGGCTGCTCGATAAAACGCCCTTGCCCGATCAGCGGGATATTTATTCCCGTACCGAGCGGAAACCCATGAGCCGGAAAAGACGCCGGGATTTTATCAAGTCCTTTTTCCCCGGTCTCCTCGCACTCATTACGGCTTATATTATACTCACCATTATCCGCGACTACCGCAGCAATTTCGCTTCCAATATGTGGACGGAACTGGGGTATGGGAGAAACGCGGCCGTATTCACCCAAAGCGAACTGCCCGCGTCGGTGCTGGTATTGCTGCTGATGGGTTCGCTGATCCTGGTTAGAAAAAATATCCATGCCCTGCTCATCAATCATATCGTGATTGTGCTGGGGTTTTTGATTTCAATGGCCAGCAGTTTCCTCTTCCTCGAAGACCGGATCTCTCCGTTCTGGTGGATGACGCTGAGCGGGGTGGGCCTGTATATGGGCTATGTGCCTTTCAACTGCATGTTGTTTGAGCGGCTGATCGCCAGCTTCCGCTACGTCAGCAATGCGGGATTCATCATTTATGTGGCCGATTCGTTTGGATACCTCGGGAGTACCGGGGTCCTGCTCATTAAAAATTTTGCCAGGCTGGATATTTCCTGGACCCGTTTTTTTATCGGGATGGTGCTGATGGGGTCAGTGGCGGGGATTGTATTGGTGATTGTTTCCGGTTTGTATTTCCAAAAAAGGTACAGGCATTTTTCTTCTAACAACAAATCGTCATCGTATGAAAAGAAAGGCAATCGTAACCGGGGCCGGTATAGCCGGGCTGGCTACGGCAAGAGCCCTGGCATTGCGGGGGTATAAAGTGCATGTCGTTGAAAGAACCGGGCGGGCGGTAGGCGCTTCCATCCGGAATTTCGGGATGGTCTGGCCCGTGGGACAACCCGAAGGAGCCTTGTATGAAATGGCAATGCGGTCCCGGGCGATCTGGAAACAGGTGGCTGCGGAAGCGGATACCTGGTTTGATGAGGTGGGCTCCCTGCATATGGCGTATTCACCCGATGAATGGGAGGTAATGAATGAATTGGTGGAGAACATTGATAAGAACAGGGGATGCCGCCTGCTTTCCCCGGAAGAGACAAGCCGGAAATCCGGCGCGGTTGTTACGGAGCGGCTGATCGGTTCCTTATGGAGCCCGGATGAACTGATCATTGATTCCCGGAAAACGATAGCGGCCCTGCCCGGCTGGTTGCAGGAAAAATACGGGGTGGAATTTACCTGGGGAAGGGCGGTTACTGCTGTCCGTTACCCGTTTGTCGAACTGGGGAAGGAAACCCTGGAAGCCGATATCGTCGTTGTTTGCAGCGGCGCCGATTTTGAAAGCCTGTACCCGGAATTATACGCGGCAGCTCCCCTTACCAAATGCAAATTGCAGATGATGCGGATGAAGGCGCAACCGGGTAACTGGCGGATCGGGCCGGCGCTCTGCGGGTCTTTATCTCTTGTTCATTATAAAGGATTCTCCGTGGCCCCTTCACTGGCCCGGTTGAAAGAACGCTACCGGCGGGATTATGCCGCGTACCTGGACTGGGGAATTCATGTCATGGTGGCGCAGAACGATGCCGGGGAACTGACCATCGGCGATTCCCACGAATACGGGCTGACCCACGATCCCTTCGACAAACATTTTATCAACAGGATGATCCTTGATTACCTGAAGACCTTTGCCCGCTTTAAGGATGAAGAACTGACGGAATCCTGGAACGGCATTTACCCCAGGCTGACCAACGGGGAGGATTTTTTTGTGCAGCAGCCGGAAGAAGGAGTCTTCCTTATTAACGGGCTGGGCGGGGCCGGCATGACCCTGTCTTTCGGATTTACCGAAAATATATTTGGCGGCCTGTAAGGGCCGGCACCTGATTTTAACCAATGCGTATGCAGGAAAATAAAGGAGGACTGCCCGAAGAAGGGGATGTGAATTTTTCAGCAGCCCGGCAGGACTGGTACCAGGCGCTTGACCCGGAAACCCTTTCACTCCTGGACCGGGATGCCCGTGTCTTTCTCCACCAGTCCCTGTCCACTCCCTGTCTCGATGCCATCGAATCCTGCGAAGGGATCTATATCACGGATACGAATGGAAAGCGGTATATGGATTTTCATGGCAACAGTGTGCACCAGGCAGGTTACCGGAACCCTTTTGTGGTTGAGCGAATGAAGAAGCAACTGGACGTGCTCCCCTTCTCTCCCCGCCGTTATACCAATAAGCCGGCCATTGAGCTGGCGGAGAAACTGGTATCGCTGTTACCGGCTTCCTTAAACAGGGTATTATTTGCTCCCGGTGGAACGGCTGCTGTGGGAATGGCGTTAAAATTAGCCCGCCGGATTACCGGGAAACAAAAAGTGGTATCGGTGGAAGGTTCCTTTCACGGGGCTTCATTAGATGCCATTGCAGCGGGAGGAGAAGAAGAGTTCCGCAGGTATATGGGGCAACTGAATCCTGAAACGGTCTTTATCCCGCAGGTGGATACCTACCGGAATACCGGGGAGAATGATCTTGCATTTGCCGATGCCCTCGAAGAAGCATTGCTCCGGAACAAAGATGCCGGCGCTTTTATAGCCGAGACCATCCGGAACACCGATGTGCAGGTCCCTTCAGTGGAATACTGGCAACGGATCCGGGAAATATGCACCCGGTATGGCGTATTGCTGATACTGGATGAGATTCCCATCGCTTTTGGAAGAACAGGCAGCCTGTTTGCTTTTGAAGCATACGGGATCGAACCGGATATTCTTTGCCTCGGCAAGGGATTGGGCGCCGGTCTGTTCCCTCTCGCGGCTATCGTAACCCGGGATGAATACAATATTGCAGCCGATATTTCACTGGGTCATTATACCCACGAGAAAACCCCGCTGGGCAGCGTTGCCGCATTAGCCATGATTGAATATACGGAGCAGGAAAACCTGGCGGGCAAAGTAAGGAAGGATGAAATTTATTTGCGTGAGCAATTAGCGGAATGGAAATCCCGGTACCCGCTCATTGGGGATATCAGGGGAACAGGATTGTTATGGGCCATTGAGCTGGTAAAGGACCCGGTGACGAAAGAAAGAGCCGTGATGGAGGCGGAGGCGGTACTGTATGATTGTTTGAGGAATGGCCTGAGTTTTAAAGTATCCCGGGGAAATGTATTGCAATTATGCCCGCCGCTGATTATTACAAGAGAAGAAATAGACAGGGCCCTGGATATTCTTGAACAGGCTATTCGCGGGGTTTCCTAACAATTCGGTAATCGCCGCTTAATACAGGGATTACACAGGCTGACTTTCTTTGCAAAACCGTTACACATGAAAAACGTCTGGACCTGTTTTATCCTCGGGATCTTGCTGATGCCCGTACTGGGAAAGCAGGAAATTAAAGCTCCGGCGGCTGCGCCGCTTCCTGTTGCACAGAATCTTTTTATCATCACAATCGACGGGTTTCGCTGGCAGGAATTATTCACCGGGGCCGATTCCGTCCTTCTTCAATCTGAAAAATACACACCCGATCATTCCACGCTGGCCCTGCAGTACGGGGCGCCCACGGCAGAAGAGAGGAGGGCAAGGCTGATGCCTTTTTTCTGGAATGTGATCGCGAAGAAAGGCCAGGTATTTGGAAACCGGCGTTACCAGAATAAAGTAAATGCGGCCAATGATTATGCGCTTTCCTACCCGGGGTATCATGAACTGTTTACCGGGAATACGGATGAGCAGATATCGTCTAACCGGAAGAAAAAGAACCCCCATATCAATGTATTTGAATACTTGGACAGCCGCCCGGTTTTTGCGGGTAAAGTGGCCGTGTTTTCTTCCTGGGAACTGTTTCCTTATATATTGAATGCAGAACGGAACGGGTTGCCGGTGAACAGCGGGTACACGGCCCCGGGGGGGGACGGAGCCGGTCAGCCCCTGATCAATGCCCTGCAGCAGGAAGGCGTACAGGAGAAGAAAGCCACCCGGTATGACCAGCTTACTTTTTTAACGGCCCGGGAATACCTGCAACAGCATAAACCAAGAGTGCTTTGCCTTGGGTTAGGGGAGGCAGATGAGTTTGCCCATGACGGGCGCTACGACCTGTACCTGCAACAGGCCACAGTGGCGGACCGCATGATCGCGGATCTCTGGCATTGGGTGCAGACTACTCCCGGTTATAAGGACCATACCACTTTTATTATAACAACGGATCATGGCCGGGGAAGCCGTCCCGGCAACTGGACCTCGCACGGGGAATTCATCAGCGGATCATCCCAGGCCTGGTTTGCGGTGCTGGGACCGGGGATCGAACCTGCCGGGGAGATCAAAGACCGGGAGCAATATTACCTGCAGCAAATGGCGCAGACCATTGCACAGGTACTCGGGGAGGATTTTGCGCCGGCTGAAGCGGCCCCGGTAGCCCTGCACAGGGCGGATTGAGACTTTTTACCCGTGGAAACTTTATATATAGCGTGTTAATGTAAAGGACAGCCCCGTTTTTCAGCGGGGCTGCTTATTTTTAGGGTAAATATGCTTCGCCAGTTCCTGTTCCTGTCACCGGTTCTCTTCTTCCTGTCCTGCACTACAGCAGGCACCAGTAAACAATTATCCGGATCCGACAGTCTTGTTATCAGTTTTAATATACCCGGAACCGATTCGGTAAGCAGTACGGTAAGCACAACCGAAACCACCGCGATCCGTAAGCTGGCCGGTTTTCTGTCCGGGAAACAGCGGGACAAACCCCAATGCGGATTCGGCGGGAATATGATCTTCTATAAAGGAGGTCAGCAGGTGCAGCCGGTAGTGTTTAAGTACGATGGCGATTGCCGGTTCTTTATGTATGAGATGGAAGGGAAGGTACTTTATACAGAAGTCAGCGCAGAAGCCGCGGCGTTTTTGAAGAGCCTGGAAGAAGGAAGGAGCTGGTATTGAGATACAGGATTTAGCCCTGAGTTGTAAATCCAGGACAAAAGGCATTCCGAAAAACGCTGCATGATCATGCCCGGCAGGGTAGTTTATTTAAGAAAACTATTATTTCACTTTGATAAACTAATATAAGCAGCAAAGGCCGAAATTCCGCCGATTCATAATTGAAGTATGATTCAATTAAACCTATCCTCCGGCGAGACCCTTCCATTGCTATCCTCGCCGGGCCGAAAATTCAGGGGTCAGCGGATTCCTGGCAGCTCCCTGTACAAGGCAGAACGGACCGGTTACACAATTTTTATCCACCAGTTTACCCACCCGCTATACGCGATCACACTTCGTCACTTCAGTTTCCTGGAACAAAACCGGGTCATCATAACGGAACGCAATGATTGGTTACGGCTGGAAGTTGTGCTGAGCGGATCACTCAGCATTTTACCGAAGGACGGAACGAAGACCGCGCTTCTGACAGGGCAATACCAACTAACCAGCCTGCCTTTATTTGCCAGTGACTATGATCCGGGGCAATCCGTTCTTTATTTTACGGTTCATTTCTCTCCTGAATTACTCGCGGGGATCGGGTCTGACCAATCCTTTGCTCCCGCAGCGCCAAGGCCGGTGCCCCATGACCTGTTGAATATGGTCTATGATATACTGAAATGCCCCTTCCGGGAGGGCATCCGTAATTTTTACTATGCAAACCGGGTGCGGGAACTGCTCTTTTCCCACCTGGCTTCCATCCCCATGGTTCTTCCCGGGGAACTCAATGCCCAGCAGGTTGCCGCCATGTATGAGGCGGACCGCATTATGGCCGGCAACCTGGATGGCAGGATCACTATACCCGAGCTGGCCCGTATGCTCGGTACCAATTTCGTCACCTTAAAAAGAAACTATGAGAAGGTTTTCGGTATCGGAATATTTCCCAGGATGATGCAGCGGAAGATGGAGCATATTCAATTACTCCTGGAAAAAACGAACAAACCCCTGAAAGAAATTGGGGATTTGGCGGGCTACCAGACCCTGCCGGGCTTTATTAACGCGTTCCGGAAACGATTCAAGGTCACGCCGAAGGAGTGGAGAAAGGAAAGAAGAGGATTCTGAGCAAAGACCCTCCCTTAACCAGTCCGTGCAAAAAGTAAACAGGAAACAGACGGCGAACTGCAGCAGGCCCCCGGCCGGAATAAGTATCAGTTGTTTTCCCGGCTCTCGTTCCATCTTTCTTCTATCAGCCGGTTATATTTCTCCAATAGTTCCAGCCATTTATTTTTCAGCTTCGAAATTATCCGCCGGGCTTCTTCCAAGCTTTCGGGGTCGCCGTAAATAGTACCTGCTTCCTCCAGCAGGTACACGGGCATTCCGGGAATATCATCCGTAAAATCATGCCGGAGGGCTTTGCCATAGGCGACCAGGATCGAAAAATCCAGATCCGGGTTTTCAATATGCTTATAATAGGCAGAGCGGCTATACCCGGCTTTTTTTGCAACTTCTTCCTTTTTCCGGCCCGATAATTCCACGACAGAGGCAAGGACCTGTCCGCGGTTCAGTTTATGTCGGTGGCTGCTCACCCTGTAAAGGAAGAAGTAACCGTGTATAAAAAATTGGACAAAAATGTGCTGTAATGGACATAATATGTGTAATATTGTTTACTAATGAGCCTTGTTGACCTGAATTGAAAGATAAATCTCCAGGCATCGAATACAGTATCCCAGCGCCCGGTGTATTCGTTGATATCCAGTTTACGCATTAAGAACATTCCAGGTACAGGTTCCGGAACGGCAGGCACCTGCGGTTTAATTGGTTTGAAAACAGATCGGTTCCATCATTGTCCGATGGAAGGGGAACATGGATATTCCCCGCAAAACACAGTTTTAAAAGGTGAAAACAGCAAGAGCAACGGAGACGGAACAATATTTTATTTCCTTCCAGGAAGGGGAGGAGGCTGCTTTTGACCAGTTGTTCCGGGAATATTTTACTCCCCTATCCTATTTTGCCTGCAGGTTAGTGACTGATATCCGGATTGCCGAGGATATTGTCCAGGATTGTTTTGTCCTGCTTTGGGAACGCCGGAAGCGCATGAGTCATATTAAGGCGGTGAAAAGCTATTTGTACACGACGGTGCGCAATCAATCCCTCAAGTACCTGGAACGGCAGAAACGTCAGCCGGGGGTACAGGCGGAAATTGGTGATGATCCCGGCATTGAGAAATCGCTTATCGCGGCTGAAACAGCCCGGGAACTGTACCAGCATATTTCCACACTGTCCCCTGCCTTACAACAGGTTGTGCGGCTTTATTACCTCGAAGAAAGATCAAACAGGGAAATTGCAGCCCTGCTGAATATAGAGCCGGATACGGTGAACCGGCAACGGCTCCGGGCCATCCTGGCACTTCGGAAAACTAAAATTTCACTTTGATTAATTAATTGTCCCAAAAAAAACCGGTCTTAGTATGTCCGGAATCTCCTGTTTCCCGGATCTTACTACAGTCTGCCCTAACCGATTAACACTTTTGTATGAATACTCTTTCGACCTATCAAAAGGACCTGGAACAGGATTTCCGGGCTGCTTACCTGATCGGTGGTTTTATCCGGGAAAACCTGACGGAGGAGGAAGAGGAGGAACTGGAGCAATGGATCCTGCAAAGTGAAAGGCATTTGCAGATTTTTGAAGATCTGACGGACAAAGCCTCGGTCGGGGAATACATGCGCTGGTATTATCAGCGGGATACGGAAAAAAAACTGGAGCAGGTCAAGAAAAGGATTCATTTCAAATCAGCGGGCAAGCTGTTTTATTTCTGGAAATACGCGGCAGTGGCCGGCATTGCAGTATTGCTGCTGCTGGGTATTTATTACAAACTGTCGGACCAGGTTCCGCCGGCCCTGGTGGAAAATTACATTCCTTCGGGGGATATCGCCCCGGGATCTGAATCGGCCACCCTGACCCTCGCGGATGGGCGGAAGATTGATTTACGGCAGCTAAAAGACACCCTGATCAGTTCGCAGGTGCGGATTGAAAATGGTACCATCATTTACAATAATGCGGCGGATGAACCGGAATACCATGAGCTGACCATTCCCCGCAAAGGATTTTACCAGCTTGTTTTACCGGATGGGAGCCGGGTATGGGTGAATTCGGAATCTTCTATCCGTTATCCTTCCCGGTTTACGGGGCCTGAGCGGAATGTTACCGTTACCGGGGAAACTTATTTCGAAGTGGCGAAGGACCCGCAGCATCCCTTTATTGTATCGGTAAATGGCGTGGCAATCAAAGCTGTGGGAACGGCTTTTAATATCAATGCCTACCCGGAGGAGGGTGGTTTACGGGCCACGCTGACAGAAGGAAGGATTAAAATAACAGGAGACCGGGGGCAGGAATACCTGGAGCCCGGGCAGCAGCTCCTGGTTCAGCCAAATCAATGGATACTGCGAACGGTGGATACGGCCCCGGTTACGGCCTGGACAAAACAGCAGTTTAAATTTAAGGGCAGTACCATTGAGGAAGTAATGAGACCGGTGGAACGCTGGTACGATGCCCGGGTCGTTTACAAAGAAAAGGTGGACGACCATTTTACCGGCACGATTGACCGGCAGGTACCTGTATCGCAGTTGCTGAAATTATTAGAGGCAACGGGGCGGGTTCATTTCCGGGTGGAAGGCAAAACGATAACAGTGAGTCACTAAGGGGGAACCATAAAAATGCCGGAAGGTGCTGTAACACTTTCCGGCGAGGCCTGGGTTACCCAAATACATATCGCGGAAACGACTATTGTTTAACCCAAACCACCTGCCGGTAAGGCAGGCACAACAAAGCTATGCTTTTGAAGTCAAAACTGTACGCCCGAATAACAGGGCGGCTGCTGCTATTGCTGTTTCTTATCCTTTCGCTGCAGGGAAGGGGACAATCCTTCACGCTCTCCGTGAAGCGGGAAACTTTAGGAAAAGTCTTTTTACAGGTTGAGCAACAAAGTGAGTTCAGGTTTATTTATACCGAGGAGTTGCTGGCCCAATCAGAGCCGGTGAGTTTTACCGCCAGGAATATATCACTGGATTCTTTGCTCCGGCTCTGTTTCCGGAACCAGCCTCTGACTTATACGACGGAAGGGAAACATATAATTGTACGGAAACTCATTGAAAAACCAGCAGCAGTCACCCGGGAATTAAGGGGTAGGGTGGTGAATGAACAGGGGGAGCCTGTGCCGGGTGCCACTATAGCCATTAAGCAAACGAAGTTTATCACGGTTAGTGATGGTAACGGGGAATTTGTTTTTCCCTCAGCGCCACTTCATGTGATCCTGTTGATTAGCGGCGCAGAAATAAGTCCGCAGGAACTGGTTGCGGGCAATCAGCCATTTATACTGGTAACTATACAGCAAAAACTGGGGATACTGGATGAGAGTATAGTAATTGCTTACGGGAAGACTACTAAAAGAACGTCAACCGGCACCGTGAGTAAAGTTAGCAGGGAAGAAATAGACAAGCAGCCCGTTAATAATGTCCTTGCGGGTATTGAAGGGCGTATAACAGGCCTGCAAATTGCTCAAACATCAGGTTTGCCGGGAAGCAATTTTAGTATCCGGCTCAGGGGTCAGAATAGTATTGCTAACGGGAATGAACCCCTTTATATCGTTGATGGGGTACCTTTTCCTTCCAATACAATGACGAGCGTTATGGGCGGCGGAGGCGGCGCGAATGCGAGCCCGCTGGCTTCTATTAACCCGGGAGATATCGAAAGCGTGGAAATTCTGAAAGACGCTGATGCGACGGCTATTTATGGTTCGCGTGGGGCTAACGGGGTGATCCTGATTACCACCCGGAAAGCTAAAACCACGCAGACAAAGGTTGAAGCAAAGTTATATACAGGCTGGGGGAGGGTGACCCGGTTATTGCCATTGTTGGGTTTAAGTGATTACCTGGCCATGAGACGCGAAGCATTCGCCAATGACGGAACCACGCCTACTGTATCCAATGCCAGGGATCTGAAAGTTTGGGACAGCACCCGGTATACTGACTGGCAACGCTTACTGATCGGGAACAGTATGCACCTCACTGACCTGAATATTGGGGTTTCAGGCGGCAGCGGTCAAACACAGTTGTATATCAACGGGGGCTATCATAAAGAAAGCACGATTATACCCGGAAATTTCGGGGAGGAGAAAATTTCCATCAGTTTCAATTCGGCTCATACTTCGCTGAACCGGCGATTTCGTATTGGTCTTGGCGGAAGCTACCTGAAAAATAATACGGTATTGCCAAAGGAAGATATTTCCACCAACCTGTCCCTCGCACCCAATGCCCCGGCACTTTATACAGCGGAAGGGAAGTATAACTGGGAAAACTCAACCTGGATAAACCCGATGGCATTGCTGGAGCGAAAATATAAAGTGGTTACCGGCACCTTTATGTCTAACCTGAATTTGTCGTATAATATTGGGAAGGGGCTGGATGCAAAAATGAATTTTGGCTTTTCGTCTATCCAAATGCAGGAGCATGTCACGACCCCGGGGCGCTCACAGGATCCGGCCCTCGCCATTATCGTTTCAGCCGGGTTTGGTAACAACCGGATTGAAACTTTTATTGCGGAGCCTCAGCTGTCTTATAAGGTAAAATGGGGGAAAGGAAATTTTCAAATACTCACCGGTTCCACCCTGCAGGGTACAGATCAGCAGGCGCTTGTTCAAAGTGGCAGCGGTTATCAAAGTGATGACCTGTTAAAAAGTTTGCAGGCGGCGGCTTCCGTAGTAACGGTAACTGATCTTAAAACAAAATATCGTTATGGCGGAATATTTTCCCGCGTTGCCATGGATTGGGACGGTAAGTATTTCCTGACGTTAAATGGACGAAGGGACGGGTCAAGCCGGTATGGTCCTGCTAACCGCTTTGCCAATTTCGGCTCCGTGGGGGCTGGCTGGATATTTAGCAAGGAAAGCCTTTTTGCCGCGATACCTTTTCTTAGTTATGGAAAATGTAAGATCAGTACGGGTATTACTGGAAATGACCAGATCGGGGATTATAAATACCTGGATAGCTATAGTCCGTATACCTATACTTACCAGAATGTAACCACCCTGACCCCGACACAATTATTCAATCCTGCCTATAGCTGGGAAAAGGTTGTGAAAACAGAAGCCGGCCTTGACCTTGGGTTTCTCAAAGACAGGATACTCCTTTCAGTTAATTTCTATAATAATATCACGGGCAATCAACTTGTTCAATATGCGTTGCCAGGGGTTACGGGGTTCCAGGGAATTCTCCGCAACTTGCCAGCACGGATCCGGAATTACGGGTGGGAATTTGAAATGAACGGGACGATCCTGCAAAGTGAAAAACTAAAATGGTCAGCCAGGCTGACCCTTACGGTCCCGCGCAATAAGTTACTTGAATTTGAAGGCCTGGCCGGTTCTTCCTATGCCAATACATATGTGATCGGAAGGCCCCTTTCGATTTCAAAGCGGTTTACTTATACTGGTGTGGATACAGCCACCGGTAATTATACATTTGCTGATGCCAATAGTGATGGCAGAATCAGTTCTCCCGCAGACCTGTCTTCCGTGGTATTCACAGGGCAACAGTATTTTGGCGGGTTTGAAAATAATATCCGCATAAAAGGGATTACAATCGGGATATTCGCCCAATTTGTCCGGATTAAAAATACGTCCACCTATATCTCCCGGTTTACCCGCCCCGGGGCGATGAGTAATCAGCCCACCTATGTGTTAGGCCGCTGGCAGTATCGTGGCCAGGTTTCGGAAGTACAGAAATTTTCAAATTCCAACAGTCTCAGTAATGCGGCATTTACCAATTTCAGGAACAGTAATATGGCACTGGGGGACGGGTCTTATATCCGGGTGAAAAATATCAATATCAGCTATGATCTGCCGGCCAGGTTTTGCAGCAGGGCCGGTTTAAAGGAAGGAGCTTTTTTTGTACAGGCGCAGAACCTGTTCACTATTTCCTCTTACAAAGGACTTGATCCTGAAACCAAGGCTGTTATTCCGCCTCTCAAAGTAATTATTGCCGGTCTCCGGTTAACGCTTTAAAAAATGAAAATGAAAAATATTATTATAATTGCGGCAGTCATATTGGGAATTAATTCCGGCTGCCGGAAATTTACTGATCCGGGCCAGCCGGAAACCCAGTTAACGAGTCATACGGTTTTTGCCAGTGATGCTACGGCCACGGCAGCACAACTTGCCATTTACGCGCAGATGGAGGGGAATGGATTTTTTTATGAACTATCAACGGCCACCGGTTTATCAGCAGATGAATTGGTGAACTATATGAGTTTTACAGACAGGATTGACCTTTACAATAATAATCTCCGGCCTGAAAATACGAATGTGTCCGGCTTGTGGAACCGGATGTATGAATTGATTTATAAAGCAAATGCAGTTTACGAGGGGCTTGGCCGTTCGGAAGCACTGTCAGCCGCTGTAAAGAATCAGATTTCCGGGGAGTCTTTGTTTGTGCGTGCCTTTTTGCATTTCTGTCTTTTGCAATTGTTCGGGGACATACCGGTAATAACCGGTACAGATTACGTGCAAAATGCAGGTGCTGTGCGCCAAAACAAGGAGATTGTCTTTGATCAAATAGAAAGAGACCTGTTACTGTCTGCTGAGCTGCTTTCCGGTAGTTATGTAAATGCCGCTAATGCTTCAACAAGCGAACGAACCCGGCCTAATAAGTATGCGGTCAGGGCCCTCCTGGCAAGGGTATACCTGTATCAGGGGAAATGGAGCAGCGCCGAAGCAGCGGCTTCTGAAGTGATTGCCAGCAACTCGATGTATACACTTTGTACAGACCTGAATAAGGTGTTTCTGAAAAATAGCACTGAATCAATCTGGCAATTGCAGGCAACTGTCCCCGGTTTTAACAGCTATGCGGGGGCTTTGTATCCTTTCAGTTCAATGCCTTCCAATATTTCCCTGTCCCAGGTGCTTCTCGGCAGCTTCGAGAGCGGGGACCGGCGCCTGCAATCCTGGGTGAAGACAATTACAGCGGGCGGTAATAATTACTCATATGCCTATAAGTACAAAGCCGGTCAGAATACAGGTGCAATCACGGAGTATACAATGGTCATCCGGCTGGCAGAACTTTACCTGATCCGGGCTGAAGCCAGGGCGCAGCAGTCCTTGTTGACTTCAGCAGCTGCTGATTTGAATATCCTTCGTGGAAGAGCTAATCTGCCGCCGGTACCGGCAACAACCCTCCAGGAGCTTTTAAGCGAGGTGGAACGGCAGCGGCGTTCCGAATTGTTTACAGAGGCGGGTGACCGATGGACAGATCTCCGGAGGACCGGAAGGCTTGATTCAATAATGGGATCGGTAAAAGGCGCGAATTGGTCGGGAACTGACCGGCTATATCCCATACCGCAAACCGAAATTGACCGAAACAGCCAGATGACCCAGAACCCTGGCTACTAATCAAAAAAATTAACTTCTATGTTCAGGCATTGTGCAATACTCTGCGGAGTATTAGGTATTGTATTTGCCCTTTACGGCCAGGAATATGGATCCGGGCCTCAGGTTGGAAAGCCCTACCCCAACCCGGGTTCTGTATTTATTGAGCAAGGGAATATGAAAGAAAGGCTGTCCCTGCCGGGCTGGAGGGGGTCTCCGTTGATCGTTGACTTTTTTTCATCCACCTGTGTAGTCTGTTTTAAAAGTCTGCCAAAGCTGAACCGGTTACAGGAGCAGTTTAAAGGGGAAGTGCGTTTTTTGTTAATCGGGAAGGAAGATAAAGCGATCAGGTCAGTTTATGAAAAATTCCGTCAGCGGCTAAATTTAAAACTGGATGTGGCGTACGATTCCGTTTTGCACCGGGATCTGCGTTCTTATAGTTACCCGCTTTATGTATGGATTGATTCTTCAGGTATCGTCCGTGCAGTCACGGGTGTTGATCAACTAACCCCGGAGAATGTAAAAATATTTGCCCGTCACAAAATTCCCGCAATTGGCCAACCCGTTCAGGTCGCAGCATTCAATGCCGGGAAACCTTTCCTGGTTAATGGGAATGGAGGGGTTGACTCCCTGTTTTTATCCCGAAGCCTGTTTAGCTTGTGGAATAAGAATACTCCCTTGTACCTGCCTCCGCATATTAATTACGGGATCCTGCACGACTCGCTTCAATTACTGGGGGTGTCAATCAGTGATCTGTATTTATATGCCTATTTCAATGAAGCCCGCTGGCCTTCCTCCAGCAAACTTTACGGCAATGTTTTCCCCTATCCTGTTCTTGAGAATGGTATTCCACTTCCCATAGTCTCAGGTACCGGATTATATTGTTACAGCCTTTGGCTTTCCCCCGGGCAGGTTCCATTTTCCGATTTGCAGCAGCGGTTTCAGAGCGACCTGGAATACCAGTTCGGCTATAATGCTATGATTGAATACCGGCTCATGCCATACAATCGTATTACGGTACGCGGGGGCTTTGCGGAAAAATTGCGGGCGGATACCAGCAACCAGGGGGCAAGGGTCACGTATGCCGGGTTTGAGTTGAAGGGTTGCGCCCTGGAGAAAGTGATTGGTATACTTGCTTCCAAATTTCAGAAAGAACTTCCTTTTGTTGATGAATCCGGGATAACTTACCCGGTCAATTTATCCATCGATGCGCTCATGATAGATTTTGCTGCAGTTAAGTCAGCCCTTTACCAGCAGGGTATAGAGATCAGCTCCTGTGTTAAACCCATGCGTGTTATTGTGCTGAGGCCGAAGATGAAAAATGTTGCAGCAAGGTAGTGCTGCAACATTTTATTCAGGTCATCCCTTAGCGGGCCTCGTCATATCTTACCGGCTGATTGATATCCTGGTTGCGGTACAACTGGACATCTGTTTGCTGCCCGATGTCAACCTTGCAAAACAGCGTAGAACCGGCAGGGCAGGGGTTCTCATAGGGCTGCCATCCTGCACCGATATTGTACCATACTGTTTCGGGAGGATTCTCACGGGTGGTAAAAGCGCTGAAACTGATCGCCAATGTAACGGCTACCAGCACCAAATACATCTTTTTCATGTTTTGTTGATTTTAGGTAAACAATTTTGCCTACTATGTTCCAGGTATTCGGCTGCTCCTGTTTATCGCGATATTTTTTTTCCGGAGCAGGATACTGGTTAACCCGGCTGCCAGGAAGAAGAGATTGAAGAGTAAATGTTCCCGCCAGTTCAGTTGCTGGATTACCCCGCCGCAGGAGCAGGGCAATGGTTCAGCGGAAAGAAGGATACAGGCTATATAGGCGGTAAATAAGACCATCAGGCCGCTGGCGAGAATAAGGCCTGCGAGGCGGGTGGCGGGCAGGATCAATAACCATACAGCGAGGAGTTCAACCCCCGGTATAAACCCGGCTAAGAAACCGGCAATGGGCCGTAAGACAGGGGAGTGTTTCATGGACCCGGCGAAAAAACCAGGATCCCTCAGCTTCATGATCGCTGTATAGAGAAACAGGAGAACGAAGAGCGCTGCCACGATCTCGGTAAAGAATAATCTGAAGGATGCAGGTTTCATACATTAAATATCCTGCGCGTATCCCGGATACCGGTTATCCAAAACATAATTAGAGTTGCGCTAAGTAATATTCATCGCCACTCTTTTACTAACGGGGAGTGCGTGCCAGGCCGGGGTGGGAGTGTTGAAATGTCCGGTAAGAAAGCGGGATCGGCCGGAACTAAAATCAGGGCAGTCATAGCCCGGGTAAGCCAGGAAAAAGATCAGTTATTGTCCTGCGCCTCTTTCCATTTTTCTTCTATCAGCCGGTTGTATTTTTCCAGCAGTTCCAGGTATTTATTTTTTAGTTGGGATAGGATCTTCCGGGCTTCTTCCAGGTTTTCGGGGTTTCCGTAGAGTTCGCCAGCATCCTCGAGCAGGTACCGCGGCATCCCGGGAATATCTTCCGTAAAATCATACCGCAGGGCCTTGCCGTAGGCGATCAGGATCGAGAAATCCAGTTCCGGGTTTTCAATATGTTTATAATAGGCAGAGCGGCTGTATCCGGCCTTTTTGGCTACTTCTTCCTTTTTCAGACCCGAGGCTTCCACGACAGTGGCAAGGATCTGTCCCCGGTTCGGTTTATGGCGGTTTCTGGTCACCCTGTAAAGAAAGAACGAACCATGTATAAAATATTAGACATATATGTACCATTATGGGCAATACATGTGTAATAATGTCCACTTTAGAACCTGGTTTCCCTGCAAGGAAAGTAAATCCCGGTTTGTTGGTCTTGTGAATGGGTTCTGGTTCTTTCCGGACCGGTACCCACTTTTGAAAAGCCAGCTCCTGTCAAACCGGTTGGCCCGGATGTCCTGATTGTATTTTTTCTTCACTGCAGTTGACCGGCCAGTTTTCAGGCGATCCGCCATGAATTTTACGGCACAGTACTGTTTTCGTTTTCCAGGTGATTTACATAAATTTGGGGATGACAGATTTTAAACTGGACAGGACCTCGTTCAGAGCGCAAACAAAGGCTGAGGCTGCGGATCACCGGGCCTTTTACCAATGAAAGGATTGGAAAGAAAGGATGGAGGTTGCCGCCTACCTGATTAGTGTGGCTTATAAATATGATCCGGCCAATCCGCCTGCAATGAACCGGAGAATATTTTCTGTCAAATCCCTTTTTTCCTGATGGGTAATATTTTTAATACTGGTTTCGGGGAATTTCTTTCCGTTTAAAAAAAGTTGAGAAGTAGATAACATGCTGGCAACTTTGTTCTACAAGGCTGTAGCCAAATCCCCGAAACCCTTCTCTCAACCCTCACCCCCGAACTCTCAACCCCGAACCCTCAACTCCTAATCCCTCTTCGCATCCAACGTAAACCCGATACTCGTTCCTACTCCCTCCGTACTTCTTACATGGATCGTTTGCCCATGGGCTTCAATGATATGTTTACAAATAGCCAGTCCCAGCCCGCTGCCTTTTACATCAATACTGCGGCCTTCAGCGGTCCGGTAAAAGCGTTCGAAAATACGGGGCAGGTTCTTCTCGGCGATCCCAATACCGTCATCGCTGATCTCAATAAGGATATGCCGGCCATCGGTCTTGTACATGCTGGCCGTGATACTGCCCCTTAGTTTTCCGTATTTGACGGAGTTGCCTACCAGGTTGATCAGCACCTGCCGGATCTTTTCCTTGTCTGCAAATACCGTGAGCGGGGATTCGCAACCCTTCTTGATACTGCAGCTGATCTGCCGCCGGTCCGCTTTTACGGAGAGGCTTTCATACACATCTTTTACCAGGTCCTGGATCACAAAGTTTTGTTTGTATAAGACCAGTTCGCCTCGTTCCAGTTTGGAGATCTCGTCCAGGTCGGTCAGCAGGTGCGTGAGGCGGTCCACATTCTTGGCCGTATTTTCCAGGAACTTCTTGTTGACTTCAGGATTTGTCAGGGCGCCGGATAAAAGCGTGTCCACGTAGCCCTGGATGGCAAAGACCGGTGTCTTGAATTCATGGGAAAGATTTTGCAGGAACTCCTTGCGGAACTGTTCGTTGCTGCGTAGCAATTCCAGTTCTTCTTCGTTTTTGGCAGCCCAGGCTTCCACATCCTCCCTTACTTCATCGATACTTTTTTGCGGGAGCACATATTTATAATAGGTCTCTTCCCGCTTCGTGGCCTTGGTCTTATAAATGAATTTGTAAATGAGTTTTATTTTCCGGTAAATAAACCGTTCCAGCATAAAGTAGATCAGGAAATACCCGCCCACAAAAAGAATAAAAAAGGAGCCGGCCGCCCACCACCAGGTTTTCTCCAC
Organism: Sphingobacteriales bacterium; assembly: GCA_016219985.1. Lineage (GTDB taxonomy): Bacteria > Bacteroidota > Bacteroidia > Chitinophagales > Chitinophagaceae > JJ008. The sequence continues at coordinate 22,088 of JACRJO010000003.1, read as the reverse complement.
GATATAAACGAGAATGCTCTCCGGGATGGCCAGTACCAGGGCCGTGAATGCGGCGATCTGCCTGGGGGAAATATTTTTGGTGCTGAACATGGGGCAAAGTTAGGGTTCTGGATGCTGGTGGCTGGATGCTGGGTTCTGGATGCTGGTTGCTGGATGCTGGATGCTGGATGCTGCGACGGGGAGATTCTTAGGATGCCCCTGCTGCCTGCTCCCCGAAGAATACGAAATGCCCCCCATTTTTGATTAACCAATAATGTCACCCCTCTCGCCTCGCTAAGCCAGGCGCAGCGGGTCGGGCTTTCCCGACTATCGACTACCGACTACCGGCTCCCCCCACTCCCTCAAAGAATACGATTTGCCCCTCGATTTCCAAATGCTCCTTAGAAGGTCCCATTCACTATTCACCATTCACCATCTCCTACAACTCAAACTTATACCCCACACCCTTCACCGTCGTTATACAATCCACGCCCAGCTTCTGGCGGATCTTGCGGATATGGACATCAATGGTCCGGTCGCCGACGATCACTTCATTGCCCCATACCTGGTTCAGGATCTCGTTGCGCAGGAAAACACGGCCGGGTTTCAGGGCCAGCAGATAGAGCAGTTCAAATTCTTTTTTCGCGAGTATGATCTCCTGTTCGCCCACTTTTACAATAAACCGTTCGGGATCGATGGTCATCTGTTCAATGGTCAGCACCCGGTTTTCGGTTTTGTTCAGCCGGCGGAACAAGGCATTCACCCGGCTCAGAAATACCTTGGGACTGATGGGTTTGCTGACATAATCATCAGCGCCGGTCTCCAGTCCCTTGATCTGGGTGCCTTCATCGTTTACCGCGGTGAGAAAAATGATCAGGGTTTCTTTGAAAGCGGGTTGCGCCCGGAGCAGCTGGCAGACTTCCACCCCGGTCTTTTTGGGCATCATCACATCCAGTACAACCAGGTCCGGCTGGTGGCGGCGGGCTTTTTCCAGGGCCTCATCACCGTCCTTGGCCGTAACCACCTCGTACCCCTCATTGGAAAGATTGTATTTCAGGATTTCCAGAATATCCGGTTCATCATCAGCGATCAGTACTTTCCGGGCGTTGGGTTCCATGAATGAAAATATTTGCGCAAACCTAAAGGTAAATTGGTTTGCCCGGAAAATTAAGGACTCCCGTTTACACAGACTTAATGATAACTTAATACCATTTCAATCCCCGGGCCGGGGCCGGCAAATTCTTTTTAACAGTTTGAAACCCGCTTTTTCAGTCATAAACCGGTCTTTAGCCTTATAAAACACCTATGCATCTTTCGGTTACGCTTAGTAACTTTACGTTTCGATCCTTATGATAGCATTCACCCGATACTTTATTTTATCCTGCTTACTGGCTGCTTTCGCGGCGTCGGAGGCCCAGGGCCTTACCCATTTTGACACGCTCACGATCCCGGCCGGCTATAAACCCGAATTCAGCCGGGAAAGAAGGCATGACCTTATTGACGCGGAGCAAAAACTGATCCTTGCATCGGACGGACTTCCCGATGACCAGTTTGCCCCCAGCGATAAGGAGGAGATCAACCAGCTCCTCACCCGGTCCCTGGTCCGGAAAACAGACTGGCTGCAATACCGCATTGAAAAAGATACCGTCCTGGATCACCGGCTCAAGGTCTTTTATCTCTCCGGGCTGGAGAACCTGCTGAAATATTTCCGGCAAAACTGGAGACAACCCGGCGACCGCCATATCAACCCGGCCAACCTCTCCCTGATCATTGATTCCTACGAAGCCTGTATGCAGGCCGAGCGCAACGGGGAGACCATCGAGAACATCATCTATAACCTGCCCTATGATGCAGGCACCAATGTGATCAGCGCCTATATTTTTGAGAAGAACCCGGGTTACCAGCCCGCCCGGAACCGGCTGGTGCTCAAACTCTGTAACCTGCACCCGGACCGGATCTTCCCGATCCTGCAGCAATACCCCGATGTGCCCTTTGCCGACAGTATGGTGCGGGCCATTGCCAAAAAATTTCCCCGGCAGTTATACGATTATGCCGCGGCGGCCAATAAGTTAGGGACCATTATCCGCAATATCAATGATGATATCTTCATTAAAACGATCGCTACCATGGCCCAGAGCCGGAGCGGCCAGCAGTATTTCCCCTTCCTCGATAATATTGTAAATGGCCGCATGACCCTGCGGGATATTGATGCGGCGAAAGATGATTCCCTGCTTTATTACAAACTGCTGGTGAAAACCCAGATGGACTATGTGGCAAGAGCCATCAATAAAGACACGGCTTTTGAATTCAGGGCGCTGACCCAGAAACTGGAAGATAAGGCCCGGGCCGATTTTGTGAATGTGATCAATGGCCTGCATACCGAACGGAACCCGGAGATCCGGTTCAGGTGTATCCAGCCCCTCAATGCCCAGGAACTTTATTACCTCGCGGTACTGTCCGACGGCTCCATTTATACTTCCAGTTTTGTAAAAGGGGTTTATCCCCTGATGATGAGCCGGATTGAGAACAGGGGAGATTCCCTGCTGATGCTGCTGAATTTTGATAAATACCGCAAGTTTATCAAAATGGCCGCGGGCTTTAATACCCTCGATCATTTCCTGGCATCCTTTACCCCAAGCGGCAATCCGGAAGATGAGGATCCTGCCAATACCCTGATGCGGGCTTTTGTAAACCGGCTGGAACAGTCAGACGGACTGGAAGACGGGGTGGATGTGGCCGACTCCTATGCCAGTATTTCGGAAACCCTGAAACCGGTGGCTGACCGGATGCTGCTGAATATCCAGGACAATTATGAACGCAACCTGGCCAACGGTAATAAAAAGGGAATCGCTATTTATAATATCCTGGGCAAACTCTTCCTGAGCGCTGATTCCACCCAAAATATTGATCTCACCCGGGAACTGGGGATACCACCCGTTTATGAAGTGCCCTTCAGCGCCCTCACCTATGACAGCGGCCGGGTGGCAGTGCAATTATTTATATACGGGGATAAGGACGGGATCGGGGTGTTCCCGGGTCTCCTCAGCATGTTCAATAATTCCAACTGGAAAATTGACCAGGGTAATAAACAATGGGTGACGATCTCTTCAACTAAAGGGAAACCGGTTTCTCTCTATATGAACCGGCCCCTGCCGGAAGAGACCAATGAGGATGCCAAAGCCCAGGAAGCCCTGTGCCAGTACCTCGAACAAAACCGGATCACCCCCACGGTGACGATCAACCGGGGACATAGTTACAATGCACCCTATACTATTGAGCAGATGTCGGCTGCTTCCAAAATCGTATTCATGGGTTCCTGCGGCGGGTACCGGATGATCCACGATATTCTCCAGAAAGCCCCCGACGCGCATATCATCGGTACCAAACAGATTGCGGATGCACCGGTGAATAATCCCTTTCTCCGACTGATCATGGAAAAACTGAGGACCGGCAATGATATCAAGTGGATCCCCTTCTGGGAAGAGCTGGGTCATATTGTAACCGATAAGATCTTCGAGGATTATGTGCCGCCGCATAAAAATCTCGGGGCCCTGTTCATCAAGGCCTATACCCGCGCCATGGGCCCGGAAGCCGCTGGTCAATAAACGGGACCGCCATCTGTCTGCTTCTGTTTAAATTTGCTTTCTTCAATTCATTCATTTGCCTGCACCGAAAAAAACTTTTTTTGACTTTGCCTTGCTGAAACGGGTGTTTCGCTATGCGGCGCCGTATAAGAATAAGTTTTATCTCTCCGTCGTACTGGCCATCCTGCTGGCCCTGGTCACCCCGGTCAGGCCCATGCTGATCCAACTCACGGTCAACAAGTATATTACCAATGAACTGGCGGCCATGCTGGTGAATATCACCCTGATCCAGGTCGGGCTGATCCTGCTGGAAACCGCCATGCGTTTCCTGTTTTCCTATACCACGGCAGTATTGGGACAGTCCGTGGTAAAAGACATGCGGATCGCCACCTACAAAAAGATCATGCACCTCAACCTGGCGCAGTTTGATAAGACCCCGATCGGGACCCTGACCACCCGCACCATCAACGATATTGAATCCATCAATGATATTTTCTCGGACGGGCTGGTACCGATCATTGCCGATCTCCTGTCCATTATCTGCGTGCTGTTGTTTATGTTCTGGACCGACTGGCAACTGACCCTGATCGCCCTGATCCCTTTCCCGATCATGCTGATCGGTACCTATTATTTTAAAGAAAGCATCAACCGTTCCTTTCATAAAGTGCGGAACGCGGTGGCGGCCCTGAATGCCTTTGTGCAGGAACACCTCACGGGTATGTCCGTGGTCCAGGCTTTCGCAGCGGAAGAAAAGGAAATGAACAAGTTCAGGAAGATCAACCGGGACCACCGGGATGCAAATATCAAGGCCATCTTTGCATATTCGGTTTTCTTTCCGCTGGTGGAAATCGTACTGGCCCTTTCTATTGGGCTGGTGGTTTGGTGGACTTCGAAAGAAGCCCTGCACCTGCACGCGAGCCAGCAGGGTACCGTGATCTCCTTTATTCTTTGTTTGAATTTATTGTTCCGGCCCCTGCGGATGATCGCCGATAAATTCAATGTATTGCAGATGGGGATCATTGCCAGCGAACGCGTATTCAAAGTGCTGGACAACCCGGATTTCACCCCGGAAAATGTGCCGGCTCCTTATTCCCCCGCAGAAGTGAAAGGGGAAATTGATTTTGAGAAAGTCATATTTGAGTATTCACCCGGGGTACCGGTTCTGAAGGAAGTGTCCTTCCGGGTAAACCCGGGAGAGACCATTGCCATCGTGGGGCAAACGGGCAGCGGGAAGACCACGATCATCAGTTTGCTGAACCGGCTGTATCATATTCAGCAGGGGCGTATCCGGATAGACGGGGTGAATATTGAAGAATATGATCTCGGGATCCTGAGAAAGAGCATCGGGGTGGTGCTGCAGGATGTCTTCCTGTTCTCCGGGTCGGTGATGGATAATATAACCTTGCGTAACCCTGAAATACCCCGGGAAAAAGTGATCGAAGCAGCCAGGCTGATCGGGATGCATGATTTTATCATGCGCCTCCCCGGCGGCTACGATTTCAATGTAATGGAACGGGGCGCCACTTTGTCCCTGGGGCAGCGGCAGTTGCTTTCTTTTATCCGGGCCATGCTCTACAATCCTTCCATCCTGATCCTGGACGAAGCCACTTCCTCCGTGGATACTGAAAGCGAGCAGCTGATCCAGCACGCGATCGATACCCTGATCAGGGGAAGAACCTCGATCGTTATCGCCCACCGTCTCTCCACTATCCGCAAGGCCCATAAAATACTGGTGCTGGACAAGGGGGAAGTGAAGGAAACAGGGACCCACGAGGAATTGCTTCAAAAGAAAGGGCATTATGCGAAGCTGCACGAAATGCAGTTTGAAAAGGCGGAAACCACGGCCCTCCAGGCATAAAAGGCACCCCGTATCCACCGGGCTGTAAGTGTTTAATCAAGCGCAATTCAGAGCATACTGGCGGAAATAAAACTGCCATCGGACTTGAATAATGCCATCCAGTACTCATCTCCCGAAAAGAAATTCACCTGCCAGGTGACCCTGTTCAGGTACTGCCAAACCGGGCGGACTGCATTCGGGAAAAGGCTGTTGAATGATGTCAGCACGACTCCCGGTACCGTGTAGGCGGGTTGAATAAGATCATTTACTGCCCTGCCCGCGGTCACGGCCGTATTGTTGTTCTCAGCGTTGGCCGGGAGGGCTGGTTTACTGCAGGAAAGGAGAAGGCTGCTGCCTAAAATGGCTGTGAAGACGATGTTTTTCATGGCTAAACTTTTTGGTGAACAGGTGATATTTACAAGGAAGAGTACAGGCGGCGGACTGTTTTGTAATCCCCTTTCATTTTATTTAACATTTGAAATTTCTTTTTAAAAGCCGGTCCATGCTGATTTGAGAAGCCTGATCTATTTTGTAAATTGCAGGTATGAAGACGAATAATAAGCAGAAGAATGAAAGCCTGGCGCAGGAACCCGAATTCTCTTATTTGAAAACGTTCACCTCGCAGGAGGACGCGGCTTTATATAATTTAAAAAAATACATGGCACTAAATGACACGGAGAAATTCAATCTTTTTTGTGATATGCTCCATTTAGAGCAATTGTATAAAACGGCCCGCATTTCAGATTATACCCCTTCAAAATAGCACTGTCAATGGATATTCTTCACCAGCAGCTTCTTTTATTCTGGGATGCCCTGAATAAAAATGAGGTTGAGTATATCATGGTGGACGGGTGGCCACCAATTTCAACGGGTACCACGGACCACGGGCGATATTGATGTATGCTGATGATACAGCAGTTAACCGGGAAAATTTTCGAAAAGCATTGCTGGAGTACCCGGTCGGGTGAATTTCCGGCTGAACAATGGCTTCACCCCCGATATCCTTACAAGGATGAAAGGGCTGGAGGATTTGGGCTTCGAAAAATGCCTTTTTGCAGCCAATAAAGCAGATATTGACCAGGTGCTGGTTCCGTTCCTGCATATTAATCACCTGATTGCAAAGAAAAAAGCGGTTAACAGGCCTAAGGATCAATTAGATGTGATCTCTCTTGCACCACTAAAAGGGCTTGATCAAAACCCCGCTGAGGAATGAGTTTGAGGGAAGATAAATTCAAGGTTTTTTAGCATCACCCCCTTATCTTTGCGCCAAATTTCGGAACAGGTATGTGCATTCATCGTTTCAAATCCTTTACTGTAGCGGTTTTCAGCGTTTTTTTAACCCTTTTTGGGGGAGCTGCCCTGGCCCAGGAGCAGGAGGGGCAGCCGGCTGCTGAGCAGGCCGAAAAAAAGGAAGCCGGTCACGGGGAGGAAAAGGAGAAACTGAATGTGGGCGAAGTGATCTTCGAACACGTACTGGATGGCCATTCCTTCCATTTTTTCGGGGTTTCCATTCCCCTGCCGGTCCTGCTTTATTCCCCTGAGAGAGGGGTTAGTTTCTTCATGTCCTCCGGATTTCACCACGGTGAAGAGGCGCATGAGGGATACAAGATCCTGACCCCGGAGAATATCAAGGAAATGGGCCTGGATCCCAATCAATTCAAGAATGAGGATATTATCCCGGTAAATGCAGAAGGGGAGTTTGACCCGGCTGTGAAAGTGTATGATTTCTCCCTGACCCGTAACGTGGTGCAGATGTTCCTGGCCCTGGCCATCTTTGTGTTCATCATGCTCCGTATCGCTAAACGTTACAAGAGCGGGGTGGGGGTTACTTCCGCACCCGAGGGCTCCCAGAGCCTGATGGAACCGGTTATCACTTTTGTCCGTGACGAAGTGGCCAAGCCCAACCTGGGACACAAGTATGAGAAGTACCTGCCCTACCTGCTGACCGTTTTCTTCTTTATTCTTATTAATAATATATTCGGGCTGATCCCCGGTTCCGCCAATGTAACCGGCAATATCGCTTTTACCGGGGTGCTGGGTGTGATCTCTTTTGTGGTGATCGTATTCAGTTCTAACAGCCATTACTGGCAGCATATATTCAATCCCCCGGGGGTGCCTTTTGGTGTAAAACTGATCCTGGTGCCGGTGGAATTCCTTAGCTTATTTATCAAGCCCTTCGCCCTTATCATTCGTCTTTTTGCGAACATGGTGGCCGGGCATATTATCATTATTTGCCTGGTCTCCCTGATATTTATTTTCGGACAGCTGAACCCGGTGGCCGGATGGGGCGCTTCACCGCTCTCGATCGGTTTTACGGTATTCATCTACCTGATTGAAGTGCTGGTGGCCTTCCTGCAGGCCTTCATCTTTACGATGCTGACGGCGGTATTTATCGGGCAGGCGCTGGAAGGGGATCATCATGAGGAAGCGCAGGTGGCGCATCATTAAGTTGTATTTTTTTAACAATCAATAATAACAAACATGGATTTACTGAATGTAATTCTGCTGGAAGCTACCGCTAATGCCGGTGGTGCGATCGGGGCCGGTTTGGCTGCCATCGGTGCCGGTATCGGTATCGGACAGATCGGTAAAGGCGCGGTTGAGGCGATTGCCCGTCAGCCGGAAGCCTCTAACGACATCCGCGGTAACATGATCCTGACAGCGGCCCTCGTGGAAGGTGCTGCCCTGTTCGCAATCATCGTGGGCTTCCTCGCAATGGTATTGAAATAATATCGTTGCCGAAAAAATTACTGCATCCGATGCACAGGGCGGAGGATGCAGTATTTAAATGACTACTAACAAATAATCAATAAGCATGATGGGTTTATAACAGGACCTGTCATCAGAAACCCGAACGTTTTATGGAGTTGTTACTTCCCAAATTAGGTTTATTAGCCTGGACCCTGCTGGCCTTCCTGATCGTATTCTTCCTGCTGAAGAAAATGGCCTGGCCCGCGATCATCAAGGGGCTGCGCGACCGTGAGAACAGCATTGCTGATTCCCTGGCCACCGCTCAGAAAGTAAAAGAGGAAATGGCCCTGATGAAGAGCGAGAATGAAGCCCTGCTGGCCAAGGCCCGTGAAGAAAGAGCCCAGTTGCTGAAAGAAGCCCGGGAGACCAAGGACAAGATCATCAATGAAGCCAAGGACCAGGCGAAACTGGAGGCCAATAAGATCGTGACCGAAGCCCAGGCTGCCATCAATGCCCAGAAAATGGCCGCCCTGACCGAAGTGAAGAACCAGGTCGGTAAACTGGTGATCGAGGTGAGCGAGAAAGTATTGAGAAAGGAACTGTCCAATAAAGAAGCCCAGGAAGCCCATATAAAGGGACTGGTGAATGAAGTGAAACTGAATTAAGAAAAGCTATGAGCAATGAGCTGCGGGTTACGAGCTTTGTACACTGGCTCGCAGCTCATTGCTCGCAGCTCGCAACTATACAAATATGCAAAACCCCCGTTTAGCATCGAGATACGCCAAATCACTGATCGATCTTGCCCTGGAAAGAGGTGAGCTGGAGCAGGTATATGCGGATATGCAATGGCTGCAGGCGGTATGCAAAAGCAACCGTGACTTTGTAAATGTGCTGCGCAGCCCGATCATCAAAAATGACACGAAAAGGAAGATCATTGAAGCGGTGACCGTTACCGGTAAGATCAGCGAAATCACATCTGGTTTCAACCGCCTGCTGGTGGTCAAGAACCGGGAACGTTTCCTGCCGGAGATCGTGAATGCCTTTATCGCACAATACAAAGAGCACAAAAATATCCGGACCATCCATCTTACCACGGCCTTCCCCGTTACGGATGCAGTAAAGACGGCCATCCTCGAGCAGGTAAAAAAATCAGCTGGTTTTGAAAAGGTGGAATTAGAGGAAAAAGTAAACCCGGACCTGATCGGCGGCTTTGTACTGCAGGTGGGCGACCAGCTCGTGGATGCCAGTGTGGCCTATGACCTGCGCGCCATTGCCAAGCAATTTGAGAACAATGATTTTATTTATAGGATCCGCTAATTTTTAAAAGAATAAAAAGAGACAGATATGCCAGAAATCAAACCAGATGAAATAAGTGCCATCCTGCGCCAGCAGTTAAGCAACTTTAACGCCAGTGCCGACCTGGAAGAAGTTGGAACAGTTTTGCAAATCGGCGACGGTATTGCCCGCGTGTACGGCCTGGGTAATGTGCGCTATGGCGAACTGGTGGAATTTGAAAATGGGGTCCGCGCCATCGCACTGAACCTGGAAGAAGATAATGTGGGGGTGGTACTGATGGGAGAAACCGGTGGCATCCAGGAAGGGGCCAAGGTAAAACGTACCGGCCAGATCGCTTCAATCAAAGTAGGGGAAGGCATGGTAGGCCGCGTGGTGAATACACTGGGACACCCGATCGACGGGAAAGGCCCCATCACCGGCGAGCGGTATGAAATGCCGCTGGAGCGGAAAGCCCCCGGGGTTATTTTCCGGGAGCCGGTAAAAGAACCGCTGCAGACCGGTATTAAGGCGATCGACGCGATGATTCCCATCGGCCGCGGCCAGCGGGAACTGGTGATCGGTGACCGCCAGACCGGTAAGACCGCCATCTGTATCGATACCATCATCAACCAGAAAGAATTTTTCAAAGCAGGCAAGCCTGTCTATTGTATCTATGTGGCGATCGGGCAGAAAGCCTCCACCATTGCCGGTATCATGAAAACATTGCAGGACAATGGCGCGATGGAATACACGATCATCGTTGCGGCTTCCGCATCTGATCCCGCCCCGCTGCAATTCTATGCTCCCTTCGCCGGTGCAGCGATCGGGGAGTTCTTCCGCGATACCGGTCGCCCGGCCCTGATCATCTATGATGACCTGTCCAAACAGGCCGTGGCTTACCGCGAGGTATCCCTGCTGCTGCGCCGTCCTCCCGGACGGGAAGCTTACCCCGGTGACGTGTTCTACCTGCACAGCCGCCTGCTCGAAAGGGCTGCGAAAGTGATCAGTGATGATAATGTGGCCAGGAACATGAACGATGTACCGGATAGTATCCGCCACCTGATCAAGGGAGGTGGCTCGCTGACGGCCTTACCGATCATCGAAACACAGGCCGGTGACGTATCCGCCTATATCCCGACCAACGTGATCTCCATTACGGACGGGCAGATCTTCCTGGAAACAAACCTCTTCCTGTCCGGTATCCGCCCGGCGATCAACGTGGGTATTTCGGTTAGCCGTGTGGGTGGTAATGCCCAGATCAAATCCATGAAAAAAGTGGCCGGTACCCTGAAACTGGACCAGGCCCTGTATCGTGAGCTGGAAGCCTTTTCCAAATTCGGGGGTGACCTCGATGCGGCAACCAAGAACGTAATTGATAAAGGCGCCCGTAACGTGGAAGTGCTGAAGCAGCTGCAATACTCACCTTTTGCGGTGGAAAAACAGGTGGCCATCATTTACCTCGGTACAAACGGGTTATTGAAAGATGTTCCGGTACGCCGGGTAAAAGAATTTGAAGAACATTTCCTGATGGAGATGGATACCAAATTACCGGATGTACTGGCTGAGTTCAAGAAAGGGAACCTGCCGGAAGAAGGGATCAAGAAGATGGTGGAACTGGCAAACGGACTGATCCCCCAATATAAATAAAAGGAATTCTTCCCATAGTATAAAAGAGAGATGATCAGCATCTCTCTTTTTTTTTATCGTAAATCTACTCGTTGACCTGCCTGCTGGCTGAGAATATTTTTACTCGGGATAAAAAAATATTCTGCTGATAATCAAGCTATAAAATTCTAAATCGTATTTATACTACATAAAATACGGTATTTTTTACGAAAAAATGCGTGAAAAACTTGCAGGTAAAAATTCTCAGTAGTATGTTTGTCCTCGAATCGAACAAATCCTAAGAAAACAACGAAATCCGCCCCTGAAACTCACTATTCTCACTAAGGGATATTACTCCCAGCAGTTTCAACACTCACATCCGGGTTTCATTGCAATCTGAAGAAGCGTTCGCCCAACCGTACTACCAATCTAGAACCCTAAAAGCGAAAGCAATGAAAACATCTTTACACGTAAAGCAGAGTATCCGGAATATGGCGCTGCTTGTAATTTTTACCGCTTCATGTGTATTCATCCAGGCACAGGGCACTGAAATGAGATTTGAGAACCCCAGCCTGATCAGCGGATCAAACGGCGCTAATGGTTCCGTTTACAAGTTCTCCCTGGTAAATAATGAACTGGATGCCTTACTGACCATTGGAGGCAGGTCATCTGCCCTGGTTTCGATCAGTACCCTGGATATCCCGGGTCAGGGTTTTGCCAAAGCCTTCCAGCCCCAGATTAAATACAATAACGGGAATGTTACCACGGCCACTACCTGGTGGATCGAATTCCAGATCCAGTTCGTGGTAAAGAACACCCTTACCCCTGCCCCGGTGAATGAGTTTTATGTGACAGGTCTTGATATTGATGGCAACAACAACAAGTTGAAGGAGTGGGACGCTTTTTATGGCGGCACCGGGTACACCGTGGAAAATAATTCATTGCTGTCCGTTTCTAACCAGACAGGAACCGTAAACCTGCCCACCCTTTTGGGAAAACAGTTCCTGGGTGCTGCCAATGATTATGCGGGGATTGATACTTCTGCCACGGAATTAATGACCACGATTCAATACAAGAATACCAGTTCCGTGATCATCCGGCTGGGCGCCACCACCACGGGTTCGGTAAGCAATGCCAACCGGATGTATTCCGTATGGTTTAAGAATTTTACCTACAATGCCCCGATCAGCACCCTGCCCGTTAAGTTAACCGCTTTTACGGCCGCATTGAACAAAACTAAAGTGAACCTGAAGTGGGAGACCGCTTCAGAGATCAATGTCAGTCATTTTGAAATTGAACGCAGCACCGATGGCGCTAACTTCAGCGAAGCAGGACTGGTATTTGCCTATGGCAATGCCACCGATAAAGCCAATTATAGCTTTACGGATGATGTCAGCTCTTTTCAGCAGCCGGTGGTATATTATCGCCTCCGTTCTGTGGATGCGGACGGGAAAAGCCAGCTTTCTGAAACCCGTATCATCCGGATCGGTAATGCTGGCGAGAATACCGTTTCCCTGCTGACCTATCCCAACCCGGTAACCCATGAACTGCGGGTAACCGTACCGGCCAGCTGGCAGAATAAACAAACAATCTTCGAACTGTACAATGCCAACGGGCAGATCGCAAAAAGGAAGACTACCAGTGGCAGCAACCAGACTGAGACTGTAAACGTAAGCGACCTGGCTCCCGGATTCTATATTGTACGGGTAAATTGTGATGGTCAAACTGCCCAGCAAAAAGTCATAAAGAACTAATAAAGAGATTTTTATATAGGGGTTCCAACCGTCCTGCCAAAAGTGGGACGGTTCTTTTTTATAAAATTAGTTTGGTTTATATCGTAAACTACTTTACATTTGTTTTCAAATTAGCATTATGAGACCGGGATTATTGATCAAATGGACTTTTTTTTCTGTGTTGCTGGGCCTGTCGGCCGTGGTAGCCGCCCAGGTTACCATCAGGGGACAGGTAAAAGACAACAAGAATGCGCCGGTAGCCGGTGCGAGCGTCAGCGTGAAGGACAGTTATGACGGCACGACTACCGATTCCAGCGGAAGATATTCGTTTAAGTCAACCGAAAAAGGACAACAGGTCCTGGTGATTTCCAGTATCGGGTACAAAACCGTTGAACAAACGGTAAAGCTGGAAGGAACCCTGGTAACTTTTGATGCGGTGCTCAAACAGGAGATCAGTGAACTGACGGCCGTGGTCTTATCGGCTGGTACTTTTGAGGCCAGCGACCGCAAACGGGCGGCAGCCGTGCTGGATCCTATTGATATTGTGACCACCGCCAGCGCCAATGGCGATATTACTGGCGCCTTAAAAACACTGCCGGGTGCGCAACAGGTAGGGGAAAGCGAAGGGTTATATGTGCGGGGCGGAACGGCGGCGGAGACAAAAACATTTATTGATGGAACACTGGTCAATAATTTCTTCTTCACCAGTGTGCCGAATATTGCCCAGTTCGGTCGTTTTTCCCCCTTTATTTTCAAAGGAACTGTCTTTAGTACCGGGGGGTATTCAGCCCTGTACGGGCAAGCGCTTTCTTCGGCCCTGATCCTGGAATCCATTGACCTGCCCGAACGGTCATCGGCCAACCTGGGGATCAGTGTGATCGGTCTCAATGGCGGTTACCAGCACCTGTCAAAGAATAAGCAATCCTCTTTTGGGATCAGTTACGGGTACGTCAACCTGGGCCCGGCCTTTGCCGTGATCAAACAGCGGCAGGATTATTCAGCGGTCCCGGTGCATCATACCGCCGATGCCAATTTCAGGATCAAAACTTCCAAAACGGGGATGCTGAAATACTATGGCTATTTCAGCCATAATAAAATGGCCTTTACCGTGAAGAGTATTGACTCGCTTGGTTATTTTGACCGCTTTGGGCTCAGCAATACCAATCATTTCCATAATCTTTCCTGGAAAGAATACCTCCCGAAGCGATGGAGGATCTATACGGGGGTCTCGTACACCAATAATAAGGATGAGATCAGCAGCGGTATACAAAATGCCGCCGGCCAGGAAGTGACCCTGGGAAACCTGGAAGCCAAAACATTTGACCTGGACCTGGAAGGAGATTATTTCAATGCCAAACTGGTACTTGAAAAAAAATTAAAAGGGCTCAGCGCCATCCGGTTTGGGACCGAATACAATTTCAGCAGGGACCATTCAGTTTACACCGCCTATAACGGGGACAAATACCCGGGATCGTTAACGGAAAAGATCAATTCCGGTTTTGCCGAGGCAGATGTGTATGCAACAAACGATCTCGCCATCAAAGGCGGGCTGCGGCTGGAACATTCCATGTACCTCGGTAAGACCAACCTCGCTCCCCGTTTCTCACTGGCCTATAAATTGTCAAAGGGCAGCCAGGCATCGGTCGCTTATGGTATCTTTTACCAGAACCCCGAAAGAAGATACCTGCCTTCGCCCAATGATCTGACTTTTATGAAAGCCACCCATTATATCCTCCAGTACCAGAAAGTACTGAACCAGCAAACCCTGCGGGCGGAGCTTTTCTATAAAAAATATGATAAACTGGTAAAGACGGCCCTGACCGGTTTTACGGAAGCGGCGGTGAATAATAAAGGCTACGGGGACGCAAGCGGCTTTGAATTGTTCTGGAGGGATCGGAAGAGCATCAAGACCTTTGATTACTGGATATCCTATTCCTATCTCGATACCAAAAGGGATTTCCTGAATTTCCCGGCCGCGGTCACCCCCAATTTCGCAGCAAAACACACGGCTTCCGTGGTTACCAAGAAATTTGTGGAAAAATGGAAGATGAACCTGAATGCTTCCTATAATTACAGCAGCGGCCGGCCTTATTATAATATCCGCTACGATGGTTCAGATTACAAATTCACGGACCGGGGCACGATACCGGATTATCATAATATCAGTTTCGCCATCAATTACCTGCCCTTTATCGGGAAGAAAGCACCCAAATCCTATGCGGTATATGTACTGCAGGTAAGTAATATCTTTAATATCAGGCAAACCTACGGCTACCAGTATTCGTACAACGGCCTGCGGAAAGAAGCCATTGTCCCGACATCCCGGATGTTCGTATATATCGGGGCCTTTATCAGTTTTGGGGTCGACCGGTCCGATGAGGTCATCAATAACAGCCTTTAATTTTTTTAATTACTTATAATAACTTAAATAGCACACGAATGAAAAAGACAATCCTGCTGGCCTTGGTTGCCCTTTGTATGCAACCCGTTTTTTCCCAGAGTGAGAAATTCACCGGGGCGATGAAAAAGAATATCGCCGACATTGACAGTGCCGTCAGTCATAATGAAATAGCCCGGCTCACGGACATCGCCGCCAATTTTGAGCGGATCGGGGATGCGGAGAAGACGCAATGGCTGCCCTATTATTATGCCGCTTATTGCCAGATCACGCTGGCTTATATCAAAAACGTGGTGGCCGATAATGATATGGTGGCCGACAAAGTGGACCAGTTGCTGGCCAAGGCGGAAGCCATCGAAAAGAATAACAGTGAGATCAGCCTGCTGAAAGCGATGAATACCTCGCTCCGCATGCTGGTGAACCCGATGCAGCGCTGGATGGAGTTCGGGCAGAAGATCCAGCAATACAGCCAGGATGCCATGAACCAGGATCCGGCCAACCCGCGTCCCTACTGGTTTAACGGCGTATCGCTGAAGAACACCCCGGAACAATTTGGCGGTGGCTGCGGCACAGCCAAACCCCAGCTGGATAAAGCGCTGGAATTATTCAACAGCTTCAAACCCGTTAGTGAACTGCATCCCAACTGGGGAAAGCAGATTTGTGAAAAGGAAGCAGAGGGTTGTAAATAATGGCAGAAACGAGTACCGGGAAACAGGCCGTTTCCCGGTTTTTTTAATGTAGTATTCACCAATCATGGAAGAAAAATTTTCACCGGAGCAAAGCCTGCAGCTGATCCAGTCGATGATCAGCAAGACGCGGCAAACCATGTCGGATAAAAGCATTTATTTCCTCGTATGGGGCTGGCTGACTTTTATTGGATGTACCGGGCAATTTATCCTGAAGCATTTTCTGGCGTATGAAAAGCATTACCTGGTATGGCTGATCACCCTGGGCGGGTTTGCGTTTACTTTTTACCAGGGACAAAGGGATGAAAAAAACCGGAAGGTCCTGACCTATGTGGATGAAAGTTTACAACATCTCTGGGCCGGTATGGCGATCAGCTTTTTCCTGCTGATCGTGATCCTGAGCCGGCAGGGCTGGGGCACCAATGTGTTCCCCTATTTCATTATGATGTACGGGCTGGGTACATTTGTTACCGGCCGGATGGTCCGCTTCCGGCCCTTCGCGGCAGGCGGGGTGATCGCCTGGGTCCTGGCCATTGCGTCCACTTTTGCCTCCTACGACTACCAGATGCTGTTTGCCGCCGCGGCTATTTTATTCAGCTATATTATCCCGGCCTACCTGCTCCGGAGGCGAAACAGGCAGGACAATCCTTAATACCCCAGTATGCGAGAACCCCAAAAGCATCGTATGGCACAATATGTTTAAAGATCTTGATCCCATATTGCATTCGCAGCTGAGGCTGGCTGTTATGTCACTGCTGATCAGTGTAAAGGAAGCGGAGTTTACGTTTATTAAGGAGAAGACGAATGCCACGGCCGGTAACCTGAGTGTGCAGATACAGAAATTAAAAGAGGCCGGTTATATTGATGTGCAAAAGCAGTTCCGCGATAATTACCCGCAGACCACCTGCCGCATCACGCCGCAGGGAATCCGGGCTTTCGAGGAGTATGTAACCAACCTGCAGGGTTATTTGGGCAGGAATGAGCATTGAATATGGAGCATTGAAAATTGAGCATTAGATTGCCTGGGGTGAAATTTTCAATTTTCAATGCTCCATGTTCAATTTTCATTGTAAAACGAGAAGGCCCTTTAGAAAAAGGGCCTCGTCTCTTTTGGATACTCTAAGTGTATGAAAGTTGCAGGGTCTAATAAGGGACCCTGTTATGATTTCGGACCGGCAGCAATGCCAGCCGGGGTGTTTTCTTTGCCGGGACCCGGAGCAGTTTTTCCACCGCTTTCTTCAAACGGCCGGCCTGCTCTTTCAATGATTTACTTATTTTCTGGCTCATAGGGTCGATTTAAAAATTAACCGGTTGTAACCCGTTCTGAAAGAATTACCTGCTTATCCTTGCTGATCAGCCGGATCCGGTAGGTTATTTTTTTCCCGGGGGCTTTCTCATAAAACAGGTAGGAACCGGCTTCCGGGTTATCGGTACCGAATACCAGGGCCGCCAGTTTGAAATTTTTTCCGTCCGTGCTTTTCTCTATCTCAAAAAAATTGATCGCCTGGTTACCTTCCACTTTCCAGTTGAGCTGGATTTTCTGGTGGATGATCACGGCTTTCATTTCCATAAAAGAAGGATGGGCGGCAGCAACAGCAGGGGTGGATTGACTTGTAAAAGGGATAGCCTCAACAGGTGGATCCTGTGCCGGGGCGGACAGCTGCAGGAAGAGTGCAATAGAGGCTAAAAATTGAATTGACATTTCTCAGGCTTTTTTGAATACTTGTTCAAATGGCCCACAGAAATATTGGATGCTTCGGATTCCAGGTTCCTGTGATCTCTACAAAAACGGCGTACCGGGAAGGTTGGAGGATGGTGGCCTGGTACGGACGAATATCGTAGTTTTACGTGGTTAAATGTGGTTTTCCGAATCGAAAACAAACCTACTCCATGTGCGTAATAAATGCAAGTATTTTTTTAAAAATATTTTCTTAAACCGGCAAATACTTCATTGACAGGGGTGAACCTTTAATACTTTTGCCGGTAACAATCGGGAATGAACCAGGTAATCCGGGCAGAACAACTCAGCAAAGATTTTGGCGATATTAAAGCGGTAAGGGACTTGTCGTTTAGTGTCGGGCAGGGACAGGTCTATGGATTCCTGGGTCAAAACGGGGCTGGTAAATCCACCACGATCCGGATGCTGCTGACCCTGGTCGAACCCAGCAGCGGAACCATCGAGATCTTCGGGATGAACCTGAAGAAGCACCGGAAAGAAATTCTCCGGAGGACCGGCGCTATTATTGAAAAGCCGGATTTATACAAATACCTGACGGCAAAAGAAAACCTCCGCATCTTTTCCCGGCTCAGTGCGGTGAAAGTTTCCGAAAAAAAAATAATGGATCAGCTGGCTCTCGTAGGACTTGCCGACCGGGCAGAGAGCAAAGTGAAGACCTATTCCCAGGGAATGAAACAGCGGCTGGGACTGGCTACCGCCCTTATACACGATCCGGAACTGGTGATATTAGATGAGCCGGCCAACGGGCTGGATCCGCAGGGGATTGCGGATATGCGTAACCTGATCCTCCATCTCAGTAAGGAACTCGGTAAAACCCTGCTGGTCTCTTCCCATTTGCTGGGTGAAATGGAAATGGTGGCCGATCAGTTGCTGATCATTCATAAGGGGGAAAAGGTAGTGGAGGGCCGTGTCAGCGAATTGCTGAACCCGGAACAATCCATCGTGGAACTGGTTACACCCGATACCCTGGGCGCGCTGGCCTTTCTCCGGCAATCAGGCTGGGCTGGTACATTGAAAGAGCCGGTGAACGGGGCCATCCGGATGGAATTTAATAAACAGCAGATCCCGGAGTTGAACCGGCAACTGGTGGAGAAAGGGATCCCGGTACTCAGCCTTCGTCCCCTGAACTCCCTGGAAGATTATTTTTTATCATTAACAAAGCGGTAGATGTTTACAGAGCTGCTGAAAATAGAATTGTACAAAATATTCAAACGGCCCCGGACATTTATTGCCTTCGGGGCGATTGCCGTAATCATTTTGTTAGTGCAATTTGCCCTGAAAGTGAACGGCAGGGATTTTGTCCAGTTTTATACCGAAAGCCAGTCGGATACATTCGAAATTCCCTATGAAAAGATCCTGAACGGGTATTTTGTATGCGTGGCTGTACTCCACATGATCCTGGTCCATGTGCCGCTGCTGGTGGCATTGATCGCCGGGGATATGATCTCGGGCGAAGCCAGCCTGGGCACGCTCCGCCTGCTTGCCGGCAAACCGGTCACCCGTACACAGCTGCTGCTGGCCAAATTCGCAGCGAGTACGGTGTATGTGGTATTGTTACTGGCCTGGATGGCGCTTTTTGCCTTACTGGGCAGCATGCTGATATTCGGCACCGAGGACCTGGTGGTGTTCAAAGAAACCGATATGCATATTATGAAGGCCGGGGATGTGATCTGGCGTTTTTTTGCCGCCTTTGTTTTTGCCGCCCTGGCGCTTACCTGTATTGCCGCTATGGCGCTGATGTTCTCCGTTTTTTCCGAAAACTCACTCGGCCCCATTGTGGCGACTGTATGCGTGGTGATTGTGTTTACGATCGTGCAGCAGCTCCGTGTCCCGGTATTTGAGGAAACCGTGAATCCCTGGTCCTTCACCACGCATATGCTGGGCTGGAAAGGATTTTTTTATGTGGAAAAGAATGCAGAGGGGGCCACGATCACCGGCTCCATTGAAAATCCTGCCGCCCTCCTGCGAAGCGGGCTGATCCTTACCGGTTATATCCTGCTTTTTTTGGGGGTCAGTATCCGTTCCTTTAGTAAAAAAGATATTTTAAGCTAATACAATTGTATGAAACCTGTTTTCCCGCTACTGCTCTCAGCCTGTATCCTGTTTTCCACTGCCCGGGCCCAGGGAGCCAAAGAATTATTGCAAAAAGTAAAAGCGAAATATGACAGGGTGGATGATTATACCGCCACTGGTAAAATGAAGACCAATGTGGTTTTTATCAAGGCGCCGGTCGCCACGATTAAAGTATATTATAAAAAGCCCGATAAACTGAAGATCAAAAACGAAAGCGGGGTGTCGTTTATTCCCAAGGGCTCGGCCAATGTGAATATGAACAATGTATTAGGGCTGACCGATTTTGAAGCAGTGGAAGGCGGCACAGAGAAAACCGGGGGCATCCAGTGCAAAGTGATCCGGATCTTCCCGCTCAGTGACGCGGAAAATATCACCCGCGCCACCCTGTATATTGATGAAAGCCGGCTGCTCGTGATCCGTTCCGTGATCAGTACAAAGGAAAACGGCACCTACGAATTAGGGATGAGTTATAAGAACTATGCCGAATGGGGGCTGCCCGATAAGGTGGAACTGAGTTTTAATACCAGGGACTATAAACTGCCCAAGGGGGTGACTATTGATTATGATAATGGCACCGGGAAAGAAAAAGCCGGTGAGACAAAATCTAAAAAAGGAAAGGTGGAAATCAGTTATACCTCTTATATCATCAACAAAGGGGTTCCTGATTCCATTTTCAACTAATAAAGTTTTTATTCCTCAATGATCTCATCCTTGGCATTGGCCAGGATGGAAGGGGTCATTTTCCGCAACGGGTTTTTCCGGTTTTCGAGGTAACCGTTTCTCCGGTTTATAATATCGATACATTCAAAGATGGCCGTAAGAAAGGAAGAGGTATCGGCCTTATCCTTTCCCGCGATATCAAAAGCCACTCCATGGTCCGGCGATGTGCGTACCACCGGGAGTCCGGCCGTGAAATTCACGCCCTCCCCGGTAGCGAGGGTTTTAAACGGGATCAGGCCCTGGTCGTGGTACATCGCTAACACGGCATCAAAACGTTCGAAACTCCGGCGGGCAAAGAATGCATCGGCGCTGTAAGGACCCACCACCAGCATATTGCTGTTCTTGGCGTCTTTGATAGCGGGTTTGATAATGGTTTCTTCTTCATTGCCGATCAGGCCCTCATCTCCCGCATGCGGGTTTAATCCCAGGACAGCGATCCGGGGTTTATCAATACCAAAATCCTTCTGCAGGCTTTGGTGGATCAGGGTAAGTTTGCTTACAATTTTTTCGCGGGTGATCTGTTTGGCGATTTCCCCCACCGGGACATGTTCCGTCACCAGCGCCACCCGGAAATCACCGGCGCAAAGCATCATTACCACATCGTTTACCCCAAACATCTGTTTCAGGTAAGGGGTATGCCCCGTAAAATTGAATTCGGGCGACTGGATATTTTTTTTATGAACAGGCGCGGTAACCAGGCCGTCAATATGTTTTTGTTTCAGGGCCGCCACCGCAGTCTGCAGCGAAAGAACCGCGTATTTGCCACCGGTATCTGTAAGCTGGCCGGGGGTAACGGCTACGTCTTCTTCCCAGCAGTTAAAGAGATTCACCTGCTTGGGATTGATCCGGTTGTATTCTTTGGTGCTGCTGTAATTCAGGTTGATTTCCGGGATGGCTTTCCGGTAAAAATTAATGACTTTATTGGAAGCGAAAATAACCGGGGTGCAATGCTCCAGTATCCGGTTATCCGAAAATGTCTTGATAATCAGTTCAATTCCTATTCCGTTCAGGTCGCCGCAGGATATGCCGATAATGGGTTTGGGAGGGGTCATGTGTATTACTTGATCGGATAAAAGTACTATTTTTTGCAGGATTGATCTGATTCAAATTGCCATGCTCCCGGGTCCGCAGCCGGCCCGGATAATCCGTTTGGAAAAACCGGAACCGTTCTCCGGAAAGGGACGAGCGGTTCCGCCAAATGGAACGGGGGGTAGGCCTGGTCTGTTTTCAGTCGCGGGATCCGCGACGGCAATAAGTGTTTTTAAATAGCGCGCCTAAATAATTTGCTTACAAAAACAGCGTGTTTATACCGATTGGTATTGATTTTTTTTTAGCCGAATTTTATACTGCTGAAGTAATATCCGTATTTAATGAAAACAGTATTCCTGCATCCTTCTGCATTGGGCAGATTTTCTTTCACGCCTGTTATTTTCCTTAGAGCGGTCGTATTGCTTTTTCTTTTTTTTGAACCCGTGTAACCGCGGGGCCGGCCGGATACTGGTAACAGGATCTGTGTTTTTAAAGTCAGCCCTATGAATGAATTGTACAAATATTTCAAAACCATCTTTCTGTTTTCGGCCCTGGTTACCTGCCAGGCCCTTAGTTCCTTTGCCCAGACCACAGGGTACAGCGGTACGGGTGCCAATATTGATGTGACCTATCACCGCTGTGAATGGCGGATCAATCCTGATTCTGCTTCAAAGGGGATCAAGGGGACCGTAACCACTTATTTTGTCACTAAAGTGGCCAATGTGAGCACGATCAGTCTT
>JACRJO010000024.1 GCA_016219985.1 Sphingobacteriales bacterium | reverse complement strand
GTTTTGCAAGCCAGGTTCAAGAGATGCTTTCTTGATGGTATGAGGGAACTCTACCGGCAGAGGAAACTCAATCTGCCGGAAGGGATGTCTTTTCAGAACTTTGCTGAATTCGACGCTTTCCTGAACCACCTGGAAAGAAAACACTGGCAGATTGACCGGAGCGATCCGCTGGACGCGGTCAGAGCCGCCTTGAGCTACATCGCCCGCTACCTCGGCAAACCGCCCATGTCGGAAAACCGTCTGCTCTGGCACAACCGAAACAAAGTCTGTTTCACCTACAAGGATTATCTCAACAAGGCAATTGAAAGAAAGTTCATCTGTTCCACCGCTGAATTCTTCTTTCGCGTCACGGAGCATGTGCCGTTGCCGAATTTTCCAATGGTCAGGTTTTACGGTTTGTTTTCCACTCGCAACAAGAAGAAGCTGATGGAAAAAGCCGCCAAATTCATCCCTCCGCCTTATGGGGTTGAGCTATTGCGCTGTGAGCCGCCAAAAACCTGTCGGGATCATCGTTTAGCGACTACCGGCGTTGACATTTCAAAATGCCCCGAATGCGGCCGGGAGTTAGAAGAAGTTAAAGTGTATTATCCCGGTCAGCTAACCGAGACTTTCGCGGAACTCTTGCAGCGATTAGAAAACTCTGTTTTTGTCCCTGCCAACACTGCATGATTTCTTTTTGTTTGCCGTCTAGAATTTAACCATCTCTTTTGTGAAAGGGTGTAACGATTTCCCCGAAATGGCGCTTTTATTGCCCGTTTTTGGCTCTGCTGTTTTTCTTGTTTTCAAAGTTCTCGGAGATTCAACTCAGGGAAAACCGCGTTTTTCAACCGTTACCGCACGATTGCTTTTCCGGTACTATCCACCACATTATCGCCCTTTTTCTTGAAAAATTTCACTGGATTTGGTATAGTTAGCCTGTGGCGGATAAGCCATAAGCTATGAAGAGAAAATGCGCCAAAAAGACCGTAACCCTCCCGCAAGAATTCAAGAAATACTTCTGGGATGTGGATTTTAAGAAATTGTCTCC
>JACRJO010000023.1 GCA_016219985.1 Sphingobacteriales bacterium | reverse complement strand
ATAGTATCAATGGCAGTTCCCAAGTTAAGCTCGGGGATTTCACCACTGACTTACCAACCCACCTACGCACCCTTTAAACCCAGTGAATCCGGATAACGCTTGCACCCTCCGTATTACCGCGGCTGCTGGCACGGAGTTAGCCGGTGCTTATTCATATGGTACCGTCAGACGAGTTAGAAAACCCTTTTTTCGTCCCATATAAAAGAAGTTTACAATCCAGAGGACCTTCATCCTCCACGCGGCATGGCTGGTTCAGACTTTCGTCCATTGACCAATATTCCTTACTGCTGCCTCCCGTAGGAGTCGGGCCCGTGTCTCAGTGCCCGTGTGACTGGTCGTGCTCTCACACCAGTTACTGATCGCAGGCTTGGTGGGCCGTTACCCCGCCAACTACCTAATCAGCCGCACAGCCATCTTCAAGTGATAAATCTTTAATATCAAAGTGATGCCACTCCGATATACTATGGGGTATTAATCCAAATTTCTCTGGGCTATTCCCCGCTCGAAGGAAGGTTCTGTACGTGTTCCGCACCCGTTTGCCGGTCGCCGCCCATGTATTGCTACACTGCGCTGCCCCTCGACTTGCATGTATTAAGCCTGCCGCTAGCGTTCATCCTGAGCCAGGATCAAACTCTCCATTGTAAATGATGTTTGATACTGACATGTTTTTATTCTCATTAGAAAATTAACGTGTCAAATCTAAATGTAATTTAGCTTGACTTACCTTGTTGTTTTCCTCCCGGATTACTCCGGAAAGAAGTGCTATTGTTTCCCAACTTTCAAAGATCTTTTGGCTTTACCAGCCACCCCGTTTTTGATTGGGAGTGCAAAGGTAAGGTCCTTTTTATTTCTACCAAATTTTTCTTGTCTTTTTTCGAAAAAAAATCAGAAGCTTTTGGCGTGAAAATCAACTTGTTTTGTGAAGAACTGTTTCGCTTTTTTGGAAGCGGACGGCAAAGGTAAGGGTTTGTTATTTACCAGCAAATTTTATTGCTGGGTTTTGTTCACATCTGCCGCACAATTTTATTCACAACCTTCAGAGAACTACCGCTTTTTTGAAGCGGGGTGCAAAGATAAGGATGCACTGGTTACCAACCAACATATTTGCCCTAAAATATCCCGCTACTCATTGAAATGC
The DNA here is from genome assembly GCA_016219985.1 of Sphingobacteriales bacterium. Taxonomy (GTDB): domain Bacteria; phylum Bacteroidota; class Bacteroidia; order Chitinophagales; family Chitinophagaceae; genus JJ008. The sequence continues at coordinate 12,321 of JACRJO010000023.1, read as the reverse complement.
AGGCCTGATGCCGGTTTTCAGCGAATTTTTTTTTGCGCCCCCACCCCCGGTTTCGCCCTCCCGATCCCTTTTTTAACCCTTTTTGATCACGAAAACACCCGCCCAAGCGGTTATTCACAGCACTGTAAAAATCAATGCCCGCCTGAAAATCACGGGAAATGACCACTGCAACACGCTATTATCCAGGTCAATGAAGTGAAAAATGAGGATACCCGGCCCGCGGAACTCCGCCTCCTGCCTGGCTTTGAGCCGGGAAACCGGCTTTCTATCCTGAAAACCCTGAATCAGGGTTGTATATCAAAATACCCTTCTGCGTAATTGACCTTTTCGAGAAAAAGGCCATGGGCCGGTACGGCAAAGCTGGCCCGGGTGCAGTCCCTGGCCTCAATGATCGCCCGGAATTCCTCCATACTGATCTTCCCCCTGCCCGCTTTCAGCATCGTGGCCGTCAGGGCCCTGACCATCCCCCTTAAAAAACGATTGGCCCTCACCTGGTATACCAGGCAGTTATTCTCCATTAACCACCGGCTTTCCTCTACCCGGCACTGAAAGGTTTTGACCTGCGTATTCCGCTTGGAAAAAGATGTAAAATCCTGGTATTCCTTTACCGCCTCCGCCACCTGCCTCATTTTCTCCAGGTCCAGCTGGTAGGGAAAATAAAAAGCCCGGTCCTGCAGGAATGGATCCTTACTGCGGTAAATGAAATACCTGTACTCCCGGCTCACTGCATCAAAACGGCTATGCGCCCCCGGGGCCTGCTTGAATAAGTTTTTAACCACAATTGCCGGCGGAAGAATCGCATTCATTTTATAAACAAACTGGGGATGAACCGGCTCTTCCCAATCAAAATGAAAATAGTTCTGCCTCGCATGCACACCGGCATCCGTACGGGACGACCCCGTCATGCTTACCGGGCTGCGCTGCAATATGGCAAATGCTTTCTCCACTTCGGACTGGATGGTGACGGCATTTTCCTGCGTCTGAAAACCACTGTACCCGGTTCCCTTGTAAGCTAATTCTAAAAAAAAACGGGCCATGGTGTATTGAGTGTGAGTGGTGAATCTGCCTGCCGGCAGGCAGGTGGTGAATAGGTATTGTGACTGAGGTCGCCGGCTTACCCGTTAAACTACTGTATCATTGCTTTGAAGCGGTTTATGAAATATGGATCCTTTAATTCCGTCTCCAGGGAAACAAAAGCTGCTTTATCCGTGACATACTTATACGCCGCATCGAAGAAATTATATTTTGCCTCATCATTCAGAAAAAGTGAAGCCAGGTTTTTGATCTGTGGCACGGTAAAGCATTTCTGCTTAAAATATTTTTTGGCCTGGCTGATCATCTCATCATCCCCTTCCGCCGCCGCCATGATCTTCCGGAGGGCAAAGAAATCCGCTTCCTCCGCGACGGCGCTGCAATTAACCGGCAGCCCCGTTTTCGAAGCAGGCTTCACTGCCGGTTCTTCCGGCTTCGGCTTCTCCTCCATCGTCTTTTTCTCATCCACCGGCCTTGCCTTTTCTTCCATTACCGGCTTCTCCTCCACTGGCTTATTTTCACCTGCCGGCTTTGCTTTTTCTTCCCCGACGGGTTTCTCCGCTGCAGGTTTTGCTTTCTCCTCCGGCACCGGCTTTTCCTCCACAGGTTTTTCTTCTGGTTTCACCGCGGTGGCCGCGATGTCGAGAAATTTCTTCTCTTCTTTCGGCTCTTCTTTTACCAATGGCACCACGGGTTTCGGATTGGGAATCAGTAAGCGGATGGTATCTATAACACCACCTTCCCAGCTATCCATAAATACAAGACCGAATCCTTCGGTGGTGGAGCTCTCCGAACGTTTGGTCACCACGGCCTTTTTATACCCGGTTTCCCCGCTGGCTTCTGCTGTTTTCAATGGCTCCGCCACGGGTTCACTGGTTAATGCTTTAGCTTCTTCTTTCTTCAGTTCCTGTTCAGCGGGTTTTTGCTGCACTGTGCTGTCCGGTTTTACTTCGGTAATAACGGCGGTCTGCACGGATTTTGCCAGTTCCGGTTCATTTACCACCGGCTTCGGTTCTTCTTTCTTTTCTTCCTTTACCGTTGCCAGTTCTTTGTTCTCAACCGGCCTGATCGTTTCGGGTTCTTTGAGTACCGGCTTCAGCTCTTCTTTCTTTTCTTCCTTTACAACTGTCAGCTCTTTGTTCCCTGCGGGCTTTATGGATTCCGGCTCTTTTACTGCCTGCTTAGGTTCTTCCTTTTTTTCAACGATTGTTTCTGTTGCCGGCTTGTTTATCACAACTTCTTTAGTCTCTGCCTTAGGGGTTTCTTTGGGGGGGAGTTCAGCCAGCACGACTTCCGCTTTCTCAACCGGCTTCTCTTCTGCTTTCGGCATTACCGGTTTTTCCCGCAGGGATGGGTCTCCGGTGGCTTTGGATAAGAGATCGGTAAACGGTGATACTTCCTTTTTTTCCGGCTGTGGTTTCACTTCTGCTTTTACCGGGACACTGGTGGAATATTGTACGGTCAGTGACTGCAGGTCAAACAGCCCCCAGCCTTTTTCACCAAAATTTTTCAAGAGGAATCCATGGTCCCGCTGCCCCATTTTCACGGTGAACTGCTGTTCGGGCCATTTATCCTGCGGGAAACCTACAGCGAATGAATATGTACTGTCGTACAACCGGGGAAGAATGAGATAACCTGTGGCCGATGAACTGTGGATCTTCCCGTTCATCTTCAGAAAAAAAGCCTGTTCCGGCTCTGCCTGCAGGTACATGAAAAAAACCTTCTGCGAAGAAGCGGTTATCGTTAACTGGGCCATCAAAAAAAACAGGAGGTATTTCTTCATTTTCCGGTATTGGGTGCTGGAACAAATTTAACTGATTTGCGGGGTCTAAAAAAGGGGGTTGAGAAGTTGAGAGGTTGAGAGGTTGAGAGGGTTGAGGCTCACAGCTCGTGACTCGACGCTCGCAGCTCACAGCTCTTGGCTCATAGCTCAAAGCTCGCAGCTTCCCGTTAACCCCTGTATTCCTGACACCCAACACCCAACAACCATCACCTGATTAAACTCTTGTTAAATAATGTAACCATCTATCCCAATTATCCGTCCTAAGCATTCCTGTTCTCCTATTTTTGTCATTCAAAAATCAAATAACTGTATGAACAAAGCATTGCTTTCCCTTCTTTTCTTCCTGGCCGTATCCTGTATCATGGCTCAAACCAAACCCGCCGCGGATACCGCCTGGAAAAAAGAATACCGGGAAACGGCAACCCGGATCAATAACCTGGTGCATACCAAACTCGAAGTGAAACCCGATTTCAGCAAATCCTGGCTTTACGGGAAGGCCTGGGTCACCCTGAAGCCCCATTTCTACCCCACCGATTCACTGGCCCTCGATGCCAAGGGTATGGAGATCAAAAAACTGGCCCTGGTTAAAGGCACAAAACAGATCACCCTGCCATTTACGTATGATGACTGGCAACTGAAAATAAAGCTGGATAAGACTTACAAGGCCGGTGAAAGCTATACGGTTTATGTTGAGTACACGGCCAAACCTGACGAGTTTGAAGCGAAATATGCCGAGGGAGCCATGCTGGGTATAAAAGGAATGTACTTTATCAATCCCAAAGGAGAAGATAAGGACAAACCCACCCAGATCTGGACACAGGGTGAAACCGAATCCAATTCAGCCTGGTTTCCCACGATCGATAAGACCAACCAACGCTGCACCCAGGAACTGACCGTTACCGTTGACAATAAATATGAGACCCTGAGTAATGGCAAACTGGTATCCCGGAAAAAGAATGCAGACGGTACCCGGACTGATTACTGGAAAATGGAACTGCCGCATGCGCCCTACCTGTTCTTCCTGGGCGTGGGAGAATATGCAGTTACAAAAGACAGCTGGAGAGGAAAGGAAGTCAACTATTATGTCGAAAAAGAATATGCTTCCGTTGCTAAAAAGATCTTCGGCAACACCCCCGAAATGATGAGTTTTTTCTCGAAGATCACCGGGGTGGATTTTCCCTGGAATAAATATTCCCAGATCACCGGGCGTGACTATGTGGCCGGCGCCATGGAAAATACCACGGCAACTATTCACCAGGAAAGCGCCCAGCAGGACGCCCGGGAACTGGTGGACGGCAATAACTGGGAAGGTACCATCGCCCACGAATTGTTCCACCAGTGGTTCGGGGATTATGTAACCACCGAGAGCTGGAGCAACCTGACCCTGAATGAGTCTTTTGCCGATTACAGCCAGACCCTCTGGGAAGAATATAAATACGGTAAGGATGCCGGTGACGCGGAAAACTATAACGGGATGCAGGGATACCTGATGAGCGGAAGCGAGAAAAAAGACCTGGTGCGGTTTCATTACAAGGACCGGGAAGATATGTTTGACGCGGTCAGTTACCAGAAAGGCGGTCGCATCCTGCACATGCTCCGGAACTTTGTCGGTGACAGCGCTTTCTTTAAATCCCTGAATAATTACCTCACGACCAATAAATTCAAATCTGCCGAAGCACAGCAATTGCGGCTGGCTTTTGAAGAAGTGACCGGACGCGACCTGAACTGGTTCTTCAACCAATGGTATTACGGGAGCGGTCATCCTTCCGTGGATATCAGTTATGTGTATAATGATACGACCGGTACGGCGCAGGTTATTATCAAACAAACCCAGAAAACCGGCAAGATCTTCACCCTGCCCCTGGCGATTGATGTATACAACGGCGCCGCAAAAACCCGTTATAATGTATGGGTGAAAAATGCGGCTGACACTTTCACGTTCAACTATACAAAGCGCCCCGACCTGATCAATGCGGATGCAGATAAAGTGATCCTCTGGAATAAAAAGGAAAATAAGACCCTGGAGAATTATATCCACCAATATACATATGCCGGCAATTACCTCGACCGGAGGGAAGCCATTGATTTTGCCGCCAAAAAACAGGATGATCCCCGGGCTTCGGCTTTGATTAAAACCGCCTTGAATGATAAATTCCACAGTCTCCGCGGGTATGCGATCAGCAAGACCGATCTGAAAAAAGAAGCGGTGAAGAACAGCGTGGAATCCGTATTAGCCGGTCTTGCCAAAACAGACCCCTATGCTCCCGTACGTGCAATTGCGATTCAAAAGCTGGGTGATTACAAGAAACCGGAATATGCAGCTCTATTCAAATCTGCGGTCAATGATTCTTCCTATACAGTTGCGGGGAATGCCCTCACCGCATTGAGCAAAGTGGATTCAGCCGCAGCAGCCGCACTGGTGAAAAAACTGGCTGATATCCCCAAGAAAGGAGTTTTGCAGGAAGTGGTCATGAATGAGATCCTGAAATCCGGGGACGAAAGCATGGCCGATAAGATCATTGGCGATTTTGCCAAAATGCCCCTGAGCCAGGGTAAATTCCAGTCGCTGAACGGGCTGGGTACTTATCTCGCCGCGATCAAGAATACTGAAAAGATCAAATGGGGTGTGGATGAGATTGTAAAATTCAGGGAGGCAATACCAGAAAATTTCCGCAACCAGACTGATCCTTTCATCAATGGAATGGTGCTGAAGGGTATCCTGGCGGATAAGAGTAAGAAAGCAACCGAAAATCCTACAGATACCGTGTTGAAGGAACTCGTGGAATATATTAAGGACAAGTTGCCGGAAGCGGAGAAGAAAGGTTTCTAAGAGATGATATTATACCGACGAGACATTAAAATTACATGGATCGGACGGGGCTAATGTCTGTCGGTATAATACCGGGAATAATCACTGCAAAACTAATGTCTGAAAGGTATTATTTGAGAAAGAGCCATTACTGTTGCAGTAGTGGCTTTTTTTTTGATTATTGGAGGGCGTGAGTTATGAGCTGTGAGTTCAGAGCTGTGAGCTATGAGTTGCGAGCTGTGAGCTGCGAGTTGCGAGCGGTATGATCCAGGTGAACGCAATCGACTACGAACTGCGAACTCCGGACTTCTAACTAACTTACCAGCTACCGCTCGATCCGCCCCCTCCGAAAGAACCGCCGCCGAATCCACCGAAGCCCCCTCCTCCTCCGCCTCCGCCTCCGCCACCGGACCAGCCGCCACCGCCCGACCAGCCGCCTCCAGTCCAGCCGCCAAAGCCGCCACGGGATACATAGGTACCTCCACCGGCAGCGCCTGAACCAAATACAATAAGGAGGACGATGATGATAATTATGATCGTCAGGACACCGGGGCCTTTTTTCTTACGGCTGCCATAATTCTCCGGGGCTTTATACCTTCCTTCCGCCGCTTTGATCAGGTCATCGGTCCCTTCATCCAGCCCGCGGTAATAATTGCCTTCTTTGAAATGAGGAGTGATCGTATTGTCAATAATACTCTTTGAAACCAGGTCGGGAATCGCTCCTTCCAGTCCATAGCCCACCTGGATGGTCATTTTCCGGTCGTCCTTTGCCACGAGGATCACCAGGCCGTTATTAAAATCCTTGCTCCCCACGCCCCATTTTCGCCCCAGCTCTATCGCGGCATCCTCAATAGAATAATCGTCCGTTGAGCTGACAATAACAACGGCAAACTGGTTGGAGGTGGAATCATCGTAGCGTACCAGTTTCTGCTCGAGGGCTTCCACCTGCTGTGCCGTCAGTGTCTTGCTGTAGTCATTCACCAGCCTGGGCGGACTGGGTGGTGCGGAAATGATCTTTTCCATCTGCGCCATGCCCAGGAAGGAAAAGAATAAGGCCGGTATCAGTACTAATTTCTTCATGGGATCAGTTGCCGAAAACGATTTGATCCGGCAGTTCATTTTTATCAGTGTCCCCGTCGTACGGGAAATGGGTATGCAACGCATCGCCGATTTGTATCACACATTCCGCAATACCCTTTGCGTAGTCTTGTTGATTAAAAGTTGCGATCATTTCCGACACCACTTTATTCCAGTAATCCTGGCCCGTACGTTTATAGATCCCCTCATCGGCAAAAACCGCCAACTGGTGATCTTTGAGGGCCACATAAACCAGTACCGCATTCCGCTCTTCCGTTTGTTCCATTTTCAGGGAAAAGAAAATTTCCGCAGCCCGGTCGATCGCATCCATAAACCGGCAGCGGTTTTCCACGTACACCCGCACTTCCCCGCTGGTTCTTTTTTCCGCCTGCCGGATGGCTTTTACGACCAGGTGGTTCTCTTCTTCAGAGAAGAGCGGTTTATTTTTTTTCCAGGGAAATAGTTTCACCGTTTGATCGGGTTTAATGATTTACTTGCTAAAATTTTATTTCAACGGCCTTATCGGTTCCTGCCGCGGCCTCAAACCCTTTTTTCTGATCAAAGCCAAAGAGACCGGCTACCAGGTTCGACGGGAAGCCCCGCACTTTTTTATTATAATCCGCCACGGCTTCATTAAAATCATTCCGGGCCACGCGGATCCTTCGCTCCGTTCCCTCTAACTGGGTCTGCAATCCTGAATAAGCGGCTGTGCCTTTCAGTTCAGGATATTTTTCAATCCGGATGATCAGCCGGTTCACTGACATGGCCAGGGTATCCTGCAGTTGCTGTTGCTGGCGGTAGTTTTCCCCGGTCAGTTCCGTGGCCCGGAGGCCGGCGGCGGCACGGCTCCGCGCCTCTGTGATCTTTTCGAGCGTGGTCTGTTCAAAATCAGATACACCCTTCACCACATTAACCAGGTTGGGAACCAGGTCCAGCCGGCGCTGGTAGGTGCTCTGCACCTCGGCCCACTGCAGGTTGACTTTTTCCTGTTTTTTCACAAAGGAATTATAGGAGGAAGCCATCCAGATGACCAGGATCAGCAGGATAGCTCCTCCCGCGATATAGCCGGAATATTTCTTTTGCATCAGTGCCTGTTAGAATTGAACCTTGGGTGCCTTCTCTGCGCCTTCCTCTGCTTTGAAGCCTTCTTTTGCTTTGAAGCCGAAGATACCGGCCAGCATATTGACAGGGAATGACCTGACTTTGGTATTATAGGTATTGACCGCATCATTGAATCCTTTCCGGGAATTGCGGACATCGTTTTCGATTCCTTCGAGCTGTCCCTGTAATTTGGTAAAATTCTGGTTGGCTTTCAGATCGGGATAGTTCTCGACTACGGCCAATAAACGGCTGAGGGCGCCGGTCATCTGGCCCTGTGCTTCCTGGAACTTCGCCATATTCTCCGGGGTAAGTTGCTCCGCAGTAAAGTTCACAGAAGTGGCTTTGGCCCGGGCTTCCACCAGTTTGGTCAGGGTTTCCTTTTCAAAATTGGCGGCCCCTTTTACCGTGTTGACCAGGTTATCCACGAGGTCGGATCTTTTCTGGTATTCGGTGTTCACATTATTCCAGGTTTTTTTGACGTTCTCATCCTGCTTGATGACGCCATTATAGCCATTGCAGCCCCATACCCCGAGTATGAGCACCAGGCCAAGTACGACAAACAAAGCGATATTACGGGTTCCTTTCATTTTAGTGAGTTTTTGATTTGATACTAAAATTAGGGGATTTGGGATTTCTATACTATGAATTTCGGCAGGTGGGGTTCCGGGGGCGGTAAAAGGCTGCTGGAAGGGTTTTGGGGGCTAAGAGATAAGGAGAGAAAGAGATAAAAAGGGCTGCCCCTGCTGGCACCTTTCTGGAAAAAGTCAAACCTGCCGACCGTGGCTTTGGAGGGGAGTCAAAAGTAAAAATAAAAAAGCCTAAAGCGGGTGGAAACCCTTTTTTCTCCGTTGCCTCACTGTCTAACTACAGACTACCGACTACTGACTAATCCCAATTCCCCCAAAGAATACGATAAGCCAATTCAATTCCAAATGCTCCTTAGAAGGGACTACAAACTACTAACCTGCCTATGCCGGCCCGCTTCGCAGCGAGGCGAGCAGGCAGGCTACCGGCTTCTAACTAACTCTGGACTGCAGCAATCCCCGGCAGCACTTTCCCTTCAAAATACTCGAGCATAGCGCCGCCGCCGGTGGAGACATAGCTTACTTTATCGGCAAATCCAAACTGGTTTACCGCGGATACGGAATCGCCGCCGCCCACGAGGGAGAAGGAACCGGCCTGGGTGGCTTCGGCAATGGCCACGGCAATGGCCTTGGTGCCTTTCTGGAATTTTTCCATTTCAAAAACGCCCATGGGACCGTTCCATAAAATGGTTTTTGATTTCCGGATCACTTCGGAGAAAATGCCCTCTGCCTTGGGCCCGATATCCAGTCCCATCCAGCCATCGGGGATGGCATCGCTGGGCGTCACAGCCGTGTTGGCATTGGCGTCAAATTTATCAGCGATCACAGAATCCTCGGGTAAATGGATGCTCACATTTTTTTCTTTGGCCAGTTTCAGGATATCGAGGGCCGTTTGCAGGCGGTCTTCCTCGCAGAGTGAATTCCCGATCTTACCACCCCGGGCCCTGATAAAGGTATAGGCCATCCCGCCGCCGATGATAATATCGGTGGCTCTTTCCAGCAGGTTCTCGATGATCAGGATCTTATCACTCACTTTGGCGCCGCCGATGATGGCCACAAAGGGTTTTTCGGAAGCGTGTAATACTTTTTCTGCACTGGTCACTTCTCCTTCCATCAGGAGACCAAAGAGTCTTTTTTCCGCCGGGAAGAATTTAGCGATCACCGCGGTGGAAGCATGGGCGCGGTGGGCGGTACCGAATGCGTCGTTCACCCATACATCGCCGAGGCGGGCCAGTTTGGCGGCAAATTCTTCATTGCCTTTTTCCTCTTCTTTATAAAAGCGGAGGTTTTCCAGCAGCATCACTTCCCCGGCCCGGAGCATACCGGCCGTAAGCCAGGCCTGTTCGCCGATACAGTCATCCGCGAAAAAAACCCGGGCGCCTCCCAGCAATTCGCTGAGGTGCGGGATCAGGTGCTTCAGGGAGTATTTATCGGTGGGTCCGTCCTTGGGCCGGCCGAGGTGACTCATCAGGATCACGCTGCCCCCGTCGTTCAGGATCTTTTTGATCGTGGGTATCGCGGCCCTCATCCGGGTATCATCGGTGATTTCAAATTTGTCGTTAAGGGGGACATTAAAGTCCACACGGATCAGGGCTTTCTGATTCCTGAAATCATAAGCGGAAAATGTTGACATAATAATTAGGTTGAAATGAACGAATCGGGTTAACAGGCAGGGGCTTTCTGCCGCTCTTTTTCCCTGAAAAGAATATGCCCGGCTACGGTGGATACCACTTCATCGGTTACATCTTTTCCGCCCCGGATATTGGTCCGGATGGCCTGCAGGCTATATTTGGGTCCGAACGGGATGCCCCAGCATCCGAAAAGAACAGTAATCAATATATAGGGCCATTTTCTTTTCAGCCGGCTCTCCCCTTTCCGGACCAGGAACACATCCGATGTACGTTTGAATGTCACCACCACCAGGGAAATGGTATAGGTGAAATACACAAACCGGGCGCCTTGTTCCGCTTCCTGCATGATATCATGTGCCGAAAGCCCTTCGATATTCTTAATCTTCATCAAAACAAAAACAGGGTGAGGCGGCCCGCAGCGGGCATGATGCAGCGCTGCGGGTCATCTACCCTGGTTATTTACTTACTAATCAGTTTCGCGAAAAAGTTTACGGTACGAACGAGCTGGCTTACATAGCTCATTTCGTTATCGTACCAGCTAACGGTCTTCACCAGTTGTTTGTCGCCCACGGTCATTACCTTGGTCTGGGTGGCATCGAACAGGGAGCCGAAATGGGTGCCGATGATATCGCTGCTGACGATCTCATCTTCGGTATAACCGAAAGATTCGTTAGCGGCGGCTTTCATGGCAGCGTTTACCTCATCTGTCGTTACGCTCTTATTTAAGATCGTAGTCAGTTCAGTCAGCGAACCGGTGATGGTTGGTACGCGCTGGGCGGCGCCATCCAGTTTGCCTTTCAGGTCCGGCAGTACCAGCCCGATTGCTTTGGCGGCGCCGGTGGAGTTCGGAACAATATTCGCGGCAGCGGCGCGGGCACGGCGCAGGTCACCCTTGGCATGCGGGGCATCCAGGGTATTCTGGTCGTTGGTATAGGCGTGGATCGTGGTCATGAAACCAGCGGCGATCCCGTATTTTTCGTTCAGCACTTTGGCCATCGGGGCCAGGCAGTTGGTGGTACAGGAAGCGCAGGAGATGATGGTTTCGCTGCCGTCCAGGATTTCGTGGTTCACGTTGAATACAACGGTTTTCAGGTCACCGGTGGCAGGAGCCGAGATCACCACTCTTTTCGCGCCGGCTTTCAGGTGAGCAGTGGCTTTATCCTTATCGGTAAAGAAGCCGGTGCATTCCAGTACCACGTCCACGTCATGACTGCCCCAGGGAATCTGGGAAGGATCTTTCTGGGCGTATATTTTCAGGACATCGCCGTTTACGGTAATGGAGTCTTCGCCCGCTTTCACGTCCGCATCAAAGCGGCCCTGGGCGCTATCGTATTTCAGGAGGTGGGCAAGCACTTTGGGACTGGTCAGGTCGTTGATCGCCACCACATCAATTCCTTCCATATTGTATATCTGGCGGTAAGCGAGGCGACCGATACGGCCGAATCCGTTGATAGCAACTTTAACTGTGCTCATAGTGCATGTAAAATTTAGGTGTTAAGAAATAGGGCCCCGGGTTGGTCAGTCTTCGATACGCCCATCTTCGCTTCGCGAAGATGGCTACTCAGCCTGACAAGGAGATTTCGTTCCTTTTGATAAAAACCAGACAGCCTCTGTATTTTGCGGGCCGAAGTTACGCTAATGCGGGGTAAAAGAGGGATAAAAAGAGAGTTGATTTTGATTAGCCACCTGCCTGACGGAAATATGTGGAAAACCGGGTTAAAAACATTTGGACGAAAACGGGGGTAAACTTATCTTTGCCGTCCCTAAAAACGGAAACTAAACTGTAATCTGTTGAATTTCTGTGAATAGGGGTTCCGATAGCAGTTTTCTTATAAGTATTTACCGGAGGAAGTAAGGGAGGACGAGGTCCTCCTTCGCCAAGGGTACAGGGAGTTAGATTTATCTTGCTAAGGTTATGGAGGACGAGGTCCTTCTTCGCCGAGGCTACGGAGGACGAGGCCCGTTCGTCTAAGGGTTAGGACACCACCCTTTCACGGTGGTGATACGAGTTCGAATCTCGTACGGGCTACAAGGCCTTTCAGCGATAGCTGGAAGGCTTTTTTGTTTGGACGCACATGGAGCCCGCTCCAATGGGCGGACAAACAAAAAAGCCAGCAGACGCGATAGCGGCCACAGTACTTCAGTTCTTTATCGTATCCTAAAGTGTAATAGTTACTATTTTATCTGACAGTCAAGGTTTCTTTTAGTTTTATAGGGTATGGATATAATTAAGCTGATTCAGGAAGCTGGATCAGTTTCTCTTTAGCTAAAGGTAATGATTCTAAAAAAGTCTGCATAGGTGTT